>JBGCGD010000063.1:0-20594 GCA_045110515.1 Granulosicoccus sp. | reverse complement strand
GAATATTCAAATTTCAGCAGACGAAGAATTGTTGCATGAATTTATAAAAAATACTTGCATTAGGGGGGTAAACTCATTAATATACGCACCACTTAATGATTTGTAACTGCGTATTGCCACAAGATAGTCATGTCATTAAATCGGGGTATAGCGCAGTCTGGTAGCGCGCTTGCTTTGGGAGCAAGATGTCGGGAGTTCGAATCTCTCTACCCCGACCAATTTTTAAGTTTCATAATTTATAAATATCAAACTTAATTGATTGATATTATACATAAAAATGTAGCTATTGATTCTGCGCCCGTAGCTCATCTGGATAGAGCATCGGCCTTCTAAGCCGAGGGTAGCAGGTTCGAGTCCTGCCGGGCGCACCATCTATTACAGTTATCTGAGAAGTAGCTCAGGTAAATTCGTACCTAAGTAGGACGCCAGCCCAGTGTTGGTAGAGGCTTGAATCTATCGGAGTCTATCCGGTTGGGCCAAGTTGGTATTACAATAGCTAGGGTAAATTTGTGGTGAGCGTAGCTCAGTTGGTAGAGCGCAGGATTGTGATTCCTGTGGTCGCGGGTTCGAATCCCGTCGTTCACCCCACCTTAGCCTCAAGTGCATCGACTGATATGCACATTTTGTCTCGTCATTGTTGGCGGGATTTCGCTATAATTAGCGACTTAGGTTGTACCACTGCGAGAGTGGCGGAATTGGTAGACGCGCTGGTTTTAGGTACCAGTGTCTTTGACGTGGGAGTTCGAGTCTCCCCTTTCGCACCAGATTACGTGCCGTACCAGGCACATCACCTGACCCGATGAACAGCCCGAATAGGGCAATGTCGAACATCGTGGTTAATAGAGGCAAGCATGCAAGTATCCGTTGAAACCACCCAGGGCTTAGAGCGTAAAATGACCGTCGCTCTACCTTCTGAAGACATTGACAGCGCAGTGCTAGAAAGACTTCAGAGTCTGAGTAAAACCACGCGTATGAATGGTTTTCGCCCCGGGAAAGTCCCTTTCAAAGTCGTCAAGAAACGCTACGAGTCACAGGTTCGCGGCGAAGTTCTTGGAACCTTAATCAATCGCTCGTATTTCGACGCGGTACAGCAGGAGAACCTGCGACCGGCTGGGCAGCCTGAGATTGTTCCTGGCGAAACAGCAGAAGACGACACTGAAACAGGGTTCAGTTTTGTAGCGACCTTCGAGGTTTATCCGGAATTTGACCCGGTTTACAACGACTCTATTAAGGTTACTCGCCCTGTAGTTAACGTTGAAGAATCAGACATTGATGACATGTTGGAGAATCTTCGCAAGCAACGGACTGAATATGTCGCAGTCGATCGTGAATCCAAAGACGATGATCAGATCGTTATCGATTTCCTCGGCCGTCTCGACGGTGAAGAATTCGACGGCGGAAAAGCAGAGAAAGCGCCTCTGGTATTGGGCAGTAACTCCATGATCCCAGGTTTTGAATCTCAGCTAGTTGGTATGAAGGCCGGTGATGAAAAGACCATCAAAGTAACATTCCCCGACGAGTACCAGGCCGAGCACTTAGCGGGAAAAGAAGTTGAGTTCGATATTACGGTTCATGAGGTCAAAGAGTCTCATCTGCCGGAACTAACCGAAGACTTAATCCGTACATTTGGTATCGAAGACGGATCAATCGAAGGATTACGAGCCGATATCCGTAAAAATATGGAACGAGAACTGTCTACTCGTGTCGAAAACCAAGTGAAGTCACAAGTAATGGACGGTTTGGTCGATCTAAACCCTATAGATGTTCCAAGTTCGCTGGTTTCTGAGGAAATTCAGCGTCAGCGGGAACAACTTATGCAACAAATGCCTGCGGATTCCGATTCTTCAATGCTTTCTGACGAATTGTTCTCCGAACAAGCCAAGCGTCGGGTGCAGTTAGGTCTGGTGGTTGCTGAAATTATTCAGCGAAGCGAGATTAAAGCCGATGCAGCAGCAGTTCGAGCGCAAGTTGAGCAGTTAGCGTCGTCTTATCAGGATCCTCAGCAAGTCATTGACTATTATTACGGTAACCCGGAAATGTTGAAGAACATTGAAGGCCTGGTTCTTGAAGATGCTGTCACTACATCCGTCTTAGATGCAGCGACAGTTAGCGATGAACCGACTACATTTAAAGACATCATGAACCCGTCGGAGCCAACAGCTGCGGCAGAGAGCGAGAACAGCTAATAATGAATTCAGGTCCTACTTGGGGTTTCACCGGCTCATTGCCTGGCACATTCGGTAACTCAGCCTTTGGAGCTGGCGACCCATCTGCTGCGGGCGGCTTGGTACCCATGGTCGTTGAGCAGTCGTCGCGTGGCGAGCGCTCCTATGATATTTACTCGCGTCTACTCAAGGAACGAGTAATTTTCATGGTTGGTCAGGTTGAGGACTATATGGCCAATCTAATAGTGGCTCAGCTACTGTTTCTAGAGTCTGACAATCCCGACAAGGATATTTCTCTGTACATTAATTCACCAGGCGGTTCTGTCACCGCCGGAATGGCCATTTACGACACCATGCAGTTCATTAAGCCTAACGTCAGCACTCTCTGTATTGGGCAAGCTGCCAGCATGGGTGCTTTCTTGTTAAATGCTGGTGAACCGGGTAAGCGCTTCATTTTGCCTAATTCTCGTGTAATGATTCACCAACCTTCGGCCGGTTTTCAGGGACAGGCCACGGATATTGATATTCATGCTCGCGAAATTCTGTCGATAAAAGAGAGAATGAACAAGCTGATGGCTCAACATAGCGGTCAGAGTGTTGAAAAAGTAAAAGAAGACACAGAGCGCGACAATTTTCTGACGGCTGAAGATGCTGTTGAATACGGCCTCGTAGATAGAATCGTCCAGACCCGTGACGAAGAAGTCGATGTAGCGAGTAGTGGTAACACGTCGGACTCTGAAGACTAGTTGTAAAAGACAGTTGGATAAGTGAAAGCCGGACATATCATCCGGTTTGAGAGTGTGATCCGCCCAACATCCCAGATTCCGGTGCGACTTTGGTGCTTGAATCTTATTGGGAAACACGGCAATGTGTTGGAAAGCCAGAGGTTAGTGAAGCATGAGTGATCAGGAAGACAAAAAAGACGACGGCAAGCTGCTGTATTGTTCTTTTTGTGGAAAAAGCCAGCATGAGGTTCGCAAGCTCATTGCAGGTCCTTCTGTATTTATTTGCGATGAGTGTGTGGATCTGTGTAATGACATCATTACAGAGGAAATGCAGGAGCAGACAAGTGACGAAGAGAGTTCGCTTCCCAAACCTCATGAAATCAACGAATTGCTCGATCAATACGTTATTGGGCAGGCGAAAGCCAAGCGCATTTTGTCGGTAGCGGTATACAACCACTACAAGCGATTGGAATACAAAGACAAGAAAGGTGATGTAGAGCTCGCGAAGAGTAATATTTTGCTGATCGGCCCAACAGGGTCAGGTAAAACCCTGTTAGCCGAAACATTGGCACGCACCCTCAATGTCCCTTTCACCATTGCAGATGCAACCACGCTAACGGAAGCGGGTTATGTCGGTGAAGATGTTGAAAACATCATCCAGAAGCTTTTGCAAAAGTGCGACTACGATGTTGAGAAGGCCCAGACGGGTATTGTCTACATCGATGAGATCGATAAGATATCGCGCAAGTCGGATAACCCGTCCATCACACGTGATGTGTCAGGCGAAGGTGTTCAGCAGGCGTTGTTGAAATTGATTGAAGGCACGATTGCCTCGGTACCTCCTCAGGGCGGGCGCAAGCACCCTCAGCAGGAATTTCTACAAGTTGATACCTCAAACATCCTGTTTATTTGTGGTGGTGCATTCGCCGGTTTGGAAAAAATAATTCAAAACCGCAGCGACAAAGGCGGCATTGGCTTTGCCGCTGAAGTGAAGTCTAAAGACGACTCCAGCAATATCGGTCAAATGCTTATGGATTGCGAAGCACAGGATCTCATCAGTTTCGGTCTGATTCCAGAATTTGTGGGTCGTTTGCCGGTAGTGGCCACGCTTGAAGAGCTAGACGAAGATGCATTGGTTCGTATCCTCATCGAGCCTAAAAATGCGATCACGAAGCAGTATCAAAAACTACTGGCTATGGAAGAAGTTGATATTGAGTTCCGTAAAGACGCGCTTCATGCAGTAGCTCAGAATTCTTTGGAGCGCAAAACCGGAGCTCGTGGTCTTCGAACAATATTGGAAAATGTACTTCTGGACACCATGTACGAATTGCCCAGAATAGAGAACGTTAAGAAGGTCATCCTGGACGGTGCCGTTGTTCGTGGGGAGGCCAAGCCATACTTGCTACTCGAAGGGCAAGAAAAGGTTATGGAAGAAGAAAAATACAAGCGGGCAGCCTCTGACGACTAAGTTCAGAGTGCAGGAACGCAGCGCGATACGCGCGCATGATCCACAAAAAAGCCGGTTTTAAGCCGGCTTTTTTGTGCGTGATGCGAACGCATGCCCGGTGGAGTTCGATTAAATTTATTAGAAACCGTCAACTCAAACTGCCTGTCCAAAGATGCTGCAGGTTATAAGCTTGAATTTTCTTAAGCTGATCTCACCTTGTCGTGTATCCTCGACCAAAAGATGTCGACGCATTCAGGAGAATTCAGCCCAGTGACTGATACCGAAATTACGAACGAACAAGAATCGGAAACGACTCAATTGCCCGTCCTGCCATTGCGCGACGTAGTCGTCTATCCGCATATGGTAATTCCACTCTTTGTTGGGCGGGAGAAATCAATCGATGCTTTGGATGCAGCCATGTCGGTAGACAAGCGAATTATGCTAGCTGCTCAAACCAGTGCAGCTGTTGACGATCCTTCCGATGAAGATATTCATCGTGTCGGGACAATAGCAACGATTCTGCAATTGTTGAAATTACCAGACGGCACTATCAAGGTTCTCGTAGAGGGTGTTCAACGGGCTGTGATCGATACAGTAACCGTTGCTGAAGCCGGATATTTTGTCGCCGACTTTAGTTCACCTGAGGTTGTCGAAAAAGAAGACGATATCGATACGGACGGTAAAGAGCTGGATGTGCTGGTGCGCTCTGTTACCAATATGTTTGATCAGTACGTAAAAATGAACAAGAAGGTACCGCCTGAAATCTTAAGTTCATTAACCGGCGTGAAAGATGCCGACCGCCTGGGCGACATGATCGCGGCTCAAATGTCGCTTAGAGTTGAAGAGAAGCAGAAGATTCTGGAGTTGTTTGATCCTGCGAAACGTTTGGAGCACTTGCTCAACTTGATGGAATCCGAACTCGATATGCTTCAAGTAGAAAAGCGTATTCGTGGCCGCGTTAAAACTCAGATGGAGAAAAGTCAGCGCGAGTACTATTTGAATGAGCAAATGAAAGCTATTCAAAAAGAATTGGGAGAGATGGACGATGTACCCAATGAAAACGAAGAGTTAGCAAGAAAAATTTCCAAAGGCGGTCTCTCAAAAGAAGCCAAGAAAAAGGCGACTGCAGAGCTTAGTAAACTAAAAATGATGTCGCCCATGTCGGCTGAAGCTACTGTGGTGAGAAACTATATCGACACATTAGTAGGCTTGCCATGGAAGAAAAAATCTAAACTGAAAAAAACCTTAGACGAAGCAGAGGCCACTCTAGAGCACGATCACTACGGACTCGAGAAAGTCAAAGAACGAATATTGGAATACCTTGCGGTTCAAAAGAGAGTTGGGCACGCCAAGGGGCCGATTCTTTGTTTGGTGGGGCCGCCGGGGGTTGGTAAAACTTCATTGGGCAAGTCTATTGCACGAGCCACGGGGCGAAAATTCAGTCGAATGGCGCTTGGTGGCGTCCGCGATGAAGCGGAAATCCGAGGTCACCGCCGAACCTATATTGGTTCGATGCCTGGAAAAATTGTTCAGAATCTGGCTAAGTTGAAACGTCGCAATCCTCTGATACTGCTGGATGAGATAGACAAGATGTCAACTGACTTCAGAGGCGATCCATCTTCCGCCCTGCTAGAAGTGCTTGATCCTGAGCAAAACCATACTTTCACAGATCATTACCTGGAAGTGGAATACGATTTGTCGGATGTCATGTTTGTCGCCACAGCTAATTCGATGAACATACCGGAGCCTTTGCTCGACAGAATGGAAGTTATCCGTATACCCGGGTACACGGAGATGGAGAAATTTAATATCGCAGAGAGATATTTACTTCCTCGCAAAATGGAAGATAACGGCCTGGATGCGACGGAACTGTCTGTCAGTGATGATGCCATCATGGAAATCATAAGAAGCTATACGCGTGAAGCTGGCGTTAGAAATCTAGAGCGAGAAGTTTCTAAAATCTGTCGTAAGGTCGTACGTGAAGTGATGGAGCTCGAATTAAAGAACAAAGCGGACCCCAATGAATCTGCAAGCGATTTGGTTACGGTTACCGCTGAAAATATTGACGACTATCTGGGTGTGCCGCGCCATAGGCATGGCCGTGCCGAGAAGGAAAACAAAATAGGCCAGGTCACGGGCCTTGCATGGACATCCGTGGGCGGTGAACTACTGACTATTGAGTCTGCGGTTGTACCGGGTAAGGGTAAGTTAAGCTCGACGGGGCAATTGGGTGATGTCATGCAGGAGTCGATTACGGCTGCCATGATGGTTGTTCGAAGTCGTGCCGAATCGTTGGGTATTGATACCGATTTTCACGAGAAGCTGGACATCCATCTTCATGTTCCTGAAGGGGCAACTCCAAAGGATGGTCCAAGTGCCGGTGTGGGCATGGTCACAGGAATCGTATCTTGCTTGACCCGCGTGCCGGTTAGGGCCAATGTGGCGATGACTGGAGAAATTACGCTTCGTGGAGAGGTTCTACCCATCGGAGGGCTTAAGGAAAAGTTGTTAGCGGCGCAGCGTGGTGGTATCGATACTGTTTTGATTCCCATCGAAAATGAAAAAGACTTATCCGAAATTCCAGATGAAATTAAATCCGGTCTGGATATTCGACCCGTGCAATGGATCGATGAGGTACTCGAGGTTGCATTAGCCAGTGCACCAGGTCCGGATGATGAAAAGCTTCTTGACTCGGTAGCTGGGGGTGATGATCGCAATGATGGTCAATCCAGCTCAGTGAGAACACACTAACCCAAATTTGTGGTGTGAAAGTCTGCGTTGATCCCCTGCAAGTTTTATATTTTATGCAGGGGATCAGTGTTAAGACTGCATTCAATTGCGCATAATTTGTTTCATACAAAAAAAATACGTGTAATTAGCCTGAAAGCCTTATGGTTGGTGTGTTTTTAGCTTTTTTTCGCGTATCATTCAACTCACAGGTTAAGCCGTGAGATATCACCGAATTCATTCGGTGCTTACACAACTAAAAAATACATTGGGATAGCTTTTCATGAATAAAGGTGAGTTTGTTGATGCGGTTGCCGCAAAAGGTGACATGTCAAAAGCCGACGCGGCCAATGCTGTAGATGCAGTTTTGGAAGCCGTTACCGATGCCATGAAAGACGGCGACCAAGTCACTCTAGTTGGGTTTGGCACATTCCTTGTTCGTAAACGTGAAGCTCGTACTGGCCGTAACCCACGAACAGGTGAGCCATTACAAATTGCTGCATCAAATGTTCCTAGTTTTAAAGCTGGTAAAGCATTAAAAGATGCGGTAAACTAAGAGGCTTGGGTGCTTAGCTCAGCTGGTAGAGCATCGCCCTTACAAGGCGAGGGTCGGCGGTTCGATCCCGTCAGCACCCACCATTATTGGAGCGGTAGTTCAGTTGGTTAGAATACCGGCCTGTCACGCCGGGGGTCGCGGGTTCGAGTCCCGTCCGCTCCGCCAACACCAGAAAGCGTCGTGTTAGTAAAATCGATGCTTTACTCGCCAGTGTTTTTGGTGAGTCGATCAAAGGGTGCTTCGGCACCCTTTTTTCGTTGTGCAGTTTACAGTGAACCATTTAGGATCGCTAAAGGTCAGTGAGGCATGATTGCGCTGAGTCCTGTTGAACAGCGTGTTCGTGCGGCAAGTCATTAAATAAGCCCGGATAATCACAATGCTATTAGATCTAAGAGAGACAGTCAGGAATTCAAAGCCGATCAAGTACACCTTGATTACCCTGATCTGTATTCCGTTTGCTCTGGTTGGCATCGGTTCGTACTTCAGTGGTGGCTCAGCGACACCCGTTGCTGAAGTGAATGGTCAGCCCATCGTTCCTCAGCAATTAGAGCGAGCCTATCAACAACAGCGTCAGCAGTTAGCGCGTATGTTTGGCGGTCAGCTGCCACCGGCTTTGGCAAACGAAACACTTCTAAGAGAGCAAGCTCTAGAACAGCTAATCACTCAGCAGGTTCTGGAGAGTGAGGTCGAAAACCAACGTTTTGCGGTGGGGGATGAGACCTTAGGACGTGCTATTCGCGAGTTACCGAACTTCCAAGTGGATGGCAAATTCAACAAAGAAGCCTATCAACTTCAACTGCGCTCTTCAGGATTATCTGTACCTGCATTTGAGCAAAGTTATAGAGATGACACGGCTATCAATCAGTTTAGATTTGGCATCAGTGGTACCAGTTTTACGCTGCCCCAAGAGGCTGACCAGCTCTCTGAGCTCGCGAGACAAACGCGAACGGTTGAAGCTGTCCGGTTTGATTTCGAGAAAGCCAAAAGTGGTATTGAATCGACCGAGGAAGAAATTGTCGCCTACTTTGAAGCAAACAAAGATTCATATACGTTTCCGCAAAGAGCAAAAATTGAATACATAGAATTAAATGTCGATGATCTCGCTGAGGCTGTAGATATCAGTGAAGCAGAAGCACAAACGTACTACGATGAAAACCGCGCAAATTTTATTCGTCCTGAGCAGCGTGATGCCTCTCATATTTTGTTGAGTGCGGATGAAGGCGATGCCGATGATCAGGTTGCCAAGCTTGCAGAAGTTAAAGCTCGAATCGAAGCTGGTGAGTCTTTTAGCGAGCTAGCTAAAGAAATATCCGATGATGTGGGCTCGGCAGACTTAGGTGGTAGCCTGGGTACTATCTCTCCAGGATCAATGGTCGCAGCGTTTGAAGAAGCTGTGTTTTCCCTTGAAGCTATAGGTGCAGTGTCTGATCCCGTCGTAACTGAATTTGGTGTTCATCTTATAAAACTCGATAATATCCTGCCTGAGGCTGGAAAGCCCTTTGAAGAGGTGAGTGCGGAAATCGTTGAGTCGCTGAAGCAGGACGAAGCGGACGGTGAATACTTTGATTTACGAGAGCTGTTGGTCGAGTACTCATTTGATAACCCTGATTCGCTTGAGGCTGCCAGTGATGCGACAGGTTTAGATATCAAGTCGAGCGATTGGTTGGATGCTGATACAGATTCTGGGCCGTTGTTGTCTAACCCTCAGGTGGTTCAAGCCATGTTCAGTGACGAGGTGCTTCAAGATGAAATCAACTCTGAATTGATTGAGGTTGAGCCGCGTCATGTAGTCATTATAAGAGTGACAGAACACGAAGGGCCGCGCCCAAAGACCATCGATGATGTCAGAGAAGAGGTTGCTGATACTCTGAATGGCGAAAAAGCGACTGAGAGTCTTAGCGCTTTGCGCGACGCTGCAATAGAGAAACTAGTGGCCGGCAACTCTGCTGCAGAGATCGCAGGATCAGACGATTTTGCAACAGCGTTAGAGCAAGTAGTAGTAGACCGCGCATCAACAGAATTTGATCGAAATGTTGTTGCAGAGGTGTTCGGTTTGCCCAAGCCGGGTGGTGATGTGGTGACTCACGTTTCTGCTGCCGCTAATGGTGATCTCTTGGCCTTGCGCTTGGATTCGATAGATGTACAAAAAGCGGACGATGAGGCTGTGGACTCGGACATAGCTGCCCCCGCTAATGGTTTGGTCGAAGCTGGTGCTGACCTTCGACGTGGCGGAACGGAGTTTGAAGTGTTCTTGCAGAGTTTGCGGGCACAGGCTGACATTGATATTTCAACAGAACCATACGAATCGCCTTATTCCAATTACTAAGGTGCTGCGCATTGTTGTTGATTTGTAGCAAAAGTATGGTGCACAAAGCCAATACGATAGAGCTGTAAGCGCTGACTATTTCAGCGCTCGTTTAAAAGGGTTGTTCTGATCAATAGTTTTATTGGCGGGGCAGCCCTTTTTTGCTTTCACCGTTATCACGACATATTCAGCTGAAGATCTCGACATAAACTGCCGGATGCGATGTGTTGTGCATGGTTTGAAATGTCAATTTTGTGTCTAATGTCGAATTTGTGTATTTGATGATTTGAAAAGTAAAGTTAAATCCTTCAATTGACCAGTGACAACCCTGTCATAGATCCCTACTATGTGCCCAGATCCATGCATGCCTTGGGCTTTGTGCTGAGAGTTGTATTGGACGTAACTTAAACCCGATGTAGATATAAGGAGTAAAAAGATGGGCATGATTTCAGAATTCAAAGAGTTTGCGGTTAGAGGCAGTCTCATTGATATGGCGGTAGGTATTATCATCGGTGCTGCAACCGGGAAGATGGTTAGTACTCTTGTTGAAAACATTCTGATGCCGATTATTGGCGTATTCATGGGGGGGGTGAACTTTGAGGACTTGTCTATCAAAGTTGGAGATGCCGCCATTGGCTACGGTGCTTTCATCCAGGCAACCATAGATTTCATCATCATTGCTTTCGTTGTGTTCATGATTCTGCGCGCGATTAATAAAATGAAGGCTGCTGCAGAAGATGAGAAGCCGGTCGAGCCTGAAGCAGATCCGGCTGATGTTGCATTGCTGACTGAGATTCGTGATCTCTTAAAGCAAGGAAAATAGTATTGATGACGCCGCTCTTAGATTTTAAGGGCGGCGTTTCTAGATTGCCGATTAGCTTTGGCTTATATCGGGCATAGAGGCAATGCTGAAACCGCCATCGACATAGATAACTTGACCGGTAATACCGGAGGAGAGCGGGGAGGCTAAGAATGCCGCAGTGTTGCCCACCTCTTCAATAGTCGTATTCTCCTGAAGAGGTGCGACTGAGGCGACAAAACCCAAAAGCTTTTTAAAATCACTAATGCCTGAAGCTGCCAATGTTCTGATCGGGCCAGCTGAGATAGCATTAACGCGTATTCCTTCTGGTCCTAGTGCTCCAGCCATAAACCGCGTATTTGCTTCCAAGGATGCTTTTGCAAGCCCCATGACGTTGTAGTTCGGCATGGTTCTTATAGCACCCAAGTATGAGAGCGTAATTAGTGAGCCGCCTTTTCGCAGTTGTGGCCTTGCGGCTTTGCCAACAGCTGCAAAACTATAGGAACTCACGTCGTGGGCTACGCGAAACGACTCTCTGGATACTGATTCCAGATAGTCGCCTTCCAGTGCCTCGCGCGGTGCGAAGGCAACTGCATGTACAAGCCCGTCAAATCCATCATTCCACTCGCTTTTCAAGCTTTCCATTAAAGCGTTTATTTCTTCGTCACTGGAAACATCGCAGGGCAAGACAATGTTTGAGTCGCATGCTGCCGCCATATCCACAACACGGGCTTTTAATCGATCGTTTTGATAAGTGAAAGCGAGTGTCGCGCCTTCTCTATGCATGGCTTCCGCAATACCCCAGGCTATAGAGCGCTTGCTCGCAACGCCAAAAATTAGAAACCGCTTTCCGTCAAGCATGCCCATGATGTTAATCCTCTTGTTTGCCTAGTAATTGTTGCAGTACAGATTCATAGATTCTGCTGAGTGCATCTACGTCTGCACAGCTTACACGTTCGTCAATTTGGTGAATGGTGGCGTTAATAGGACCGAACTCAATAACCTGAGCTCCGGTTGGCGCTATGAATCGCCCGTCAGAAGTACCCCCGCCTGTGTCAAGCGTTGCTGTCCGTCCGACTTCAGCACTGATGGCTTGCTGCATAGCGTCTGTTAGTGTTCCAGGGGTGGTAATGAAAGGATGTGCGCTGTCTTTCCAGCTGATGTCTGTTTGCAGCTTGTAGTTTTCAAAGAGACTATTTACCGTCGCTTGAATGTGTTCGATCGTGGTCTCAGGGCTATAGCGCAGGTTGAATTCAACGCTTAGCTCTCCAGGGATGACATTGGTGGCACCCGTGCCTGCGTGTATATTGGAAATTTGTAAGGTGGTTGGTGGAAAGTGATCATTGCCTTGGTCCCATTCAATGGCGCACAGTTCGGCAAGCGCAGGGGCTGCACGATGCACTGGGTTGTCCGCCAGATGGGGGTAGGCCACGTGCCCTTGTATACCCTTAATGATGACTTTCGCCCCTAGGGAGCCACGTCGTCCATGCCGGATGACGTCGCCCAGCTGTTCGGTGCTTGTGGGTTCTCCTACCACGCAATAATCAATGCTTTCACCACGGGCATTCAATCTGTCGATGACCTCTTTGGTGCCGTGAGTGGCGGGGCCTTCCTCATCACTGGTTAGTAATAATGCAATAGAGCCATGGTGATGGTTGTCCGCTGATACAAAGCGTTCGATAGCGGTAACCATTGCCGAGACACCAGCTTTCATATCTGCAGCACCTCGGCCAACGACGTGCTCATCAATAATTTCAGCACCAAACGGAGGAGATGTCCATGCGTTAATGTCACCCGTTGGTACCACATCAGTGTGGCCTGCGAATACGAATAAAGGCTCTGAAGAGCCTCGTCTGGCCCACAGATTACTGACTCCGTTGGCCGGCATATTCTCGAGTTCGAAGCCCAGCGGCTTTAGTCGCGCAGCGATGAGTTCTTGGCATCCTTGGTCTGCTGGGGTGACTGAGTCTCGCTTAACCAGATCTATGAGTAAGGCGATGGTGTTGCTAACGTTTGTGCTCATAACTCTGCTTTAAGGAGATGGCTAAGAGATTCTTGTTCGGCATCACTGAGAGGCGTGCCAGTCTGGGTCGATAAGGAAAAGACATCGTCAATGCGCTCGCCGAGAGTGGAGATCCGGGCAGCGCGCACATTGACTCTTGCTTCCATCAAAATTTGACCGATGGAAGAGAGTATGCCCGGCCTGTCAGCTGCAGTAATTCTCATATCTGTGAAGCCTGATTCTCCATCGGAGAATTCGATCAGTGTTGAAATTGAGAAGTAGCGTAGCTGTCTGGACGGTCTCTGGTTACCTAGTTTTGGAATCTCACGCGGTCGGCCTAGTTCAGCCACTAGCGATTGTCTGACTTGTTCGACTTTTTCATCAGATTCCAACGGAAGATTCGTGGCATCCAGGACATGAAACGTATCCAACGCGAAACCATGAGCCGTAGTGTGAATGGAGGCAGAGAGAATATTTAACTGAAGTTTTTCCATGACGGTTGTGATTAACGCAAACAGGGCGTCATCGTCAGGTGTATAGATCAGGATTTCAGACGATCCTCGAGAGTGTGAGTAGCGTATCGATACCAGCGGCCAGGGTGTGTTCTCGTTTGCGATTAGTATTTCAGTATGGCGAGCAATTTCTACGGCCTGGTATTGCTTAAAATAGTCATCGCCAAGTGAGCTCCACAGCTTGTCGACTTTATCGCTCCCGTTTAGCGAACTATCCAATAATGTTCTGGTGTGATCTTGACGGCGTTTTATGACGTCTTCAGTACCTAAGGGATTGTCCAATCCTCGTTTAAGAATCAAATACGTGTGGTTGTATAACGATTGAAGCAGACTTTGTTTAAACGAATTCCATAGTTCAGGGTTGGTGGCCCGAATATCTGAAATGGTCAATAGGTAAAGGTGGTTGAGCTTCTCAATGCTGCCGACTTGACGGGCAAAATGCAGTTGTTCCTCCGGGTCGTCTATGTCTTTACGTTGCGCGGTTATAGACATGAGTAAGTGATAGCGAACTGTCCATTCCATCAGCTCAGCATCTGCCGGTGGAAGCTGATGGGCAAGCGCGAATTCTCTGGCATCAACGGCGCCGAGCTCAGAGTGATCACCGCCACGACCTTTTGCGATATCGTGAAACAAACCGGTCAGGTACAGTACATAGGGCCTCTTTACTTCTTCAAACACGCTACTTCCGTGCGGAAATTCGTGAGCGAACTCTGGCAGAGCCATGCGCCTAAGATTTCGAATAACCAGAATGGTGTGCTCATCAACAGTGTAGATGTGAAATAAGTCGTACTGCATACGGCCGACGATTTCGTCAAACGCAGGCAGATAGGCTGCCATCACGCCATAGCGGTTCATCATGCGTACTGTGCGGGTTAACTTATTCGGATTGCTAAAAATTCTTACGAATAAGTTTTGAGCAACAGGGTCGCGCCGGAAATCATCATTGATGTTCGGCAGGTGCGCACGAATTAGCCGTACTGTATGAGAGCGAACGTTAACGGCTTCTGGCGTGTTGCCAAAAATCAGAAACAGCTCTAGCAGGGCAGAGGGGTGTTGTTCAAAAACTTTGTCGTGTGAAACTTCTAAAAACCCGTTTCGAACATGAAACCTCTCGTTAATGGGTTCGATGTCTGAGGCAGCAGTTACGCCACTGATTATGCCGCCTATCCCTTGAAGTACAATGTCGTTGAGGCGTTGCAAGGACATGACCGTTCGATAGAATTGTTGCATCAACTGTTCGATCGATCGGTTGTTCGTATCGTCAGTGAACCCGAAGGCGTGAGCAATAGCTTTTTGGTAGTCGAATAAAAGCCGGTCTTCTCGTCGGCCGCTTACGTGGTGCAGTACGTATCGTATGCGCCAAAGTAGCTCTAGACCTTCGCGAATAGTGACTAACTCTTGCTGTTCGAGTAGGCCGCTTTTAACCAAGGGCTCCAAGCTTCGAGTGCCGAAATGACGTTGGCAGACCCAGGCGATGGTTTGGAAATCTCTAAGCCCTCCTTGGCTTTCTTTAATATTGGGTTCGAGGCGATAGGCGTTCGTTTGGAAGCGTGTGTAACGCTGGTCTTGTTCCTTTACCTTCGCCTCATAGAAAGACTGTGATGGCCACATGCTTTCCGGTTGAATAATTTTCTGCATGTCGTCAAACAGCGGCTCACTACCACAGAGCAGGCGAGCTTCCATAAGGTTTGTGATGATCGTTATGTCAGCGCTTGCCTGTTGTTTGCACTCACTGACGGTTCGTACACTGTGGCCGATGTCCAGGTTTAGATCCCATAGGGATGTTATCCAGGCCGACAGTGCTTCATCTCGGGCTTTATTCTTTTTTTTGTTGCAGCCTTCGGGAAGTAGAACGGCGATGTCGATATCCGAATGCGGGTGGAGCTCTGAACGACCATAACCGCCGACCGCAAGCAACGCCAGTCCTTCGAATTCAGCTTTATTTTGATCCCATAACTGTTTTAATAAGTGATCAACGACGGCAGTTCGAAGAGCAAGTAGGGTTGTCGCGTTAGCGCCTGCTTCAAACGTGCTGTGAATGGACTTTCGAGCAAGCTCCAATGCATTTCTGTATCTGTCCGATGCATCCGATTGTGTCGCCAGTAGAGCGTCTATGTCGTTAAGGATTTGCGGTAGATTGTTTTGCAAATCGAGCTCAGGCCCGCTTTCATCGTCGGTTGTATTCACGAATTCGCGTACTGTGTACTGAGTGAAAAATAATCCATCTGCACTCTATAGAGTTTGCCCATCTTCACTGATAGTGAGCAGTTCATAGCCCTCATCGGTAACCAGAATCGTATGTTCCCATTGGGCTGACAAAGATCGGTCCTTGGTGACAACTGTCCAGCCGTCGCTTAGTAGTTTTGTATGTCTTTTACCTTGGTTGATCATGGGCTCGATGGTGAAGGTCATGCCGGGTCGAAGCACTTCGCCTTCGCCCGGGCGGCCATGATGAAGAACTTGCGGATCTTCATGAAAGCTGGAGCCTATGCCGTGCCCGCAATATTCTTGAACGACGGAGTAGTGCTTGCCTTCAGCGAAAACCTGAATAGCGTGTCCGATGTCGCCCAGCGTAATCCCCGGTTTTACGATCTCGATGCCTTTGACCATGCTTTCGTAGGCTGCCTCGCACAGGCGCTTGGCATGCGGTTGTACTGCTCCTACGTAATACATGCGGCTGGTATCACCAAACCAGCCATCTTTTATGACGGTGACATCAATATTGACGATATCGCCTTTTTTTAGGACTCGGTCGGAGGGTATGCCGTGGCAGATCTGCTGATTGACAGATGTACAGATCGATTTGGTGAATCCCCGGTAGCCCAAGGTAGCCGGAATACCTTGCTGCACATTAACAATGTGGTTGTGGCAAATGGTGTTGAGCTCGTCGGTTGTGACGCCTGGAACGACGTATTCGGTAATCATGTCCAGAACCTCGGCTGCCAGACGACCAGCGATTCGCATCTTGGCGACTTGCTCGGGCGTTTTCAGGGAGATGGCCATAATGTGATCATTGCATGCTAAACGGGGGCATAGTGTACAACGATGGCCTCAATTGTGTTATAAAGTCGGGCTGACCGTAGCCAGATTGCTGGCGCGGATTTCACACGCAAGTCGTTTCAACCCGGCCGGGTGCCCTGAGAGTTAACATTCCAAGGGTCAGTCGCGGTTGGCTTGCGGAGGCCAAACCCAACCAGAGGATAAACCATGGCTGATGTAACCATGCGCCAAATGCTAGAAGCAGGCGTACATTTCGGACACCAAACGCGTTATTGGGCACCGAAAATGGCACCGTACATTTACGGTGAAAGAAACAATATTCATATCTTCAACCTCGAAAAGAGCCTTCCAGCACTTATCGATTCCACTAACTACGCCGGTAAAGTTGCCTCTAAAAACGGAAAAATTCTGTTTGTGGGTACAAAACGCGCTGCACGTGACGCTGTGCGTCAAGCGGCCGAAAGCTGCAACATGCCTTTCGTAAACCGACGCTGGTCCGGTGGCATGATGACAAACTTCAAAACGGTTAAGCAGTCTGTTAAGCGTCTTCTTGAGCTTGAAGCGATGCGTGAAGATGGAAGCTTTGAGCGGCTCAGCAAGAAGGAAGCGCTTGGCCTAACTCGCGAATACGAGAAGCTGGACCGTGGTATGGGTGGAATCAAGCACATGGAACGACTCCCCGATGCCCTGTTCGTGGTCGACGTCGGTCATGAGCGCATTGCAATTACTGAAGCTAACAAGCTGGGAATCCCTGTTATCGGTGTTGTAGACACAAACAACACGCCCGATGGCATTGACTACGTTATCCCCGGCAATGATGATGCGATTCGAGCTATTCAGTTGTATGTGGAATCGATTGCTGCTGCTATCCAGGACGGCAAACGCTCCTCGGGCAAAATGGACGATGAAGCTGCGGCCGCAGTGGACGCTGCTCAAGCCGCGCCTGCAGAGCCTGTTGCTGAAGTGCAGGCGGAAGAAGCGCCGGCAGTTGCCGAAGCCGAAGCTGCTCCAGCTGAAGCTGGCGACTCTGCTCCGACGGCATAAGCCGTCAGGCGCTTATCAGCTCCAAATTATTGTAATACTGCTCAAGCCCGTGTACCCACGGGCTTGAGCTAAATCCAAATTCAGGTTCGGCCCAGTCCCAAAAGGTGGTCCGGACAATAGATCCAAAGAGAGGAACGAACATGGCCATTTCGGCGAGCATGGTTAAGGAACTGCGCGAGCGCACGGGCGCGGGCATGATGGAGTGCAAGAAGGCACTTACTGAAGCTGACGGCGACATGGAGGCGGCTATCGAAGCGATGCGTATTTCCGGTTTGGCGAAAGCTGATAAGAAATCCGGCAATACTGCGGCAGAGGGCGCAGTGGCTATTAAATTAAGTGACGATGCGAAAAGCTTTGGCATGGTTGAGATCAACAGCCAGACAGATTTCGCTGCTAAAGCCGAAGATTTCGTCAACTTCACCGCAAAAGCTGTCGATGCAGTTCTAGAACAGAAGCCTGAGAGCGTTGATCAACTGACTATCGATGGAGAAGTCGTTGAAGAAGTTCGTAAAGCACTTGTCGCGAAAATTGGTGAAAACATTCAGGTACGTCGTTGTGTGGCTGGTAGCACTGAAAGTGGTGTTTACGGCTCTTACTCTCACAGTGGGCGTATCGGTGTGGTTTGCGAAGTCGTTGATGGTGACGCCGAGCTAGCTCGCGATCTGGCTATGCACATTGCAGCAAGTAAGCCTGTTTGCGTTGATGAAAGCGGTGTCCCGGCAGAGCTTCTAGAGAAAGAAAAAGCGATCTTCTCTGCAGAAGCTGCTGAAAGCGGCAAGCCGCCAGAAATCATTGAGAAAATGGTTGTTGGCAGAATTCGCAAGTACTTGGCAGAGATCACACTGGTGGGTCAACCGTTTGTTAAAAACCCTGATCAGACCATTGCACAGCTTCTAAAAGAGAAGGGCGCTACAGTCGCAAACTTCTACCGGTTGGAAGTGGGTGAAGGCATCGAGAAAAAGGAAGAAAACTTTGCAGACGAAGTTATGGCTCAGGTTCGCGGTGCATAGTCGGTTGTCAGACGCTTTAAATTCGCGATATCGGATAGGTGAGATGCCAGCAGTTTATCTTTTCGTTCGCCGGTTGGATAAATCGGTAGGCATCGCGAGTTATCCGATCTAGAATTGTTCTGAACGAAGCCGGGCTTGTTCCCGGCTTTTTTGTATCAACGCATCACAGGGCTCGAGGCTCCTGGTGCAACGCATGAGTCATCATCAAATGGAAACTGGACGTCCGGTATACGAGCGAATCTTGTTGAAGCTCAGCGGTGAAGCGCTGATGGGAGACATGGACTATGGCATCGACCCCGCTTACATCCGCCGATTAGCGACAGAGGTAAAAGCGGTCAGTGATATCGGTGTCGAAGTCGCGATGGTTATTGGTGGCGGAAATATTTTTCGTGGAGCTGGTCTTGCGGAAGCCGGTATGGATCGAGTCACGGGTGATCATATGGGCATGCTTGCAACCGTTATTAATTGCTTGTCAATGCAAGATGCATTGGAGAACTTGGGTGCTTACTGCCGAGTCATGTCCGCGCTGGAAATAAACTCGGTGTGTGAAGACTATATTCGACGTCGGGCGGTACGGCATCTTGAAAAAGGGCGCATAGTCCTCTTCGCTGCCGGAACGGGTAATCCGTTTTTTACCACCGATTCCGCGGCGAGTCTCAGAGCTGTCGAGGTTGGTGCCAACATTATGATCAAAGGCACCAAGGTAGACGGAATCTACGACAAGGATCCGATGAAGCACGATGACGCTGTAAAATATGACGTTGTCAGTTTTGACGAAGCAGTAGAAAAACGATTAGGTGTAATGGATCAAACCGCTATCGTGATGTGTCGAGACAACAATCTACCGGTTAAGGTTTTTGATATGAATCAAAGCGGTGATCTAATGCGCCTCGTCATGGGCGACAATGTCGGTACGACGGTAAAACAACTGGATTAATAGGTTTTGGCAATGATTGACGACATTCTTGAAGATGCAAAGATTCGCATGGGAAAAACGGCTGAATCTCTGGAAAATGAACTATCGCGCATGCGTACCGGTCGAGCACATCCAAGCTTGCTGGAGAGCGTGAAAGTCGATTATTACGGTGCCGAATCGCCGTTAAGCCAGGTCGCCAATATCAATACAGAAGATGCGCGTATGCTGACGGTTACACCGTGGGAACAATCTATGGTGCCCGCGGTTGAGAAAGCCATTATCAACTCGGATTTAGGGCTAAACCCCAACACCGCCGGAACTGTCATCAGAGTGCCTGTTCCGCCCATGACCGAGGAACGTCGCAAAGATATGGTGAAAATGGTGCGTGGCGAAGCTGAGAATTCAAGAGTGGCAGTTCGGAACATTCGGCGGGACGCTAACAGCGACTTAAAAGAGCTGGAAAAAGAGAAAGAAATTTCAAAGGACGATCTGCGCAAAGGCGAGGAATCTGTACAAAAGCTTACAGATGCTGCCATCAAAGTTATCGATACTGTGCTGTCAAAGAAAGAAGCGGACTTAATGGAGGTTTAACTACCTCCTACGCCTTGCCAATTAGCGCACTATAACGAAGCCAGATTCCTAACAGAGAATAGACGAGTGTCCTCCACTGATCAAAATCGGCCAAGTCACGTTGCGATTATCATGGACGGTAACGGTAGATGGGCCAAACAGCAGGGCAAGGCTAGGGCATTCGGGCATCAGGCAGGTTTTCGCACCACACGCGATATCGTTGAGGCTTGTGCGCGGCAACAAATCGAAGCGTTGACTTTGTTTGCTTTCTCCAGTGAAAACTGGAAAAGACCCGAAGCCGAAGTGGGTCTGCTGATGGACCTTTTCCTACGTGCTTTGAAAAGTGAAGTCAGTAAGCTTAACGAAAATAATGTTCGCATTCAGTTCATCGGCGAGCGTTCGGCGTTTGCTGAGAAGCTGCAGAATGAAATGCTGCGCGCCGAAGAACACACTAAAGACAACGATGGTTTATCGCTCTCTATTGCCGTTAATTATGGCGGTAGATGGGATATTGTGAATGCTGCAAAGCAGATAGCCTGCAAAGCACGTGATGGTGAATTAGATCCAGAATCTATCGACATGGATGTTTTTTCACAGCATATTTCATTGTCCGATGTAACTGAACCGGACTTGTTCATTAGAACAGGTGGTGAAAAACGCATAAGCAACTACTTGTTATGGCATTTGGCGTATACAGAGTTGTACTTCACCGATGTGCTATGGCCTGATTTTTCCTCCGAGGAACTTGGGCAAGCACTCGAATTCTATGCGGGCCGACAACGACGATTCGGCCGTACTGGCGAACAAGTACAGGGT
>JBGCGD010000062.1:0-30931 GCA_045110515.1 Granulosicoccus sp. | reverse complement strand
GTTGACCTTGTTGACCTTGTTGACCTTGTTGACCTTGTTGACCTTGTTGACCTTGTTGACCTTGTTGACCTTGTTGACCTTGTTGACCTTGTTGACCTTGTTGACCTTGTTGACCTTGTTGTCCTTGTTGTCCTTGTTGTCCTTGTTGTCCTTGTTGTCCTTGTTGTCCTTGTTGTCCTTGTTGTCCTTGTTGTCCTTGTTGTCCTTGTTGTCCTTGTTGACCTTGTTGACCTTGTTGACCTTGTTGACCTTGTTGACCTTGTTGACCTTGTTGACCTTGTTGTCCACCCGACAACATATCTCTCAAATCCTGAAGTTGATTGAGTGCATCAGCAACTTGCAGAGAATCGGAGTCCCTACTACGAAGCTCTTCGCCCTCAGCGATTTCAAGTGTCTCTCTTATACGATCTCGCCATTCACGAATCGCGTTGGTTATCAAGCTTTCACCTGGTAACACCGCAACCACTGAACCGTAACTTAAAGAGTCCGCCGCATTATTCAGTTTTTCAGTCACTCTTGAGTTTTCCAGACGATCAATAGCTGTCGCCAGCGCATCTCGGGTTCTAGGTGCCTGCTCACCAAAACGAATAACAATAGCTTCAACATCGGCTTTAACGGTTTCCAAATCTAAACGAATTTGATGTTTACGCTCTGATAAAACTGTCATTTCTTCATACGATATTTCAGGCGCACCGATACCGCTTTCAAATGCCCTGCGCGTCAAGTCTACGATTTCGCGCAGGCGACTCTCCGTATTGCGTTGCGCATTTAATATCCGTTCTGACTCGACAAGCGCTAGTTGGAGTGCGTTCTGCAATTGTTCGGAGCGTGCATCCCCCAATCCATCCAGCGCTTCTTGCAAAGCTTGGCTTGCCGTCTGCAAAGAATCACTTTCAGGCTGCCCTTCACCAGAACCTGCCCTTGGTTCATCCCCAGTGCTCTCATCTTCGGATTGACTGCCGTTCTCTGCAAGCTCTGTTTGATTCTCGTCTAACCCGTCCGATGGCTGCTCGGAATCAAGTGCATCGCGCGCGCGCTGTATTTGTTCGGATAGTTCGGCCGCAGCTTCCTGCAGCGCTTCAACTTCATCGCCTTCTGCATTCGCGGCTTGTTCTTGTATCTCTTCCAAATCTCGCTGCAGTTGTTCCAGTTCGCGATTTAACTGCTGCTGTTGCCACTTTTCCTCTCGAGTTAGCGAATTGCGCTCTCGTGCCGCCTCTGCCAGCTCCTGTTGACGACGCGCCAGCTCTTCAAGTTCGTTAAACACCTCATCAAGCTGTTGCACCCCCGATTGATTGCCACCTCGATCCGGCTGTTCGTACTGATTACGCTCAAGGTCCATTTCAAGCTCGAACATCTCGGCCATATCTTGACCAGCCTGCTGCCCGCCGCCACCTTGCCCTTCTTGCTGACTCATGCGTATGTCAGCAAATAAAGCTTCTGCACGCTGTAAAAGTTGCAGTGCTTTTTGTTGGGGTTGAATTGCATCATTAAACGCGAGTTCAGACAATGCAGTTGCGGAGGGTTGCATCTGTTCAGCGGCATCGCGCAGATAATTCACAAACTGTCGAATCTCTTCGCCCTGCTGAACCAATTCCCTAGCTTCAGATCGATCGGCTAGGGTTCGCGCTTGCTCAGCTAGAGTAATTTGCAATTCACTGAGTAATCGCGCGTTGTCTTCCTGCCCCAGCAACTCTCCACCTGAAGCTTTCGCACTGCGTTGCAAATTCCATGTTGCCAGCAGAATTTCTTTTTGACGGCGTGAAATTTCACGCCCTTCGTTAGCGGCACCGCCGCCGCCCCCACCAGCTCCTCCTGGAGATTGCCCTTCCGAAAATCGCCTTTCGAAGGGGCGAACGTCGACCAGCATCATGTCTGTTTGCGCTTCACTATCATGATCACGAACTTTCACGTAGTAGCTGATCAAATCACCTGGCTGCATTGGAACTCCAAGCAGGCCATCGGGTATGGAATTAGTCGAATCGGCAGCGGAGTTATCGTGCAATGCCTCGAGCGGGTCTCCCATGTGCTCTAAGTAAAATACATGTTCTGCAACATCATCCACCGGTAGCGTGACAGATTGCCATTCTCCGGCGTTCACCGAATAAAACAGTTCAATCGACTCGATAGCAAAGTCATCATAGGCTTCCACCTGAACAGATACTTCCTCGACAGGGGAAGCTGTGACATCGCGCCCCGGTTTAATCCAACGAACTTCGGGGGCCTTATCACCCCGGACTATGACGGCGAATTCAGAACTGATGGCTATTTGTCGATCCAGCATCCGATCGAACAATTGATACTGCGTATCTTTGCCGACAACGAACGAGGCTGTGTACAGGTTTTGAGTGGAATCACCGGACAGCTCTACCGGTTGTAAATCTAGCGATTGATCGCCTAATTGCAAAAAACCATCTTGCAACGGTCTATCCAGATAAAACGACAATTCAATTGTTGTATTTTTTACCCCGCTGACATCACCGACGTCTTCCCTGCTCAACGGTGCACGTTGTGTCCATTCAGGGTAAGTCAGCTCTGCATCAATGCGTTGCAAACGAGCGGGTTGAGTTACTGATACGGTATACGTATTGCTTTTCGCAAAACCTGCTGTGAGGTAATATTCAATTTGCTTGTTAACGCGAAAAAACGTAAAACGAAAACTATCGTTCTCAGCTCTTTCGATTTTTGTCTTCTGCCAATCGTTGCCTTCGGCCTTTGCATGTAAAACGATATTGGGGCGACTAAAGCCAATCAGTGTTGCACCAATATCCAAGTCTTCGCCCGCGAGTAGTTCTATATCACCGGGGGTGACCTCAATAGCTCTGCTTTCAACCAACGTTGGATTTTTCCAACCCCACCATATATGCACAGCAGCATTACGCACCGGTTCCGGAGCCAACTGCCTAAATCCAAACAAACCGGCAACCATCAAGGTGATGAGCATTAGAGGCCATACAATAGCCGATGTCGGAACAACCTTTTGAAGGGGTACACGCCTGGCTAACGATAGCGCATCCCGAGCAAGCAACGACAAGAAGGGATGGTGCGGGTCTTTGGCGCTTGTATCCAGGTAGGTGTAAACACGCCCATCGAAAGAGGCGTCTGCATTCTCAACGAGGCTTGCTCCACGATCACTGCGCAGTCGGTTTAGCGGTATGAGAAAAACCATGACGAACACCAGCACAGCACCCAGGCACAAGGTGATGCGTGCGCCGTTTGTTATGGTGTTTGTAAAGCCACTGAACATACCTGCCCAAACACCCAGGGCAGTGATAAGCGCCAGAGATAGCAATAAAACTGCAAGGAACTGCAAAACCACGCGAGACGTTTCGCGACGCCGGGCTTGATTTAGATATTCTCCAAATCGCGCAATGCCATTGACCGATGACCTCACGAGCCGTCCCTCCTTACATTAAGGCGACGATTGGCAAGAATATTTTCTACGAAAATCGCTATCAACAATAATGGTAGCAGCCATCGTAGAACGGCATCTCTAGCAACCTCTGCGGCACGCAAACCAGAATCCGCAATGACCAGCGCTTCGTCGTTGGATGCCTCCACTACTGAATCATCCGCGGTAAAACGACTTCGCCAACTATCAATTGATTCATCACTAATTGAAGATATATCAGCTTCTTTGCTGTCCGTCAGCACGTTAACAATATGGGTTCCACTTACACCAATAACGTTGTACAAACCAGGCATACCAAGAACAAGGCCACTAGATCGTCCACCTTGATCGATAGCCAGCATGGGTTCGTTTTCTGGGTTAAACACTTGAACGTTTCCAGGTACTAACAAACGTTCGCCCACTAACAAGGTATCCGGCAGTGCGGTACTGGTATTGAAATACATCAAAATAGACTGCATGAGACTAACGAACGCAGGCTGCAAGGGTAAGTTGCTGCCTCTGCCATCGAGTCGGTCATTTAATAAAAGCAAGCGGCCGCCGGTGCTTTCTCGTTCCACCAAGATCGGTTGTCGTTGAGTTGTTTCAACTAAAACCTTGTCATTGGATAAAAGAGCCATTGGGGTCACATCATAAAACTCAATACCAAACCAATCGATAGAACCAAGGTCCAGTGGGTGGGATTCATCAACGATACCCACTTCGGCCCCCCGCACTAACGAGGCTCCAGCTCCGCTGGAAGGTACACTGGAAAATAAAAGTGCATTGTTACCTTCTTCAACATAAAGAAGGACGTCGCCGTCCAGTTCAGAACTGTGAATATTACGACCTGAGATGATGTGTGCAACGTCTGAACTCACGCGCTCTGCCGAGCCGTTTACTATCGACACACTGGCAAGTGTGTCTGTCTCCATTGCAGTTCTCAAAAAGACGGCAGCATTAATAGAAGTACCGGCATCATTTTCAACCAGAGACACAGATACCGCATTTGCCTCTTTCACTACAGCTGATACCTTATTGTCCTCCAGCAACGCATCGGTTTCAGCCACACTCACTGTTATGACTGGCGAGTCTCCAGGAGGTAGAACAAGATCGTCAAATACTATCGCTTTGATGTCCCTAGCCGCTAGCTTAACAACACGTTCAGCAAGAGTGCGCTCTTCATATTTAACTCTGACCGTGTGAGATTCCTGCGATATATCTAACTCGGACAAGGCACTTGAAAAACTAGAGCTGACTTGCACAGACACGCGTACATTAACTCCATCTAAGGTTTCAGCTAACGCACGTAAATGAATGTTTCGCTGCGGCTCGAATACAGTAGAAAGTATTTCTATTTCGCTTACACCCGGTGCGTATAACGCATTGCTTTGTGCGGGCATCGCACTCTCTTGTTGATCGGTGATAATCCACAACTTAACTGGCTCCTTGCTATCAACTGCCAAGCGGTTTAGGCGCTGCATAACGACTCCATAGTCGGCGCGACCGTAGCCTGGCTGTAACGCAAATAAACCTTTCGTCAAGTCAGCATTTGAAACACTGTTGTCGGCAACACGTTTTACCGTATTATCGAAAGCGACTAGTTCAACGCTGTAGTCAGACGAGAGAGAATCAATTAACTCACGCCCCTGTTTTAGTGCATTTTCCCAGTGGTCCGTTGCACGCATCGATAGGGACAAATCGATAGCTACAATATGATGTTGTTTGGAATCAATCGAATTGATTGCCTGAGTAATCCAAGGCTGTGCAAACAGTAGACAAAGCAGCAGTAGCGACAACATGCGCACTGCCATTAATGTTCTATATTTGAGAGCACGAGTACGAGAAACAGGTGGGGCTGTTTCTTCCAAAAACCGACGAGAAGGGAACAACTGCTCATTAGGTTTCTGATCGCTAAAGCGATGTAGAAGCCAGGGTAGTGCCAGCCCCAGAAGTCCCATTAAATAGACAGGGAAAAGCAGACTCATCGCCCTCTTCCCTCTCTAAAACGCAAAAATCCCTGTAGGGCAGCATCCAGTGGCTCGCTAGTGCTCAATGCTGTGTAATCTGCACCTACTCGTCTGCAAGCGCTTTCTATTGCCTCACAATGTGCTTTAAATTTCACACGATAAGCTGTTGTCATGAACTCAGGATCCACAATCACTGATTCACCCGTTTCCATATCTTTCATCGCGCTGATACGCTTCAGTGATGGCTGAGATTCTTCCGGGGTGAGGATATGAAATAAGGCGATGTCTTGACCCGAATGCGCCAGCGGCTGTAATGCCGCTAGTAAGTCATCGGCATTGGTATAGAAATCGGAAACAACAATAACCAACCCGCGTTTGATCATGTTTGCACGCAACGATTCAAGCGCACTCAGTATGTCTGTGCCTGCACCCGCCTCTGTACTCTCCAACAATGCCATCGTGCGCATCAGTGAATCCGGCCTGCCCGACGGCGCTATGAAGTGGCGAACCTGCTCATCAAATATGGCAATACCCAGTGCATCATGCTGTTTGCGAGTCATATAGGCCAGCGAGGCAACGAGATAAAGCGCCTGATCCAGCTTGGATGTGGTTTCACCGAAAGCCATAGAGGCGCTGGTATCAAGCAACAATGTTATTGAGGTATTGGTCTCTCCCTGAAAGCGCTTTATATAGGTTCGATCAGTCCTTGCATACACGTTCCAATCGACATAGCGTAAATCGTCACCTTCGTTATACGCACGATACTCTGCAAATTCCTGGCTGAATCCAAAATGGGGTGATCGATGCAATCCCGTAGTAACTCCATCAACGACCGTACGCGCAATTAGCTCGAGTGAACCTAGACGTGCGAGCACCTCAGGCTTTAACAACCTATTGGCAGTTTTTGCAGCCATGATTTAAATCGACCACTCGTCATTTTGCCAGCGAACCAACATCAAACTAAGCAGCCGCCGCTTTAGTTTCAACCAAGTCACGCAAAACATCGTCAATATCCACACCGTCCGCTTCGGCAAAGTAATTCAACATGACCCTGTGCCTCAACACAGGCGCCGCTAGAGCATCTATGTCTTCGGTGGTTACGTGATATCGGCCAGCCATTAAGGCTCTGGCCTTTGCCGCAAGCGTTATAAATAAAGCTGCCCGGACTGAAGCGCCAAATTTCACATATTGCTTAACCTTCGCCGGGGCACCCACGTCTTCTGGCCGTGTTGCTCTAACAAGTTCAACCGCATAACGACCCACTTGTTGGCTGACGGGTACTTGTCGGGTTAACGCTTGAAAAGCCAGTATTTGCTGGGGATTAGTGCATGCCACTACCGGTTCCGGTGGTGTGTCTGTAGTAAAACGTTCAACAACAGTGAGCTCGTCTTCTAAGGGAAGGTAACCAAGCACAATATTGAAGAGAAAGCGATCCAGCTGTGCCTCCGGCAGAGGGTACGTTCCCTCAAGTTCCAGAGGATTTTGAGTCGCCAGAACGAAAAACGGCTTTTCGATGACATGCTGTGTTCCGCGAACGGTTGCGGAGTATTCCTGCATGGCTTCAAGCAGGGCCGCCTGCGTCTTTGGTGGTGTCCGGTTAATTTCATCGGCCAGAAGAACGTTGGTGAAAATGGGGCCGGGTATGAAGCGCCAAGATCGCTTACCGTTGTCGTCGTCCTCAATGATATCCGTACCTGTGATATCGGTGGGCATAAGATCAGGAGTAAATTGAATTCGATCGAATTTCAAACCCAATGCATCCGCCAGGGTGCGCACGAGTAGGGTTTTGGCAGTGCCAGGCATACCTGTTACCAAACAATGGCCTCCCACCAACAAAGTAATGAGTAGATGCTCGACAACTTCATCTTGCCCGACGATGATTCGCCCGACTTCGCTTCTCAGGCGCTGCGTAACTGTTCGAAATTCGTCGACCAACTGTCCAACATCAGTATTATTAAAATCCGAATCGCTCACGTTATTCTCCGGGAGATAAACTCAGCAGCAATCGCTGAGCAGGTCGATAAAAAGGGGCACTTTCCAGCGAGTACAACACCTGCCGACGCGCTGTTTCTTCGTCATCTTTAATCATTGCAGCACGTGCCATACCCAAATAGGCGGTAGCTGGCGATTCACTCTGCAAACCCAGTAAAGCATTGTATTCGCGCATGGCCATCTCAGGCTCACTGACAGACAAGTAGTGTTCACCCAACCATCGGTGCACATCGGCGCTGTACGGCATGACCCAGTTAATAGATTCCATAATGGGTACTGCCTCTGCATATCGATTCGCCTCTCGCAGCGTTTTAACCAGATTCAGTAGTACTTCAGGATCGTGGCCGCCGCGTTCATGCCAGCGTAAAAGCGTGTCGATGGCGTCTGATTCATTGCCTTGTTTTCGCTGCGCTTCGGCTAAGACAACGTATGTGTTGCCATTGCCAACACGCTCTGGATACCGCCTGACCAGATCACGTGACAGTGCCTCAACACTTATCCAGTCTTCTAATTGCCACGCACGCTGCAACTGTTGTTGAGCGGTATTGAATTCATCTAGAGAATCGAGCAGTGAACCAAACTTAACTTGTAAATACTCCGAGAACAGTTGGTCAAAAACCTGCGGCTCTTGCCCAATAGCACGTTTTAATGCGGTTGCCGTGTCTTGCTTATCTGCAAAGGATTTCAACATAGAAATGAGCGCATCATGTCCCCAGCGTGTTGCGATAAAGTCACAGATAAGCCCAGCCTGCATATACGACACTTGAACCTGTCCGTTGTATCTTGGTCTGACAAACCCTTCGTCGAGAATATCGATTGGCAATAGTTGCCCTGATCTTATGGCATCTAAGACCTCCATAGACAGTTCCCGGTTAGGTAACGGACCCGTATTCCATTCCTCGTAAACAGACAGCCCCTCGCTGAACCAACGAGGCAGGCGATGATTGGTCGCCTCTAGGGTAAAAACATGAACAATCTCGTGCCAGAGGGTACTGCCCCAATGGAAATCTCCGGCGGCTCGCGCTTTAGGACTATCCATCGCTGTTAAATACCCGAATGTCACTCCCAGCAATCCAATGCCCGGCGTGCTCACGGTTCGGACTCCAAAATCATCATGATCGTGGTAAAGCTCCACAACCATTGGGCGCTGCAATTGAAAATCGTAACGTTCGGTAAACTGCTGAACGGCTTTGACGCTCAAGTCTATGACGTAAGGCTCTAATGCATCCGCGTCCTCTCTATCCAGTCTAATAAGCACACGTCCCACAATGGAGTTGGGGTCATTTGCACTAGGTACATCTACTGAACTGACTCTCATATTGTCCAGGTCATCTAGTAATCGCAGTGTGTTCACTGTCATTACATCGTAAGGATCCCGGACGAAGGCTTGTTGCAGATGGTATCGCGCAGCAAAAACATTGTTGATGCGAAGTTGGTTAATACCCAAGTCGCGATGCGCACTCGCCAGGTCAGGATCGATTTCCACCGCCTTTTGATAGAGATCAACTGCTTCTCGGTATCGATAAGTAATGATGTAATAGCGCGCTGGAATAGAATAAATACTACCGTAGCTAGGATTATATCTAAGGGCTCTGTCTACCCAGATTCTGAGCGGTTTGTCATCTAGTAAATCTGCACCAGCGTGTAAAGCATAAATTTCTAATGGTGGTAAGTTTTGCTTCTCTGCTTCCACCATCGCGCGATTCAGTAAACTTCGAGCTACAGACAAATTTTGAAGTTCCAATTCAATTTTTGCCAGCAGAATCAAGGCATGCACGTTATGAGGATGCTCTTCGGTAATAGCCTTCAACTGCTCCCTTGCTCTACCTGTGAATCCCTCTAACTGCGCTTCGGCCAATCCGATACGCGCGGGCAAGAACGATTCATCATGCAAAAGGGCTTCTCTGTACAAGGCTTCTGCATCGCTTGTCTGATGAGTCTGTAGATAGAGCTTCGCCCAATGCGACTTTATTGCCGGGTCGGTGCTTCGTGATGCCGCGTTACGATACAACTGATTTGCTCGTCGTGAATTCCCTAGAGCGGCCGCCGCATCGGCTTGCTCTAACCCTGTGGAAGTTGCTAACAGGCCGTTATAACAGTCATCAGCGTCATCACGCTTACCCGTGTACAACAGCTGATCGCACGCTCTAATTGTCTCTGATCGTGTTAAATCATAGTGAATAGTGAGCGCATGGGATGGTAAACCCCACGTCACGCAAGCCAACATTAGACATAGTGAAAGATAGAAACGTCTAGCTACCTGCATCGTTTTCACTCCAGCCAGTGGCAAAATCAATTGACTGCTGTAGCCGTGCTATCTCAAGAAGTAACACTTCTAATTCTTGGTAGTAGTCGGGCTTGCTCATGGATGGCTTCGCTTCTTTCAATGTCTTAAAGCGGCTTTCAAGAACCAAACGTTCTGCTAGCAAGGCGGCGACTTCAGGCTCCTTGGACGCGTCTTTCAAAGAACCTAACAAAGCTAATGGGATATCAGTGGCGTTATCACCACGAAGCCTGGCATGTTCCGGGGCCAATAAGTTTTGTTGTTCGTAGTACTCAACCGTGCGCGATTCTGCATACCGAAAGGCTTCGGCTATGGTTAAAATCTCATTACGGTCAATATCGGATTGCGGTGAACGTAATGCTTCTGCCAAATATTCTGGAAACCTGACTGCGTTTATCTCCCCTCCACTTTTAGTCGCAGTGACGACAACCCTTCCAGGTTGAGACAATATTTCTAAGGCAGCGCCACTGGCGCTGCTTGCCAACACAATCAATTGCTGAACAGAAGAGAGTGGGTTAAGCGCGGCCACTATGTCTGCAGTCGTTAAATCGGGGCCTGCAACGTTAAAACGCCACCCTTCCGAATCGGCGTTTCCGTGACCAATCAAAAACAAATAGAAAACCGCCACTGAAGGTTCCTCAATGCGAGGATAAACATCATTGATGGCTTTTAGAATATCGTTTTTAGTAGCCGTCTCATCGAGAAAAACGACACGGTCAGCGTCAACATCCAAGGTTTGCAAAGAATCATAGACAACGGTTCCCGTATTCGAAAATTGCTCAGAATAATGCGCATCTCCACCCAAGCCTGTAACGACAATGGCATGATTTTCAGCGTACGCTAACGCAGAAAAACAGGCAGAGAACGCCAAAGCCAAACTCAACGAAAGCACCCTAGACACCTTACAAGAAACACATCGGCACGCAACGAACCGCCATGGCAATTGCCAATCGTAACGAGCGTTGCTTGGTTTCATGGTCATAGGCGTTTCCACTTCAGTCGCAACAACCATTCAAGCATTTTGAATAGGAGCAGACATAAAAAGAAGAAAGGAATATTCCACAATGGCAATCTGTTTTCACGCTTTAACGCAACGTTATTCTCTGTGACGATGCTAAAGAGCTCATCGATATCTTCTAAGGGTACGTATTTGCCACCGGTAACCTCAGAAATACGCTTGAGTAGCTCGACGTTTAACTGACTGCGGTAAAGCTCTGCATTATTTTTTTCACCGATCCACCAACGTTCAATTTGCGAGGGACGAGCTGAAGGTGCTTCACCGTCAAGCATTGAGCTTGCCGAAATGGAATAGGCACCCTCATCGCCTACGGGCACCTCACCAGCATATCTCCCCGGCTGCTCTTCATCGGCGTAAAGCTGTATGGTTTCAACAAGACCATCGGGGGTGCTCAGTTTGACGGGATATGTTGCTAGGCGCAATGCGGAGTAATCGGCGTTAAAAGCTGTCACACTAACTTTTGCGGATTGTGCATCACGCAATACGGCTTGTTCTAACTCGATATTCACTTGCGGTAACGTGCTATCCACAAGGGCCCCTAACAACTGTACCCAGAACCTCTCATGGCGATCATCATCAGATGGCAAACTCATTTGCCAGCGCCAGGTACCACTTGTGCCAAGAACACTGCTACGACCTTTGCCGTAGCGTTGAGTAACTAGCAAAGGTTCAGTCTGCGTTGTTTGCGCCTCAAGAGATACCCGTTCCAATAGCGTCACTGCACCGGGTTTCAGCTGCCCTAACCCCTGTGCATCTGCTAACGCCGGTAAACCTTGCCAAGCATCAACAATTTTTGTTTCATCGTCACTTAAACGAAGCCAGGGAGTTCGCAAACCTGCCAACGTAGGTACTGCCTTCCAGCGGGTACGGCTGAACGTATCGCTATTTAAACGATTACTCAGCACAACCGGTAGAGCCGCAGCCGTGACTGATCGTCCCCAGCCGCCGTCGGCTAAACCTTGTCGCCCGGCAAGCATCAGGAGGGAGCCGCCCCGCACGCTGACAAAATCTCTGAGCGCAGCTTGTTGCTGGCTAAGGAGTTCAGCCGCATCAAGACTACCGATAATTACCGCGTCATAACGAAACAACTCTTCACGTGTTCGAGGAAATCCATTTGCAAGTTCGGCAGCCGATTCGACACCTTGCCGGTAGAACTTATTAGGCGACGTTTTAAGCAAAGAGGCTATTTCAACCGATGGATTGTCATGAAGTGCACGACGAATGAATTTGTATTCCCAGCGCGGCTCACCTTCAACGTACAGAATACGCTTGGGCGAATCGACAACCTGAATGATGCGCGCTTGACGATTGTTACCAGGTATTGGATCAGTAGCAGGAATACCGGCAGAGTCGACTAACCCAGACTCTATCGAGAACTCCAGCTGGCGCACGCCGCTCTGACCACTTGGAAATCGGATACTGTGAATGCTCTGGTTCGCATCCGCTGGCAGATCAATATCGGTTGCGAATAGCAAATCCTTTCCAGCACTAACTCTAATGCGCGCGGTTTGCGCTTGGGCATGATGAATTCGCACCCTAGCATTCACCAGTGAATTGGGCGGAACTCTGTCTGCTACGCTTACGTCAGCCAACTCAACATCCAAAGGATCTTGAGATTGTCCGATGCCAACCGTATGGATGGGCACTCCGGCCGCTTCAATGTCTTTCCACCATCGCGCATCAAACCGATGTGCATTGTCAGCGCCATCACTGAGTAATACGACAGCAGCAAGCGCCGTATCGTTAATAGAGCTTAGAAGATCACTCAGACCGCTGGCGATGTCGGTATTCGCACTCTTTGCCATCGCCCGCAGTTGATCCGTGGATTCAACAGCCGACAAGTCCCCCCCGATACCATGAAGACTGGGAGAAAAATCTGAGGCATCGTCCAATGCTATCGATTCAATGATGCCTACCGCAGATTCAAATCTTGTGGGTACAACGTCTCCGGTTCGCAGGCTCGCGTCAGGTCTTAGCATACTGCCTGAGTGATCCACAACCCAGGCTACTGTGTTCTCTCCTTTTTCTGAGATTGCCACCAATAAGGCCGGTTGCCAAAGCATGAGTAACGCCACTGCAACAAAGGCAATTTGCAGCGCTGCAACGGTCAAACGCCGGCCGATGCTGATGGAGCGTCTCCAAAGACTAACAACGATCACAGCACTCACCAACATCAAAGCAACGGGCAATAGCGCAACAGGCCAATTGGAGTCAAAGACCAGTGCTGCATCTCGCCAAACGGCTAGCGGGTAGTTAAACAACCAATCGAACATAGGTGTCGAGCTGTCTGTCTTAGATGGGTGAGAAAAGGGTCTGTACTACTTATCAGTCGATGACTAGCGTACAGGGTAAATTTGGCTAAAATCGCGTTTTATGGCTCAGTGCGTCATGGCATACACCACATAATTAACGCCCAGACGGTAAGCTTGGGTAGTTAAAGTCGCCGGATATCTCGCATCGTCCGCGTGTTCCCAGGCGTCTCCGATATCCTGATTAAAATTAATTGCGACCATGACTCGTCCATCGTCATCTAAGATTCCGCGCCAGTGAGGGAAGCGCCCGCCCTTTTCCCATGTCGTGTTATTCATCAGAGCACGTATACCAGGAATTTGTTCCCGCCCACTTAGATCATATAGGACATGGAAGGGTTCAGCAGAATTACCCAACTCCTGAATTCTTCGATCGGGAAATACGAGCCGCATGACGCTATCAAATTGCTCCCATTCATACGGACCGTGAAAGTCATCCACCATCAGGAAGCCGCCACGTAGCAAATACTCGCGCAGATTGCTGATCTCCTCCTCCTTGAGACTTAGAGAGCCGACTTCAACGGCATACATCCAAGGGTAGTCGAATACCGATTCGCTATCGAGTTGCATCACAACGCTAGAGCTAGCAACGTCGATCAGCGTCAGTCGATCTAAGCCTTTTGTAAAGTGAATTTCAGCCTCTGGCCAATCTGCCTGCCAGCGCGGCCAATCATCAAACACCGATACACCATATTGTAGACGGGCGAAACTGAACTCATCGGCCCCGGACGATGCCATACACAAGCAAAGCGACACTATCGTCGTACTGACAATGCGTGGTGATAACATAATCACTACTATACCCGCCACACCGATATTCGCTTGCCAAAGTTGCAACTGTAATGTTCGGCAAACAGACAAATTCGGTCATTCGGGCAATTGAATAAATTCATTAATTAACGAAATTTCCTATTGACAGGAAGCAAAATCAATTTTCTTTACGAAATATGAGTGTCAAACGCTGGAAACCCTTAGCCAAACGGGTTGAGTAGTGCCTATAATTCGTAAATTGCGTCCTTTAAGTGCGCAACCTTGTGAGCGGCCGGCAATAATTTATGACCATCTCACCCCCATTTAATACGAGGAATTTTCATGTTTCGAAATCCCAAGCGAGCTATTTTGCTCGGTGCAGTAGCGGGTTCGGTAAGCCTGATAGGTGTCACAGGTAATGCTACCGCGGGTGGATTCGCTCTTATCGAGCACGGTGCATCTGGACTGGGCAATGCCTACGCCGGTGCGGCCGCCGCCAGCTCAGACACATCTACCGTCTGGTTCAACCCTGCCGGCATGACACAAATCGACGGCCGCCAGACCTCTGTTGCGTTCCACGTCTTATCCACAGACACAACGTGGACTGACGAAGGCTCAACGCTAGGAGCTGCTCTCGGCCGAGGCACCGTGTCAGGCTCCGACACAGCCAACCCTGGCACAACGGCAGTACTGCCCAACTTCTACTACGTAGCGCCCGTCAATAAGAAATGGAGCTATGGCCTGAGCATCGGTGCTCCGTATGGTTCTTCTACCGAATATGACCGTGATTGGAAAGGTCGCTACAACTCAGTCAAAAGTGGCGTGAGTGTGATTGATATAAACCCGGCCGTCTCTTTTAAAATGTCCGACAAAGTCTCTCTGGGCTTTGGCATTAGCTTACAACGACTCTCTGCTGAACTGGCCAGTGCGGTGGATTCCGGCGCATCGTGTTTAGGGCTCGCAGCCAGACCTGATACAAGTTTTACCTCGGCTGATTGCGTGAATGCGGGTTTAACACCGGGTGTTCAAGCCAATGACGGGTATGGTGAAATAACGGGTGACTCAACGGCTATCGGTTTCAACATCGGTGCCCTATTTACACCTAAGCCAGGTGTGAAAATCGGTGTTGCGTATCGCCATTCCACAAGCCATGAGCTTGACGGTGATGCTGACTTCGACGTCAACCCTACGCTGCAAGGTATTCTCGATAGCAACACAATTGCCGCAGGCCAACCGCTCACTAATGGGTTCTTGAACGATGTCGGCGCTAAAGCTGAAATTGATTTACCGGCAACCTTCTCGGTTTCAGGAGCTTGGCAGGCAACTGACAAAGTTGAATTGCTAGCAGACTTTACATGGACTGGCTGGAGCACATTTGAAGAACTACGAATTGTCTATGACAACCCGTTTCAATCCGACACATTATCAGTACAAGAATGGGAAGATGTCATTCGTTTGTCAGCCGGCTTGAACTACTCCATGAACAACAAACTGACACTGCGCACCGGTGTGGCGTTTGATGAAGAAGCCATTCCAAGTGCCCAGCGTCGTACTGCCAGAATTCCTGGTAACGATCGAACATGGCTATCGTTTGGGGCTGGCTACAAAGTGAACAAGAACTTATCGTTCGATGTGGGCTACGCCCATCTGTTTCTGGACGAAACACCAATTGACAACATCAACCCAGAATCCAATGGCACAGCAACAGAACTGCGCGGTGTGTTCGATCCTGCCGTTGACATCTTTAGTGCACAACTCAACTGGGCATTCAACTAGAGGCTAATGAATATGAAACTTAACCCCCTATTAGTTGTCTCGCCGCTGTTGGTGACACTGGCAGCCTGTACGAGTGATACTAACTACGACTTTGCTGCTAGCGAGCAGAATCGTGCGGATCAGGTGGCGGCAGTCAGTGCTCCTGAAGCCCTGTTTAATCCAGACCCAACAGCTCCGGTTCTGCCTTTCCCGAACAACTTGTTTTTCGTGGGCAGCACTGACGGTACGTTGAATATTCCAATTGCGGCATCTGCTAATCAGGAACTCTCTAACCCGCAGGTGGCTTTGAATCAGATGGATGGTTTCTCAACCACATCTCCGATTTCAACCGCAGTGAGCGAATCTCTCGACCCTGCATCTTTGGTTGTTGGTACTACCATCCGTATCTTTGAGGTCACCACACAGCAAGCTATCGCTGTGACCGGTATTGTCGGCGAGCTTAACAACCCTCTGTTAATGGCTGCACAGGAAATCGACACAAACTTAGTACTGGTGCCTACGGTTCCATTAAAACCAAAAACTGATTACCTCGTTGTATTAACTAACGGAATCACCGATGTTGATGGTAATGGTCTGGAACCGGGTCTTGTTTATAGCCTTCTTACCGGTGACACAGCACTAACAAACCCTTCATTGGAAGCTTTACGTGGCGCAACCGGTTCGCACATCCTGGCAGCACAGGGCGCAGGCATTGCAGCAGATTCCATCGCCCTTACTTGGGTTTTCAGAACGCAATCTATACGTGATGTGCTGCAAGCAACCAGTGATCAGTCTGCAGCGGGAAGCCTGACCTTAGGTAACTCACAACAAACGACAGCTGCGGTGGGCGGACAGGGTAAAGCCGACATCTATATTGGTACCTTACCTTTGCCCTACTACCAGACGGCGGTAGGCGAAGACCTTAACCCGCTTCCAGCGCTCAATGGGTTCTGGAAGAATGTTTCCGGTGGCGTTGTAGGTTCAGTCGGTGGATCCGGTGGTTTCGAGTATGCACCTGTCGCGACTGGCATCGAGACCGTCCCAGTAATCATGTCTGTGCCTAATGCCTCATCTGCCTCAACAGGTTCCATGCCTGCCGGTGGTTGGCCTGTGACTGTTTTCCAACATGGCATAACAGGCAACCGTACCCAAATGCTGGCGATTGCCGATGCCATGGCTGATGCTGGACGAGCAGTTATCGCTATCGATATGCCGATGCATGGTCTCACTGATCCTGCAAATCCGTTCCACGCCAACAACACGGATTTTAACGAGCGCGAAAGAACGTTCGATATTGATGTAGTAGGGGGAGCTCCTGACGGCGAAATTGACGGATCGGGAACTCACTTTTACAACCTGCTAAATCTTGCAAATTCACGTGACAATTTGCGTCAAGCGGTGGCCGATTTGTTTGTGCTCTCTGCAAGCATTGGTGGCGCGCAAGCGGGTGATGTCCAACTCAATGCCGGCAACATGAACTTTGTCGGTCATTCATTGGGCGGCATCGTCGGCACTACGATGCTCTCCTACACATCTAACTTTCAAACGGCAACAATTGCTATGTCAGGCGGCGGCATTGCCCAGTTATTAGCAAACTCTGAAAGTTTTGGACCGACGATAAACGCCGGTTTGGCCGGTGCGGGTATTGAAACCGGTTCTGCGGATTACAACAGTTTCTTAGTTGCTGCGCAGACCATGGTCGATTCTGGCGACCCCATTAACCATGCGGCCATAGTTGCGGCTTCAGGTGCAACAAGCGTGCATTTAATGGAGGTCGTTGGCGACACGGTTGTGCCTAATGCCGTTGCAACAGCTCCGTTGTCCGGTACTGACCCACTCGCTCGCATGCTTGGCTTAACGCAAGTTGATGCAACAACCAGTGGCAGTGCGTTTGTTAAGTTCTCAGCTGGCGACCATGGCTCAATTTTGAGCCCGACGGCAAGCCTGGAAACAACGGTTGAGATGCAGACACAGACAGCAACATTCGCAGCGACTCAAGGTACTGTATTGCCAATAACTGACGCTAGCGTCATAGAAGCTGTTCAGTAGATCATGAACACTTTACGCTCTACAAAGCTTATGTCATTCAGTGCGCTGTTGTTTGGCGCGCTGATGTTTGTCGCAGGTTCGGCCAATGCTGCAAAAGTGGCAGGTGTTACGCTTGCGGAGACGATCACTGTTGCAGATCAATCCTTGAGCTTGAACGGCGCTGGTATTCGGAAGAAGCTCTTCATTAAGTTGTATGTGGGTAGTTTGTATACAGCATCGGGTTCAGGAGCTGCCGCTGATATCGTGGCAGCCAATGAAGCCATGGCTATTCGCCTTAATATGCTGTCAGATCTTCTGACTCGCAAAAAAATGATAGGTGCACTTAATGATGGCTTCAAGAAGTCTACTGGTGGTGATACATCAGACATTCAATCTGGTATCGATCAACTGATTGAAGTGATGCCTGAGAAGATCAAACCTGGAACGCAGATGACTTTGGCTTATGAGCCTGGCGTTGGTACACATTTAATGGACGGCGATCAATCCATTTCGGTTATTGAAGGGCTGGAATTTAAACAAGCGTTGTTTGGGATCTGGTTGTCTGACAAACCTGCTCAGAAGTCACTAAAGAAAGCAATGCTCGGGGGCTAGTGGCCCTTATTCAAAAAGTATTAGCGTTTGCCTCAGAACAAGCGATTGCTTGATTCAAGAGGCAATAACAAAAAGGCGGATCGTCCTGCTGAACATTCTCTTCAGCAAGGCGGTCCGCCTTTCTTCTTTATGAGCGCTCTTGTTTGACGGACTCAGTAGCTAGGCAATCGAAGCACCCTGCCTTACATCATTAGGAAAATCATCAACATCTACCACCCTGCTAACGGCTTCCGCAGCAATCGCCAGGTTATTGATATCTTCTTCTGAGATTACATTCTCGGAGCCCAGAGCATGCAGCCAATCGATGTAATCGATATCGTATGGCTTAACTAACTTAGCAGCTTTTAGTTTACGCTCAGCAGCATCTGCCGCTAGAACCGCCTTCATCGCGAACTCGATACTACCCGTCACATCTTCAGGATCATCACTGAGATACACGCCTTGTGTCAGTCTATCTCGCGCTTCTGATTCGCTTAAGAGTATACGTGCGCAGGCTTGGGTAAGTGAATCATTGGGTGTTCTATACCGTCGACCTAAGGGAAATACAATTCCACGTAAGATCAGCCCAATGAATGTGCTGGGAAAGTTACGTAAAATCTGGTCAAGTGCTACCTGTGTTTCAAACAGAGCATGCCTGACCGACCATTCCAATAACGGCTGATCTGCTTCCGGACGACCCGTATCTTCGTAACGCTTTAAGACAGCTGAGGCCATATACATGTGCATTAAGCCGTCGGCAAAACGCCCGGATAGCATTTCTTTGCGCTTCAAACCACCACCCAAAAAGAGCATGGCAAAATCAGCCAGGAAGGAATAAGCAGCACTCATACGACCCAGTCTACGATAGTACTTTGCGTTCGGCCCTTCGATGGGCGAACTTGCAAAAACACCCTTAGTTAAACCATGAAACAAGGACCGTGCGCCATTTTGAATGGCGTATCCAATATGACCCATCAAGGCTTCATCAAAACTCTCTAGGGCCTCTTGCTTGTTGGGTAGCGAAGCTGCCGTTATTTCTTTCATGAGCCATGGGTGACAACGTATCGCGCCCTGACCGAATATGATGAGACTGCGTGTGAGGATATTTGCGCCCTCCACAGTGATACCCACAGGTATAGCCTGGTAAGGCCGCCCGAGAAAATTGTTTGGCCCCATGCATATGCCCTTACCACCAATGATATCCATACCGTCGTTGATGACCAAACGCATATTCTCTGTGTTGTAGTACTTCAAAATCGCAGAGACAACGGATGGCTTCTCGCCTTGATCCAGCGCAGCGCAGGTGAGCCTTCTACCTGCATCCATGGTGTAGGTTAAACCAGCAATTCGACCTAAGGCCTCTTCTATACCTTCAAATTTTCCGATAGGCAGATTAAATTGTTTTCTAATTCTTGAATAAGCACCCACAAAACGAGCAACAGATTTTCCAGATGCCACGCCATTAGATGGCAAAGATATGCCGCGCCCGACAGACAGCGACTCCATGAGCATTCTCCAACCTTGTCCCACCATCTCCTGGCCACCAATTACCCATTGCATAGGGATGAAGACATCTTCGCCGCTATTAGGTCCGTTCATAAAGGCTTGGTTTAGAGGAAAGTGACGACGACCGATATTGACACCCGCTGTATCAGTCGGAATTAGTGCACAAGTGATTCCCAGCTCTTCGACATCGCCAAGCAGTCCATCCGGGTCATACGCTTTAAACGCAAGACCGAGCAACGTGGCAACCGGCCCCAGCGTGATGTAGCGCTTTTCCCAGCTCACCCGCATACCGAGCACTTGCTCACCATTGTATTCACCATGGCAAACGATGCCGAAGTCCGGCATGGCACCAGCATCAGAGCCCGCTGATGGGCCTGTTAAGGCAAAACAAGGGATCTCATCACCGACAGCCAGCCGTGGCAGGTAGTGGTTTCGTTGCTCCTCAGTGCCGTAGTGGAGTAGCAACTCGGCAGGTCCGAGCGAATTGGGAACCATTACGCTCACCGCACCGGTAACGCTTCGTGTGGCAAGCTTTGACACCACCTCAGAATGGGCCATGGCTGAGAAGCCTAAGCCACCGTGTTCTTTGGGAATCACCATTCCCAAAAAGCGCTCATCTTTGATGTACTGCCACACTCGCGGAGGCAAATCGTTTAGCTCGTAGGTTATTTCCCAGTCGTCCATCATCGAACACAGCGTTTCTACAGGACCATCAACGAAAGCTTGTTCTTCCTCTGTGAGCGTCGCTTCAGGGTATTCGGTGAGCTTTTCCCATGCAGGGGCACCACGAAACAATTCTGCCTCCCACCAGACAGTACCGGCATCAATGGCTGCCCGTTCAGTGTCGGACATGGGGGGTAATACCGCGCGAACGTATTTCAATACCGGCAGGCTTACGAATCGATGTCGTAATGCACGAATGTTAAACAAAACGGCCGCAGCCAACGCCAAAATGAGGACAACTGAACCAAAGATGCCAGATAGTGCACCTATCGTTGCGGCCAGCCACAAAACAAGCGCTCCCGCAACGGTGGCAACCGGAAGACTCAAACGATGTCTTGAAACTACGAATAGGGTCAACGCCAGAATCACCAGCCAGAATACAACGCCCATTTATGGACCTCTCAGATTATGTTAGAAAAATGTGCCGTTATACACGACGAGTTACAGAAGAAGACTAGTAGTTAAGCACTGCGCATGCCGCGTTACTTAGCGATACTAGTGACAGACCACACTTAGTGTATAAATTTACTCGAATTCCACTAGATAAGCGTGTTAATCACTGTTTCAGATGTCCAACGGGGACGTTATTTGGTGCTTAAATGTTAGCTACCTACTCGCTTTTCACCGCATAGATTTGTTTATACGCTTTCTTTTTCTGGCTTGGATCGCAAGTTTCATCCCTTAAATTCGGCTATAGTTCGGTCACCTTCCAGAGCCGTTTTTAACGAGCTTTAAGACAATACAGCGCAACTATTTTATGGATGTAATAAAAGACGCCTATTCCACCATTCTTGAGGCAATTGGCGAAGATCAGACCCGCGACGGGTTAGTCGATACGCCCAGTCGCGCTGCCAAAGCTATGAGTTACCTGACACAAGGTTATAGCCAGACACTGGAAGAAGTCCTCAATGGTGCTGTGTTCGAATCTGACAGTGATGAGATGGTTATTGTTAGGGATATTGAGATGTACTCCCTCTGCGAACACCATTTACTGCCGTTTATTGGGAAATGTCATGTTGCCTACTTGCCGCGCGGCAAAGTCATCGGTCTGTCGAAGGTTGCGCGCATTGTCGATATGTACGCACGTCGGCTGCAAATTCAGGAATCGTTGACCAAACAGATCGCCAATGCAATTTTGGAAGTCACCGACGGCATCGGGGTCGGTGTAATTGTCGAATCTCAACATATGTGCATGATGATGCGCGGTGTGCAAAAACAGAATTCCTCCATGACCACATCTGCGATGCTAGGAAGGTTCCGCTCCGATATCAACACGCGAAACGAATTCCTGTCATTAATTCGATCTTAAGGCTAAGGCTCTCGGTCTTGAATCGTTAGACAGGAAAATCCTTGGATGGATTCTCGCTCTCTTCATCGGTACCCAGTTGCATATGCCACAAGTTAGCGTAGAGACCATTGTTAGCAAGCAGGCTTTCGTGCGTGCCCTGCTCCACGATACGTCCAGCATCGAGCACTAGAATCTGATCAGCGTCTACCACCGTGGATAAGCGATGAGCTATGACCAGAGATGTGGCGCGCTGAGCAACCGCATTCATTCCCTCGAGTATCGCCTGCTCACTCCGGGTGTCTAAGGAGGATGTCGCCTCATCGAATATGATGATGGGTGGATCCTTCACAACCACTCTGGCAATTGCCATACGCTGCTTTTCACCGCCCGATAACTTTAAACCACGCTCACCCACTACGGTGTCATAGCCCTGTGGTAATTCGCTGATAAAGTCAGATAAGTTCGCACGTCTGGCAGCCTCGAAAACTCGTTCATCATCGGCCTCAGGATGTGCGTAGGCCAAGTTGTATCGAATAGAATCGTTAAACATGACCGTGTCCTGTGGCACCACACCCAACGCCTGTCTTAAACTGGACTGTGTGCAATCACGTACGTCAACACCATCGATAAGCACTTGCCCGTTATCAACATCGTAGAAACGAAACAACAAGCGCGATAGAGTCGATTTACCCGCACCTGACGGACCGACTACCGCCACCTTACTACCCGCTTCGACCGTAAAACTGATACCTCTAAGTATTGGGCGTTCAGGCAAATACGCGAACTCAACATCCTTGAACTCGATGCGCGCATTTTGTATTTTCAAATCGGGCGCGTCGGGTTTGTCTTGTATTCCGGGAGTTTTCTCAAGAAGCTTTAGCACCAAATCCATATCGGCAAGCGCGTATTGCAACCCTCGATAGACCACACCCAAAACATTAAGTGGCACAAAGAGCTGAAGCATCATGGCGTTTATTAGAACGATATCGCCTAAGGTGATTGTATTGTTGCTGACATCACGAGTGGCTAACATCATGATGATGGTGACACCGATAGCAACGATCGCCGCTTGCCCGAAATTGAGCGTGGACATAGTCACCTGACTTTTTACACCGGCATCTGCCCAATCTTCCATGTGCTCGTCATAGGCCGCGATTTCGCGGCGTTCATTGTTGAAGTATTTGACCGTTTCATAGTTCAACAAACTATCGACTGCGCGACCATTAGACATGGAATCTAAGCGATTCATTTCGTGTCTGAACTGCATACGCCAACCGGAAAACATTAGCGTAAACCCGATGTAAATAATAACAGTGACGAAAACCACTAAGGTATATTGCCAGCCGTATCCGCCCAACAAGATGCCCGCTACGAGTAGAAATTCTGCGGCGGTTGGAACAATATTGAAGACCAGTAAATTAACAATCGAACTTAAACTGTTTGTTCCTCTTGAAAGGTCCTTCGAAATACTCCCAGTACGGCGCTCTAAATGGAACGCAAGCGATAAGTCGTGAAGATGCGTCAATACACGGGTCGACAACTGATGCATGGCTCTGTAACGAACCCGCGCAAACAACGCATCACGTAATTCTTTAAACAGAGAACTACACAATCTGAGCAGACCGTATGCTGCGACTAAACCCAAGGCCACCAGCAGAACATCCTGGTTTGCTGTAGCACTATCACTGGCAGCCTCAACGACATCGGTGCCGTTTTGGTCCAGAGTATTAACGATTTCTTTGAGTAACAGCGGTACGGCGACAATTGCCAGCTTACTGAGCATCAAGCAGCCTAAAGCGAGAAGCACCCTGCCGCGATATTCCCACAAGTAGGTCGAAAGCTTTTTTAAATTTTCAAAGTCGCGTCGATTGCTATGAGGTGCTTCAAGTCTACCGTGCATTAATTAACCCGAGTTTCATCATCAGACGATGACGGTATGTTGCTGGCACCAGTGCCAGTGGTTTGCACCAACGGCTGAGATTTATCTGCTGCGCTGTAGTTTGCATTTACGTATTCCAACGCACCATCGATCAATGTTAATGCGTCGGTAGCTTTTCCCGCTTGCTCGCTGATGTGGCGGCGCCACAGGCGAGCTCCCGGCACCTCTTGAAACAAGGACACCAAATGGCGACTCATTGCACTTAGCCGAACTCCCTGATCCATCCAGGTTTGCATATACGCCGCATAACTTCTCGCAACGGCGGTGAGTGTCTGGAGATCGGCAGTGTGCGAGTATCCATCGGGCAGGTCTGAAAAAATCTCATGATCGGCACCAGCAAGAATGGCCGGTGAGTAATACGCAGCCCGTCCAATCATGACTCCGTCAACCCGGGTTAGATGTTCTTTCGTATCTACAAGGTTATCGACACCACCATTGATACTGATATGCACATCGGGGTAGGACTGCTTGAGTCGGTAAACATACTCATAACGCAGGGGAGGTATTGTACGATTTTCTTTGGGACTTAAACCATCAAGCCAGGCTTTACGTGCATGGATGATGAGATGTTTACAACCGCTTTGTAAAACGACTTTTGCAAAAGATTCAAGCGCCTCGTAACTATCGTCTCTGTCAATACCCAGCCGACATTTCACGGTCACGGGGATATCAACCTTGTCCTGCATACCTGAAACAACATCTCGTACCAACTCGGGTTCAGCCATAAGACAAGCTCCGAATCGTCCGGCTTTGACTCGATCACTAGGGCAACCGACGTTCATGTTTATTTCATCGTAGCCCCATTCTTCACCGATACGGGCAGCTTCCGCCATTGTCGCAACCTCGGAGCCGCCCAACTGCAGAACGACTGGACCTTCTTGAGAATCTTTACCTAACAAGTATTCTCTGTCGCCATGGATGACCGCTTTACAGGTCAGCATTTCTGTGTAAAGCAACGTGTGCCGCGTTAGCAGGCGCGCCAAGTAACGATAGTGTCGGTCTGTTAGTTCCATCATGGGAGCCACGACCAACCGTCGGTGATTGTCTTTAATCAGGCTTGGCATAAGAACACGTGGGTATGGGCAAGTAGCTTAATTTTCTAGAGCTCACAGACAATTAGCCGTTCAATGGGAACGCTTCAGTGCCTGCTGCGCCAACACCTTATCTCGAAAAGTCTCGGGTGAGTCTCCCTCGCGAAGACTCTGGCTCAATAAATTTTGCTGAGACGGTGGCGCTAGACCACTGGTTGGCGGCTCCAATTCCATGTTGGCCGGAAATGCATATCCTTCAGCTGTCGCCTCAATCACATACTCAGTCATGGTGTCCGTCCAACCTTCTGTGCCCTGAAGTTTTTGCAACTCGGGAAAAACGGCAATACTCATCCTGGCTTTGTCTAAAAGCTCCATGGTTCGGCCGTAGGCAGATCCGACTTGAACCAAATTGGCAAACCGGTCGATGTCGCTTGTTTTATTGTCGCCCGCCGCGTGCATAAGTGCAGGGCTGAAAAACAGCATATCCCCTTTTTTCAGCGGAAGCTGCTTATGGGCAGATTCAAACAGTTCTACGCAATCTTCACGGGCCGTTGCCAGATATCCAGGCAAAAAAGTTTGTGAAAAAGGTAATAGCTTGGTTGGCCCGGATTCAATGGGCATATCTGAGTGTGCGATTGCACCCTGCAACGTCAACATGGGTGACATGGCATGTACATGCGCCGGGTATTCGTACAAGCGCTCGCTCGTTTGAAAACCCATGTGGTAATCACGATGACAGTGCTGCGCTTGCCCACCCGGATGAACGATATTTGCCTGAGCCGTAATTTGATAACCCGGACCTAACCAGGCGCGGCAAATCTGCGCCATAGCAGCATTGGCATTATAGCGAGCGAATAGCTCAGGGGCTTCTACACACAGTTTTTCATGCCCATTCCAGATTCGTGTGTTTGAGCCTTGCGGCGCAAAATGATCCGCCCCGCTATCGGTTCGCGCCTCGCGCTTTATGATCTGATAAAACGCATCCGTGACGCTATCAAGAAGCACAATATCATCAATGCCGTTTTCTATCACAAGAGCACCGGCACCTGACAGCAACACCCCGGCCCATTCTTGTTGATAGGCTCGTATTCTCTGTGGGGACGAAGCTTCTAGGCTGGATGCGTGACGAATAGCATCACCATCGTATATGGGGATTTCCTCGGACACCCGTGTTGCAAGAGGAACGTCGCTGACATTCGTTTTTCTGTCGCAGGCTTTCTTAAGAAGCTTGATATCTGCAGAACCTTCATTTAACCAAGTGCCACCTTGGTCAATTGATTTAATCGACATTAGCCCACCCAGCACGTTCATAGGATGCCCATACAGCATCGATCACTTTGTTGACTTCCATACCATCGCGAAAAGTCGGCCATTGAGATTGACCGTTGTGGATGGCGTTTAGAAAATCCTTCGCCTCTATAATGAGCTGATCCTGATAACCAGTGCCGTGCCCGGGTCCCAAACAGAAGTTGACGTAATCGGGATGGTCGGTGTTGGTTAAAATTTTTCGAAATCCGCGCTCCGCTTCCGCACCTTCCATTTTGTATAACCAGATTGCATTCTGATCTTCCTGATCAAATCGAATGGCGCCCTTGCTCCCGCTTATTTCATAGGCGTAGCCCATTTTTCTGCCAGTGGATACCCGGCTGAAATATAAATGCCCCATGACGCCCGACTTGAACCGACAAAGGCACTGCGCATGGTCATCGTTAGTAACCGCCTCCATTTCCCCCTGAGCGTTGGGTCTCTCCGCCTGAACCGTGCCGACATCCGCGCAGAGCGATTCGATCGGTCCAGCCAAAGCCATCGCCGCATTTATCATATGAGAGGATAAATCACCCATCGTGCCGTTCGCCCGCCCGCGGGTTCGCCACGTGGCCAAGGCTTCGGGGTCCGCGTAAAAATCTTCAGTGTGCTCACCTCGAAACCACGTGATATTCCCGATCACACCGTTTTGAATCAATTGTCGGGCAAACTGAGTGGCAGGAGTACGCACGTAGTTGAAACCCACCATGTTGACCACCCCAGCCTTCTCAGCTGCCTCGGTCATCTCCAGGCTCTCAGCAACCGATGTGCCCATAGGTTTTTCGCACAGCACCGGCTTGCCAGCAGCAATTGCAGCCAGGGCAATTTCTCGGTGGGTCACCTGCGGGGAGGCGATAACAATGGCTTCGACAGCGGGATCTGCCACTAATGCACGCCAGTCAGCCGTTGAGCGTTTGAAACCAAACTGGCGAGCTTTTTCGGCAGAACCAGCCTCAGTGGTAGCGCACAACATTTCACAGACGGGACGCAATGGCGTATCAAAGACGGCACCAACAGCCTGCATAGCCACGCTATGCAATTTCCCCATGTATCCGGCGCCAATTACGCCAATTCCGATTTGAGTCAAAGTCTTAAGTCTCCGCTAGAATTAGATGCAAGCTCTTTCGACAACGTGCAAGTGTACTGCTTGACGTCGCCTATGCGTCATACGGCCCACTATCGCACGATAAAAAGAGCGTTTATTATGCTATCCATACCCGCCACTTGAGATTTATCCATGAAAACACGCGCCGCCGTCGCCTTTGAAGCAGGAAAGCCACTGGAAATTGTCGAAGTTGACCTGGAAGGCCCGAAAGCCGGCGAGGTGCTGGTTGAAATCAAAGCAACTGGCGTTTGCCACACCGACGAATTTACACGCTCGGGTGCTGACCCTGAAGGGGCCTTCCCGGCCATTTTAGGACATGAAGGTGCGGGTGTCGTATTGGAGGTCGGCCCGGGCGTAACCAGTCTGGTACCCGGAGACCACGTTATCCCGCTGTACACCCCCGAGTGTCGCGAGTGCGAATACTGTCTGAACCCCAAAACCAACCTGTGCCAGAAGGTGCGTTCAACTCAGGGCCAGGGATTGATGCCCGACGGAACATCCCGATTCTCTTACAAAGGCAAACCAATTTTGCACTACATGGGTTGCTCTACATTTGCCAATCACACGGTGCTGCCTGAAATTGCTTTGGCGAAGGTTCGTAAAGACGCCTCTTTCGAAAAAATTTGCTACATCGGTTGTGGCGTCACCACCGGTGTCGGCGCTGTAATGTTCACAGCCAAAGTTGAGCCAAATTCAACAGCTGTTGTTTTTGGTTTGGGTGGTATTGGTCTTAACGTCATTCAAGGTTTACGAATGGTGGGTGCTCGCCAAATTGTCGGTGTGGATCTCAATGCTGATAAAGCGGCTATTGGTGAAAAATTCGGCATGACACACTTTGTTAACCCGGCAGATCATGGCGATAACTTGGTTGATCACCTTGTTGAACTGACTGGCGGTGGCGCTGACTACTCATTCGAATGCATCGGAAACGTTGAAGTCATGCGAGCGGCATTAGAGTGCTGTCACAAAGGCTGGGGCGAAAGCGTTGTTATTGGTGTCGCCGGAGCCGGTAAAGAAATCAGTACCCGCCCGTTTCAATTGGTAACCGGACGCGTATGGCGTGGAAGTGCATTCGGTGGAGCACGTGGTCGAACAGACGTTCCAAAAATTGTTGATATGTATATGGACGGAAGAATTGATATCGATAACCTGATAACTCATACAATGCCGTTAGAAGATATCAACAAAGCATTTGACTTGATGCACTCAGGTGAGAGCATTCGCAGCGTTGTTTTGTTCTAAGTTCGCGTTTACTTAATAAGGTTTAAGACTTCATGCAAACTGTATCCAGTTGGAAAAGTTTTGGCGGCACTCTGACTGTACATGAACATGACAGCGCCGTATGCGGCTGTCCGATGCAGTTTGCAGTCTTTACGCCACCGCAGGCAGCCAATGGCCCGGTTCCCGTTGTTTGGTATTTATCCGGGCTGACCTGCAATTGGTCGAACGTGATGGAAAAATCGGGATTGCAACGGGTGGCGGCGCGCCTTGGCTTGATGATTATCGCGCCCGATACCAGCCCGAGGGGTGACGATGTGCCCAACGATGACGCCTACGATTTAGGCCAGGGTGCCGGGTTTTACTTAAGTGCAACGGAAGCCCCTTGGTCGAAGCACTTTCAGATGGATAAGTACATCACTGAAGAACTCAATGCACTTGTCTTAAGCGAGTTTCCAGCTGATGCAAGCAAACAAGGGATTACCGGGCACTCCATGGGTGGTCACGGGGCCTTAACCCTGCATTTGAAACACCCCGACACGTATAAAACAGTCTCTGCATTCTCACCTATCGGCGCACCTTCACAGGTACCTTGGGGCCAAAAGGCGTTTTCCGCTTATATTGGTGACAACACTTCTGACTGGGCACAGTACGACGCCACCGAGCTGGTCGCTAAACTCGCAAGTAGTGCCACCATGTTAATAGACACCGGCGATGCAGATCCGTTTTTGGAAGAGCAATTGAAGCCAGAATTATTCATTAACGCGTGTGAGGCTGCCGGGCAATCGTTGAATTACCGAATCCAACCCGGGTACGATCATTCCTACTGGTTTATTGCAAGCCTGATTGAAGATCACCTTGAGCATCACGCGCAAGGCTTGAGTTAGACAGCGAACTGGCTATCGATACTGCAAGTACGCCACCTGAGGTTGCGCCCGAGCTACCACTTGAGGGGCTGAACGTTATTGAACTCTTTGCGATCGGCCCGGTGCCTTTCGTTGGTCTTCAGTTATTGCAGATGGGAGCATCGGTGACTCGCGTGTCACCGCCACAATCCAGAGATATCGGCATAGCCATGCATGAGGACGCGGACTTATTGAACCGCGGCAAGGCTAATACCGCAATCAATTTAAAGAGCGCAGAAGGTCTTTATCAACTTCTTGAGCTGCTGTTCAACACCGATGTGTTAAATGAAGGATTTCGACCGGGCGTCAGTAACCCCCCTTTCCCACACCCGGGTTTAGTCACCCACTACCGCGGAACGTCATCATGAGCACACTGAATCTTCCCGTCTCAATACCGTTTGATAATTCTTATGCGCGTTTGGGTGAGGAATTTTCCGCTCGCCTCTCTCCCACGGCAGTCAGTGATCCACAACTCATTATTGTTAACGATGAACTCGCGAATCACTTGGGTATTGATGCGGATCAGCTGCGTAGCGATGCGGGTATTAACATTCTTGCTGGCAATGAAACTGCTGAAGGTTCGGAACCTTTAGCCATGGCTTATGCGGGTCATCAGTTTGGTAATTGGGTTCCACAACTTGGAGATGGCAGGGCACTTTTATTGGGTGAAGTTATCGCTCTTGATGGACAACGCTATGACATCCAATTGAAAGGCGCCGGCAGAACACCTTTTTCTCGTGGTGGGGATGGACGAAACTGGGTGGGCCCGGTTTTAAGAGAATATGTCGTGAGTGAAGCAATGGCGGCATTGGGTGTGCCAACCACGAGAGCGCTTGCGGCTGTAACCACCGGTGATTCTATTTTACGAGAAAACGGTCCCGTACCGGGTGCTGTTTTAACGCGTGTCGGCCGTAGTCATATACGTGTCGGAACGTTTCAGTTTTTTGCGGCACGACAGAATACAAATGCCATAGAACAACTTGTTCAGCATGTTATCAATAGACATTACCCGGAAGCCAATGCCACTGAGAATAAAGCAACTGCACTATTAAATGCTGTGATCAATGCCCAAGCGGCACTGGTTGCTCATTGGCAATCTCTAGGGTTTATTCATGGCGTCATGAATACCGATAACTGCTCTATAAGCGGAGACACGATTGACTATGGGCCGTGTGCGTTTATGGATACATATGCTGCTGATAAAGTCTTCAGCTCGATCGATAGAGGAGCAAGGTACGCGTATCAGAACCAACCTAAGATAGCTCAATGGAATCTGGTAAACCTGGCACAATGCTTACTGCCGTTGATGCATGAAAATCAGGAAAGCGCAGTTGAAATAGCACAGGAAGCAATCAATAGCTTTGACGAGCGCTTCATCCATCACTACTTAGTTCAGATGCGTGCAAAGCTTGGGCTGGTAGATGAACACGATGATGATCTTTCACTGGCCAGCGATCTACTAGCTCTGATGGCCGAGAATAAGCTTGATTTCACGTTGACGTTCAGACAGCTTACACATCGCTCTGCTGAGGATAACTTTGCACCGGGAGGCTCTCTACACGATTGGCATTTACGCTGGACACAACGGTTAGACTTTAAAGAGCACGGCCAAGCAGAATCGGCACAGGACATTTCAGCAGCAAGCCAAGAGCTTATGGGCAAAAGCAACCCGGCCATCATTCCGCGTAATCATCAGGTCGAGGCTGTGATTAGCGCAGCCGTTGAGGAAAAGGACTTCGAACCTTTTCATAAGTTGCTGGACGCTGTAACGCAACCCTATAGCGAGTCTAACGACGGCGGAGTTTATGCTGCAGCACCTGCTGAGG
>JBGCGD010000061.1:0-98247 GCA_045110515.1 Granulosicoccus sp. | reverse complement strand
AAGTCAACGCCTTGTGAAAAAGTTTCTGCGGCCTTGTAGGCCGCTTTTGGATCAGGCAGGCGTCCATCCAGTTTGTAGAGTAGTTCTGTACATTGACTGCCAAAGCGCCGTGTTAAGGCAGCGGGTGTAATAGTACGTAGTTCACCCAGTGTCCGTATACCTGATTGCCGAAGTCCCTTTAGTGTGAAATCATCCAACGGTAGAAAACTGACAGGGACACGGCTCAGTGTTTCTAATAGCGCGGGCATATCAGTAACCGCTTCTTGCATGCCGACGCGTGCAAATAACTCGGCAGCTTTTGGCGTCGGGGCTATACCCATGAGAACACTGACATGTTGTTCTTTTGCTCCCAGGCTGACTTGATGTAGCAAACCATCCAGTCCATCAAAGAGTTTTAAACTTGCTGCCACCTCCAGCAATATGATGTCGGGTTCTTCAGGGCATACCCAGGATGAAAACTGTAATGCCCATAAGGTCAATTGTTCTAAGTGTGCAGCCTGCTCGTATTCATCAAAGTCACTGATGAGCAAGTTTGGTACAAGTGCATAGGCGTTTTTAAGCGCCTGCCCTGGTTTAATGCCATAGGCTTCAGCGCATGAATTACAGGCCATGACGCGCCTTCGAGGGCCTTCTGACAATATGACAGCACGAGGTTCATCTGCAGAACGTTGGTCCTGCCTGTCTATGGGCAACTGTGGGAAATACAAAGCTAACCACATTAGAGGTTAACCGTGCCCGCAGGTATTGGCCATTCAACGCCTTGTGAATCATCAAACTCTGCAGGGTCTATGATGACAGTTTGCTCGCGGCCGCCACGAACTTTGATTAATGTCAGCGCTAGCTGTGAGTCTATGATGTCTGCTTGTAGGCGAGCAGTAACCGGTGAGTGTTCGTTTGCATCGCGTTGCGGGCGGTATACAGTTGCCCAGGTTTTCCCGGTTTCAGCTGCAAGTTGAAGTCTTCGTTGTTTTTGTGCGCTGCTGCGTTCAACCCAGGCGACAACACTGGAAAACAACCCTGCACGTAGTACTTGTTCTGTGGCCCACAACGTGTCTGAATCTTCTTTGGTGTCAATAATGAGAAGTCGATCGAGACGAATGCCTGCATTGCTTAATGCAGGTGCGTATGGCAGATAGGGCGGATTGATAAAGGCAGCCCATTGCCCCGTTTGAGTGATTTGACTTAAAGCAGGTAACAATAAGCTGACTTCGCCAATGCCTTGCTGACTGGATAGAATTTCAGTAACACCACCGATACACCAACCGCGTGCAGGCAGTGCGTTGTCTAAAGAGGCAAAGCCGGTTGAAATAGAACTTTCATCGGTGTATCGATCACGACCACGCCATAGCGCAGGTTGTGATCTTAATAAAGCATCAAGAGCGGTATCCATGAGGAGGAGGGCTCAACGCGTAACCGCCAGTGGTTTTATATCAGAGACCATGCGTTGATAAACTATAAATGCTTAACGTTAAGAGTCTCGACGTAAGACGCCAACATAAACGCCTTCTATGTGAAATTCATCTTGGCGAAGGTCGACACGGATAGGTTCGAACTCATCGTTCTCTGGTAGTAGTGTCACAATGTTGCCGCGACGTCTGAAACGTTTAACAGTGACCTCATCATTCACTCGTGCCACGACTATCTGGTTATTCTCGACATGCTCGGTGGCATGAACGGCGAGTAGGTCGCCGTTGAGAATACCGATGTCCTGCATACTGGTTCCGTTGACTCTCAGTAGGTAGTCGGCATGGGGATAGAAGAGATCAGGGTCGACAGGTAGATATTCTTCTACGTTGGAGTCAGACATGATGGGTTCGCCCGCGGCTACTTTGCCGACTAAAGGAATACCATCTTCCTCAAACTCAGTGACAACGCGGATGCCACGAGATGTACCGGGAATGAGTTGTATTGCGCCTTTGCGTTCCAGCGCCCGCAGGTGATCGTCTGCAGCGGTGGGTGAGCGAAAGCCAAAATGTTCACAGATATCGGTACGGGTAGGGGGGAAGCCAGTACGGTCGATATGTGATTGGATCATGCGCAGAATTTCCTGCTGCCGTTTAGTAAGGTCCTGCATGACGATCATCCCTTCATTATCGAGTCCTGAGTATATTTACAGTTGTTGGGAAATGCAACTGTTACTGTTTACAAGGCAGTCAGCCAAATCCGTATAACGTGCAGGGCTCGTTCAAGCTGTGAAGAGTCGTCGCGGTCATACTCTGGTGAATAAGAATCTAACGGGTTAACGATTCTGCGCCGGTAGACTTTGAAATGGCATGACGTTTCTGACAATATACGTGCATCCCGATTAGATTGCTGAACAGTTAATGACTGAGAACGAAGTTCGCCAGAAAATTATCGATCTGTGCTTAAAAATGAATGCCACTGGTTTAAATCAAGGAACCTCCGGCAACATCAGTGCACGATTTGAGGGGGATATGCTGATTACCCCGAGCGGCATCGCCTATGAAGATCTAGTACCTGAGGACATCGCCCGAATGTCCTTGAACAATGACGAGAAAGAATGGGATGGACCTTGTAAGCCGTCTTCAGAATGGGGATTTCACAAAGCTATTCTGCGCAACAAGCCTGAACTAAACGCTATTGTGCATACTCACTCTATGTACGCCACCATCGTATCTATTTCTCGTAGTCATATTCCTGCCTGCCACTACATGATTGCAGCGTTTGGGGGCAACTCTGTCGTATGTGCGGACTATGAAACGTTCGGCACACCGGCTTTGTCAGTCAGCATTTTAAAGGCGATGGAAAATCGCACTGGCTGCTTGTTGGCTAACCACGGCATGATCGCTGGTGGCCGCGATTTGGACAATGCCATGTGGGCTGCTGTTGAGCTGGAGACATTGTCTAAAATGTATTACTTCGCCAAATTGGCCGGTGACATGATTGTCTTGCCAGATGATGAAATGGAACGAGTGATTGAGCGTTTCAAAAACTACGGGCAGGTACAAAAGCCAACCGAATAAGGTGGCATTCGAAACCACCTGCGATTACTGCTGACAGTTGCCCCGCCAAGGGTCACAATGGGACATCCAGACAAAAGGTGTTGCCTTCCATGAGTGATTCACAATCGCGTTTTCCCGTGCCTCCTATTGAGTCCCTGCCTGAAGACATCCGCAGTCGTATCGAAAGTGTGTCTGAGAAGTCGGGGTTTGTGCCTAATGTATTTAGGGTGCTAGCACACCGCCCGGACGAGTTTCGTGCGTTTTTTAGCTACCACGATGCGTTAATGGAGAAGCAAAGCGGGCTTTCCAAAGGCGAGCGCGAAATGATCGTTGTCGTAACCTCTGCTATGAACAGCTGTCTTTACTGCGTTGTGGCGCACGGCGCTATCGTCAGAATTCGTGAGAAGAATCCGCGCTTGGCAGAGCAACTCGCGACAGATTACACACGGGCAGAGATATCCCAACGACAGATGGCGATGCTCGACTTTGCGTGCCTCATTTGTGATCAGGCCGCTGAAGTGTCTGACGATGATTTCGACGAACTGCGCGATCACGGATTCAGTACAGAGGACATTTGGGATATTGGTGCTATCGCCGCATTCTTCGCACTGTCCAACCGTATGGCGGGGTTAACGGACATGATGCCCAACGATGAGTTCTATGCTTTGGGTCGAGAGCCTAAGTCGGCTAAGCCGCGTTTAGTGAAATAGGGACTCTATCTGTAGTGCGCCCTTTAAGTGGGCGGCTTGGGGCAAGGATCGATCAGTAACCGGCAATGCCGCTAATCATCGATCCACAGCCTAGTGAGTTGCAAAGCGTAATGTTACGCAACTTTTCTTTCCTGCTCGATACCTTCGCGACCGTGTTCTACCGATTCGACTATTTCACCGCGCGATATTCCCAGGTCTTGTAAGTCTTTGTTATCCAAAGCCTTCAGCTCTGTAATGGCTTGTTGCTTTTGCGACAATGAATTCATGGAGTCTTCAGTAGGGGCGCTCCATGGCCATGCTTCAATGCCCGATTCGAGCAAATATCTCGAGAACCCTAGGTCTTCTAACGCTCGGTCAGAACGAGTGAGCAGTATGTGTCTTGCTTCTTCTCGTCCCTTACGGATCATGAAGTTTTCATAGTTGTTTAAAATTCGTCGAAATAATGTCATCGTATTGCCTCGCTGGTAAGCACTTATAAATGTTTTTCATCAATACATGACTCGGGAACCTGCAAACTCAACCTTTACCGATTTCGGTGTTACGAGTTTCGGGTCATCGCAGTCACTGATGTCTAGGCTTTAATCTAGAGATCTACTGGCTGCGAGACAAACGACATTTTCTTTTCGCATGCCTTAGCGAAACTTATTGAGAAATTGCTTATGGCACGGTCACTTCCATTAAATGCGCTAAATGCGTTCGAAGTTGCAGCGAGACACGAAAGTTTTGCGAAAGCTGCAGAGGAGTTAAACGTGACGCCAGCTGCGGTCAGCCAACAGATCCGAATGTTAGAGGATCTGATGGGGGTGCAGCTGTTTCACCGCTTAAACAAGGGTCTGGTGCTCACAGCGGCTGGCAAATCCGGCTTGAGCAAATTGCAGGATGGTTTCCGGCATGTAAACGATGCTGTCGATCAGATTAAGTCGACCCCGGACAAACAAGTACTGGATGTCTGGATGGCACCGTCTTTTGCCTCCAAATGGCTCATGCCGCGTATGCGCCATTTTGTAGATCTACACCCTGAAATAGATTTGCGAATCTCGGCCAGTGCGGAGTTGATAGATACCGATGTCATGTCCCCATCGTTAAGTGAGGACATTTTGAGGCGTCACAATGTAGACGTAGCTATCCGCTTCGGTCGTGGCCATTACCCGGGCTGCCGGGTGGAGCAGCTTATGAGTGTCGATGCTCTGCCGCTTTGTTCGCCGTCTTTGCTCAAAGATAAAAGCAAGCCCTTGCGTTCGCCTGCAGAATTAGTGCATCACACACTGCTGCACGATGAGACACCTTATGAAGGGCGTCCCACGTGGTCGAATTGGCTTCACGCTGTTGGCGTTGATTCGGTTGATGGTAGCCGAGGGTTATTCTTTAACCGGGTATCTTTAGCACTCGCGGCAGCCGTTGAATCACAAGGTGTGGTGTTAAGCCTTGAACAGCTAGCCATGGATGATCTCAATAAAGGGCGTTTGGTTATACCCTTCGATCATAGTGTTGAATTGGCTCAGGCTTACTACGTGATATCGCTGGAGGACTCAACCGATGCAGAACACGTGGTTGCGTTTAAGCGTTGGTTAGAAGCAGAGGTTGCGACTGACCAAATGCAGAAGAGGCAACGCGCAAGCTAGTATTGCTAACGCGCGCTGCCTGAAAAACTAGATTGCCTTAAGCAGGTTTGCCATCTCAACGGCTGCCAGTGCAGCTTCAGCACCCTTGTTACCGGCTTTACTACCCGCACGTTCAATAGCTTGTTCCATGGTCTCGGTAGTGATGACACCAAAGGCCGTTGGGATACCCGTTTGCCATGAGGTGTTTCCAATACCTTTGCTGGCTTCCCCGGCAATGAGTTCGAAGTGGATAGTGCCACCGCGGATCAACACCCCTAAACAGACGAGGGCATCGTACTTGCCACTCTCTGCCATCTTCTTTGCGGCCAGTGGGATTTCATAACAGCCGGGCACCATAGCGATGGTGATATCGTCATCACTAACGCCGTGACGCACTAAGGCATCCTTGGCACCTTCCAACATGCGCTGGCCCATGAAGTCGTTCCAACGTGTGCTGACAATACCGATTTTCAGGCCTGTGCCAATGAGGCTACCTTCGATGATTTTTGCCATAGTTGTGTTCTCGTTAAAGTCTTTGTAAGTTAACGCAGACGTGTTTGGTAAACGCCATGGCGCTTACACATCATCTGCGTGGTAGTTGTGGCCCATGCGGTTAGCTTTGGTTTCAAGGTACGCCATGTTGTGAGACTGCGCATCAATTGCCAACGGTATACGTTCAGCGATTTCAATGCCGAGCGCTTCAATCGCTTCGCGTTTTGCCGGATTGTTACTCATCAGCTTTATGGCGTTTAAACCTAACTGTTTAAGAATTTCTGCAGCGACATCGTAGGTACGAGCATCTGCTGGAAATCCTAGTTCGTGATTCGCATCGACGGTATCGCGGCCTTCATCTTGAAGTGCATAGGCGCGGATTTTATTGCCCAATCCAATACCTCTGCCTTCTTGTCTTAGGTAGAGAATGACACCATCACCCCGGTCTTCAATTTGTTGCATTGCAGTATGCAGTTGGGGGCCACAGTCACAGCGTAGCGAGCCAAATGCATCACCTGTCAAGCACTCGGAATGTATGCGAACCATTGGCGGCTCATTGAGCAAATCACCCTTAATCAAGGCGCTGTGTTCAAAGCCTTGCTGATCGCGGAAAACGATAAAGTCAAATGTGCCATGCGCGGTGGGCAAAACGCTGCGACCTATTTCAATAGCCAGAGGTTCTGCTGTTTGAGTTTGTGGCGAGTCTGTTGTGACAGCAGTTGCCATATTGCCCTGACCCAGTTGTAATCGGTACTCGGCAATTTGTTCTACGGATATAACTGGCAAGTTATGCTCTTTGCCAAATTTCAGTAGTTCGTCTAATCGCATCATGGTGCCGTCTTCACGCATCACTTCGCAAATGATGCCGGCAGGCGTTAACCCTGCCAGAGCAGACATATCAACACTGGCTTCCGTTTGACCACGACGTTCCAACACACCTCCGTCTCTTGCTCTCAGCGGGAAAATATGTCCCGGCATGGCAATGTCGTCTGGCGTGGTGTTTGGGTCTATCAGTGTGTGAATGGTGTGCGAGCGATCCTCTGCAGAGATACCGGTGGACACGCCATTCACTGCTTCAACGGAGATGGTAAACCCAGTCCCGAAACCACTGCGGTTTTGCGATTGCGGCACCATCATGGGTATTTTCAAACGATCGAGCAGGGCACCGCGCATAGCCAGGCACACTAAACCTCTAGCGTGCGTCACCATAAAGTTTATGGTTTCAGGTGTTGCAAACTCAGCAGCCAATACGACATCGCCTTCGTTCTCCCGGTCTTCATCGTCAACAATGATAACCATGTTCCCTGAGCGATAAGCATCAAGTGCCTCATCCATCGATGAGAGACGTGACTCAGTCATAGCCGTTCTCTTTTAGAAATTCAGCGTTAATACCCGATGCTTTGGGGGCCTGAGCTGCACCGTGTTGAATAAGCCTTTCAACATACTTTCCCAATACATCGACTTCTATATTTATTTTGTCACCTGGCTTTTTTAGCGGCATAACAATATGGGCTTGTGTGTAGGCGACCAAGGTGACACTGAACCAGTCGTCGCCGACATCCACAACGGTTAAGCTTGTGCCGTCGAGCGTTATATAGCCTTTAGTCACGATGTAACGCATGACAGACTCAGGCGCACTGATGGCAACCCAGAGTGCGTCTTCATCTCGTTTAAAAGACTTAATGGTGCCTGTGGTATCCACGTGCCCTTGCACAAAGTGACCGCCCATGCGCGTTGAAGGTGTGACGGACCGTTCGAGGTTAACCTTGGAACCCGGCACCAGCGCTTCTAAGTCGGTACGCTTGCGAGTCTCCGGGGCAAGTCCTGTGACAAAGCCTTTGTCATCGAGAGCTGTAACGGTCAGGCAAACACCGTTAACGGCAATACTATCGCCGAGAATCGTGCCCTCTAGTACCGTGCTGCAATTGATGGATAGTGCAAACCCATCTCCATCGCGGCGGCATTCTCTAACACTGCCCAGTTCTTCAACTATTCCAGTAAACATAACGGTTGTTGGTTTTAGCTCTTAAAATTTGTTAATTGTTCAGTTGTACGTTGCGCAGCATCAGGTGACGATGATGGCGATACAAGCCCGCGTATAAGTACGTCATTACCCACGTGCTCCACTTGTACGTCGTGTAGCTCACTTGCGTGTTCAAGCGTGTCACTGCCCGTGGCTGCAAAAGAGGAGGGTGCTGTCTGCCCGCCAATGACCGAGGGTGCGATAAACGACCACACTTCGTCTATGAGGCCTGCGTCGCGAAATGTTCCGTGAACCATTGCGCCGCCTTCCAGTAGTACGCTGTGCAGTTTGCGTTCACCTAGTACGGCCAATGTGTCAACCGGACAAGTGCCTGGGCCATTGCGATTTTGACCAACCACTGCAACTTCATGTCCATGACTTTCTAACGCTTCACGGTGTTCTTCACTCATGGCCTTGGTTGTGATGATGAGAGCCTTTGTAGCTAGCGAGCCATTGAGTAGTTTTGATGTGAGAGGCACGCGCCCTGCGGTGTCTAAAATAACTGGGCGAGGGTGACGTACGAGTTCAGCTGCGCAGAGATCTTCGGGTAAGCGAACCGTTAACGAGGGGTCGTCGCTGAGTACTGTGCCGCTTCCGACAATGATGGCATCAACGGCCTGTCGCAATTGATGGCCGCGTTGACGTGCGGCTGGGCCTGTTATCCATTGGCTGTGCCCGGTGCGAGTGGCTATTCTTCCATCCAGACTCGTTGCGGTCTTTGCAATAACGAACGGGAGTTTGTCGGCAACGTATTTTAGAAAGAATCGATTCACGTGACGTGCTTTGTCTTCCAGTACACCGGTCACAATGGAGACGCCTTGTTGCCTTAGCCAGTCGGCGCCGCCAGCGGCTTTAGGGTTCGGGTCTTCTAGTGCATACACGACGTGTTTAATACCCGCGTTAACAATGGCGTGAGTGCAAGGTGGTGTGTAGCCGTGGTGATTACACGGTTCGAGCGTTACGTAGAGTGTGCATTCACTGAACGTTTGGGCAATGTGCTCATCGCCAGTTTTGTCGCTGCTGCTATAAAATTCATCAGATTGGATAAACCGCCTAGCATCATTGAGCGCGTTGACCTCGGCGTGGGCTTCTCCATACACCTCGTGCCAGCCTTCACCTATGATGCGCCCGTTGTGCACCACCACACTGCCCACAAGCGGATTCGGGCTGGTGCAACCGGTTCCCCGGACTGCCAGCTCTAACGCGCGTTGGATGAAGTGTTCGTGTGACGGCACTGCTTCTTTAAACCTCAATAACGACAAAACATCTGTTATTCGAGGCGGCAGCGCACACCGTAGGCCGGTACCACGCATACAGGTACCCGCCAAACTGCAAGGCGTAAATAGACCTTATGCAGCGTCAGTGTTCAACCTCTCTCATCCGGACTCTAACCGTCGGCTCTGGAATCTGACCAGATCCACCGCGTGGGCCAAGCCCCTTGGGGCTAAGCTTTACGGGTCACGGGCTTGGTAGCGCCCCTTGAAGGAGGCTACCCTACCGTCGGTGGGGAATTACACCCCGCCCCGAAGTTGGATACATTTTAGGAAACTACTCCATTGTGGGAGATTTTGCAATGGAGGTATCGGCAATAGGGCTTTGAATTTCGAGAAATTCTTAAGGGATTATGACGACTTCGAGCACTACACCGTACTTTGATAGGAGCTCGGCACGAGCCCGGGCAATTTGCGCCCAATGGGCGGGGCTGGCTATGTGGTGGCGGATGACGAGTTGTAGGGTGATGTTGGGTGGGTTGGCGCCTAGTTGGATGGTGGTTGTTTGGCCTTCTTCGGTGGTAGAAACTTGACCGTTCTCCGTTAACGGTGTGATAAATCGGGTTTGAATCTCACGGCCGTCGCGCAGGAGTCGATAAAGCAGGGCATTCGGATTTTCTGGATCATTAAAGGAGGGGTTAGCGATATCTCGGCTTCTCACGACAATCAGATTATTTCCGTCAATGAAGTCGATGATTGGGTAGGATCTAATTGTGGGTGTTAGTGATGAGTAGGGCGTGGCTCGCGCAAGCGCGTTTTCGACTTCTGTTCCGCGTTGCGTTCCAAAGTATTCAATAAAGTAGCTTTCGCATGAGGCAGGTCTGATGTCGATATGAGTTGCGCCTGCAGAATTTGGCAGGTTGTTAAAACCGGGAATAGGATTATCATCTGTGTCGCATGCTTGGCTGTTATCAGCCTCTAAAAAGCACTCGTGCCCTGTCATATCAATGAACTCGTCAGTTGGTGTCGTTATCCCTGAAAGTCCATCGTCATCGTATAGAAGCGTCACAGAGTCGCCATTTTCATCTGTTATTGAGCTAAGTCTACGATTGGCGTACTGCATAGTCAGCGTCTGTAAACTGGCAGCCGTGTAGTGGGTTAGATAGGAACCTCGAAATTGATAGTGGTTGCCAGAATTGTCAGTCCAATGTCCAATGTTGCCCTCAAAAAAGAAGCTGCCTGAGCGTGTGGGCGAGAGAAGTATATCGGCTTCGCTTTTTACGAAAATATGCTCATTACCCAGATGATCGAAAATCGTAAACGTTGAGTCGTCTTGGGTCAGAACGATATCGAATCTATGTCTGGATGTGTATTCGGTGTGCGCGCTGTTTTCAACATCCTTAAGAAAACTATTGGAAAACTGCAGTATTGAAGTTGGGTGTTGATAGTTGATATTAGTTTGACAAAGGAATGCGCAGGATTGCGCCTGGGCAGGTGCGAAAATCACTTGTGCACATGCCACCAGTAAAAGTCTGATGCTCAACTTGGAAATAGTTGCACAGTGTTCAGTATTCTTTTTATCCGTTAAACAACGATTATTCATAACGCTCTAAACCTTAGGTTCGATACCTAGATGCATAGAGTAAATTCTGTCTCAAGACTTTACGTTGGATAAATCGATATGTCTGTTTGTATTTACAGTAAAAAAGGGTGGTTTTTTAAATAGCGGCAGACATGAAAAGGTAACTGGCATATCTTATCCACATGCCGCGAAAAGGAAGTTTCGTCATGGGCTTGCACTTATCGAGTATTCGAAGGTATGTAGAATTTCAAAAAACCATCGCTGTGTGTTTTATGCGTTCAAAAATAAGGTGTGTATTTGCTGCCCAAATACTAGAAACCCGAATAATGAAATCGATTTTTTACATTGCGTGGTGTTACATCTCAGGGACGACTTATTAGTAAAAATATCAATCTCGTGCAGCTCACGAACTTCCAATTGGGTTGCACGGGAAAGCTTAAATGAAATTTATGTTCAATTGAGAAATCTGCGAATTTTGGGGAACAAAAATACAGTGAAAGCCAGTGACCTGCGTCATTTTAAAGAATGTTCTTCACCCATAACGGCAAGCTTAATGGCGTGTTTTAGTTAATTTGGGAGCGTTTTTTTTTGGGTATATTCTTACGACAATTCGATTGATTTTATGGCTTTTAAAAATATGACGTGATCTACAAACACAAAAACAGATAGGTTTACGTGGGATAAAACCGTGTTGTAGCTTGGAAGTTGTCTGGTCTTGCAAGTGAGTAGTGAGAGATTCGATTATCTCTTGCGCTCTAGAAACGCCAAATCCAGACTGTAAGATGAATACGTTGCCAGAGGCAAAGGGAAAATATGATGCAAGATAAAAAAACAGATGATAAGCGGAAAATGGTGAGTTCACATCGAAGGATTCGTGGACAGGGGATGACGGAGTACATCATCATCGTGGCTTTGATTGCCATCGCTTCAATTGTAGCCGTCAGCTTTTTCGGCTCCAGTGTTAAGGCTAGCTTTTTAGCGTTAGGTTCAGACTTAATCGGTGCTGAGAAGATTGATAAACAGGCAACCACAGAAGCGAGTTTTAGCAAGGCTGAAGCTGCTGCACAGGAGGTGACCACGTTAAAGAGTTATAACAACTAACAAAGCCTGTTGGTTAAATTCTGCATGTGGATCGGTAGGGAAATATATCGATCCACGCTTTCTTAGATCATTGCAACGGAGGCGATGTTGATTCAGAAGGAACAAGGTCAGGTTCTACCGCTTGGGTTAGCATTGTTGGCGCTCACAATGTTGGGGGTCTTCGTTCTGTACAACACGGGTCAAGTGGCGACCGACAAAATGAAACTAGCGAATACAGCGGACGCTGCAGCCTTGAGTGGTGCATTGATTCAGGCGCGGGCGCTCAATTTTCAGGCATACAGTAATCGAGCGATGGTTGCCAATCAGGTATCAATTGCCCAAGCGGTTACTCTTGACTCGTGGGTTACTTATGGAGCAGTCACTAGTGAAAACGTTGCCACTGTATTAAAGCCCATTCCCGTCATCAATGTTTTGTCACAGGGAGTACAAACAGGGTTGCAGCAGGTTGAAAAGGTCATATCGCCCATTTCACAAGGCATGCTAAATGTGGTTGACAAGGTCAATAGAGGCTTATCGATTGCTCAGGAAGCGATGTTTAGAAGTGCTTTTATCGCGACACCGGATGTCATGCATCAAGTAGCGTTAGAGACGGACCCTCGTTTCTCAGTCGATACCGCTTTTAGTACAGTTGGTTTACAGCAAAACATCTCGGAATGGAATAACTTCACTCAAGGGTACTCGGCAAAAGATGTTGATGTGATGAGTGATCGCGTGTCAATGATAAATCAATCTCGAGATACTTTCACGCGAGAGCGCAATTGGAAATTGTTTAAGAAATTTTGGTTTTATTCAACGCCCATACTTCGTCATCGTTTGTACCGTGAAGGGACGACAGAGCTTATTCAAGTAGAAAATGACGGCAAGCTGGAATGGGAATGGAAAGCCAAGGACACATTGTCATTGCATAACCGGTTGTGGCGATGGCGTGGAACAAAACGCTTTGAACTTCCCATCGGGTGGAGTGAAACCTTTGCAAATTCTGCTGATTCTCTCAACACGATTGATCCCAGCGCGTGTACGTCAATGCAAAAATATTCCGATTCCAGCGAATGTTCGCGACTACTCGGTATGAACCGCGTGTCGGAAAGGTTAGCTGATACAGGGGTTCCGTCTCCGGTCAGTAGAATTAAAACCAACAATGCACTTGAGGGGTATAGCGGGCTTCGTCCATTCAGATCATTGAGTGAGAAAACACTAGACGCTGATTTTCCAACATTGAGTTTAAAAATCGAAGTGTCTATGCCGCTGGATCAGGCCCGTCTTAGCGAACAGACAGACCTTGGAAGTACGTTCCAGGCACCGGGCCGGGCTTTAGGAGGCATCATCTCCTCAATTAGCTCCTCTGAGGTATTTTATCAGCGCCCTGACAGTCACTACGGAGAACTCCCTAAGGCAAATGGCTATAGTCCATTTTGGTCAGCACGATTAAGCCCGGTTGCTGTTGAGGACAAAGTCCAAGCGGCCAGTTTTCGCTCCACAAGTCTAACAAGCCCGGCCCAATTGAATACGGGGAGTACCTTGGAATCATCGGCTGGGCCTAGGTTACTAAGTGCGCAAAGTCTACCGATATATTTGGAAGCGGGAGTGAATATAACCGTTAGCGGCGATAGCTATTCGGAAAGCCTGATTAACAATGAATTGAATCGGGTGCTAGCTGGCTCAGCGACAGACGTTTTGTCAGGAAGATTGGCTGATGCCTCGTTGAGTTCAACAGAGGATGTGACTACCACGCAGGAAAGACTAACACAGGCTATCCAAGTATCGGTGGGAGACTTAATAGGTAAAGATGCCTCCAGTTCATACGATGAAGCAATAAGCGAGGCGGAGCGGTTCGCTTCCGAGTTAAATGATGAATTTGCTCGTATTCAGACTACTGTCTCTGACAATTTTGAAATAGCTCAACGTCAGACATCTCTTGCGCTAGATGCTGAGCTTAGTGACATTAGCACTGAGATAGACCGTCTTCGTCATGAGATTAGCAACGGAAGTCATAATGATGATTCCTTGCGTGAAATGCAGCAGCGAATTGATTTGCTTCAAGACAGGGCTGAGCAACTCCAAGACGGTTTTACCGATACGCTTGCGAGGCAGTTGATGAATGTTGTAAGCGACGCTACCGATCTTTACGTCATGCGCTACCCCGAGGCCATAAATACGGTAAAGGAATGGTTAAAGCTAAACCTTGATGAAGTCCGGTTGCCTTGGACGGAGCTATCCGGTGATGAATAGGTGCTCAAGAGAATGTGGTAGTGCGTTAGTTGAAACTGCCGTCCTTATGCTTGTGATGTTGCCCGTAGTGTTTGCCATGGCGCTTATGGGGAATTTGGTCGATTTAAAACAAACCACCGAGCAAGCTGCTAGGTATGTGGCCTGGGAATCAACAGTTGAAACCCCGAATACGCAGAGCCTCTCAATTCCGTTGGTTAACAACAGGTTCTACGAGTCCGCAGGCAATCCGATTCAGAGTGCCGCAATTCCCCTATCTGTTAATTCATTATGGGGCAGTCAGACAAGCAATGCGGTGGCTATGTCGTCCTCGTTTGAACTGAAAGTGAAGGCTGATTCACTTTACGTGAATTCCGCTCAATATAATTCGGTGCCTTCCGCCGCGATGAGAGTGGGTCAAGCTATCAGTCGATCCGGAATGCTCTTGGAGGGCGTTGCCGGAAATTCTTGGGATTTAACAGCTAATGGTGTTTCGTCTTCAACTGTGGGAGTGGTTATTGAAAACAACGAATGGATTCCCAGTGCTGGAAATGTTTGTTCTGATTCTGTTCGCGTAACGTGTGTTGGCAGCCGGTCGGCCATCTTGAATGATAGCTGGAGCGCGTCAGGGAATGAACAGGCGGCGCAGCGTATACGAAGTCTGATGCCGGCCACTGTGCTACAGCCTTTAGGTCGTGCGGTTTCAGTGGTTGGAAACCTCCCTTTATTTGGAGAGCTTAAAGATCTCAAAGGGGCGTTTGGTCACGTAGATATGTCAGTTTTACCTGAGTACGAGAAGCGATGAGAAACGTGAGTTCAATCGCTTTTGTGGTTCTAGTTTTGTCGATGTTCTCCGTCAAGTCGTCATTTGCGACTGGCAGTTTGGTTCAGTTGTTACGTGACATTCCATTACCACATGGGGCATCTATCGAATGGGTGTCGAATGATGTCTCACACAACGGTACTGGTTTAGTTATTGCCCGTTACGATTCTCCGTTATCCCATCAAGAGACGGTTGAGTTCTATCGACATATTTGGCCTGGTGACAGCGATTCTTCGATGCCTGGATTTATCGAAACAGAAATCGCAAATTGGCTGCTCATCAGTCGATTGAGCAAAGGTATTAATACAGTGATCCAACTTGATTCGAGTAACTCGGGTCAAAGCACTGGTTTTATATCGAGCGTTGATATCAATAGGCCGGTTACCGCCACGACGACTACTAACACTCTGTCAGGTCTGGAGCTACTGTCTCATACCTCATCTAATGACAATAAGTCGAAATCTTCGCTATCGGTGTATAAATCAGGTCGATCCCTAGAGACGCTTACTGAATTGATGATGGGTAAATTTCAAAGCGAGGGTTGGCAGCTCGTTGACCTTCGTCCAATTAGTGAGAGCAAGATTGTCTCCTATCGCAGAGGTGATTGGGGCAAGCTCATGCGTCTAGATATGGTCGTGTCTATGAGTGCTTCCGGGGGCTCATTTGCTGTGGTGAACGAAGTGAACTATGAAGGCTAGAAACCAATACAAGGATCAATCTGGTTCCGCTATCGTCGAATATTGTGTTGTGACGGTGGTTGTCGTGGCTGCTTTGTTTATGCCTCTCCCGGGAATAGATGCATCATTGGTGACATACCTATCGGATGCTCTGAGACTTTTTCAATCACACTCAACCATGCTCTTATCGTTGCCATGAAATTTGAGAATCGATTACACCGGGGTTTCAGTAGACATGGCTAACTCAAGCATTGTGCAAAAGCTACCCAGTAAAAATGTCTATTTGTTCTTGTTGGCAATTACGTTGGGAGGTGCTGGATTTTATTTCTCAAAGCAGTACATCGAGGATCAAGTGTCTTACTACAAGGGGCAGTTGGAACAAACTGAAACCATGGTTGAGATCGTCGTACCTTCCCGAGCACTGAAAAGGGGCGAGATACTACACTCCAATGACTTATCGGTCAGGGCGATACCAGAGAAATACGCAGATTCTAACTCTGTTACTGGAAACACCTATGAAACGGCCTTAGGTCAGCGACTGGACTTCGATATAGATGAAGGCAGACCACTGCTGTGGGCTCACTTAGAGGGAGGGTTGACGCCAACGTTTAGTGGAAAGGTCGGAGACGGTTTACGTGCGATGACAGTGCGTGTGGACGAGATCAACTCCATTTCCGGATTTCTCCAGCCCAACGATAAAGTAGATTTGATGCTCAGCCACGGAGCCGGTGGAAGTTATCAGATTTTCCCGTTAATCCAGAACTTGGATGTCATTGCAACGGGTGTACAGACCTTTGTCGATAAATCAGCGCTTGGGGCAACACGGCCATTTTCAACCATTACAGTTCACGTCAGTCCGATTGATGGTCAAAAAATAACGTTGGCACAACAGGTCGGAAAGTTAACGGCGTTGTTAAGGAATCCGGAAGATCATACCCCACTGAATGAACAGCCCTTAACCGTAGCGGAGTTGCTAAATAAGCCGGTCAACGTGGTTTCTAAGCCTGCGGTCACTAAGCAACGACTAAAGCCCATCATAAAACCGCCTGTCGTTGAATACATTATTGGAGGGCAGTGATGAGATCTCACCCGTATATCTATGCTGTTCTCGCTTTGTGTCTTTGCGGTACTTCATTAGCTGACGATAATCAGGGTTGGTTTGAAGTGACAAAAGGAATGATTATACCGGGGGCTCTAATGGTCGATGGTGCAACTCATAACCCAAGCAACGAGCAATCGAAAGTCGAGATCAGAGAATTCAACCCCGTCATAGTGACTGTTCCCACTGTTGAGCGGCGTCAAGCCGTTGAGCCAGAAAATCTGCTGCTTGAATCGCAAATTCTGAAGGCGCAGAAAACCAATAACTTAGATATGTTTTCTGGACAAGTAAAAGTGCTTGGAAAAGTCAATGTCAGTCGGGTGGCTATTGGCAACGGTGATGTAATTCGAGCGGATGTATTAAAAAGTGGCGAGCTATTGGTCATCGCGCAGACCGCTGGCAGTACATCCTTGCGGTTATGGCATAGCGACGAATCTCAATCTGATTTTAATATCCGTGTCAGCGAACATGATCCGGAAACCAGAGTTCACATGGAAACTATGGTTCGTATGCGTGTCAGGATGATTGAATTTAGGAAAAGTGCTTTGGGCAAGCTCGGTATCGATTGGAGTGATGGCACTGCAGGCCCTGGGTTTGCAGTAGCGGGTGATGCAATCGGCAACAATTTTTTCAGGCCGGCGGTCGAGGGATTTGATTCTGCGCTTCCTAATACCGTACGACCCTTTCAGACCTACTTTGGGATAGCGTCGAATATAACGTCAAGAATAAATTTTCTAGCATCAACCGGCGATGCAACCACACTTGCAGAGCCAGTGCTTAGTACAACAAGCGGGGGAGTCGCGTCATTTCTAGCAGGTGGAGAAGTGCCTTACCCGAGTATTGGTGCGAATGGTCAATCTAGCATTCAATTCAAAGAATACGGCATCAAATTAAAAGTCTCTCCTATTATTGATCCTTTGGGAAACGTCAGGACATCCGTTGAAACGGAGATAAGTCAACTCGATCCTGCGGTTAGCGTACAAGGAGCACCGGGTTTACTGACGCGTAAGGCTCAAACACAAGTAAACGTACAATCTGGTGAGACGATTGTGATTTCCGGTTTGTTAAGTGCGGATAGCAGCAAAGACATTGATAAATTACCGGGTATTGCGAATTTGCCAGTTATAGGCAATTTTTTCCGAGCTCAAAACGCGCGGAATACAGTGAATGAGCTCGTCATTTTTGTCACGCCAGAAATAGTCCAACCAAATGCTAGGCTGCTGACTGACCGGCAGCAAACCTTATACGATGCATCTGAATTGCAGATAGAAAGTGCGCATCAAAAAATCCAGCTGTTTGATTAAGCCTATGTTTGCGTTCTATTTCCAGCGCGGATCGGGTCGCCGACAACTGTTTCAGTCTACTGGCGAACTATGTTCTATCGGGAGCGCACGAGGCAACGATCTGGTAATCGATTCCCGGCAAATAAGCAAACGCCAAGCGGAGCTGACCCTCAAAGACAACGGTGTCTATTTACGTGATTTAGGCAGTCTTTCTGGGTGTTGGGTAAATAAAGAAAGAGTAAAAGACTTCGGTCCGTTGTCCGAGCTTGATGAAGTTGAAGTCGGTGATGTTCGATTATCATTTAAGTCTATTCGGTTTTCAGGCCTCGTCCCGCACAAGCTTACGACTTCCCAACAGGCTGAGGACACAGTTAAAAAATCGAAAATTCTAACTGATCAAACTTCGCAAAACGATTTTGAGTCTCTAGTGCCCGAACACGATCAGTCTGACAAAGGTTCTGATATGGCCTACTGGGGGCGAATCGTACATGAGCAACTGCTTTACCAAATGGATTTGCAGCGAAAAGATGTTAATCGAATGTCCGATGATGCATTGAGAATGGAGTCGAAGGAGTTAATTCGGAGCATTGTTAACGATCTCGATGAAGATATTCCTCAGTTTCTTGATCGAGAGGTTTTGAAAACGAACGTCCTCAACGAATCCGTGGGGTTGGGACCGTTAGAAGAGTTCCTCGATGACGAGAGCGTAACTGAAATAATGGTCAATAACCACAGAGAAATATTCATTGAAAGGCAGGGGAAACTTGAGCGCTCGGTAGTATCATTTAGTAGTGATTCCACGGTATCAGCGGTAATCGATCGTATTATTTCACCGCTCGGGAGACGCATTGATGAAAGTAGTCCCATCGTTGACGCTAGACTGAAAGACGGATCTCGTGTAAACGCCATCATCCCTCCTTTAGCGCTGAAAGGACCCAGTCTTACCATTAGAAAATTTCCTAAGCATCGTTTGGAATTTAATGACTTGATCGCTGCTAATGCATTGAGTAAGGAAATGGTCGATTTCCTCCATGTCTGTGTACAAACACGCAAAAATATTATTGTCTCTGGAGGGACTGGATCTGGCAAAACAACCCTATTGAACGCCTTGTCAGGTTTTATTCCTTCGAACGAGCGGATTGTCACCATCGAAGATGCAGCCGAGTTAAAACTTATTCAGCCAAATTTGGTTTCCTTGGAATCACGCCCCCCTAATCTTGATGGTCGTGGAGCTGTTCCCATCAGAGATCTAGTTAAAAATTCGCTACGGATGAGGCCCGATAGAATCGTCGTTGGCGAGTGCCGAGGTGGTGAGGCCTTAGATATGTTGCAGGCGATGAACACCGGTCACAATGGATCCTTGACAACAATACATGCCAATAACCCGCGCGATGTTCTATCTCGGCTGGAGGTGCTGGTGCTCATGGCTGGAATGGAGCTACCCATTGTTGCCATCCGCGAACAGGTTGCTTCAGCGGTTGATCTGATAATTCAGCAAACCCGATTCCCCTGCGGTGCGAGAAAGATCACCCGCATATCTGAAGTGGTAGGGATGGAGAGTGGCACGGTTCAGTTGCAAGACATTTTTAAATTTCAACAGCGATCCTTAGATGAAGAAGGTCGGGTTGTTGGACATTTCGAAGCCACCGGGGCGATTCCCACCTTTTATGAGGAACTGAGATACCTAGGGTATGAAGTTGATCTGGGTAACTTCTCGAACCATCGTGATGGTGGTTCTGCGTGAGACTACTCGTTATACAGATGGTGCTGTTTGTCAGTTTTAGTCTGCTCGTATATTTAACGCTAAAGAGCGCCGTATTTTCTGTAGAAAATTATTCCAAAGCCTTTTCGCGCACGACTGAGTCGAGTCTTAGAAAGTTATTTATCTTTGCAGATACTCGAAAGTTAAGCGCAGCCTATGGTTTTGGTCTGTTAATTTTTCCCCTAGTGCTTTGGCTGTCCGGTGCTGGCCTTGTTGTTGTACTAGCAGCTGTGTTGTTTACGTTATTAGCGCCCTACAAAGTTATCGCGCATTTGGCGGCCAAGCGAGAATCAAAAATCAAAGCCGCTTTACCCGATGCGCTTTCTCAAATTTCAGGTGCGATGAGAGCAGGCTCGACGTTTAGTAACGCGGTTGAATCTTACACTCGTGAGGCTGAGGGTGCGCTTGGCCAGGAGTTTTCATTGTTACTTCGAGAACAAAGAATGGGAACCCCGCTTGATGAGGCCTTAGAGAATCTTGCTGAGCGTATCCAAAGTGAGGAAATAGACTTGTTTGCGTCGGCTGCCATGATCGCAAACGAAGTGGGAGGGAATCTTGCGGAAATTCTCTCCGGCTTGTCTGAGACTCTTAGGCGTAAGATTGAAATGGAAGGAAAAATTGATTCATTGACCGCTCAAGGGCGTCTGCAGGGACGAGTTGTATCTGCTTTGCCTTTTCTGATACTTCTACCGCTGATTTATTTCGAACCAGAAGCGACTTACCCCATATTCACCAGTTTGTTGGGATGGTGTTTTCTCCTAGTCATAGTCACGATGGATTTTATCGGAAGTGTTCTTATAAAGAAAATCGTGAGTATCGACATATGAGTGCGCTATTCATCTCCGTGTTATTTGGCTTTGGTATTACGCTGGCTGTGTGGTTATTTGCAGAGATATTTCGCTCTGTACCGGATGAGGATAGACAATACCTCGATCGTCCTGTCATTGGATTCCGACTCATATGGCCGTTTATTCAACTATTTGTCTTTCATATGGGGCGCTTCATTAATGAATCTCGATTGCAGTCGACTTTACTACGATTAAAAAATGCAGGAGTAGAGTACAGCGTATCGCCTCGACAGTTTGTTGCAGCTAAATTTATATCTGCCGCGTTTTTTTCATTTTTATTCACATTGATACTGATTTATATTTTCAAGGGTTTGGTTTGGATAGGGCTTTTAGCCGCTATTGGAGGATATTGGTATCCAGATTTATGGCTTAAGGAGTTAACAGAGAAGCGGGCTAAAGCCATCGTTAAAGAGCTGCCATTTTATTTGGACATCATCACGTTGTCTGTAGAAGCCGGAAGTAATTTGACTGGCGGTATGACTCACGCAGTACAAAAGACGGGTGACTCAGAACTGCGTAAAGAATTTAGCCGAGTATTGCGGGATATTCGTTCCGGGAAAACGCGTGCTGAAGCTTTAAAGGATCTTTCAGATCGTATCGGGAGTTCTGCTGTATCCAGTATTGTATCAAGTCTCGTCCAAGCTGAAAAAAGTGGTGCGAGCTTGGCGCCGATTCTTCGAGAACAAGCTCAGCAATTGAGAAGTCGACGCTTTCAGTTGGCCGAGAAAAACGCTATGGAAGCGCCCGTGAAAATGCTAGGGCCACTCGTCATTTTCATATTTCCCACAACATCGTTTGTGATTGGCTTTATTTTGTTGAGTAAGGCTATCCAAGAAGGATTGGTTACCTGGGAACCACTTTTGTGGGCTTATGGGTGGCCCTCCTAATCGCTTATATAACGCATTTCAGGAAATAGATTGAAAATGGAATTTAAGAAACGGACCAAACCCAGTACATTTAATGTCAATGGAATACGAATATGGGCTGTGGCACTTCTGGGTGTTGGAGTCTCCGCCTGCACGAATTCAATTGTTCCCAATGACGCAACGTTGATGCTCACTCCGTCGACACACACGATTGACATAGTCGAGATGAGAAATGCAACAGGTCAGTGTGAGTTCTTTGAAGCTAACCATCTAGATGTTCCATTGAACATAGCATTGTCAACTAACAACGGTTCGCCCATTGGCGATGAGTGGGTGAGTATCTATACAGATTTCTCCGAAAATACGTATTCAGGGCGCCCTGTACTTACTTTGTATGAGGATATTAACGGCAACGGGGTTGTCGACGTTGATTCAGAGCTTATAAGCGGTCTGGATGATGATATTGCCAGAGTCCGTACCGATAAATTTACCGGTACGAAATTGTTACTTCTGAGAATTAATTTGTCCTGTGCGTTTCGCGGAGAAGTCAGAGCGTTGGCTGGACCTGCCAATGGCGCTGCTAGTTTCGCAGTGATTCAACAGGGGAGCTAGCGTAAGGCGATGCTTTACTAAAGGAGCATAATACGTGTTTTCTGAGTTTAAAGAGCAACTACGCTCCACCTATCTGTCAAACAAAGTCACACTGACTCGTTTGGGTGCACCACTGTTATACGCCTACGATGCAAAGTCGTTTTATCAACGCCTTCGTGGAATTCATGGCGTGCCTAGTTTGGGGCCCACCGAAGCCATCATTCTCCGCCACTGTAACGCAGTTCATACGTTTGGTATGAAGTGCCCAATTGATGTCGTTTTCGTCAATAGAAATGGCGTCATTCTTAAAGCAGTCAGTGTCATTCCAAATCGTGTGGTTGTGTGTTTTGGTGCCAAGGTAGCTGTTGAAATGGCTGAAGGAACGGCTGCGCGAATTCAACTTGCCGTCGGTCAAAAGTTCGTTCCAAGTCATGGTGAATGGACGTGATGACATTCAGGCACGTTCCCAAACGGCAATTCAAACGCCTGTTTCCCAATGCGCAAACACATCTGCTGTATTCAGTATATGTTTGTCTACTCATCGTTTTGTCCAGTTTGGTTCTTCATGGTTGTGCATTCACGCCACAGACGAATACTCATTCTTTCGGAAAATTCGATCAGAATGACAGTCGTTCCACCAACATGATTTTGCTAATGGAGAACGCCGATGAGGCCTATGATTCGGGAAATTGGAACAGCGCAATAGAGCTATATGAGGCAATTCTCGCCTCCATTCCACAAGATGCCTACGCCTGGTTTCGGCTAGGGAATGCACTGACGCGGACAGGACAAATAAATCGGGCTATTTACGCTTATGAAACGTCCCTATCTCATAACCATGGGCAGTTTAAACCTTGGTTTAATTTATCAACCGCCTATTTGTTGGGCGCGAAAATAGCCACACTCAATTCATTGCAATCAATTAGCTTAAATGATCCATCTCGGGCTTTGGCGGAAACAAGGCTGAATAGATTAAATGCTTTATTAGAGTAGAAAGGAATTTACGAATGCTGAAAGGACAACGCGGAGCTTCATTAGCAGAGTTTCTGGTTGCTGCACCATTGGTGCTTCTTATTGGTATGGCAACCCTGCAAGCAGGGCTTATTTATCATGGTAAAACAACCTTGAACTACGCAGTGTTTGAAGCAGCTCGTACCGGTGCGACCCACAATGCACAAGTTGCCGTTATGAGAGATGAGTTAGGGCAGAGGCTCGCTCCGGTAAAAGGTGGCGATACAAGTTTAGAGCACATGGCGTTATCGATCGCTGAGTCAGTCGTTGATGCAAATGATGCGACTACGACACAACTTCGCATCCTTAACCCGACGCCTGCGGCATTCGATGATTGGGGCTTGGTAAGTCCAGTTACCCAGCAGCGAATCATTCCCAATGCTCATTTGCGTCACAAATCAGATGAAATTGGCTTTGCATCCGGGCTGACTATTCAAGATGCAAACCTTCTCAAGATCCGGGTGGTCTACGGGCTTGACTTGAAGGTCCCTGTCGTCGGTGAGCTAATTGCCGAAGCCATGCAGATCATCGATGTCAAAAATTCGCATTACTATCACCAAAAGAAATTTCCGCTTTCAGCTGTAGCAACTGTACGTATGCAATCAGATGCTTGGGAGAGTGAAGTGCTAGCCTCGATCGCGCCAAGCATTGCCCCACAATCTGAAACGAATGGCACCGATGAAGGCGATCAGGAGGATATCGGAGAAGTGGCGCCGGAAAATCCTACGGACGCTGGTACTCCGACGATGACCGATTGCGCCGATGATGAATTTGGTCTCGGTGGAATCACAGAGCTGATTAATACGGCCGATTATGTGGATCAGCAGTGTGTGGTTTCGACTCATGCGTTCACCCCCACGAATCCACAAACGTCTGTGACTTCTGAAAATCAGGCTGATTGCGCTTGAGAGAGTGCTATCCGCCAGTTTCCGGCAATGCTGTAACGGAGTACACACTTCGAGCTTGAGTTATCAAGGAATCTACCGCATAATCGATATATATAAATATATCCTTATATGTTGAATATGAGTATTCCAGAAATATCGTTTGAGTTCTTCCCTCCGCGCGATGAGGCCCAAACACGCCGATTTTGGTGCACCTTTGGCTGCCTTCAGACGCTCAATCCTTCCTATATTTCAATGACATGGGGAGCTTTGGGTTCTGCGTCTAAGGCCAGTTTGGATATTCTAGAACCACTGCTGAAAGACAGTCGGGTACCCGTTACAGCCCATTTAACCTGTGCCGGTGAAACGCGGGAAAGCCTGTTGGACAAGATCGCTACATTGCACGGTTTGGGAATTACCCGGTTTCTCGCACTCAGGGGGGATTTGCCAGAATCTTCGAAAAATCAAAGCCCTAGTGCTGCAAACGGGCTACGGCATGCGGCAGAGCTCGTGTCCTTGCTTAATCAGGCCGGTGCGCAGGACATCAGCGTCGCGGCCTATCCAGAAGCCCACCCGGAAAGCCCAGATTGGCAGAACGATATCAAGCAACTCAAGGCAAAGCTGGATTGCGGGGCGCAACGTGCCATTACGCAATTCTTTTTCGAAGCAGAGAGCTTTCTGCGCTTTCGCGACCGGGCTGAGGCTGCTGGTATTCATCAAGCCTTGGTCCCCGGCATATTGCCTATTCACGATTTTGCCAAGGTTCGGGGTTTTAGCGAAAAATGTGGGGCTTCTATGTCACCCGATTTAGCGAAGCAGTTTAGTGGCGCTCAAACCAAAGCGGATAAACACGAACTGGCTGTTGAGCACAGCTTAAAGCTGTGTCAAACGCTTATGGCGGAAGGGGTTGATGCGTTTCATATCTATACGCTCAATCAATCAGCCTTAGCTTATGACATCAGTGCGCAGTTGTTAAGCGCGGGTGAGCAGCCTGAGCGAGGCCCTGACGTGGGAGCAGCGGCATGAAGCCGCGTCAAAAGTGAAGTGTACGAGGTTCTGTTAAATCGTCGGATTAGGTGCAGGTGGTGCACCTTTAGACCGTATAATGAGGGATCACCGAATTAGTTCACTTTCATGAGTTCATCACCCAAAGTAGGTTTCGTTAGTCTCGGTTGCCCCAAGGCCCTTGTGGACTCCGAACGCATTCTGACTCAGCTGCGCACAGACGGCTACGACGTTGTGCCGGACTACGACTCTGCCGACGTGGTCGTTGTTAATACCTGCGGTTTCATAGACTCGGCTGTAGAAGAATCTATGGATGCTATTGGTGAAGCCCTGAATGAGAATGGCAAGGTTATCGTAACTGGGTGTTTGGGCGTTAAAGCATCAGATATTCAAAAACAATACCCGAATGTATTAGCGGTGACTGGGCCGCAGGCGTATGAAGAAGTTGTCGGGGCAGTGCACCAACATGTGCCAAATAAAGTGGAACACGATCCGTTTGTAGACCTCGTTCCGCCTCAGGGAATAAAGCTTACGCCAAGACACTATGCCTACTTAAAAATTTCTGAAGGCTGCAACCATCGCTGCAGCTTTTGCATTATCCCGTCTATGCGCGGAGATTTAGTCAGTCGTGACATCGGTGATGTGATGGCAGAAGCTGAGCGTTTAAAAAATGCTGGTGTCCGCGAGCTGTTAATCATCTCTCAAGACACTAGCGCCTACGGTGTCGATTTGCGATACAAAACCGCGTTTTGGAATGGCCGACCCATTAAAACGCGCATGAAAGAGCTTTGCGAAGCGTTGGGTGAGCTAGGCATCTGGGTACGTTTGCATTACGTGTACCCCTATCCACATGTCGATAACATTATCCCGCTAATGGCGGAAGGAAAAATCCTTCCTTACTTGGATATTCCTTTTCAGCATGCAAGTCCTCGTGTTTTAAAAAGTATGAAAAGACCTGCGGCCTCTGAAAACAATTTAACGCGTATTAAAGCGTGGCGAGAGATCTGCCCCGAACTAACTATCAGAAGCACGTTTATAGCAGGCTTTCCAGGTGAAACAGAAGAAGACTTCGAGCACTTAATCGAATTCCTTCACGAAGCGCAATTGGACAGAGTGGGTTGCTTTGCCTACTCACCCGTAGAAGGTGCTAAAGCCAATGAGTTGGAAAATGCAGTGCCTGAAGAAGTTAAACAAGAGCGGCTTCAGCGTTTTATGGAAACTCAGGCCGCCATCAGTGCAGAGCGTTTACAAGCCAAAGTTGGAAGCCGGCAAGTAGTCCTAATTGACTCAGTGGAAGGTGAGCATGCTATTGCACGTAGTAGCGCAGATGCCCCTGAGATTGACGGCGTGGTTCATGTCCCGGTTGATGACTACGAAATCGAGGCAGGCGATTTTATTGAAGTGGATGTGGTGCGGGCAGATGAGCACGATTTGTTTGGTGAGATAGTCGGGGAGTAGAATCTCACTTCACGTCACTAGCTTTTTAAAACTAGTGGCTTACTAGCTGGAGCAATTTTAGCCACCCATCGTAAAATCTCGCTTCGCGGTCGATATGGTAACCGTGAATCCCAGGACCACGTCCATTAAAGAGGCAATAGTCATAATGAGAAACGTCGGGTTGCCGAGTCTTGGAATGACTAGAAACTCGATTAAGAAAATGATGAATGCCAGCAGTGAAAACGCGTGGTCAATAATCGATATAACCGACGTACGGGTTGCTTTAAAGGTTTCGATATAAAGAAAGAAAATGCTAGTGATGATAAAAGCATCGCTAACGGTCAGAATCACCTCGCGCTGCGACGGCAGTTTGAACTCGTAAATTATGACGTTCAACATCGACTGATCGATAGGTCCGGTCAGCATAACCAGATTGGCGGCAATCAATAGGTAGAAAAACAACGGTATTGATAAGAAAAAGCGCATGAGGCGCTCCGAAAGTCATAGATACTGCAGAGTATAGGTGCTCATGCCAATTCGATCCGACATAAAGCGCTTGTGGGACAGCGCGCCACATAGGGTGTGGTTTTTATCTATCCCTAGCTTGGCAGAAAAATCTCTATAGCGAAATATAATATCGAATAATTGATTGTGTATTAAAACTACATAATTTATTAACGCCTGTTGTTTTATAAAGTCCTGTCAATGGAGATTCATGTTTTATTAAATTATTAATGTGATAGATGTTTACAATGTAACGTATCAAATATATATTGTTGGCGGGGTTCAGACTCCGTTTACGAGTATTTTAAATTGTTTAGGGGTAACTGAGAGTAAGAATGGCTACTAATTATTCGAATTGGTCGTTAGATAAACTAAATAAAGAAGTAGACAAAATACAAAGGATTATAAAGTCGAAAGAGGCTCGCGATAAGAAAGCAACACTTGCAAAGCTAGTCACTGTTGCGCGCAAAAGCGGATTTGAATTGCATGAACTCCTTGGGGAGGACACCATTAAAATTCGAAATCCTAAGCCCGTTAGAACTGCGGCAAAGAAGCCTTCAAAAAAGCGTGGCAAGGTTGCCCCCAAGTACAAAAATCCTGCTGATTCAAGCGAGACTTGGACAGGACGTGGTCGCCAGCCGTTGTGGGTCAAGGAGTTTGTTGAAAGCGGCGGCTCACTGGATCAGGTCACAATATAAAATATAGCGACGCTAAGTCCTAATATTAAATTCGTGGTGAATGAATAAAATTGCACCCGGCTTGTTGAACAAGTCGGGTTTTTTAACGCGCATGTTTTATTCTCTTTATTTTTTTAACGAAGCAAGCAACACTACGCGAGCTAAGTTTATTTTTGTCGCTAAATAATCACTTCCACCTTTATCAGGATGGAATTGACCAATTAAAGACCTATGCGCCGCGCTAACCGACTCACGGCTTAGTTCCCCGTCTAATCCCAGAATTTGTCGAGCCTCTTCGACGCTCATATCAGGGGTTGTGCCAGCTGGGTTGCCCCGGTATTGGCCCTGATTAGCCTCTGAGTTTGCTTGCTGCCATTCTGTGCCTCGTTGGCGTTGGATGTATGACTGTAACAACCTGACTGCTTCCGGGTCAGATTGAGAGCAATAAAGATACAGGCTGTTGAGTTCTTCGATGCTCATTGAACTCAATAAGCGACCAGTGAATTCACCTTGGAGTACATTCCCGTCTATCGCGCCGCTTAAAGGATTCAGCGATAGATTAATGGTGGCTGACGCTAAATTGGAGGCGCCGGATGTCGCGTGAGCACCGCCGGCAAATCCGCCTAAGCCGGATGTCCCGCCTAAAAATTTTCCCAGTGCAGGCGAAAATCTAATTAGTAGAGGAATTATTCTCATTATCTGAGTCATTGCCGCACCTATGATGGCGAATAGTGCAGGTGCTCTGCCGGTAACAGCCAACACAAGAAATATCAATCCGAGAGCAATCAAAGCGAGTTTGATTTTTCCTGATTTACCCTGCTGCAGCATTTTCTTCAGATGAACTGTATATAAAAGCCATCCAACTACGGCAATAGCAATAACAAAGATGAAGGTCACAGTTTTCGATGCACTAGCGTTGAGAGCCCAGATTGTACCAAGGGCGGCTGTCCAGTCGTGATCATTACCGTTTCGGCTCTTTCGGGAGATGTGTGCGTAAAATCACAAAATATCAGGGAGTAGCGCGGGAAGATGAGCCAAGCCGTTGTCTTAGGGCATTTTGTGAACAATTCTCAAATCCTCTCTGCCTCATGCAATTTTGCAAACGTAAGTGGTATTTTTGGTGCGTATATCGAGTTTATTACTGAATTTGATAACTAGGTGCCTAAGTATTTTGCAACCGATAGCCGATCTCATAGTCACCTAAGGGGGTTACACTAAAACTGCCAATTTCATCGACAATTTCGAGGTGTATGAATTTAAGTGCATAGGGTTGTTTGTAAACTGGGCCGCTGTTGAAAAGCGGTAAATTTTAGTAAGACGGTTGTGCATAGTTCGGGGAACAAGGAAGGGTGGGCACTGACACACTCTAATTTAAGGGATACATAATACTTACAATAATTCATGAAAAAATGAATAGAGAAAACAACAAAAACACTTTTGCACCGAAATCGGAGAACCCCGCTCTGGATCGATTCTCTCCGACACTGGACGCGTTGCTGACCAACCTTTCAAACGCCGGTCGAGGGCGCAAGCAAGTCGTTGCCATGGCCATAGATACTCTCATGGTTATGTTTTCTCTTTGGGGGGCTTACTCGCTTCGCCATGGGGAGCTCTTTATAGCGTTTGAAAACAATTGGTATTTGTTCCTGTTACTTCCTTTGGTCACCGTGCCTTGCTATGCAGCGTTCGGCGTATATAGATGGGTTGTCAGATCAACCAACAGCAGACTGTTTAAACAGTTGTTCAAAGGTAGCCTTGCTTCGGGTGCAGCCTTAGCCATTGCTTTTTTTCTGATTCCCCCCGATGGCTGGAATCCTCGCTCGCTATTTGTCATTTTCGCCATTTTGCTCTTCTTAAGCTCCACCGGTATTCGCATGCTGTGGAGAACACTCTTCGGCTATGGGGCAAAGGGAGAGCCGATAGCCGTTTACGGTGCGGGAGCAAGCGGCCGGCAGTTGGTCAACCTCTTATCTATCGGAGATGAATACAGGCCCGTCGTCTTTATCGATGACAACCCTAAGTTGTCCGGCACGACGCTCTTTGGCCTGCCTGTTATCCACGGGCAATCTGATGAATGGTTTGCAAAGCTTAATGGTCTTGAAGTCAGTAAGATTGTTTTGGCAATGCCCAGTCTTTCGCCAGCTGACTACCATAGAAAAATTCAAAAGCTGAATGAGCAGGACATTCCTGTTCTAACGTTGCCCAGCGTTTCTGAACTCATGAGCGGGACAGCAAAGGTTGACGATATTCGTGATGTTTCGATAGGGGATATCCTAGGTCGCAGCGAAGTTGCGCCAGACTTCGAATTGATGGGGCGGCGTATCACCGGGAAAACAGTTCTGGTGACCGGCGGGGGAGGATCTATCGGGTCTGAGTTGTGCCGCCAGATAGTTAAGCTCTCACCTAAACACCTAATTGCTTTGGAGAACTGTGAAGCCAATCTGTATCACCTAACGGAAGAGCTTGGCAATCAGCCCGATGGACAGGGAGCTTGGGATCATCCGATCTTCACACCGTTCCTGTGCTCAGTATTAGACAAGCGTCAAGTTGACAAATTGATGGCAAAGCATGGCGTTAATACGGTGATACATGCAGCAGCCTATAAACATGTGCCAATCGTTGAAGCTCAGCCAGATCAAGGTGTTGAGGTTAATGTATTCGGTACAAAAACCGTACTTGATTGCGCAATCAGCAACGGGGTAGAAGACTTCGTACTCATCTCAACTGACAAAGCCGTACGCCCGACCAATGCCATGGGCGCCAGTAAGCGCTTAGCAGAATTAGTGCTGCAAGCTAGTGCTGCCGAGCAAACTGATACTCGCATCTCCATGGTGCGCTTTGGTAATGTGTTGGGATCTTCAGGCTCAGTGGTTCCAAAGTTCAAACGTCAAATATTAGATGGTGGTCCGATCACGCTGACACATTCCGACGTGACACGCTACTTCATGACGATTCCAGAGGCCTCTCAATTAGTGTTACAAGCTAGCGCTATTGCCCAGGGTGGCGAAGTCTTTGTACTGGATATGGGTGAGCCTGTAAAAATTGAAGAGCTCGCCGTCACGATGGTTCGTCTGTATGGAAAATATCTCACTAGGGATACCGGTAACCCGGATGATATAGATATCGTCGTGCAAGGTCTAAGGCCGGGTGAGAAGCTATACGAAGAGCTATTCATTTCTGAGTCCCATAGAAGCACTGAAATAACTAAAATTTCAGCAGCGAATGAGCTTTGGTTGAGTACCGCTCAGTTAAGCCCTTTTCTAGAGAAACTTAAGCGCTTCAGTGAAAAGCAGGATGCAAAAGCTATCAGGGCGATCCTACTGGATTTGGCCTTCTTGGACGAGTCGGCGAAGGAAAAGCTGGAGGAGTCTAATGAGCTTAAGTACCCGAGTCTTCCACGTCAAAATACGATGAGTACGCCAAAGGTCGTACATAGAAACGATAACAGTTAGAGTGCGTGTTACCGATGCCTCGTTAGATACGAGCATGGGTGACTGTTTAACTTTGCAGTGCTATTTTAGCCAAACCTCTTTATTGCTTATCACGGAGTTGGGTGACCACCCGTGATTCGCAGCCGCTTTAGATGAAAAAGTAAGGGTTTCCGTTAATTGCACGTGGACGTTGCTGTTATAGGGAATTGGGCGTTTTAGTAGTGTCTGAGCAATATCTCCAACCCAGCTGCCAACCATCATTATGGTCAATGGTATTCGTGGAACGGGTTTGAAGTTTAAGTGTTCTGTTATCGCATCACAGAGCTCAGCGTAGCTAGGGTCGGTTTGGTCAGTCAGATTGAAAATGCCGTAACTAACCGGGTGATTTGTAATCCAATCGGCTACATCTGTGGCAAGTACCATGGATTTTCTAGCATCACCACTACCGGGGATAACAAATCGCTTTGATTCAATGGCTTTGACGAGTTGTCCGAGTGTCCCTGGAGCGCCAGGGCCGACAACCAACGGCAACCGGACTATCGTATAGGGAACATTGTTTTGTTGACACCATTTAATAACAAGTTTTTCTACTTCAAGTTTGCTCTTTCCGTATTCACTCGTGGGAGATAACGTTGCAGTTTCTAATATATTTTCACCTGAGACCATTCCATAAACGGATGCGCTACTGATGAGAACGAATGATTTAATATTTTGTGGATTTAGTGATGCAAGCAGGTTTTTTGTTGACGTTACGTTGCCCGTTTGAAAAATATCCTTTGTATTGTGTGGTCGTGAAGCATTGGGGGTTACGCCGGCAGAATGAATGACTCGATCAACTGTGTCGGGTATTTGCGGCACTGCTTTTGATAGGTCGCAAGTAACATCCGATCCTTTTACTCGTCCGCACCGAACGAGAGAAATATTGAATGATTCCTGTGCCTTGCAGAGGATACTTCCAAAGAATCCATTCCAACCAGTGATGAGTGTTTTTGAAGTCACGAATATCTACACAAACTAAACTATATTGTCGATGGGTTAAGGTGTGCATTAGCGACGCCATGTAACCCAGAGGCTAACATATGCCTACAGCTGTACTGATACAGAATAGTGGATTGATTGGCATTGCAATTGAATTAATAGACTATGAGCACTTCAATGAGCGAGCAGCGTCCGGTTCGAATGACTTCGAAAAAACTCTCTATTTCTAAGCGAATCATGGATGTGTTGATATCCATTTTGCTACTACCCATTGCGATCGCGCTTAGCTTGGTTTTTGGGTGTCTTTTTTACTTGATGAACAGAGAAAACCCTTTGTTTGTTCAAGTCAGAGTAGGGCGATTGGGACAAGAATTTAAGCTGGTTAAGTTACGAACGATGAGCTCATCAACCAAAGATAAACCTACCCATGAAATCAGCAGTTCTGATATTTCCACGCTCGGGAAAATAATGCGAGCAATCAAAGTTGATGAACTTCCCCAACTTTATAATGTATTGCGTGGGGAAATGAGCCTTGTTGGCCCGCGCCCTTGCTTACCTAGCCAGACCGAACTGGTGAGTGAGCGTGATAGGTTGGGCGTTTACGATTTATTGCCTGGAATAACAGGCTACGCACAGGTCAGAGGAGTCGATATGAGTGTACCGAGCGTGTTGGCTGAGATGGACAGTCATTACGCGAGCATACGCAGCCTGAGTCTGGACTTTTCTCTATTGCTGCAAACGGTTGTTGGACGAGGCAGCGGCGATAAAACAGCCAATTAACGACTACGCCGGAAATAGCACCATCTGCGACTTCAATACGTTTTAGCTGCGTACGGGGATATAGTGCTCGCGTAACTGTGCTATCGAACGTTAGGTTCAATAGAAAGATCCACCCCAAACACGTTTGAAATTGAAGCTTGAATTTCTTGCGCTAAAGCCAGTAATTCACAACCGCGCCCATCCCCCAGGTTAATCAACACCAACGCCTGTTTCTCATAAACCCCAACATTACCGCGTCGAACCCCCTTAAACCCCGCCTGATCAATCATCCAAGCAGCGGATAATTTGCGAAAGCCAGTTTGTGCAGGAAAGTTGACCATGCTTGGGAACCGTTGCAGTAGTTCAGACGCTTGGGCTTCAGTAACAATCGGGTTATGAAAAAAGCTGCCTGCATTGCCTATCATCGTTGGGTCGGGTAGCCGCGATTGACGAATGTTTGTCACAGTACGGCTTATATCGAGCGCGCTCGGAGCGTTCAACCCAAGGTTGTGCAATTCTTGTTTCAGCGATGAGTACTCAGCTTCAATTGCGCATTGAGAACCTAGGTTAAATTCCACCTGTGTAATGGCATATTCACCAGGGTGGTTTTTAAAAAAGCTATGGCGATAAGCAAACTCGCAATCCGATGCGCTAAATTCTCGCCATTCACCTGTGGGCATGTGCAATGCACGAACCTTGTGGATTCGATCTTTGACTTCGACACCATAGGCACCGATATTTTGTACGGGTGCCGCACCGACTGACCCAGGGATTAGGCTCAAATTCTCTAACCCATTGGCCTCTAATGCTAATGTTTGTAAAACGAAATCATGCCAGCCGACACCGGCACCGGCTTTAATTCGTTTATTGCCACCGTCGTTGTCCGAAATTACTTCAACACGGGTATCTGCCATGTGAATGACAAGACCCGCTAGGTCCTTTGTTAAAACAATATTGCTACCGCCCCCTAATACAAATACCGGCCAGGACTTACTCTGGGCAAGCTCGACCAATTGCTCCAACTCAGCGTCATTGCTTGCTGTTGCAAAGTGTTCAGCCCGTTGGTCAAAACCAAATGTATTGAATTGTTTGAGCGACTTGTTGTGTTCAACCATGTTCAAGCTGTTGAGTTGCGCGAACGATACGAGGCCAGCGAAGCCACAGAGTGAGTGCTCTGATAACGAGTAGTATAAAGTACGAAATCCATATCCCGTGATTTCCGAACGACGGCACAAGCACCGCTGCGCTAATCATAAAGCACGCAAGCGATATCAACATACTATCTCGCATGCTGCGCGTCTCGGTGGCACCGATAAAAATCCCGTCGAGTAAAAAACTCCAAATTCCAAAGAGAGGTGCTGCGATAACCCAAGGTAGCCAGTCCAGCGCCATTTGACGAGCGCTGTCTTCTGCAACCAGCAGGTTGACAATTGGCTCGCCCAATAACCAGAAGAAGATGCTGAAAACGATGGCAGAAATACTGGCTAAATACACACTGGCGGACACGGAACGCTTGAGCATTTTCGTGTCTCTTCTACCAATTGCGAAACCCGTTAATGATTCGACAGCATGTGCGTAGCCATCCATGACATACGACGCAAAGTGTACAAGGTTAAAGAGCACGGTATTAGCGGCGAGAATGATTACGCCTTGTTTCGCGCTAAGCGCGGTCATCCAGTAGAAAGCAAACGTTAAGCAGAGGGTGCGTATGAATAAGTCTCCGCTTATGGTAAAAAAATGCCGTAGGGCTGCTCTTTCGAATATCCAGCTTTTGATTACCGTGTCTCTAAGAGCTGACATCATCAAATCCTTAATAAGGTAGATGCCCGCAGCTAGCGTGACGTACTCGCTAATGACGGTGGCAAGTGCAACTCCCTTGATGCCTAGGTCGGTTGTCATAAACAGCACAATCGTTAGTAGTACATTCAACAAATTCAGTAACAACTGCAGCCCCAGAACCGCGCGTACTCGCTGTAAACCAATCAATGCTCCCAGAATGGCATACATACACAAAGTGGCTGGTGCCGCATAAATACGCACATAGAAATAATCAGCGGCCAGTCCCTGCCATTCGCCGGAGTCGTCCATGGCAAAAAGCGCAATCTTCAATAGAGGGATTTGCAGGGCGATTAGTAATGTGCCGAGCAATAAAGCAAGCAGCAAGGCCCGAATACTAATTCGTGACGTTGATTGCAGATTGTTAGCCCCATACGCCTGAGCGACTAATCCACCGGTGGCCATGCGCAAAAACCCGAATACCCAGAAGATACTACTAAAAATAACAGCACCTACAGCCGTTGCAGCCATCCATTCAGGAGAACCCATGCGGCTCATAACCGCCGTGTCCACAATGCCCACCAGTGGCACTGTACCGTTTGAGAGCATGACTGGGACTGCTAGGCGTAGAACATCCCGTCTAGCGTGTTTGGAAGGTGTATCAGGTGTATTCACGTAGCGATGATACGGTCTTACGTGAAATTCTGGGTAAAAAAAAGCCGCTCTCAAGGAGCGGCTTTTACATAAGGCTAGAAAATGCCCTAGTGAAATTTTATCAGGCTTACGTTCGAGCCTGACGAGTGCTGATTATGCAGCGTCTCTTGGGCGACCAATGCAGTCATAGACAAATCCAGCTGCTTCAAGTGTTTCTGGCTCGTAAAGGTTACGTCCGTCGATGATAAGCGGGTTTTTCAATGACTTCTTGACCACATCCATATTCAGGCTGCGGAACTCACGCCACTCTGTGTTGATGAGTAGGGCGTCAGCACCATCTGTTGTATCCAGCGCTGTACCTACCAGTTCAAGACGCTTTTCATCAGGATAGAAATGACGCATCTCGTTCATAGCCACAGGGTCGTATGCTCGGACCGTTCCACCATGCTCGAAGATAGATTCAATCAGAACACGGCTAGGTGCTTCACGAAGATCATCGGTGTTCGGCTTGAATGACAGTCCCCAAACAGCGAATTTCTTGCCTTTGATATCGTTGTCGAAATGCTTCATAAGCTTTTCGAACAGAACGTGCTTCTGGCGATCGTTAACACTGTCCACGGCTTGCAGTAACTGTGCTTCGTAGTTGTTTTCACGAGAGGTGGCGATAAGCGCTTTGACATCTTTTGGAAAGCAAGAGCCGCCGTAACCACAGCCGGGGTAGATGAAGTGATATCCGATACGTGGGTCAGAACCGATACCCACACGAACGTCTTCTATGTCAGCGCCTAATCGGTCTGCGATGTTAGATAGTTCGTTCATGAAGCTGATTTTGGTCGCCAGCAATGAGTTGGCAGCATACTTCGTTAGCTCTGAAGACTTTCGGCTCATGAAAATGAGTCGATCACGACGATTGCGGCAGAACGGTGCATATAACTCTCGCATGACTTCGGTCGCGTGTTCGTCATCTGTGCCAATAACGATTCGATCCGGCTTCATGAAATCTTCAATGGCCGCACCTTCTTTTAGAAATTCTGGGTTAGAAATGACCGCGTACGGGATAGTTTCATTTCGGGCAGCAAGACCGTCTGCAATTACCGTCTCAACCATGTCGCCCGTGCCGACAGGCACAGTGGACTTGTTAACGACAATCTTGCGTTCGGTCATACGATCAGCAATCGTTTTGGCAACGGCTGCCACATATTGCATGTCCGCAGATCCGTCTTCACCGGGAGGAGTGCCTACCGCGATGAATTGGACTTCGCTGTGTGCCACAGCTTCATCCATGTTAGTCGTAAAGTCCAATCGTTCGGCTTCTACGTTGCGCTTGATAACATCATCGAGGCCAGGCTCAAAGATAGGGATGATTCCCTTTTTGAGGTTAGCAACCTTTGTCTCGTCAACATCGACGCATAAAACGTCGTTACCGACATCTGCTATCAAGGCACCGGTTACCAATCCTACGTAACCAGATCCGTAAATCGTTACTTTCATTTGTTGTCCTGAATAAATAAAATGTCGTTGCTAAAACAACTGGGTTCCAATCTCTTAGATTTCGGCATTTTAGGAGGGATTATGAGCGGCAGACTTCATATCTGTGCGAGAACCTCGATTGGTAACGTCCGAAATCGTACAACTTTCCTGATTTGAGGACTTGCTCAAACTGTGCCATGGAGTTGGTCCACTGTTTTTTGCCTAGAATGACCGCAATTGCGCCAAACCGCGTCGAATTATAGTGGGAAAGAGACATAAAGATCGTGAGCATTAATTACCAAATAGAACGCATGCGGCCGCATTGGCATCACAAATTACCGTTACACGCCAAGTTCAAACAACGTCTAGCAGTCAATCCGCGTAGTGAGGCCGGGTAGCGACGACGATTTCGCGCTTCCCGGGAGGCCCCGGCATCTTCGCCACCTCAAAGCCCACAGATTGCAACGAACGCCTGACAACGCCTTTTGCGCAATACGTGCTCAATTTTCCAGTTGGCCGCAGGCTGTTGAGCAGTTTAATAAACAATTCGGCTGTCCAGCATTCAGGGTTGTTGTCGGGACTAAAGGCATCCAGGTAGATGGCATCAAATTGCGTTGGCGGCAATTCGCTAAGCTCGGCGTCTACCCAATGCAAAATTACTTTTTGATCCGAAGCGAGGCTTAGCGGAAATCCGGTCTCCAGATACCGTCCGAGCGTGTCGGCGCCTTTTAGTTGGGATTTCATTTTGGTGGCCAAATCAGGGTTCGCCAGTAATGGTGAATAATCGACTCGTTGCAAAAGATCGCAAACAGATGGATCGTTCTCGAATGAGTGATATTCGAGTGAGGTTCCATACCGCGCGGCGGTGTCGCAAGTCAGTAGCGTATTTAGCCCCAGGCCAAATCCTATCTCTAGAACCTTCGTCGGAGTGCCTGCTTCCAGGCGAGCGGTTACTCCCGAAGATTTTAGGAAGACATAGCGGGATTCTGTCTCAGCACCAAACGTGGAATGAAAGGATTCCGAGTATTTATCGCTGAATAAAGTGGGCGAACCATCGCCCGTCTTGACAACCTTCAACAGCCTTTCAGTCGTTCACCTAGAGCTTCACAGCGAGCAAAGTATTTTTCTGTACTTCGTGGCATGGGAACTCTGGCACGGGCAACCCAGTTAATCAGATCTCGTCCGGCAATCAGTGTGCTTTGGGCTTCGTCCATGACGTAGCTGCATTCTCGAGAGCAGTCCGGCTGCATGTCTGGTTTCGCAGCTCCTAGCGCTTCACCCGCTGCAATAAATCGTGGCCAAATTTCAAAAATACACACATCGGACTTCATGGTTTCGCACTCATGCTTGGCAGCAGAGGCGTATTCGTCGAGCAGCGAGGCAATATTGCTGTACTCGGGACGTGAGCAATACAAGGCTTTCATGTGTTTTGACACCTTGTCGATGTTTGCCATCGCCTGAGCCACTTTGATGAAGCGCGACTCATAGTATTTCGTGATGGGAACTGTAAACGCCCTGAAAGGTTCTCCCCAGAGTTCATCGATGCCTTCTTCGCCGCTGAAGTGTTTAACTTCTTTGCCCAATTCCAAAGCTTCTTTAAAGTAATCTCCGCACGCCTTCATGAGTTCATTGGAGCGGCTGATACAAACGCCATTCTCTTCCAATTCAACAATGGCGGTGAAAATGTCGGTTGCGCGATTGAACAGTGCTCCTGCAAGCATGGCGGCGTTGACGCGCTTCATGGCTGGATCAGTTTGGTTTTCGTAGTGGGCTCGCGCGGTGTCGAGTCTTTCACCAGGGGTGTTGATGCCGGGTTCAGTATGGTGGAACGCCCGACGAGTCAGGTGATCAATGAGCAACTTGCGAGACGCCAATGATTCTTCAACCGGGGGGTAATATCTCACCCAATACCCGTCAAAAAAGATGTAGTCAGTTTCGTCGATAGACTGCCTGACACCGTTCTCCAGCGTTGACTGAACCGCTGTTAATAAGGGGTCTGTAGACGCTTGAAGAGCGACTTCTGCGGGGCGACTCGATGCCTGGGCAATGCGCATGTAATACCGGTGTAACAACTCGATGCGCGCAGTATAACCAGATGGTTAGGTAGTGCTGATCAAAATCCTATGAAAATTATTACTAAATGGCGTTTAGAATTTTAATTGATGAGGTGATATTTGGGAATAATTTCACCAAAGAAAGGTAAGCAATTGAAAAATAATGATAATCAAAAAGCCTACTAGCCGAGGAAAAGCCTTACGTCAGAACATTACAAAAATAATTTCGTTTTAAATAATGTTGCTACTGCGACGTTCTCCGCATGACTTTCGTCTGACTAGCCGTTCCATCTAGCGATGACGATGGCTCTGAGGGGTCTTGTGTGCCCTTCGATGGTCAAATGTTGATCAGAAGGGTCGAGTGCATTCACCAGAGAGTGATTAGGCATCCAATGAGTCGAGCGTTGTTCATCAAGGCTGGTTTCACATACCGACACCGTGCGAATGTCACAAAACCCTGATGCCAGTACCCATTCTTCAAGCCGAAGACGGGTAGGGAGCTCGTAGATGTTTCTCATATTTGCATAGCGCGAATTCAATTCCAACGATTCAGAGTCATCACCGGGAATAATCAAAGTCTCTAAGATCAGTTCGCCTCCGACTGACAGGCTTGCCTGTAATTCTTTCAGGTGGTCTAGAGGTTGTCGACGGTGATACAACACCCCCATTGAGAACGCCGTATCGAAGACGCCCATATTGGGTGGCAGCGCTTCCATTGGCAGAGGTAGAAACTGCACAGCAGCATCTTGGGCATACAGTTGAGTCGCTTCAAACTGTTTTAGAAAATGCAGGCTAGGGTCTACCCCCAAAACCTGCTTGGCGCCAGCCTGACGCATCCGCCACAAATGGTACCCACTCCCACAACCGACATCGAGAACTAACTTTCCATGTAATGGTGAAATATGCGGTTCAAGCCGGTCCCATTTCCAATCAGATCGCCACTCCGTGTCAATTGAGACCGGGCCAAATTGAAACGGTCCTTTTCGCCAAGGGATCAAGCCTTCCAACGAGTCCTTTAGTTTGGTTTCATCCTCTGGCGCGAAATTCCCATTAAGAGTTACAACACCACGTTGAATACTTAGCGAGGACTCAGCAACTTTTGGAAGCGAATCAACGGCAGCTTCCCAACGCGGTAAATGGCCATGTTTCAGAGCATGCCCCTGATTGATCACAGCGTCGCCAAGCTCCGCTGCCCACGGTGCTAAGGCCGTAAGGGCGAGCTCGTCATTGAGCTTAACTGTATCGAAGACTAATTGTGACAAGTGGAAATCCGAGGCGGCATGGATAAACAGGCGTAGGGATGGCGTTGGATTTTAGACGAGCAATGTTAAAGAGTAGAACTTACGCCTTTATCGCTATCAGTGAAGCAAAATTAAAGCACTGAAACCAAACTGTGCAATGACTGAACCCTGAGTCTAACAATCGATCGCGGTGTTCATCGAGAGTGTCGGGTACTAGCACATTTTCAAGTGCTGTTCTCTTTTGACTGATCTCAAGATCAGAATACCCGTTTTGCTTTTTGAACGCGTGATACATCTCGATGTGCATTTCATTGAGCACGGTATCGTCGAATCGTACCTTTTCGCTTAGGATCAGTACGCCACCAGGTTTGAGTGCAGACGCAATTTTGGCCATCAATGCTTGACGAGCTTCGGGACGCACAAACTGCAACGTGAAGTTCATTGCAACCACCGATGCTTTGGACAGTGGGTGAGTTTCAAGATCTGCTTCGTGCAAGTGAATGGGCACGCATCGCCCGGACGGGATAGTGCTGGCACTGGTCTCGATTAATGAGCGGCTTGCGGCGATCATGGCAGCAGCATTATCGATGCCGTGTATCTCACACCCTGTAACAGCCTCGGGGCTACTTTGAGCAAGTGCATCTCGCATAGCAATGGCTGTCGCGCCAAGCGAGGAGCCCAAGTCGTACAGCCGGGTGTTAGCTTGTACGTAACGACTCGCTAACAGGGCTGATTGCGTGATGATTGATTCGTAACCAGGCACTGACCGCCTGAGCATGTCAGGAAAAACATCGACCACTGCCTGATTGAAACGAAAACCTTCAATATCCCCCAAGGGGTGAGAGAAGAGTGAGTCTCTATTTGCCATTTTCTAAGAGCAATAAAGAGCGCCTACGCAAGTCTGGATTCAAGCGTATCGTGCAGTTTAAGCATCAACTCTTCAGTCGTGCTCCAGTCGATGCATGCATCTGTGATCGAGACACCGTAGGCTAAATCTTTCGGATCTTTCAGACTTTGATTGCCAGCATTGAGATGCGACTCCAGCATGATGCCAATGATTGATTCGCTGCCAGCTGCCAGTTGTTCTGCAACATTTAACGCAACCAATGCCTGACGTTCATGGTCTTTGTTAGCGTTGGCGTGCGAGCAATCAATCATGATGCGTTGTTGTAGATTTGCCTTTTCCAATGCAGCTTCAACAATAGATACGTTGACGGAGTCGTAGTTCGGCCCCTGATTGCCACCCCGCAGAATCACATGACCATAAGCATTACCTCGGGTCTTGAGTACCGTTGCCTTGCCATCGGAATCTATTCCTAGAAAGCTATGTGGATTGGCCGCGGATTGCATTGCATTGATTGCCACATCTAAACTGCCGTCTGTGCCGTTCTTGAATCCCACTGCAGTGGACAGTCCGCTGGACATTTCGCGATGTGTTTGAGATTCAGTTGTTCGTGCGCCAATTGCCGACCAAGTGAATAAATCTGACAGGTACTGCGGGCTGATCGGATCTAGGGCTTCCGTACCGGTTGGAATGCCGAGTTCAGCAAGCCACACGAGTAATTCTCGTGCACGTGACAAACCTGTTTCTATATCGAAGGAGTCATCGAGGTGCGGATCGTTGATTAAGCCTTTCCAGCCGACAGTGGTTCTTGGCTTTTCAAAGTAAACTCGCATGACGAGCTCAATTCGGTCTGATACGCGTTCGCGCAAAGCCATGAGCTTTTGAGCGTAGTCTTTAGCTGTATCTACGTCATGGATAGAGCAAGGGCCGACCACGGCGAGAAGTCGTTTGTCACGGCCATCAAGAATTGCCTCTACGTTTGCGCGACCGGTTTCAACGGTCTGGCTGCAATTTTCCGAGCGTGGATATCGTTGTCTTAATTCGTTGGGGGCAATTAACGTTTTTTCGTCCAGAATGTTGGTGTTGGACAGCGGACGGTTGAGTACCGCCGCGGTAGAACTGTTACTCATTTGGTGAAACCCATGCGATAAGACAAACTAAAGGACCCACAAGGGTACACCAGCAACCGGGCTGCGTATATCCCGGCCCGCGATGAAAAACGGATTATTTCAAGTTAGCCAGTGTAAGCCCGTTCTCGGCTGCGAGTAAGTACGCCCGACCTTCGAGCAGTGACTGCAAATCGTTTCCAATTAACGGTTCACGCCATCCCTGTAGTGCGCTAACTCCATCGCCCATAACCATTTTTTCCAGCAGTTTTTGCGGAGCGAGTAGCGATGGTGCAATTTCCAGTTCAGCGGCTCGTTGGTGGACCCAGGCATTAAGCAACTGCAGTTTTGCCAGATTTGCCGCGGTGAGCTTCTGTTTCTTCGTTATAGCAGGCACCGGGTCAGGGGGTATTTCAGACGCTTTTTCTATGGTATCGAGAATTTCGGCCCCAAATTTCTCGCGGGTTTTTCTCTCTAGACCACGTATGTGGGTGAGGTTTTTTAGCGAATCGGGTCGCTGTTGAGCCAGTGAGACAATGACATCGTCTTTCAGCAGCCAGTTTCTAGGCTGATTGATTTCTCTGGCCTTGACTTCTCGCCAGCGCGCCAACTGCTGAATAATCGAGAGTGCAGGCCCTTTGTACCGCTGAATGTTGCGTATCTTCTTCCATCGCTCGCCAGCGGGCTGATCGTATTTTTCAACCTTGGCTAACTCTGCGAATTCCGGTGCTAGCCAATCAATTCGGTTTTGTTCTGCTAATTGCGCGTGCATGCCAAGGTATAGAGACTCAAGATGAATTACATCGTCCAGGGCGTATTGAACTTGTTGCTCTGGTAAAGGACGTCGGGTCCAGTCAGCTCGAGTATGGGCTTTCGAAAGCCCAATACCCAAATACTCATTCACCAGGTTTCCATAACCAATTTGCTCGTTATAGCCCAGAAGCGGTGCGGCAATTTGCGTATCAAACAAAGGTGTCGGCACTTTTTTCGCGAGCAGGTAAAAAATCTCTAAGTCCTGGGAGGCTGCGTGAAAGACTTTAACGACCGATTCATCTAACAAAAGATCAGAGAAGGGACTTAGATCATCGATGGCAATCGCATCGATACATGCGAGTAATTCCTCATGTTTGACTTGTACAAGGCAGAGCTCGGGGCGGTAGGTTCTTTCGCGCAAAAATTCTGTGTCTATTGCGATGTACGGCCGCTTGCGCAACTCCTTGCAAAGCGTTGTTAGCGCTTCAGCGGAATCGATATATTGATGTTTTTCTACGTCAGGCATGAAGTTTTAGAAAGAAAATGTATAGAAGATATCAACTGCTCGCTCTGCATTCTGAGCGGCCTCCAAATAGAGCTTTTTCGTTAAATCGTAGCGTAGATACAGCGTGCTCTCCGGTTGGAAAACACTTCGCCCGTAGCGAAGCAGTAAACGATCATTCAGTCGCCCACTGACGACGAGCTCTGTATCATCACCTCGGCCGCGTGTTTCCAATGCGAAGTCTTGAACTCCAAGGGCGCTGGCAATGCCGCCCGCAACGCTGCGACCGCCTCGAACAGTCAGTGCTAATGCAGCTGAGGCTAGTAAGTTTGCTTCTTGATCGTTGGTATCGTTTAAATCACGGCCTAGAACAATATAAGACAATATGGCATCTTGTTGTTTATCAGCAGGTTCAGTGAACAAAGAGGTTTCAGGATGTGCAACGGTGCCCTCGATACGAATTCCCGCTTTTCGTTCAACGGCTTCGTCGATGGTCCGAACAGCATCTATCGCAAGCCGCGTTTGATTGATAGGCCCTACAAAGAGTATTTGTCCCGTTGCCTCAAGGTTCTGACCGTATTGTTTGTATATGCCATCGACGACTTCAATTTCACCGCCTAATTGCGGAGGGTTAGGGCTTCTTTGTAAAACGCTGATGTCCCCGGTCAAATTTGCCGTTAATCCGTAGGCAGATAAACCGACGTCGTCGCCAAGAGAAATATCTAAATCAACCCGTAGTGGAATTCCACCGCTAGTACTGTTTTCGGCCTCCTTACTCGCTGTCTCTTCTTCTATGTCTTCTATGATGACAATATCGGTGGAGACAGTGGCAGCTCCCTGAGGCAGTTCACCGACGTCAATAACAGCCATCGGAATATCGATGGTGCCGCCAATGTTTATATTGCGGGGCGTAACATCAATTTTTATGGTGTGATTAACCTCCGATTCCTGAATGGGATCGCTTTGGATATTCAACGCATCTCCATCCAGCCTTATTTGTGCCGACCATGCATCAAGCTCTCGCCAATTGGCTGAGCCTTCGATGATGATCTTTCCGTCATCGCTATTGAGGCCCCCATCGATAAACGCCCTGCGTCCTTTGACGGTGGTTGTTATGTTGCCGCCGGTGATGGGCAACGGCAATATTTCCGCGCGAATGACGGGTTCGTCGACAATGATCTCTCCATCAAAGCGTGGGTCAGTCAGGCTGCCAGACAATACGCCTTCAATATTCAATTTACCCTTTACTTCGTCTAAGTCAGGGAGTAGCGCTTGCACTATTCCAATATCAAAACCTTGTAAATCTATCGATCCGTCGATAGGTTTTTGCGCTTGAGCCGGGTCAAGCGTAAAAGCAACTTTCGCATTGCCGAGGTTCTTCGAGTCTAGGCCTATAGTGGCATTGACTTCGTTAGGATTCACCTGAGTCGTCAAGTCTAATTTGTCATAAGTGAATTCAACGATGTTGTCATTCGCATCGACAACTTTGGCACCGCCTTGTTTTATTGCCGCAGTTAGTACAGTTGAAAATCCACCCGGTTGATCAGACCCCCATTTGATGTTCGAATCGAGTGACAGTTGCCCTGTCAGATTGGTTTGAGCAGGTAGAAAGGGGTCGAGTCGATTTAACGCGTACTGGTCTAAAGACACAACCGCATTGCCGGAGGGTTCGGCTAGTACTTCGTTTTCTAGGCAGACTCTACTGCCTTCTGTTACCCAACAATGTGCATCTACAGCGAATTTTTTTAAAGAGTTGTTCCATGACAAACTCGTGGGCTTATCCAGCTTAATAATATGAGCGGGGATATCCAACGTCACAGCGTCAAGACTGCCTGCCCAGTCCATGGTTCGATTCAATGACCCAGAGGCGTTGAGATCTATTGCGGTTGCCTGTGGGCCATCAGCAAACAATGCCAAGGAGTGCTCGCTACGTTGCCCTTGAAAATTGAAGCGCCCGTTTCGGATGGTGCTTTCACCGACAACAACAGTTCCCAGCGCTAACGTGACCGAGCTGTCTTTACCTAACAACTCTTTGATGTCTGCTTTCAGGCTAAGCCCGTTTATATCGATGTCATTGAAAGCCAAACCAGCCGTGCTAGCCACAAGGTCCACGTCAGGCTTTTCTAATACGCCTTTCATAGTGACGTCGGCGTTGATACTCCCACGCAGGCCCGGTAGTAATTTTTTTAATTCTGGCAATCGCGCCGTGGCGACGATATCCCAACGATCACGCACCGCTCCAGATGCCTTGATGTTATTTTTGCCATTATTTAAAACGGCGCGTTCAATTTTCCAAACGTTGTCTAATGTCTTAGCAAGTTGGATATCCAAATCGAATGGGTAGCCTTGCAGTTGGCCATCGATGGCAGCTTTTGGAAGATCAAGAGACCAATTGCCGTCAACGACTGAACCGCTGGCCTGGATATTTCCATCGAGCATGCCCTTTAAATCTGGCCGAAAACCTTCTGGTTTAATATTTTCAATGGTCCAATCGGTATCCCAGTTCAACCCGTTGCTCCAGGAGACGTTTGCCTTGCCTAGAGCTGAACCACCTAGCGTGTCGACGCTAACGGCAGGCAGTGTGGCACGTTCAGTATTAGCAATGGCGCTGAGTTGCAAGGTGGTGGCTGGAATTTGCTCGCCTTGAATTTGGGTTAAAAACGTAATGTTGTAGTCATCTAGCGATCCATCAATGCTCAGCGCCGTATTACTCGCCGACACCATAGATTGCGAGATGAGAGGCCAGCCTATGGAGGGGCTGCTCAGTTTGAGGTTGAGGGGAATGTTAGGCTCTAATGGCTTTACAGACCCCGTCAGCGCGGCGGAAATACTTCCCTGGATGTCAACGCCAATGGCTAGATTTTTCAGAGATTGGTTTAACGTAATAGACCCGAAAGCGCTTTGTGCTCCATCGCCCTCGGCAAGATCGTTGGGCAGAATGTCTTCCGCTGTCAGAGCAATATCCAAGTCCAGTGGGTAATCGCCGGTGAGTGTAAGGTTGCCCGATACGTCGGCTGAATAGGTATCGTATCGTGCAGATAGCGTGCTGATATCAATGATATTGTCATTAGCTTGAGCGGAGAGCTGAATATCATGGACGACATGCGGTGGGGCATCACCGGGCAGTTGAATACTTAGACGTTTAATGAGTACCTCGCTGATGTTTGCACCCACTGGCAACGCTATTTCAGGAAGTTCTACCCGGGCTGTGCTTTGCTGTGGAGGCTTGTCGCTTGCGAATGCTTGCACATCCACGTTGTCGATAACGACTCTGTCCAAGCAGAACACTTTGTCTTTTAAACACGACAGGCTCCATGCAGTTTTAACCCCTGTGGCATCGACCTTTATGGAATCGTTTTCGAATTTGATGTCGTCTGCTTTGATACCGCTTACAAGGTTGCCTTCGGCACCGGTTAGCACTAAGCCTGGAACTCGCTTATTGAGTTCACTGCTGGTGAGTGAGAAGCCTTTGTCTGTGCCAGCCAGGAAGTACACAGCGCCCACAATAATCAGCAGTAGTAATAGGAGCGTGAGTAATACGATTCCCAACCATTTGACTATTTTTTTCATTACAAGTCAGGTCCGAGGGAAATATGCACTCGCACGCTGCCGTCCTTGTCGTTATCACTGATCGGTGTAGCGATATCCAGACGAAAAGCCCCGACCGGTGATTGCCACCTAATCCCCACGCCAGCACCCACGCGGTAAGAGTCTCTGAAGGAATTAAATGCTCTACCGGCATCTGAGAATATGGCAGCACTCCATTTGTCTAGAATACGATAGTTGTACTCCAAGCTTAGAATTTCCAGGTATCGGCCACCTACAGATTGTTCATTGATGATGGGGGAAATTTCACGGTATTTGAAGCCCCTGACACTCCTATCGCCACCGGCGAAAAAGCGCTGAGAGACCGGTACGCCGTCAAAGTCATTGGATTGAATAGCGCCGTACTGAGCAGAGCCGATAAGTGTATTGCGATCGGATAATGCCTGCAGGTATTTAAAGGTTCCCAGCACTTTGAAAAAATCAATGCTAGATAGTGCCCTTGTCGAGCCGCCCATAACAAGGAGCGTTTCTGCCTGACCCCATACGGGAAAAGGGGTTCCATTGCTGCGGCTTCTCGTATAGCTAAACCCAGGCAGTATCAGATCTGTCGTGCGTACTTCTGGAGGCTCATCACCGTCTTCCTCTTTTATGACTTCAAACCGTTCACGCTCCCATCTTAAAAATAATGACTCGGTCCATTCTGAGGGCGTTCTTGAAACACGCTGAAAATTGAGAGAACTTAAAAAACTGTCCGTATCTCCTACGGTGTCTTTTTTCAACCCGTACTCAATACCCCAGTAGTTGTACAAAGGCTCATTCTTGCGCGGTATTCTGTAAGACACACTGGCATTTTGCTGTTCCTCGGCCAGCCCGACTTCAAAATCAAGAGAGTGTCCGAACCGGTTAAGTAGAGGTTTTCCCCACGCTAGTTTTGTTCGTAAACCGGTATCGGTAACAAAGCCGACTCCGAGTGCCACTTGATTGTTATCTTTTCGCTCCAGTCCCACTTTGATCGGTATTGTTTTTCCGTATCGTCGGTCCTGTTGAGGCTGTACTCGGACACTTTTAAAGTATCCGCTGTTCTGTAGATTGTTACTGAGCTCGCCAATTAAACTTGACTCAAAGGGATCATCTTCTTTGAACGGCATCCAACGTTCCAGAAACGATTGCCTAAATACATTTTGCTCAAACACAATCGGACCGAAGGTATAACGCACGCCAGTGTCTGCCACCAACTTTATGTTGGCGCTGAGTTGTCTGCGACTGACGAGGACCTCTGATTTTGTAAACGTAAAATCAAAATAGCCTAAGTCTTGAGCCCTATCGAGCAAGGCAGATTTAGTGGCTTCATAGTCACCTGAGATAAAAACAGCACCTTGCAGTAGTGGCAGTTCAGATAGCACGCCCTCGTATTGGGCATCATCTTCACCGGCACCCTGAATGGTTATGTCAATGGCTTCAATTAGTACAGGATCATTAGGGGTGACGGCAATCTCGAGAATCGTATTTTCACCATCGGTCTTTTGTTTAACGGCTACATCTGCGCCGTAGTACCCGAGCGCACTCATTGCAGCCTTTGTTAGTGTGGGCAACTCGGCTACATAGCGGCGCAACTTGCGAACGCTATCGTCATTCGGTGGGGTTCCGGCAATCAGTTCAACATTGGTTTTAAGATCGCCTTCCACGCCAGTGACAACAACGGATGTTTCTGCGTGTGCCGGAGCGTCTAGGAATAAACCCAAGAACACAACCACCATCACCGCGTTGAAAAATCTCATCGTCACGGGACTTCTCAGCGCTCAGTAATCATTTTGCAAGCCAAGCTATTTCCGCAAGGATTGATGAGCTGATTAATGGCAGACCAAGCATCTTCTTCATCAAGCAGTGGCTCTCGAACGATGAGTGGCTTGATGGGTTGGGCCATTGTTATGGCTTCCGGCCAAGTCTTGCGGACCACCATGGACTTGAGCAGTGTCGCGCTGGTAGACATTTAGTCGGGTTCGCAATCGTCGGGGTAACGGGCCTGCCAACCGGCAAATCCACCATCGAGACTGTAGACCTCGGCAAAGCCTTTTTCAGCCAAATAGGCACCTGCACTCTGGCTCATATTTCCGTGGTAGCAACATACAATCAGAGGGATGTCCAGATCTGTGTCTTCAATGAAGGCTTGAACACCTGAATTGTCCATATGCTGCGCATCTGTAATGTGGCCAACTTTGTAGCTGTCGGCATCGCGGATATCGATAATATTGACCGGTTTATCCAGAATCATTTGATAAGCGTCTTCGAGAGGGATTCGGGCGTAATGCGGCATGACAAACACAGGGTAGTAAGTGGGAGGGTTTTATTGTACTTGCTGACAGTCGGAAGCGTTGGGCTTCAGTACAAGCTTTTTTACGCAGATGCCCGCGCAATCAATCACTTGTGGGTAGACTGACGCCGCAATTTACCGAAAAATCATATTACAGATGCCTTTATCCGTTCCCGAAACGCCTGCCGCATGGGGTGAGCCGTTGTTTTGTGCGCAGTTCAAAATGGAGCCTGCGGACTTCCAAGTATCCGAAGTACTGGAAATCGAGTTCGATGGCCAAGGTGAGCATCTTTATCTGCATATTGAAAAAACGTCCGTCAATACCGACGAGATAGTCGACTTACTGGCGAAGTCGTTCCAGGTAGATTCCAAAGCTATCGGCTTTGCAGGAATGAAGGACCGTCACGCCGTCACGACACAGTGGTTCAGTGTGGCAACCCCGTTAAACGAGGATCAGTTTATTGCGTTGCTGCCCGAATTCTGCACAGGGGGTAAATCCGCACGATTATTAGAGGTGCATAGGCATTCGCGCAAGTTACGTCGAGGGGCTCACAGCGCTAATAAGTTCGTCGTTACGTTAAAAAACATTGAGCCTTTGCTGGATGACTCGTCTTCCGTATTCAGGAGTGCTATCAATAATCGGATTGCATCGATAGGGCAGTTTGGTTTTCCGAATTATATTGGACCTCAAAGGTTCGGCTTTGGTGGACAAAATTTTTCACGTGCTCGTCAATGGTTTCGGCAGCCGAAAAAGCGTGCATCACGACAACAACGAAGCCTTTGGCTTTCTGCCGCCAGAAGTGCCGTGTTTAATCAAGTGTGTGCACAGCGCGTCAGGTCGGATAACTGGAAGCAACTATTAGATGGAGAGCCAGCTGTGCTGGATGGGTCGAAGAGCTTTTTTGATTCAGGCACCAGCACTAAAAGCGAGCTAGAAAGCAGGATCGCTGCGTTCGACATTCACACGAGTGCTCCTTGGTGGGGACGGGGGGCGACACCTGCAAAATCTGATTGCCTGGAATTTGAAAACGCGGCCCTGAGTGAGTTTGCAGAAGTTCTCACCGGTTTAGAAAAAGCCGGTTTAGCTCAGGAGCGCCGTGCTCTTCGTGCAAGAGCCCTTGAACTGCAAGCTCGATGGGTTAACGATTCAACGTTAGAACTTAGCTTCCTCTTGTCTCCGGGCGTATTTGCCACCACACTGCTCTGCGAGCTGGGCGTGTGTCGTGAACCCGATAGGCGTCAATCCACTTAAATTAAGAGTAGATGCATGATTTGGGGTAAATTGCTGGGCGGCACTTTCGGCTTCATGATTGGAGGCCCGATAGGTGCGGTGCTCGGCGCAGCGTTAGGCCATTCTTTTGACAAAGGCATGAATCTTCAGCTGTCACATGACGTTGCTGATGAAGATTTACCGCCTGGCGATGCTGATCGCATCAAGATGGCGTTTTTTACGGCCACGTTCTCTGTGATGGGGTACATCGCTAAAGCCGATGGTCGCGTCGATAAATCAGAAATCGCTCTGGCCGAAGCCTTGATGTCCAGCATGAATCTGGACGCGGACCTGCGAGCGGCGGCAATCAAGCTTTTTAATGAGGGTAAGCAGGATAACTTCGACGCCGAAGCCCTTGTGCTGCAGTTTCGGCAAGAGTGTCAGCGTCGCACCAGCCTGTATCGCATGTTTGTCGAAATCCTCATACAGGCGGCGCTGGCTGATGGCGTGATGTCCAAAGACGAGGAGGCCGCGTTGATAAAAGTGGCAGCCGTTTTGGGATTTTCTGAATACACATTCAAACAGCTGGAAATGCTGGTTAGATTCAGCATGGGGGTTGATCAACCCGGTGGTGCAGATACCGGCCACAGCCATGGTCAGCGAAGACAGCGAGCACCTGTAGATTCAGGCAGGCTCTCTGTGAACGATGCTTACAAAGTGCTGGGTGTGGAATCGTCAGATGACAAAGCAGCTGTGAAGCGTGCCTACCGCCGACTCATGAGTCAGCATCACCCTGATAAATTGGTGGCTAAAGGGTTGCCCGATGAAATGATAAAGCTTGCGACCGATAAAACTCAGCACATACAGAAGGCGTACGAGCGTGTTAAGGAATCAAAAGGGTGGTGATATCGCTATTTGCTAAACCTCATTCAAACGAGGCATGAGCTGAACCAAATTACACGGACGTGTTCTGGCATCCAATTGATGAACAATGAGTTCATTCCACGCTGTCATGCACGCGCCGCTTGAACCGGGCATGACGAAAACGTAGGTGGCATTAGCGACCCCAGCCAGAGCTCTCGATTGCAGTGTTGACGTCTTAATATCGTTGTAAGACAGCACTCGAAACATTTCACCAAACCCTTCAATTTCTTTGTCTAAAAGAGGTTTGATGGCTTCGGGTGTTCCGTCTCGCCCGGTAATGCCGGTACCGCCGGTTGTCAGAACAACATCGACTTCGGCGTCGAATATCCAGCGCGACAAAGCCGCACGAATGGCGTATTTATCGTCCCTGACAATGCTTTTCTCAACATTGTGATGGCCCGCAGCACTGAGTGCTTCAACCAGCTTTTTACCTGAAATATCCTCAGCTTCTCCACGCGTATCCGAGATGGTCAGGACCGCTATATTCAGGGCTTTGAAAGTCGCGCTTGGCATCGGGGCAAATGGCTCAACAAGTGACGTAGTTTTTAGTTTATACCCAAGTGCAACATTCATGAAGTCTTGGAACCGAGTATTGGCTATTTTATGAGCTCGATAGTTCGCCTGAAGTAGCACCGCTAGGGTAGACTTTCGCACATGGCGGAAAGACTGCAAAAAATACTGGCAAATACCGGATTAGGCTCGCGACGCGAGCTCGAACGCTGGATTGCTGCCGGAGAAGTTAAGCTCAATGGCCAGCTGGCAAAGTTGGGCGACAGGGCTGATCTCAATGATGATTTGGTCGTAAAGGGGCGATTCTATAAAGTCGTATCCGATGATCAGGATACTCGCCGCGTAATCATCTACCACAAGCCTCTAGGTGAAGTCACCACTCGAGACGATCCTGAGAAAAGGCGTACAGTTTTTGACCGTCTTCCCCGATTGCACCATGGGCGTTGGATTGCGGTTGGGCGGTTGGATATCAATACTCTAGGCCTTTTGCTCCTAACTAATGATGGTGAGCTAGCTAATGCCCTGATGCATCCGTCGTCCGAATTGGAGAGGCAGTATGCTGTTCGGGTTAATGGGCGAGTGAGCCCGGAAATGATCGAACGCTTGGCAACCGGCGTGGAGCTGGATGACGGCCCTGCGAAATTTGAAAAAATTGTTGCCGAAGCGGACACGGAACACGCGAATCAATGGTTTCGTGTCACCCTCAAAGAAGGGCGTAATCGCATGGTAAGACGGTTGTGGGAATCGCAGGATTTGCAAGTCAGCCGCCTTATCAGAACCCGATTTGGCCCGGTGAACTTGCCGCGCTGGTTGGCTCGTGGAAAAGTTCACGAAATGACGCCGCAGGAGATAGAAGGGGTCGCGCGGGCCGCAAAAGTAGAGCCCAAAGTAAGCTCCAAACTTCGCATTATCCCGGTCCATCCGCGTCATCGCCGTAAAGCTCAGCAACGAAAACGTAAATGACAGACGACAAGCTTCTATATAGAGTGCGCTTTATTTCGGAAGATAAGGTGTTTGAGATATACGCCCGAGAGGTCTATCAAGGAGACTTGTACGGATTTGTGGTGATCGAAGAGCTGGTTTTCGATACCAACACCACATTACTGGTCGACCCTGGCGAGGAGAAGCTGAAAAGCGAGTTTGAAGGGGTCTCCCAAACCATCATTCCTATGCACTCCATTATCCGAATTGACGCGGTCGAAAAGCGAGGAACACCGAAAGTTGCCGACTTGAGTAGCAATGTGGCGCAATTTCCTTCACCAATTTACACGCAAGGTCGTACACCTGAGTCCTAAACAGGCTAAACTAAGCGGCTTGGGTGATAAGTAAAAGCAGTAAACCGGAGAGGTGGCCGAGTGGTCGAAGGCGCCAGCCTGGAAAGTTGGTATACGGGGTAACTCGTATCGAGGGTTCGAATCCCTCTCTCTCCGCCATTTACACCCAAGCGCACCAGCCAGAATAAATGCAGGCGTTACATACCTTACTGCTACTTAAACTTCCGTAATCCTATGGTTTCCCAGTGAGGCGGCAATATGTCTTTATGGGTATCTTCGTTGGTCCATGGCTGCGGGGCGATCACGCGCTGCGATTCGTTTTTATTTAGCCAAGCGCTCCACCACGAAAAGGTGCTGTTAGCAATAATATTGTGAGCAGCTTCGCTCATTTGTTTTAGATCTTGCAAGTCTGATTCATTGTTAGCGAAACTGACATTGTTGCCATGGAAATTATCCTTACACCATTGGATATCATCTGAAAAAAACATGAAATCAAGGTTATTGCCAAACTCACGCATAGCGTTGTGCACATAGTCTATCGACAATGCTTGAGAACTATCACTGCTAATGAAGTCACCGCGACGAACGTGAACAGCAACGGTGTTTTCACTGGGTAGTGCGACGGCTTGGCTGGCTACGTTGATTTGCTCGAGGTCGATCTCATCCAAAAGTCGTTCTCTAATATCGATAAAATATTTTTCTGATTGCCAATATCCATCAAGGTAAATCTGCTGTGTCGGGTGGCAGGTAAACGCACGAAAACCATAGTCGGCTGGTTCGCTAACATAGTTAATGTTGCCATTAATGCTCTTTGGCAAAATCCTGCTCTTTAACTGATTGCCTACGCGCGAGAGCTTTGTGACGTTGTTGGATACAGCACTGATGCCAATATCAGGTAGTTTGTACGTTCGATTGCTATTATTTCTTTTTTGATAAAAGCCGGTGTCCAGATACAAAGTGCTGTTTAGTTGTTTTGCCAAGGCGCTACCGGCTGCATACTGAAATAGCTGGTTGCCTAGCCCACCTTTGAGTCGGGCTGTAACAGAGCCTGCAACGTCATGGCTCATGCAGCGGTGCTCGTTTTCATTTTTATTTCTGCAAATTTTTCTAGCATTTGCTCTGCACGATTATCCCAGCGATTGTTTTCCAGAGCTTTGCGCCCGTTTTCCTGTAATTCGAGAAGTTTTTCTGGGTTGTCGCGCAGATCTTCGATCGCTCGACGCATCTCAACGGCATCTTTAACTTGAACGAGGGCGTTTTCCATGCCCATGTCAGACACCACTAAGGGGTTGAGCGTTTCAGTAACAACTACACAGCCGCTAGCTAGCGCTTCGAATATACCTGTTTCAAAGTCGTCAACACTGGAATCTGCAAAGTGGATGTTCAGCGCTATTTGACTCGATCGTAGAGCTTCGAAATATTTTTTTCCGTACTGTCCCTCAATAACGTCAACTAAACCGGAGGATTCATTAAGCCATTCGCGTCGACGCTTAGAAACATTGCGGTTAAAGACTGCAAGTCGGGTACGGTTGTTATCTCCAGGGTCGAATTCACTGGCCCCAGCGTAATGAAAAACAGAGGATTTATTGGCGATGTTAGGAAATTCTCGATCAACAATACCTTTAGAGGTATGGGTGTGTACGTAAACCCAATCTAAGTGCTCGTGTGCGTTGAGCAACGCGTCATGATCACGACGGCGTATGAGAGGTTCCGTAGACCAAAAAATTGTGGGGCAATCAAATAGTGCAGGGATGCTGGCAGGAATTTTTTCACCACGCTGAATGAGCACGCCGTCGAGTTTGACTTCACTGTTGATTTTGAGAAGCTGTTTCTCAATCAACCACCAGGGCGTTAGCAGTTGGCGCTTACGCCTATAGTTATAGCGGATTACGTTACAACCGGCCCTTTCAAATGCAAAACTTAACCAATGCTCTGCTCCCCATTCTTTATGATGGTGAACAGCGATGTGTAAAAGATTCATGCTTTTTAGTGAATATTGTGGCTTGGACTATTGCGCCGATACCACAACCCAGCCATCGCGCCGGTAGGTTTCTACTATGCCGTCGCGAATGTCATGGTGCCCTTCGGACTTGTAAACAGCATCTTTGGTTCGACCAACACTCTTGCCAAAATCTGGGCGGCAGCTCCAGCGTTCAGGTTCTGACTCCGGATGAGGAGGAACCCATGTTTTCAGTCCACCGTGCTTTAAAGCCATGTAGCTGAAATGAATGTCTTCACCGTTTTCCCAGGTCGTTGGGTCTTCAAACCACATATATTTCAGATAGGCTTTTTTGAAAAACCAAGTCTGGCACGCAAGATCTACCTGAGTGACTTCATCTAGATGATGTCCGTTCCAACCCACCTTATTTTTAGATGAGTAACCACCCGTAGGCTCCAGCAATGGTCCCGATCCACCTAGGATGCCCTCAATACCGCTGGCGTAGACATCTAAACAGTTTTCTATCCATTTGGGTTCAGGCAAAATGTCGTCATCAAACAAGGCGACGTGTTTTGTTCTTGCCATACTCGCCAAAGCGAAGCGACCCCAGAATTTGTAGTTGCTGTTGCACACAACAACTCTATCTACGATTGAGGAGACGTCAGCTATGGGCTTATCGCTGCTGTTACACCATACCCAGATTTCGTCTGGGGGCACTGTCTGGGCGCGTAAGGCCTCAACTTGCTTCTGAATATATTCAGCGCGTTGATAGACAGTCAGGATAACCGTTATCGAATTGTCTCCCTCCAGTTTGGCCAAGGGGGGCGGGGTGTTATCAAACTCGAATGCTGTTTTAGTCTGCACAGACTGATTGAGCATAGCTGGTATTCGTACTGACCAAATAGACTTAATACGTGTTTGCCACCACCATGAAACACCCTGAAGAAAAGTGCGATTGGGCCGGGAGCGATTTGAGTTGCTCATTTTGTAATGCCTTTTAGATTGCTGGATCCTGGTTGGAAGATCACTGACAGGGAGTCAAACGTTTGAGGCCCCAATCTGTGATTTTATTCCCTCTGAATCTAGGTCGGTGGTGTCCAATGATAGCATTTAGGTAGGATTGCCGGGGCCGATTCGTAGCATGGTGGTAGATGTCCAACCTTCTTTAGAAACCGTGTGAGTTCTGTAACATAGAAGCTGGGAATTTTTGAGCCTAATGATGTCCACTGGTTGGGAGATGTAATACCCACTGCTTATTCTGGCAAGATTAGTGAAGTGAGTTGTAGTCTAATGAGTAGCAATAGTCTTAGAGCAAGACAGCTGAAGTGCGCTGCAAGTGCGTTATTGCTGCTTTGTGGGAGTGCAATAACGCCAGTGCCTCTTGTGGCTGATGACTTGGCAAGCAGTATTGGTGCGAGCGCAAGAATTATTGGTGGCCGCGATGCAGAAGCAAACAGCTGGCCTTCTTTAGTGGCTTTGGTGCGTAGCGGCACCTTTACATTAAAAAACCGTTTCTTTTGTGGAGCCACTGTTGTGGCTGAACGTTGGATCATGACCGCCGCTCATTGTGTTTACGATACTTTTGGGCGAGTTGTTCAGCCGTCCTCGCTTCGAGTGGTCGCAGGGATACGTAACCTTGAAACCGATGTGCCGAGTGAAGAGACGATCGTAACTAACATCATAGTTCACCCTGACTACGACAACACGAACAATTTGCCGCCCAACGACATAGCGTTGTTGGAGCTGGCCACCGCCATAGATGCGCCCGTCGTTAATTTGTTTCCGGGGGAAACTGAAAATTACAATGGCATGGATAGTTACATAGCGGGTTGGGGTGCCACCCGGTTCGCAAGTGTTAATGATGCTGACTATCCAGATCAATTGCAGGAGGCCGCCGTACCGTTGGTGCCGTTGGCAAGGTGCAACTCCATAGTCTCCTACCAAGGATTGGTAACCGAAAGGCAGGTATGTGCCGGTTTTATTAGAGGGGGCACAGATACCTGCGCTGGCGACAGCGGTGGCCCACTGTTCATCATCGAAGACGGTGAAATTATTCAAATGGGCATTACCAGCTTTGGTAACGATTGCGCTTTACCCAATTTCTATGGAATTTATACCAGCGTCAGTCATTTTCTGCCTTGGCTGAGTAGTTACATCGATGTGCCTTTCCAAGACCCTGAATTGATCGCGCGTCGACAACGGGGAGAAGGAGCGGGAGACGATGGCGGAAGTAGCTCTAGCGCAGAGGGGTTATTCGGCGCCATCCATCCGCTTTCTGTATTAATTTTGTTGGCATATCTGCTTAACAGAAGGCCCGGTTGGACATGCACTATTTCCCGAAAAATCAAGGGCCGTTCAAACTAACTACCAAAAAGAGCTTGCTTACGTCACATTCGATCTCCTCACCAATTCGTGAATATTCGGGACTGCCGTTATCAAAATTGAAACGGAACTCAGGAATTCACACAGATGTGGAGCGTAGGATTATCACGGACTCCAGGGCTTTTTTCAGCTTTCAAAGCGCGGGAAAAAACCTTTATTAGACGACCGAAGGTCATGGCATTAGTGTTATTGGCGTCGTTAGGTGCCAGTAGCGCCAACGCTCATGCACAAGGTGTCGAGGGGCCTCCTATCGTTTCAGATCCTGATGCCATCGTGAATAACCTGTCACTCACGTCTCGAATACTCGGTGGTAGCAACGCCGAAGTGGGTGAATGGCCGTCAGTCGTAGGCATTGTCGTGGCAGGCAATTTCCCGTTGGAAGACCGATTCTTTTGTGGTGGAACGGTGATCGCTGATCGTTGGGTCATGACCGCTGCGCATTGTATGTTTGATCCTTTTGGAACACCAGCTCAGCCAGGTGACATACGCGTTGTTGCTGGCACGAATGATCTACAGGATCCAAACGCAGAAGAAACACTCGTAACCAACATCATTGTCCATCCCGACTACGATAGCAATGGAAGTACCTTGCAAAATGATATTGCTCTGCTTGAACTAGGTACAGCGCTTAGTGCCACACCAACCGAACTGTTCGGTGGTGACCCAGAAAACTATAACGATACAATGGCCTTCATAGTCGGTTGGGGTGCGACTACAACGGATTCAAGCAGTGGCTACCAGTATCCTACGTTGCTACAAGATGCCTCGGTGCCTTTGGTGTCATTGGCGCAATGCAACTCGTCGGAATCTTATCAAGGCATGATCGCAGAGACTCAGGTTTGCGCAGGTTTTCGTCAAGGGGGTATAGATTCCTGTGTAGGTGACAGTGGTGGGCCGCTTTATATTTTTAACAACGGTCAAAAGGTACAAGTAGGCATCACCAGTTTTGGCAACGGCTGCGGCTTACCTAATTTTTATGGTGTATACACTAACGTATCTTCATTCTTGCCGTGGATGAATAATTACGTTGCTGTATCGGGAAATGATAGTCAAGAAGCTAACATTGGAAACGGTGCTCTAACTGGAGCTGCTGTTTCCGGAGCTGGGACCACTAATACGGAAGCTGGGACTACTAATACGGATGGTGGGACTACTAATACGGATGGTGGTGTTACCGTAGGTGGCCGACGTAAGGGTGGCTCAGTTACTATGGCGGGTCTGGTTTTGTTGGGGGCTTTTTCAGTTATGCGTCAATCACTCAGCAGGCGACGCGAAAGCGGTATACGCAATATTAATTCTTGCAAAGCCATACTGGCAGTTGGTGCGTTGGCTGTTGTATCGGGCTGTTCGACATACCCGATGCCCGTCATTGGTAGTGAAGGAGATGCGGCCCACACAGATGCAGGAAACGACGTGAAAGAATCGGTAGAGAATCACTCACAAGCAAACCCACTAAACCTTGTCAGCCTGGCTGGTAAGCCGGGTATCAATGAATTGTTTGTTGGCGCTGATAGAGCACAGATCGATCAGCGCTTATTGGAGGCAGAATTTTCTGCGCCGACTTGCAGAGCGGAAAAAACAGCTTTGGAAGGCACTGGGCGATTATTTTTAAGGGAGTTCTGCGATTCCAAACCACGCACACTCGCCTCCTTGGAAGGCTTGCAAGTGCGAAAGCTGTCATTGCAGTTTATTGACAACCAGCTGGTACGGATAGATACCCACATGGCCAGTGGTGCAGCTATGGCGCTGTCCAAGCAGTTGAATACGCTATACGAGCACATGCCAACGGCATCTAGACCTTTTGAGTGGCGCTTAGGTGCTAACCATATTCGCGTGGTGTCGGGTGCCAGCACGCAGAGTGATGAAGCTAGTGGTGTTCTATTGCAAATGATAGATGGGCGCTTGAGTGCTAAGCTACCTGCGTTGTTTGCTTATCTATAACTCACTAAAGTTGAAGCGTTTTAAACGCAAAAAGGCTAATCCATAATCTCAGAGCGAACCTGATCCATGTTGGTATGGCGAATGTCGCGTCCCTTAACCAGGTAGACAACATACTCGCAAATATTAACGGAGTGATCGCCAACGCGTTCCAGCGCTCGGGCGCACCATGTAATCTTAAACAGTTTGGAAACCTGCCTAGGGTCTTCCACTAAGTGTGTTGAGAGCAGCCGTTCCAGCGTTTCATATTCTCTGTTCACATCTTCGTCGCGTTGAGCAATACGTAACGCTGCTTCAACATCCAATCGGGCGAAAGCATCCAGTGAATCACGAAGCATCGACTTAACGAGTTCACCTAAGTGGCGCAATTCCTTTCGGTAACTGGGCGTATCTTTAGAAATTTTGGTGAGATCGCGCGAGAAGCGCCCAAGCTTTTCCGCTTCGTCTCCAATACGTTCTAAGTCCGTTATGACTTTTATAACGGTGACGATTAAACGCAAATCACTGGCAGCCGGTTGGCGTCTAGCCAATACTTGAGTGCATTCTTCGTCAATCTCAACTTCTAGCTTATTCACCTCGAAGTCACGTTCAGAAACTTCAGCGGCCAAATCGTTATCAGCCTCTAGCAATGCAGTTAGACCATTGGTGACTTGTTGTTCAACAAGGCCACCCATAGTGAGTACCTTGTTGCGAATATCTTCCAGCTCTTTGTTGAACTGATGTGAGATATGTTGATCAAGGTGCAGTTTATCCATGATGGTTACTCTAAGTTAGCCGAAACGACCGGTGATGTAGTTTTCAGTGAGCTCGTGCTGAGGGTTTGTGAACACCGCGTTGGTGTCGTCAACCTCTACGAGTTTGCCGAGGTGAAAGTAGGCTGTTCTTTGTGATACTCGCGCGGCTTGTTGCATTGAATGAGTCACTATTGCGATCGCAAAGTTCTTGCGAAGTTCATCTATGAGCTCCTCGATACGAGCTGTTGCTATGGGATCCAAGGCAGAGCAGGGCTCATCCATTAAAATGACTTCCGGGCTTACCGCGATGGTTCTGGCTATACACAAACGTTGCTGCTGTCCACCGGATAAACTCGTGCCGGGAGCATCTATTCTGTCCTTCACTTCGTCGTATAAGCCGGCTTTTCGTAAGCTATCGACAACGATGTCGTCGAGTTCTGCACGGTTGCTTGCCAGGCCGTGTATGCGAGGGCCATAAGCCACATTGTCATAGATAGATTTTGCAAACGGGTTGGGCTTTTGGAAAACCATACCTACCCGGGCCCGCAGCAGAACGGGATCTAGGCCTGCACCATAGAGATCTTCGCCGTCTAGTGACATTTGACCTGTGACCCGGCAGGTTGGAATGGTGTCGTTCATCCGGTTTAAACACCGGAGGAACGTGGATTTTCCGCAGCCTGAGGGGCCGATCATTGCAATGACTTCGTTTTGACCAATATCGAGGTCAACATCAAAGATGGCTTGTTTCTCACCGTAAAACACATTGACGTTGCGCGCCTGCATTTTAGGGTTTGCCACCGTGGGTGTACCCACAGTGTCGGTGAGTTTGTCGAACGCTTCCTGGGCTGTGTCTGGCACGGACGTAACCTTCTCAGTGGGTTTATTGAGTATATCGCTTGCTGCTAGAGTATTCATGAGTATCGCTCCTACCAACGACGTTCGAAGCGTTTTCTAAGCAGGACTGCAATGGCATTCATGAGGATTAGAAATACGAGTAAGACCATGATTGCCGCAGAGGTTTTTTCCATAAATGCGCGTTCAGGGCTATCGGCCCAGAGGAACACTTGAACCGGTAGTACGGTTGCGGCATCGGTAACAGATGCTGGAATATCGACAATAAAGGCCACCATCCCGATCATCAGAAGCGGTGCCGTTTCGCCTAAAGCTTGGGCCAGACCGATGATTGTTCCGGTCAGTATTCCTGGCATCGCTAAAGGTAATACGTGGTGAGTGACGACCTGTAAAGGTGATGCGCCTAACCCGCGAGCCGCTTCTCTGATAGAGGGCGGTACGGCTTTTAAGGCGGCTCGGCTTGAAATAATAATAGTGGGCAACGTCATGAGGCTTAAGACAACTCCCCCGACGACTGGCGCTGACCTGGGTAGATGAAAGTAGTTGATAAACACCGCCAATCCCAATAGACCAAACACGATTGAAGGCACAGCTGCGAGGTTATTGATATTGACTTCAACAATGTCAGTCCAGCGGTTTTGCGGTGCAAATTCCTCAAGGTAAATGGCCGCAGCGACTGCAACAGGGAAGGACAGTGCAAATGTGATGAGTAGGGTGAATGCGGAACCCATGAGTGCTGCACGTATTCCGGCTAATTCTGGTTCTCGTGAATCACCGTTTTCGAAAAACGTGCTGTTGAAGCGTACATCAAACTCTCCAGCATCTTGCATCTCTTTGGCCCAGGCAATTTGGTTATCGCTAAGGCGCGTAACAAGACTGTCAGGGTTGCTTAAGTCTGCTTTGGACTTAATGACAGCACTCAATTCATCATCAGCCATGAACCACATACTGACATCGGTACCGATGATGGCTGGGTTTTCAATCAAGAGGTCAAATAAGTCGTATTGCGCTCCGGTACTGATGAGGCTGTAGAGTTCTTTTTTAGCCTTGCGTTTTTTAACGTCCGGAAAGCGTTCTCTCATTGAGGCCTTGATAACGCCTGAGAAATTAGCCTTTCTAAGTTCGTCACGAGTGGCGTTTTCAGGAATACCCAAAGCATCAGTAGTTAACGACACGTCTAATTTGACATAGGTTTGCGTGAACGCGGGAAGACCTTTGCTGACGATACTAGCTAGCAATATAAATAAGAACGCAATGCTGGCACTGATGGCAAAAATGCCATAGAACTTGAACCGTTTCTCGGCAGCGTATCGCTTTGTTAGAGAGGCTTTTACGCGTTCAGTTGTCGCTGAGGACGATGTTTGCTCAAGCGCGCTCATTCGTATTGCTCCCGGTATTTACGCACAACATGCAAGGCTATAACGTTTAGGCAGAGCGTCACGACAAATAGCATTAAGCCAAGCGCAAATGCAGCCAAGGTTTTTGCACTGTCGAACTCTTGGTCGCCCGTTAGCAGAGTCACTATTTGCACGGTAACGGTAGTGACAGCCTCTAACGGATTCGCGGTCATGTTAGCAGCGAGTCCTGCAGCCATAACAACAATCATGGTCTCACCTATGGCTCGGGACACGGCAAGCAGCACACCGCCAACAATGCCCGGTAGCGCAGCGGGTATAACAACTTTACGCACAGTTTCTGATTTGGTTGCGCCCAGTCCAAACGAGCCGTCTCTCATGGCCTGCGGTACAGCAGTAATAACGTCATCGGATAGCGAAGACACAAACGGAATAATCATGATTCCCATTACTGCACCCGCTGCCAATGCACTTTCTGAGGAGACGCTAAGACCGATAGATTCGCCTAGGCGTCTAAGTGCCGGTGCCACGGTAAGCGCTGCGAAAAAACCGTAAACGACCGTCGGAATACCTGCCAATATCTCCAGCAGAGGCTTTGCAATATTTCTGACTCGTCTGGATGCATATTCGGCGAGATAAATAGCCGACATAAGTCCAAACGGCACCGCTACTAACATAGCGATGAACGATATAAGCAATGTACCTAAAAATAGCGGTACAGCGCCAAATGAACCGGACGCGCCAACCTGGTCTGCTCTAATGGCGGTTTGCGGGCTCCATTTAGTGCCGAAAATAAAGTCTAAAAAGCCCACTTGTTGAAAAAAACGCGCAGACTCAAACAACACAGAGAACACAATGCCGACGGTTGTTAGAATCGCAAGTGATGCACAGCTGACTAAGAAAAAATTAACGATTCTTTCAACCTTATGACGTGCACGAGTTTGAGGATGTATTTTTTTCAGCGCAAGGACAGCGCCGATAATGGCGACGACCAATGCGAGTACGAATAAGGCCAGAGAGCTTGTGCTGCGAAGGTTAGTCAGCCGCTGTGCAGCAATTTTTTTCTCAGCGTCAGCCACAGCTGCAACCTTGTCGCTATCAACAATATTGCCGATATCGTTTTTATACAGTTCAACGGCTTTCTCACCACCGTCTAATACGGTTTGTGGAATTGCCGTGTCCAGCATATTGCTGATTAATGAAGGTTCTAATAATTTCCAGCCGATGATGACGGCTAAGGCAGGTAATGCGCACCACAGAGCCACCATCATTCCGTAGTGGCTGGGAAGAGAATGCAGTGATTTGACTCCACCGTTACCTTTGGCTATCGCGTACGCGCGTCTTCTACCGTAGACAAAGGAAGCGAGCCCCAGTCCTAAAGTGAGTAGAAATAGCGTGGTCGTTGACATAGTTGTGTTGCCTAGCTCTGCCTAAAACATACGGAAAAAGGGTCCTACTTCAGTGATGAAGCAAGACCCTGATTCGTCTTGATTGAATCCGATGCCTTACTGAAGATTCAAACTTTCCAGTTGGCTTACTGCCGTTCCGATTTCGGCGCGTAGATCATCATCCAAAGGGATCATACCCTTGTCCGCTAGATAACCGTCTTCACCCCAAGCTTGCTCGTTAGTGAACTCAGCCAAATATTCCTCGATGCCTGGTACCGTGCCCACGTGCTGAGCTTTTACGTAGAAATATAAGGGGCGCGAGATGACGTAGTCGCCATCGGCGATTGCATCGAAGTCGGCCGTATAGCCGTCTATGATCGAGCTTTGGACTATATCTGAATTCTGTTCAAGGAAGCTGAAACCGAAGATACCCAGCGCATTCGGGTTAGCTTCCAATTTTTGAACAATCAGGTTGTCGTTTTCGCCTGCTTCAACGTAAGCGCCATCTTCTCGCATCGTGTGGCATACCGATTTAAATTCATTTTTCTCCAGCGCTTTAACCGACGGAAACTGCTCGCAACCGCCTTCCATTGCCAGTTCTACAAATGCGTCACGAGTACCCGACGTTGGAGGAGGGCCAAGCACTTCAATGTCCACTGCCGGAAGCGCAGGGTTAATCTCGGACCATAGTTTGTATGGGTTCTCGATGAGTTCGTCTGCGTTTGAAGGATTGGGTACTGATTTGGCAAGAGCCAGATAAAGATCTTTAACACCCATATCATATTGCGTTGAATTGACTGAGTTGGCCACGGCTATACCATCAAATCCGATAAGCACTTCGACGATGTCAGTCACACCATTTGCCTTGCACGAATCGAACTCGCTGACTTTCATTCTACGAGATGAATTTGTCACATCAGGTGTCTGTACGCCGATACCTGAACAGAACAGCTTGAAGCCACCACCTGAACCTGTTGCTTCAATTTTCGGTGTTTTGAAGTCCGTGGTTTTTCCGAATCGCTCTGCGACAACGGTCGCGAACGGATAAACGGTTGAAGACCCTACAATGCTGATGCTGTCGCGAGCAAACGCCGCTGACGAGAACACGCTTGCCAGAACAGCTGAGCTCAATGCTAAAGTTGTCTTATTCATGATCAGTTTCTTGCTAAATGAGGCGTTTGAATTGACCTGCGCAGTATCGGGTTCTTATGTGACGCGAATATGACAAATTCATCTTATTTGAACCGAAACGTAAATTGAGGCAATGTTTTCGTACGCTCTCCATTTAGAGGGCACTTAAGTTACTGATTTGCGGTTGACTCGTAGGTTATAGACCGAGTGGCGGGAAAGGTAATTGTAAATTCAGAACCCATACCCGGCGTACTGCTTATGTTGAGCATGCCACCATGTCGCTGTGCAGCATGTTTCACAATTGCCAGCCCCAGACCGGTACCGCCCGCATCTCGTGACCGGCTGGCATCAACTCGATAGAACCGCTCGCTGAGTCTGGACAAGTGTCGAGCTTCAATGCCCGGTCCGTTATCAGACACGCAATACCGGGGAGAGCCTTCATGATCGGTGTTCCAGACCACTTGGATTTGGGTGCAGGGATCTGTGTAGCGAACTGCATTGGTAAGCAGGTTATTAAAGGCACTGAAAAGTTCAGATTCAGAGCCCATCAGGTGTAATGACGAGTCTAACTGGGTGGTTATTTGATGATCCGCAGATATCTCGTTTAGAGGAGCAATCATCGATTCGATCATGTTTGAAACGTTCACTACAGTCCCTTCGCTTTTGCCTAGCAAATTGCCTTCGAGTTTTGAGAGCTGAAGAAGGTCTTCTACAATGCCACGCATGCGGTCTGACTGGACAGTGATTTGATCAAGTGAGTGCAACAACTCCTTATCCATGCTGGACTCATCGCGCAGCATTTCCAGATACCCACGAATCACGGTCAAAGGCGTCCGGAGTTCGTGAGAAACATCCGCGACAAACGCCTTGCGCATTTCACGCACCTGGACTCGTTGCGTGATATCGGCGGCAATCAGGACTTTCATGTGCTTACCCGTACGCACTTTTCTGACGGCGAGTACTTTCCCTTGCGCCACAGGCCCTGGAATTTCGAGTTCTTCAGCCCCTTCCTCGGAATGCAGGAACTCTCGAAACTCAGGTATCCGGATCAGATTGTCTATGCGTTGACCCTTGTCTCTGTCGGGATGGATATTCAGTAAATTGAGCGCCGCTGCGTTTGACCATCGAATCTCATGATCCTCAGACAGGACCACCGTCGCATCAGGTAGATCAGAGGCCAACGAATTGAACTGAGCCAGGGTGCTGCGATAACGGTTTTTTTGCTTGCGGCTATATTTTTTTTCTCGGTGAACCAGCTGCACGATTTCGTCGCTGAGACCGGTGGTCGGCGGAGCTTCAGAGGGTTTAGCACCTGCGCTAAGCCAGCTGACCAGCGCGTTCATTCGCAAAAGCAGCCATGCCACGTAGCCAGCTAAGTAGATTACTACGCCGATTGCTGGGGAGCCGAGAGCGAAGCCTATGAGTAAAACGCCAATGAATCCGGCGACCACCCAGCTAATCTCGCTTTTGAGACTAGGTGACAACTTCATCTTATAGGGGTGTAGTCCAGCATGCGAGCATCATACCGATTCCATTTGGAAATCGGGCAGGCGTGTGGCGAATATGCGATGAGGACGCTCGTTTTTTAGGAAAAGCTGAAACTAGCTCGCTGGATCGGCGACAAGCCGGTATCCGGCGCCGCGTACAGTGTCGAGCATGGCATCTGCCGAATAGGGTTTTAGACTCTTGCGCAGGCGCAATATGTGGACATCCACCGTCCTTTCTTCAATGAAAGTGCCGTTGCCCCAGACGTGGTCTAACAGCTGGGATCGGCTGAAAACCCGGTTTGGGTTGTGCATTAGGAATGAGATGAGTTTGAACTCAGTATGCCCCACAGGAACATCTACGCCATTCGCTGTGAGGCGGTGGGCAGCCGCGTCGAGCTCCAAGGGGCCTAGAGTGATCTTTGAATCGACCTGAAAATCAGCACTGCGTCGTAGCAGGGCCTTGATACGCGACTGTAGCTCTCTGGGCGAAAAGGGTTTGGTGATGTAGTCGTCGGCTCCGGCATCTAAGCCTGCGGTTATATCGTGCTCTTCGGTCCGGGCAGTGACCATGATGACGGGTAAATTGCGGTACATGGAGTCTTTGCGCAGCGAGCGGACGAATTCCAGACCACTTCCGCCGGGTAACATCCAATCGACCAGACATAGATGCATTTGGGTGGCAGCCATGAGTGTCCGTGCTTCGGCAACCGTTTCTGCGTCGTGCACTGTATGCCCCTGTTTCCTCAACGCCATGCGCAGCATGTCTCGGATTGATTTTTCATCCTCTACAATGAGTATATCTGCTGGCATATCAGGTTTTGTAGACCGCATTATTGTTTCGGAATCTTAACGCGCATTTGATGATCAGCGGTGGTCTGGTCGGGAAATATGACGCGAAGATGACGGGCCTTCGATGGAACAATCCGGGTCAATTACCGTCCCTAATTGTTAAAGGTGGATGAGATTTTCAGATGGTGCTTGCACACTGAGCCTTCAAGCCCCAGAATAGTCGGGCTATGGTGTTCCGTATCGGCACTCTCGCGGCGATAAACTGTTAACCCCGTCAGGCCCGGAAGGGAGCAGCGGCAGCAGTGGATTCGGGCGCCGAGATGTTGCTGGTACGGGATGCCGCCTTCTTAATATCGCGGCGTATCACCGACCTCAATGAGCTACAAGGTACTTGCGCGCAAATGGCGGCCGCAGCACTTTCGGGACATGATTGGCCAAGAGTCAGTCTTGCGTGCGCTCGTCAATGCGCTAGATACAAACAGACTGCATCACGCCTATCTGTTCACGGGCATGCGTGGCGTCGGCAAGACGACCATTGCGCGTATCTTCGCCAAATGCCTAAACTGCGAAACCAACGGTGTCAGCGCCAGTCCATGTGGTGAGTGCAGCTCTTGTAAGGATATAGAAGCCGGTAGGTTTTTCGACCTAATCGAGGTCGACGCCGCATCTCGCACAAAAGTTGAAGAGACACGAGAGTTACTCGAGAACGTACCTTATGCGCCATCAAGTGGGCGCTATAAGGTTTACTTGATTGATGAAGTACACATGTTCTCTAACCACAGTTTTAATGCCTTGCTTAAAACGCTGGAAGAACCACCAGAGCACGTAAAGTTTCTGCTCGCCACCACTGATCCGCAAAAAGTACCGGTAACCGTTCTGTCGCGCTGCTTGCAGTTCAATCTTAAGCGCATGGCGTCAGGTGTCTTGGTTGACTATCTCAGCAAGATCCTGAGCGAAGAATCCATAGAACATGAGAAGCCTGCTCTAGAGCTAATTGCCAGAGCTTCCGAAGGCAGTGTGCGTGATTCACTGAGTCTTGTAGAACAGGCGGCCGCTTTTGGTGTGGGCGCAGTCAAAGAAAGTGATGTCGAGTCGATGCTCGGTAGAGCGTCGGTCGATAGGCTATTGGGCTTGATTGAGTCAATTGGTGCTGGTGACCTTGCTCAGCTGTTCGAACGGGTTGAATCCTTATCCGAGTACGCGCCTGATTTTGCTGAACTGATGGGTGAAATATTAAGTTTGTTACACAAGATAGCCATGTTGCAGTCTGTTCCAGGAAGCGTGGATGAGAATTCTGCAGGCATCGAACGAATGACGAGTCTGGCGAAGTCTTTAGCGGCCGATGAAGTGCAGCTTTTTTATCAAATAGGCACGCATGCCCGTAGGGACCTACCGTTTGCCCCAGATCCACGAGAAGCATTCGACATGGCGCTGCTGCGTATGAGTGCGTTTAAGCCTCAAGGCGATGTGCTACCCGTACAGAGGGCAGGTGAGACTGACACTGAACGCGCTCAATCGGCACCGACAACTCATCTCCCTACAGCGAGCACCGTGTCAACAGCATCAACGTCTACCAGCACAGACACAGTAATACCATCCATTCCGATTCGCGGAGAAGTGTCTGCCGGTGGTTCACTGCGAGCTGCAGCGTTAGCCGCGGCGTTAGGGGAGACCCCGCCCGTGGCAACACCCAGCTCCGCGAATGTGCAACCGACTACACTGCCACCTGCCGCACCTGCCGCACCTGCCGCACCTGCTAAAGCTCCTGAAACGGCAGCAGTCTCAAAGTCGGCGATTGACAAGTCCGCCATCAAACCATCCGATTGGCATCAAATTGTGTCCGAGCTGGATATCTCCGGTATGCCACGTCAATTAGCCAGCCATACGCAGTTGATATCCTGGGACAACAACCGGCTTCAATTGCAGTTAGAGGCAAGTTCTGAGCATCTGAATACCCCTAGATTTGCTGAACGCGTTAATGCGGCTCTTACTGCCTGGATGGGCCAAGAGCTTAAGGTTGACATTTCACTGATGAACGGGGAACTCAACACGCCCGCAAGGATTGATGAAAAAATTGAAGCCGATGAAATGAATGCGGCTCGTGTTTCTATTAACGAAGATCCAGTCGTTAAGCAATTGATCGATCGTGTCGATGCGGCGGTTGATCCGGCCAGCATCCAGCCAATCGGTGAACACTGATCGGATAAGTAATCTCTGGCGTATCCTTAATTTAAACGTATCTAAAAGAGGTCATTATGAAGGGTGGTATTGGCAATCTGATGAAGCAAGCGCAAAAAATGCAGGAAGATATGCAGCGTGCTCAAGAAGAGATTGCAAACATGGAGATCGAAGGGCAGAGCGGTGGTGGTCTTGTGTCTGTGGTCATGAACGGCCAGCACGAACTGCGCAAAGTGTCTATTGATGACTCCCTAGTCGGCGATGACAAAGACATGCTTGAGGACTTAGTGGCTGCGGCAGTTAACGATGCAACTCACAAACTTGCTAGTGCTTCACAGTCCAAGCTCAGCGGGCTGACCAACGGTATGGAATTACCGCCAGGTATGAAGCTTCCGTTTTAAACCATTCGTTGAGGATAGTTAAGACAGTATGGCTACGAGTGGATTGCTCGAAGACTTGATAGAATCGTTGCGCTGTTTGCCAGGCGTAGGGCCGAAGTCTGCCCAACGTATGGCCTTGCATTTGTTGCGTAGAGACAGAGCTGCTGCAACGCAGTTGGGCGAGACGCTCATCAAAGCGATGGATAAAATCACTCATTGCGAGCAATGCCGTATTTTCACGGAACAAGCGTTATGCCGCTGGTGCTCCGATCCAGGCAGGCTCTCATCGCAGTTGTGCATTGTCGAAAATCAGGCCGATGTATTGGCAATCGACCGGGCTACGCAATATCGGGGTAAGTACTTTCTATTGCTGGGTCATCTTTCACCACTCGATGGTGTGGGTCCCAAAGACTTAGGTTTGGATATGTTAGAAGCCCGTCTAGCCGATGGCGGTGTCGACGAAGTAACCTTGGCAACCAATCCTACCGTAGAAGGGCAGGCTACCGCCCGATACATCGGTGATATCGCAGCAAAGTATGAGGTGCCAGTGTTGCAGATAGCTCGTGGTGTTCCTGTGGGTAGCGAATTGGAGTTTGCTGATGGGGGCACGCTGTCTGTGGCTTTTGCCCAGCGTACCCTGCTTAGCAAATAGCGACGAATCGCTATTGGGGTATCTCGGTATTTACATACCGGACATGTCGGTGTGGCAGCTAGGTGAACGAGGGCAGGCGCCACTTCGCGGGCAAATCAAACGCGCGTCTTTTTCAATTCCACGACCTAGCCAAGCAATGTTTAATAGTTTGGCTATTTGACGCAATTCGTTCTTGATATCCTCTGGGATAGCCACTGATCCGCCACCGGCTATGCAAGCATCTTTCAGAGACTGCGCTACTTGTGAAGCATCAACGCCTTGAGCGGTAAGCGCGGGATTGACATCGATGCCTGCACACAATACATGTCCTGCCCCTGACATGTCGCTGACTTTAACTGATTCGCAGCAGTAAATTCGTGGCTCTGTTCCAACATCCAATACCGAGATTTGTGCTGAGCTTGCATTTGAATCGGTATTGATCATTCTGAATACCGCCCAGTGTTGACAGGGGTCTTGAACAAGCCGCATGTTTCCCCAGGGTAGAGGGATGCCATTGCCTCTATACACAGCGTGTAAGCGCCCTGGCGGGTAGGCATCAAAGTAGTGCCAGTGAGGGTATGATGATACGACGGTCATACGCCTCATCACTGTAGAAGTTGAAACACCAACCATCTCGGCCACACTAATGTCATGAGCTTTTTGTTCTAGCAGCCTGCGAAATGGCACCTTAGGACAGAGCAATGCGCCTGCGAAAAAACTACATTCGAAATCACGCCAGGCATGCACGATATCCTGTGCATTTAATGCGCTACTGGCATCCAAACCCAAAGAGAAATCACTAACGGTCTCTTCAGCCTTTGGGCCTGTTGTCATTAAGCTTTTTACACCATCACCTTCGTGCAATACCTTATGACCAATGTATAAAGCTAAGTCATACTTCAAGCGTTCGGGTTGTTGCTGCATGACTTTATTTACGTAAATAGTTGCCGGTGCATCAAAATATGAACGCACTATGCCAGAGTCTCTTACGGTCGTTTTTGACTGCGCCGCTTTTGGCAATCGGGTAAACCATTTTATTTTTAAACCCATGTTGGTGCATATGTCCATCAAAGCTTCAACGCTTAGGGGCATTTGTTTTTTACCAACGTTTTCAGCAGCGCGTTCTAGTTCAGGAAAATGGTTTTGATTGTTTTCCTGATGAGCCCGAATTAACAAATGTGCAAACTGACGTCCGGAAACACCGGTTTGGGAAAGCATTTCCGGGATAGCGTTTTGTAAGATTTCCTTGGAGAATAAGAAACCCGGCTCCAGCGTCATGCCAGCTACACCGCCTTTGTTCCCTTTAACCGGTGCTATTGCTGATTCTTCGGGCGCGTTATCTAGGAACCAGGCCACATCTTTTTGAAAAACTTCCGCAATAACCCGAAGCATATGCTCACTCGGATGCCTTTTCCCTCGTTCAATCATTGACAAATAGGACACAGAAGGCGCGGATTCCGCATCCAATTTTACACAACGCGATGAAAGATCATCCATCGTCAGATTGTTGCGCTTTCGTAAGTTCCTGATTTTAGTGCCTAAAAAATGAGCATTACGTATTGACGAGGCTTTTGACATGCTTGGCTCTTATTTTTTTGTAAAATTCACAGTGTGTAATTTCTATTGTCAAATTCTAGTTCATTTTTTAATACACTGCCGTTAAGCCTTAGGACAGGCGAGTTTCCACAGCGAGTGGAGTCATTTCGTCAGTTTAACGTTGGAGCAAGAACATGGGCATGAATCAACACTTCAGAACATCGGCAAATTGGGATCAGGCGATTAATTTCCTGGACCAGAGTTTCCCTTTAGCAGAAGGCTCGCACGCCGCAGCAACTGCTTACTTGGTGTACTTCGATCACCTGTTGGTTATCCGTGCTGACGGATCAACAACCGGATTATCCAGCCCGTCGCAGTTTGTTGAAGCTGGCGGTAACGAAGAATCTCCTCAGTCCATCTTGCTTGAGCACAACGGCCTACAAGTTGAAATAGAACCTGATCAGGCAGGTGCGAAACGTACCGGCGCAATGCCGAACCATCGCATGCAATTACTCACTCAAATTTAACAGGCTTGACGGCCTCGTAAACGTATTTACTACATAATTCAGGAAAGCCCTAGTAATGAACCAGTACCGCACTTTAGTCTCTGAAGCCGCTGATAAAATCGCATCAAACGGTAGTAGCTGGGATGCTATCAATGCAGAGAATGTTGCACGGATGCAGCTGCAAAATCGTTTTCGCACGGGTCTTGATATTGCGCGTTACACCGCTGGCATCATGCGTGAGGACATGGCAGCTTACGATAAAGATCCTGCTCAATACACGCAATCTTTAGGTTGCTGGCACGGGTTTGTCGGGCAGCAGAAATTGATCTCGATCAAAAAACACTTTGGTTCTACAAAGGGGCGCTACTTGTATTTATCCGGTTGGATGGTTGCAGCGCTTCGTTCGGAGTTTGGTCCTCTACCTGATCAGTCTATCCACGAAAAAACATCCGTGCCTGAGCTTATTGCTGAGCTCTATACCTTCCTGAAGCAAGCAGACGCTCGAGAATTACGTCATTTGTTCACTGAGCTTGATCAAGCCCGAGCAGATAACAACCAGGTCGCAGAAAAAGCTGCGATGGATAAAATTGACAATTTCCAAACACACGTGGTGCCTATTATTGCGGACATCGATGCAGGTTTCGGTAATGAAGAGGCCACCTACCTGTTGGCTAAAAAGATGATCGAAGCCGGAGCTTGTGCTCTGCAAATTGAAAACCAAGTGTCTGATGTTAAGCAATGTGGTCATCAAGACGGAAAAGTAACCGTGCCTCATGAAGATTTCATCGCAAAAATTAATGCGTTGCGTTATGCGTTTTTAGAGATGGGCGTGGAAGATGGAATAATCGTTGCGCGTACTGATTCCCTGGGTGCTGGCCTGACGCAGAAAATTCCAGTGTCTCGCACACCTGGTGATTTGGGCGATCAGTACAACGCCTTCCTCGAAGGTGAAGAGGTGTCCTCACTTGCAGACATCAACCCTGGCGATGTCGTTATCCAACAAGGTGGCAAAACCATCAAGACGTCTCGCCTACCGAATGGCCTTATGCAATTTCGTAAGGGCTCCGGGGAAGATCGTTGCGTATTAGATTGCATTACTTCTCTAAGAAATGGTGCGGATCTGCTGTGGATCGAAACTGAAAAGCCGCACGTTGGCCAAATCGCAGGCATGGTAAATCGAATTCGTGAAGTTATTCCGAATGCAAAATTGGTTTACAACAACAGCCCTTCATTTAACTGGACGCTTAACTTCCGCCAACAGGTTTTCGATGCCTGGCAGGAAGAAGGTAAGTCACTTGATGATTATGCACGCGATGACCTAATGAATGAAAAGTACGATTCATCAGAGTTAGCTGCGGAGGCGGATGTTCGTATACAAGCCTTCCAGTCCGATGCATCTGCTAACGCAGGTATATTCCACCATCTGATTACACTGCCGACGTATCACACTGCGGCCCAGTCGACTGACGCCCTGGCCAAAAATTACTTCGGCGAAGAAGGCATGCTGGCCTATGTTCGTGATGTTCAACGCCGCGAGATCCGTGATGGGCTGGCCTGCGTTAAGCATCAAGATATGTCCGGTTCCAACATCGGTGATGACCATAAAGAGTACTTTTCAGGGGCCCAGGCACTCAAGGCATCTGGAAAAGACAACACAATGAATCAATTTGGTTAAGTGTTAGCCCCCATGTTGCCGCTGTTTTTTGGCGGCGACATGGGTTCTTTAACGCCTGGTTGAAACGCTTTCCAAGGCGGGTCACTTGATTTTGTGCGCTTTTAGGCAGAAACTTGTCGGTTTCTCAGCAGCCTAATACGCACCTATGACCGAACGTACCCCGACAGTTATCTATACGTTGACTGACGAAGCCCCCGCGCTGGCCACCTATTCTTTGCTGCCCATCGTTCAAACCTTCACTCGTGCTGCGGGAATTGCTGTAGAAACACGAGATATATCTCTCTCAGCGCGCATCCTTTCTCAATTTAACGATCAGCTTAATAGCGACCAACAAACCCATGATGCATTGGCTGAACTGGGTACGCTGGCGGTAAAACCGGAGGCTAATATCGTCAAGCTGCCAAATATCAGCGCCTCAATTCCGCAGTTAAAGGCCACGATAGAAGAGCTCCAATCGCAAGGATTTGGCATTCCCGACTACCCGGACGAGCCCCGTACTGATGCTGAAACCGATGCTAAAGCCCGGTACGATCGGGTCAAAGGCAGTGCGGTAAATCCGGTTCTTAGAGAAGGAAACTCTGACCGACGTGCCCCGGCCGCTGTAAAAAGTTATGCGCGGGCCAATCCCCACGCAATGGGCGCCTGGACGGCTGATTCGAAATCCCATGTTGCTAGCATGGATTCGGGTGATTTTTTCTCCAATGAACAATCAGTGACCATGGTCACTGATACCACGGTGCGTATTGAACACGTTGCTGAAGACGGTGCGGTAACTGTGATGAAGCCTGATTTTGGCGTGCTGGCCGGTGAAATCGTCGACTCAACCTTCATGAGCAAAAATGCGCTAACCCAATTTTTAGCCGAGCAAATCGCAGACGCAAAGGCGCAAGGCGTGCTCTTCTCAGTGCATTTAAAAGCGACAATGATGAAGGTCTCAGACCCGATATTGTTCGGCCACGTTGTGAAAGCCTATTTTGCGGATGTATTTGCAGAGTATGGAGACGCACTGGAATCTGCCGGTGGAAATCCGAACAACGGTGTCGGTAGTTTGCTTAGTGCAATCGAAAACATGCCCGCAGATCAGCGTGCACAAGTGGAAAAAGCGATAGAAGATGCGTATGCCAACGGTCCCGGCATTGCGATGGTCAACTCCGATAAAGGTATAACCAACTTGCATGTGCCTAGCGATGTCATTGTTGATGCATCCATGCCAGCTATGATCAGAACATCGGGCAAAATGTGGAACGCTGCGGGTCAGCTTCAGGATACCAAGGCTGTAATTCCAGACAGTTGTTATGCCGCTGTTTATCAGGAGGCTATCTCTTTTTGTCAAGAGCATGGGGCGTTTGACCCGACAACTATGGGTACCGTCCCGAATGTGGGGCTCATGGCTCAAAAAGCTGAAGAATACGGTTCACACGATAAGACCTTTGAAGTTCCAATGAACGGAACTATGCGGGTTGTGGATGGATCCGGCAACGAGCTGATGAGTCATCGCGTTGAAGCGGGTGATATCTGGCGCATGTGCAACGTCAAAGATGCACCAGTTAGAGACTGGGTCCGTCTTGCAGTATCTCGTGCGAAAGCGACAGGTAGCCCGGCTGTTTTCTGGCTGGATGCTACAAGAGCCCATGACGCACAACTTATTAGTAAAGTGAATGAATATCTCGCTGACCATGATACAGGTGGGCTGGATATCAGCATTATGACTCCGGCTGAGGCGACACGCTTCTCCATGCTCCGTTTAAAAGAAGGAAAGGACACGATATCAGTCACGGGTAACGTCCTTAGAGACTACCTCACAGACCTGTTTCCGATCCTTGAACTCGGCACCAGTGCCAAGATGCTCTCCATCGTTCCGCTAATGAACGGCGGTGGTTTGTTTGAGACCGGCGCAGGCGGCTCCGCTCCGAAACACGTCGAACAGCTTGTTGAAGAAAATCATTTACGTTGGGACTCACTAGGGGAATTTCTTGCCATAGCTGTTTCGCTGGAACACTTTGCTGAAACGGAAAACATTGCACGTGCTCAGGTGCTGGCAACCACACTCGATTTGGCAACCAGTAAACTGCTACTGGAAGGTAAATCACCCTCCAGGCGAGTCAAGGAGCTAGATAATCGCGGTAGTCATTTTTACCTGGCTATGTACTGGGCTGAAGCACTGAGCGAGCAGGACGACGATGCTGAATTGAAAACGCAGTTTGCAAGCCTGGCTGAGGCCTTAATTCAAAACGAGGCTGCAATTGTTGCTGAGTTGAATGAAGTGCAGGGCAAGCCTGTCGATATCGGCGGATATTATCGCCCGAGCATCGAAAAGTGCGAGCAGATCATGCGACCAAGCTCCACGTTTAACGCGCTCTTAGCGGCCGTCTGATTTTTAGCGTTTTGTATATCACCTCCGCTTAGCTGCGGAGGTGATTAGTTCCTCTCAAATACCTCGCCTGGCAACAGGCGCATACGCGTCAAATAAGTAAAATATTGACGCCTTAAGATGGGAATTAAATCGTAACCACATTATCTTGACGCAAGTTATGCACGTTATCCACAAAATCTGTGGATAAGGTTGTGGATGAAATGCGAATTGGAGGAGCAAACCCACGTCCTGTAACGCTTTTGTTAGATTGTTTATAATTTGAACAAACACTATAAAATTAATATAAACAATGGGTTACGGTGCATTCTTAAAGTAGGCGAGCTTCTACATACAACATAATTTGAACTCCATCAACTTTTATTTTACCTGTGCATAACGACGCGTATTTTTGCTCCCGTCAAGCCTTAAAAGCATAAAAATAAGCCTGAAAATTCATTTTTTTCACTAATTTTTCTAAGATTCCGGCAGTTTACTGACACCCGCGTAATTTTATGCGCTAAATGGTAAAAATTTGCTCCCGGTAGTACCGAAGTTCGGCGATGCTTTCGCGAATATCATCCAGCGCCAAATGGGTATTCTCTTTTGAAAAACCGTCACTGATTGAGGGCTGCCAACGCTTGACAAGCTCTTTGATAGAGCTGACGTCTACATTGCGGTAGTGGAAAAACGCTTCAAGGGTCGGCATATACTTGACCATGAATCGACGATCCTGCCCGATGCTGTTTCCACACATTGGACTCTTGCCGGCATCAACCCAATTTTTCAGAAAATCGATGGTCTCTGTGCTGGCTGCATCCAAGGTGTATTGGCTAGCTCGCACACGATCCACCAGGCCGGAGGCGGTGTGATGTTCCGTGTTCCAATCGTCCATAGCCAGCAAGCGATCATCATCAACGTGTATCGCGATGACAGGGCCTTCAGCCAGAGTGTTAAGCTGTGAATCAGTCACTATGGTGGCAATCTCTATTATGGTGTCTACATCGGGCTCGAGTCCGGTCATTTCCAAATCGACCCAAATGAGATTGTCGTTGTTTATTGACATCAAATTGTCTCTTTTTATATTTTTCGCAACTAACGAGTATTGTTGATCACAGCGCAATTGCCAGCATTGTTTGCTCAGCAAAGCTTAATGATGCGTCAAGTGAGAATAGCTAAGCCATTGAAAAGCTGTAATACCATTAAGCATACATCGTGCAATTGCCGTGTTGAGACTTTCTCATCCAATGCCTCAAGTTGTCGTGTCAGCTCAATATGGTAACGATCTCAGCGCGTGTCATCGCAAACTTTAAAAAGACGGTAGCGGTTCAGGTCGATGGAGAGGTAGCCGTCGAGCAGGCTTATCCTTTGCGAAGTGTGCCTCTTATGGTGGCGGGGGACAAAATTGAGTGTTTCAGGGATGATGGTCGGCTGCGTGTTCAAGCCTTAATGCCGCGCCAAACTGTACTGGAAAGAGCAGACAGGCATTGGGTGAAGCCGCTAGCCGCCAATTTGACGCATTTGGGAATAGTTTCGGCCAGTCCGCCTGGCATTGATACCTTGCTCATTGATCAATTTTGTTTGGCGGCTCACCAAGCCGGCGTTAATGCTCTCATCATTTTCAATAAAGCTGATCGTATGAGCAGCGAGGAGCGTGATGAGGCCGAAAAACTCATAGCGACCTATCGACAGGTGGGCTACAAAGCGGTTCTTGTCGATACAAAAACCTCAGATGGCATTCAGCCATTACTCAATGAACTAAAGGACTGTACCTTTACATTGGTAGGTGCAAGTGGCGTCGGTAAGTCATCTATTATTCAGCGTCTTTTACCCGATCGGGATTTGGTCGTGGGCGCCGTTTCAGAAGCAACAGGGCTGGGCTCCCACACAACATCAGTCACATTTTGGTACGACTTGCCTGGAAGTGGTGCCATCATAGATTCTCCAGGTGTCAGGCAATACTCGGTTTCACATTTTGCCAAGCAAACACTGCGACAGGGTTTCCATGAGCTGGCCCGAGCCGCCGAATCGTGTCGATTCGGCGACTGTTCGCATACCGTTGAACCTGCTTGCGCTGTGCAAGAGGGGTTGCGCAATGGCGAGATAGCATCTTGGCGCTATGACAACTATCGAAAGCTTGCCGACATCTGACGTATGTGTTCAAGATTCGATGGGTGTGTCGGTTCGATTGCCCCAGTTCGACCATGCCCCGTCGAGCGCTCTGACATCGCTAAACCCCAGGTTTTTTAGGGCGACGTATGTCACTGCTGATCGCTGATGAGTCTGGCAATACACAATAACGGTGTCGTCCGATTTAATGCTCGCTTTCTCGAGTTGCGCTTCCAGTATTTCGTCGGGCAACAGGCGACCCTTTTCATCCAGTTGTGAGGTCCATTCAATATGACTGGCACCCGGAACGTGTCCCCCTCGCGCACTGCGTACATCGGTACCAGCAAACTCTCCAGGCGTTCGCACATCCAGAATTTTCACCGAGTCTTCATTCAATATCTGCATGAGTTGTTCGGCTGAAATGACATTGTCGCCGATTGGAGACAGCACTAAATCCCCGGGTGATGCCTTGCTGGGCTCTGTCGTAATGGGTAGGCCCTGAGACTGCCAATCATTAAACCCACCACTTAGCCAACTGCCCACTTCGTATCCGTAGGCGTCCAAAACCCAAACGAGACGAGCGGCTGCCGTTTCTTTGCCGCCGTCATAGGCAATGATCTGGTCGCCCAAGTTGGCCCCGATTTGCGCGAGTAACGTGTTAACCGCATCGGGTTCCGGCATCAGCCCTCCCATAGGAGGTTCTGCGCGATTCAATAACGCCGCGTTGCCGGAAACTGCACCTGGAATGTGTCCAGCCGCATAAGCCTCTGGAGAGCGCAAATCCACCAGACAAATGCGTGCGTCACGTAGTGTTGCCGCCGTCGCAAGAGATTGATTAAGAAGTTCGGCGAGCTCCGAAGCGTTTGAGACAACTGAAAGAGACATGAGGAATTTTTCCATCCAATATGATTTTGAGGGGTGTACAACATTTTCATAGCATCAGGCGTGAACTATACCGAGAATTGTTGTCATAGAAGTGAACAGGCCAATGGGCGCAGACGGACACATAACTGATATGATTCTCGCTTCGAATACGGTGCCACTTACAGCACCTCGAATCGCTCGGGGAGCGAAAGCATTGAGTGACAAAGAAATAGATCTGGCGCTCGTTCAGCGGGTTCAGCGTGGGGACAAGTCGGCCTTCGACCTGTTGGTGCTCAAGTACCAGCACAAGATCGGTCATTTAGTGACTCGTTATGTGCACGACGTGCATGAATCTCAGGACGTAACCCAAGAAGCGTTTATAAAAGCATACCGCGGGTTGAAAAACTTCCGAGGCGACAGTGCGTTTTACACTTGGCTTTATCGTATAGCCATCAACACGGCTAAAAATCATCTGGTTACTCGCAGCCGTAAAATCAGCGACAGCGGTATTGATGCGGCAGATGCCGAGCAATTCGATAGCGGTGTCGCCCTGCGTGAGAACGCCAGTCCGGATCGGGTCATGGCCACTGAGGAAATTGCACGCGTTGTGCAAGAAACCATCGAACTGTTACCTGAAGATCTACGAACGGCAATCACGCTTCGCGAGTTCGACGGTATGTCCTACGAAGAAATTGCTGAAGCCATGGATTGTCCAATAGGTACAGTTCGATCTCGGATTTTCCGAGCCCGAGAAGCCATTGATACTAACCTCGAGCCATTGCTCGATGAAAAGCGCAGGTAAGGTATGACTAATTCAAATCTTCCACCGATGAACGAAGAACAACTGTCGCAGTTAATGGACGGCGAGTGGGACGGCTTAAATCCATCCGATTGTGTCGCCGGTATCTGTGACGATGACGTATTGCGGAGCAAATGGACTCGTTACCATCTAATTCGTGATGTGATTAACTCAGAACCTGTAGAGGTCGACAACAAACTCGTCTCTAGCATCTGTGCCGCCATCGCTGATGAGCCTACGTACAGCAATATAACCCCATTCGCAGGCTCTGCTGAGCAGGTGCCAGCTGATTCTGTATCTCGTGAAGAATCTACTGCTGCAACTACCGACACCGTTGCAGATATCAGTCAAGCTAGAGATAAGTCACAGGCTGTTAAGAAATCAGCTTCTTTTGGAACGGGGCTTACCGGGTTCGCTCTTGCAGCCAGTGTTGCCTTGGTAACAGTGGTGGGTGTGAATGTTTATCAGGGGCAGGAATCTCTAGAAACTGGCAACGTCTCTGTCACTGCCAATACGCCAGCTGCAGTGGATGCTGTCGATGTATTTTCGCAGCAGCCTGAGGGTGCGCCATTGCCCGAAGTCGAGTTTGTGTCCAATACCGGTTCATACTGGGTTTCTCCACAAACTTCCGAGCGTGTGTCTGATGAAAAACGTCTGAACAAGTTCTTGTCACAGCACTTGGAAAATTCTCCTACGGCTGGCCGGGAAGGAATGTTGTCCTACTCTCGTTTAGTAGGGTACGACGATCGCGCAGAGGAGCAGTAGGAGCAATGAAGTTGCTAGCCGCTAAGCCTGACGCATTACTACGTGCATTCGTCATTTGGGCGGGGTGTGCAATTGTCAGTGCCTTGCCGATTAGTCAAATTGCGTTTGCGTCTGAGAATGCTGCTTCGCAATCTCAAGCTATGAATCCGGCGGACCTGGTCAATGACATGACCAAGGCGCTAAAAACGCTCAACTACGAAGGCACCTTTGTGCACGTACAAGGCGCTCATATCACCTCAATGCACATCCTTCATTCTAGCGATGAGCTGGGTGAGCTCGAACGATTGAGTTCGCTAGATGGTGAGGCGAGGGAAGTGATTCGCAACAATGCCTTAGTCACGTGTATCTGGCCGGGCACTCAGTCTGTTGTTGTCAGTAAGTCTAAGCCGCGCGATCTGCTGCCTAAATTGGACGACTCTCTAACAAGTAGCATGCGTTATGAATTCATGATGGGCAAAGCAGATCGTGTCGCTGGCATCGATACGCACGTGGTTAATGTGAAGCCCATAGATAAGCATCGCTACGGCTACAAATTTTGGATTGATCAAGAAACTAATATGTTGTTGCGATCCATGCTGATGGATGGCCCTAACAGTGTGGTGGAACAAGTGATGTTTACCCAAATCGAATATCCTGATGCTATTTCCGCCGACAGATTTGAAGCGTTGCCCACTGGGGAGCAACTGAGCTGGCTGGAACCGACACGGACTGAAGCAACTTCAGGTTTACCTAAGGGGCTAGCCGATCAGGAGGACAGAGTTGAATTTGGCAAGTTGCCAATGGGCTATAAGGAAGTCGCAGAAACGTTTACCCCAATGCTCGACGAGGAGAATCCTTTGACCCACGTGATGCTTACCGACGGTATGGCGTCAGTGTCTGTCTACGTTGAGTACCTAAGTAAAGACGATTACAAAGAATCGTCGAAAGGTCTTTCTAGTATGGGTGCCATGAATGCTTATGGTATGAGTTTGGGGCAGGCATTTGTGACTGCGGTTGGCGAGGTACCGAGCGAGACAGTCATGGCTATCGCGAAGGCCGTAAAAATTCGTCAGTGAGACGAAATGCTCGCGTCATTAGCAATGCAGTAGCCTCCGGGCAAGTGCTAGTCGAGGTAGAAGGCGTGAGTGCCTGCCAACGATGTGCTAAGGGGCAAGGGTGTGGGGCGGGTATATTTAATCACGGTATTCAAGCAGCTCGAATTGAGTGCCACACACCTATCTCGCTCAGCGAAAACCAGCAGGTTGAAATCGAAATTGACGACAGTGGCTCTCAGTGGCTTTGGCTAGTAGCAGGAGCCTATGGTCTGCCTCTACTTGGGATGTTTGGGTTTAGTCTGCTGACATGGTTGAGTGTTAAAGATAGCTCTCAACCCACGCTCTTCAATGTCTCTCTTACTTCAGATTCGCTTGTCGCGATAGCGGCTTTTATGGGCCTCAGTGGTGGGCTTATTGCATGGCGCGGCTTATCTGCTTATGTATTACCCCGATTCGAAACGGGTCTGTGCATGCAATCTGCACGTATAGTGAGTGAGAAGTCTTCCTCTGGTGTTACATCTAAATAGGAAAGTCCTGATGATTCTTGAGCGTACCCATAGAGTATTGATGTCGAGTGTTTGTAAGCTAATCTTCGCGACGCTATTTATGATGTCAGGATTGGCTCAGGCACAAAGCTCGTTGCCTGACTTTACAAAACTGGTTAAGAAAAATCATGAGGCGGTGGTTAACATCAGTATTTCTCAGGCGCCTGTGCAGCGATCGCGTCCGGAAATACCTGGTACCAGTGAAGACTCCATCGTTGAGGATCTCATCAAGCGTTTTGAAGAAGAACGCTCACCTAGCGGGCCGGATGAGGGACGTACACAAGGTTCCGGATTTATCATCTCTGAAGATGGATTTATCTTGACCAACAATCATGTAGTTGAAAATGCTGACAGAGTGACAGTGCGAATGCATGACCGTAGACAACTTAACGCTGTCGTTATCGGAACGGATCCGCGGTCAGACGTCGCTTTGCTCAAGGTCGATGCGGTTGACCTACCGGTAGTCAGTATCGGAGATAGTGACAAACTGGAAGTCGGCGAATGGGTACTGGCCATAGGGTCACCCTTTGGTTTTGATTTTTCTGTCACGGCTGGAATCGTGAGTGCAACAGGACGCGCGCTACCCAATGAAAGCTACGTGCCATTTATACAAACCGATGTCGCCATCAATCCGGGTAATTCAGGTGGGCCACTGTTTAATCTAGACGGCGACGTTATTGGTATTAACAGCCAGATATACAGTCGAACCGGAAGTTTTATGGGGCTCTCTTTCGCCATTCCCATCGAGATGGCCATTGATGTCGCCGAACAATTACGCGACACCGGCAAAGTTAGCCGTGGCTGGCTAGGCGTCATTATTCAAGAAGTTACCCTGGAACTATCAAAGTCTTTCGGAATGGATCGCGCCTATGGTGCCGTGATCTCAAGAATCCTTCCCAATAGCCCAGCCTCGAATTCAGAACTAAGAGTGGGTGATGTCATTACCCATTTTGATGGTAGCAAGGTTGAGCGATCGTCTTCGCTGCCTCCATTAGTGGGTCGGGTTCGCGCCAATGAAGACGCGACCGTCACGGTTGTGCGTGAAGGAAAAACCGTAGATTTGACCGTGAACATCGGCATGTTGCCATCCAACGAAGAATTGCGCAGCGGAGCTCCTCGAAAAATCATCAAACCGATATTTAAACAGCTTAAATTTTCGGTTAAACCTGTAGACGATAAAATCCGTGAAGAGTTAGGTATCGATAAAGGAGGTGTTCTGGTCGATGAGGTTGAAAAAGGCAGCTCTGCTGAAAAAGCGGGTATTCGTGTTAACGACGTCATCTCCATGATCGACAACAAGCCTGTCGACTCTGAAAGCGACGTTCAGAAGGTTTTAGACGAGTTGGATGATAGAGATTCGGTAGCTGTATTGGTCCATCGCCCTGAGGGTCCCGTCTTTTTGGCGCTTAAAATCGACCAGTGAGCACTCACGCGGTACCACTAACACTGCATTTTCGTGACGGCTGTCACCTTTGTGAGGATATGGAACAGCAGCTCTCAGAGCTGCTGGAACCGGGCAGTTTCTCGCTGACTCGGATCGATATTGACGACGATCCGGTATTGCAAGCCGCTTACAATGTCCGTGTTCCGGTCCTGTCTTGTGGAGAAATAGAGCTCTGTGAACACTTTTTGGATCTAGATGCCGTGAAAGAGGCGCTTGCAAGCTACAATAGGGAGTCACCGTAAGAGGGCCGATGGATTGCCATCGAGCTCCAGTCCCGCCGAACCCGAACGCATGCAGCAAAACATAAGAAATTTTTCGATTATCGCTCACATCGATCATGGTAAATCCACGATTGCAGATCGATTTATCCAAGTCTGTGGCGGCCTGAGCGATCGTGAGATGTCCTCGCAAGTTCTGGACTCAATGGATATTGAGCAGGAACGCGGAATCACCATCAAGGCTCAGGCTGTCTCACTGGATTACAAAGCCCGCGATGGAGAAACCTACCACCTCAACTTCATTGATACACCGGGACATGTGGACTTCTCCTACGAGGTTTCGCGTTCTCTATCAGCCTGTGAGGGCGCTTTGCTGGTAGTCGATGCCTCGCAGGGGGTAGAAGCACAGAGTGTGGCGAACTGCTACACCGCCATCGAGCAGGACCTAGAAGTGCTACCTGTATTGAATAAAATCGATTTGCCTGCAGCAGACCCCGACAGAGTGGTGGATGAAATCGAAGAGATCATCGGCATTGATGCGCACGATGCTATCCACGTCAGCGCGAAGACAGGCGTTGGCATCGAAGATTTACTCGAGCAGCTGGTTCAGCAAGTACCACCGCCAACGGGTGACTACGATGCACCCCCTAAGGCGCTTATTATCGATTCTTGGTTCGATTCCTACGTCGGTGTTGTCACGCTCGTGAGGGTCATCGAAGGCACCATAGAGCGGCGTTCGAAAATCCAGATCATGTCGACTGGACGCACCTTCCAAGCGGATGATGTCGGAATCTTTACACCAAAGCGCAAAACGACTGACCGTTTGGCCGCTGGTGAAGTGGGATTCATCATTGCTGGAATCAAGGAAATCGAAGCGGCACGAGTGGGTGACACAATCACTCTGGCAAATCGGCCGGCCGCAGAGCCGCTCCCGGGGTTTAAAGAAGTACAGCCGCGAGTGTTCGCCGGATTGTTCCCGATCGAAAGCGATGACTACGAGAACTTTCGTGAAGCATTATCGAAGTTACGTTTGAACGATGCAGCCCTGCATTTTGAGCCTGAATCTTCCAGCGCCTTGGGTTTTGGATTCAGGTGTGGGTTTCTGGGCATGCTGCATATGGAAATTGTGCAGGAGCGTTTGGAGCGCGAATACAACCTTGATCTGATCTCCACAGCACCGACCGTGGTGTACGAAATACTCGATACAAAAGGTGAATTGACGTACATCCACAATCCATCTGAACTACCGATGGTCAACGTGATCGCTGAAATACGCGAGCCGATCATTAAAGCTAACCTGTTGTTGCCACAGGATTACGTCGGAGACGTTATCAAATTGTGTGTGGAGAAACGCGGTGTTCAGGTGAGCATGCAGTACCTCGGTCGCCAAGTGCAAATGACCTACGAGCTGCCATTGTCCGAGGTTGTATTGGATTTCTTCGACAGGCTTAAGTCTGTCAGTAAGGGGTATGCCTCCTTCGACTACGAATTCAAATGTTTTCAGCAAGCAGACTTGGTAAAGGTCGATATCTTAATCAACGGTGACAAGGTTGACGCGTTGGCTTCTATTATTCACCGAGATCGCTCGCAAAGCCGTGGTCGTGAACTGGCGGAGCGTATGAAAGATATTATCCCTCGCCAGATGTTTGAAATAGCCGTACAGGCGGCGATCGGGTCGCATATCATCGCCCGATCATCTATAAAGGCCTTACGTAAAAACGTAACAGCCAAATGTTACGGCGGTGATGTGTCGCGTAAACGAAAACTGTTGGAAAAGCAGAAAGCGGGTAAGCGCCGCATGAAGCAGGTGGGTAAGGTCGAGATCCCACAGGAAGCATTCTTGGCCGTCTTACAAGTGGACCGTAACTAATGCCTTCAAATTGGGCGGACAAGATCAACTTCCCGCTGTTATTGGTAGTCGCGACTGCGGTCACCGGACTCATCTGGCTTATTGATAGCTTGGTGTTTGCGCCTAAGCGCAAAGCCTCAGTTCGTTCTGAGAATGGTGAGCTACCCATTCTTGTGGAGTACGTGCAGTCGTTTTTTCCGGTGCTGCTTTTTGTTCTGGTGTTGCGCTCGTTTCTGTTTGAGCCGTTTAAAATCCCGTCCGGATCCATGATCCCGACCTTGTTAGTCGGTGACTTTATTCTGGTCAGTAAGTTTAGTTATGGTGTGCGCTTGCCCGTTGTCCATACCAAAATACTCGATACCGGTTCGCCGGAAAGAGGGGACGTCGCAGTATTTCGGTTCCCACAAGATCCGAGACTTGACTACATCAAACGCGTTATCGGATTACCGGGTGATACGGTCACTTATGAAAACCGCCAGTTCACCGTTAATGGCGAACTCATGGTCACTAATGATCCTCGGCGTTATATTAGTCCGATCGATGAGCGTGAAGTATCCGGATCGGTTCAACGTACCGAATCCATCAATGGCACTGAACATGAGATTCTCGAATTTCCGAATGAGTTTCCTAAACGCTCAGGCACGATAGTCGTCCCAGAAGGGCACTATTTTATGGTGGGTGATAATCGCGATCGAAGTAACGACAGCCGTTTTTGGGGATTTGTCCCTGAAGAAAACCTTGTCGGTGAGGCCAAGTATATTTGGATGCACTGGAATGGCGGTGTGCTTTGGAGTCGTCTGGCTACGGCCATCAAGTAAATTACAACTAACAGTAATTTAAGAGATCGATCACAGGATCGACATTTTATCCAAGTCGTGAAACATTGCGGCTCAGTGTGCGTGGAAATTTGGACTCAGGTCTGAACCGCATCTGACGCTTTAGTAGCTGTGCGGGAGCTTTTTTGTTGGCTGACCGAAAAATCACAGACATGGGTGGAAGATCATGACAACGCGAAAATTCAATAGACCTCAGCGCCAGCGTGGAGCCGGCATGCTCAGTGTTTTCGTGATGTTATGCATCGGCCTGTTTCTTGGCTTATTTGCATTAAAGATGGTTCCCGAGTACATGGAGAACTGGACGGTTGAGCAAATTGCAGAGGATGCTCAAGCCAATCCTGAAATTCTGAAACAGACGAAGGCCAAGATTTATGATCATCTGAATCGAGCCTATCGCCAGAACAATTTGTGGGACCTTACGGCTGAAGACACAATCGTTTTAGATAAAAAGGATCGTGGCCAAGGCTACTCCTTGAAAGTGAAATATGAAAAACGAGTACCGTTTATTCATAACATTCATCTGGTTGCCGCATTTGAAAGCTCGGATGGTGAAGCAGCACCTGCACCAGCACAGTAGTTGTTCAAAGAAACACTTAGCCTTCTCACGCTGTTAAAGTGTGGGCATGGCAAACCTAAGCACTCTTTGCGAAAAGCTTGATTATCGATTTAACGATGAGGCGCTCCTCATTGAAGCGTTATCGCATCGTTCAAGCGGTGCTGTTAATTACGAACGACTCGAATACCTAGGTGACAGTTTTCTCAACTTCACCATCGCAAACGAGGTATTTCACCACCGGCCTGACGACGATGAAGGCGCTCTAAGCCGGTTAAGGGCGAGTCTGGTTCGTCAAAGTACCCTGGCTGAAATTGCCCGAGAACTGCAATTAGGCGACTACCTGAACATGGGGGTGGGTGAGCTGCGTAGTGGCGGTTTCAAACGAGATTCCATTCTCTCTGATGTTGTCGAATCTATAATCGGCGCTGTGTTCCTCGATTCAGGTTTTGAGGCCGCCAGGACGCTGATATTGCGTCTCTATGGCAACAGAGTGGCCGAGTTACCGCCATCGGCTGAGCTTAAGGATCCCAAGACACGTCTTCAGGAATGGCTTCAAGCGCAAAGCCTTGACCGACCCGAATACGAGGTGGTAGAGACGACAGGTAAGTCTCACGACATGCGATTCACCGTGGTGTGTTCACTCAACGCGCTGAACCTGTCAGTAAAATCGACATCAACCAGTCGGCGAAAAGCTGAGCAGGCTGCGGCCGCCTCCATGCTAGAGCGGATTGCACGGCAAGAGTCACAAGCGTCTGAGCAGTGAAGTCGTGTTGTTGGGCGGATAACTTCACAGTGATGTGCATTTGTGCGTAACAATCGGCGTCGATGCGGGTAGACTTCACGTCATATAACGAATTCAGGCGTATTGATGACTTTTTGCGGTGTGGTATCCATAGCTGGTCGGCCCAATGTGGGTAAGTCCACTTTGCTCAATAACCTTATCGGTCAGAAGCTGAGTATTACAGCGCATAAGCCGCAGACAACGCGGCACAGTATTCACGGCATACAGACCGATGGTGAGCACCAGATCATCTATGTTGATACACCGGGTATTCACGTTACAGGGACCCAAAAACTCAATCAGGTGTTAAACAGAACAGCGTCGTCGTCTTTGCACGATGTTGATGTAGTTATCCTGCTTCTACAAGCCATGGTTTGGAACGATGATGACCAGCGTGCTTATGACATGGTGAGCCAATCAGGCGTGCCGTTCTTTATTGCAGTGAATAAAATTGACACGATTAAACACAAGCAAGAGCTTCTGCCATTTTTAACGAAAATTCCTCAACATGAACGTTTGCAAGACGTCATGTTGATATCCGCCAGAAAAGGTGCCGGGGTAGACGCCTTGGTTAAAGGAGTGACTAAATTAATTCCCGAAGCACCTTGGCAGTTTGGTGAGGATGAACTCACCGATCGCTCTTCACGTTTTCTGGCCTCAGAAGCTGTGCGCGAACAGTTAACGCGATTGTTATCTGCCGAGTTGCCTTACGCGTTGAGTGTGGAAATTGAAACCTTTGAAGAGAGCCCGGATTTGCTGCGTATAGGTGCGGTCATCTGGGTTGATAAAGCCAGTCAAAAAGGCATCGTTATAGGTAAAGGCGGTGCGCAACTTAAAGAGGTTGGAACGCGCTCGCGAGCCACATTGGAAACCTTATTCGGAACTAAGGTATTTCTGAAGCTTTGGGTGCGGGTTAAGGAAGGTTGGGCCGATGATGAGCGAGCACTTAGAAGTTTGGGCTATGAAAATCCCTGAATTCCGAACCGCATTAATTATGGCGCGAGCGGTCTGAATGATCGACACTGATGGCAGTGTCAGCACTTCCTTGCAGGCAGCCTACATACTGCACTACAAGGAATGGCAGGAGACAAGCTTCATCGTTGATGCTTTCTCTCTTGTGCATGGGCGAATTGCGTTAGTTGCCCGCAGTGCAAGAAATTCAAAGCCACGTACCCGTGCCTTGTATCAGCCCTTTAGACCACTACTGTTGTCGTGGGTCGGGGCGGGGGATTTGCGAACCTTAACCGGCATAGAAGAGAGTGGTGAGGCCTTTGAGATGCAAGATGCTGAGCTTGCTTGCGCCTACTATCTAAACGAGCTGGTTTTGCGTTTGCTCGGCAAGGATCAGCCGCTTCCTACGCTTTTCGCGCATTATTCCCTGGCTATCGCACAACTAGAAGAGAAAACGCTACCAGTACAAGAAATATTGCGTACTTTTGAATTGCAGTTACTCGATGCGTTAGGCGTGCTACCGAACTTAGCGCAATGCACTGCCGAGGGTAGCCCGATCGATCCTAATCGTGAATACCGATACCACCCGGCGAATGCCATAGCGGTGGTAACCAACGAAAGGGTTAGCGAAAGCGATCAAGCGGTATATGGGATTCAAAAAGAGAAGCACCGGATGGGGGCAGGCGATACGAGGGACCCTGGTATTCAGGCCGATGGGATGACACCTGACGAAGGTGTGTTGGTTGATGGTTCAACGCTCATAGCTTTAGCATCACTGGATTTAACAGATTTACACGTGCTGGAGCAGGCGAAAGTCTTAATGCGTCGGATTTTAAAAGTACACCTTGGAGATCGACCTCTGCGCAGTAGAGAGCTTTTTGATTCCTTAGTAAGACGTTAGCAATGGGCACGTTATCTCATTGAGATAATTGTCTTGCTTTATATTTTGCGAACACTACCGGACACCCGAATAGAGCTCCCTGGCTCATCGCTGAACGTAGCGTTAAGTAACGAACGGCTGCCCATATCTTCACCTTGAACGATATCAATACTACCTCCATGTGGCCAGTTAATATCTCGAAGATAACCGCTTAAGGCTGCGGTGGCCGCTCCGGTGGCAGGGTCCTCGAATACGCCGCCGGAGGCGAAGGCGTTACGTGTGTGAAATAAGCGATCATTTTCGATATAGCCCAGTAGCACGGTAACTAGGTTTTCCTCATCCATCCAGACTTTTCCAAGCGTTTGTGAATAGTCGAGATCAGCTAGTTTCTGGCGTGATTTCAGAAACAACACTAAATGGTTGGCTCCGGCATGTGCAAAAGCCGGTGGAATGCGAGGGTCTAAATCGTCGGGGTTAAGGCCGAATAAGGTGAGTGCTTCGGTCAGCATTTTGTCGCTTATTGGACGACTATGAGTTGGAGGTGATTGCAATGAGGCATAAATTTTTTCGCCTTGGGTCTTGCCTTCAACCGTAATGTTTGCCTCGTTAAGACTTAATGCAAACGTCTGGTCGCCGTAGGCTTGAGCCAGCGCAGCACCCAGAGCAATCGTCGCATGGCCACAAAAAGGGACTTCGGATAAGGGAGAGAAGTATCTAACCTTGAACCCATCATCAGTAGGTTGAGCGAAAGCAGTTTCAGAGTAGCCAACATCGTTAGCTATTTGCTGCATTTTTTCTGTCGAAGGAAGTTCGTCTATTATGACAACACCAGCAGGGTTGCCCCCTTGTTGGTCATCTGAGAACGCGGCTAATCGCTGAATGTCCATGTTTACGTCGCTTTGATGATTAGAATAACGCTAGCAACAATTGCAAGCACACCGAATAATTCTCTGCCCGTGACTTTCTCTTTAAAGAATAAGGTCGTAATTAATAAAGTAAAGATGAACTCTACTTGGCCAAGCGATTTAACCAGCGCAGGGTTTTGCGCAGTCATCGCGGTAAACCAACCGATTGAGCCAAGGGCGCTCGTTAGCCCCACAAACCAGCATAAGCGAATTCTTTTCATCATGGCGCTAAACTGTTCGGGCTCCTTGAGGGCGATGTAAGTCATACACATAAGCGATTGGGTGGTCACCATAAAAAGCAATGTAACTGCGGCACTGGTAAGGACAGGCAGTCCAAGACTAATACTTGCTTCGCGTAGCCAAAGAGACGTAAACGAGAACGCAGTACCGGATAGTGTCCCCAATAAAATATTCATGGGTTCCCAGCGGCCGTTCTTAGTGGGTATGCTGACAATAAATATACCGGCGACGCCTACCGCTACGGCCAACCACCCCAATGCATTTAACGTGCTGCCAAATAACAGCATGCCGAATACGGCGGTTTGGATGGCTTCCGTTTTGGCAAAGCTTGTACCAACTGTGAAATTTTTAAAGCTCACCGCTTTCACGAGAAGAAACGTTGCCAGAATTTGAGCAACCCCTGCCAGTAAGGCGTATGTCACGAATCGGGGTATTTGTATGGCGTTGCTTAAGTGTGTGACGGCGTCATAGCGTTCGAGGAACAGCAAATACGCAATGGCAAAAGGGAGTCCGAATACATAGCGTACTAGCGTGGCAGCCATAGGGCTTACGCTACTGGTGAGTTGTTTTTGCCCAGCAGTCCTAACTGCCTGCATCAGGGCTGCAAAAACAGTGAATGTAATCCATACATTCATGGCTTCAACGAGGCATGCATAGGGTGGCTGAGAACGTTAACGCTTGCCCGCCATCATATGCTCCTTTGAGGCGCTTGGGTTAGGAGGCTTTTTCGATCGTTAAATTAACACTGCCGACGCGAACACCCCACATGCCGACAACAGCATCGTTTTGAATGACGCCATCCGCCCGTTTAGACAGGACATCCTTGAATGACACTTTGCGTCCAGGTGTTCCGTCATCGTTGGGGATAGCCATGGTGTACTCGAGCCTGAATACATCGCCATCCTGATAACCTCTGGCAGTGCCCACGACATCTTCCCGTTCACCACTGAATTCGCCGTTCGGTAGCAATGTGAAGACCCACGTCTTACGCTCTTTCACACCGTCCGCGTATTCGAAATCTTCCACTAGTGTCAGTACCTTTCCATCCCAGCTTCCGTTCATAAAGGCAACGAAGTCCCGGCTGGTACCATCAATGGCACTGAAGTTTCCGGTGCCAATCGTTTTGCCTATTAGGTCTTCATACAAAACGAAAGTATGTAGAGGAACATCCGGTGCTGATGGTTTTGTTGCGCATGCGCTCAGTACGACGGATAGCAGTGTTACGCTTAGTGCCCGCTGAGTGCGGGGCAGTATGTTGTTCATTGATTTTACGTTCAATGCTCTTCAATTAAGTAGTTGAACAGCAAGTTATAACTAGGATGGGGCTGGGTGAGTATTCGCGATTTATTTAAAGAAGCAGAAGATGTTCTGATGTGTGCCGACCCTGTGGAAAAAGCACAAGCCAGTATTGAGCTGTACGATCAATGGTGTTCGCTACCTCAATCCAGTTTGGACGCCCTAGTAAACTTGCCCTCGTTGTCAGTTATACGTACGCTAGAGGCGCCCGGACGTCCGGCAAAACCTGAATTGGTCGACGCCCGTCATCTTCCGCGCCGCGGTATGGGCTCCATTGCCGGGCGAATAGGACTCATCCATTCGCTGGCCCACATCGAATTCAACGCCATCAACCTCGCATTGGATGCGGTGTATCGATTTCGCGATATGCCCACCGACTACTATGAGGATTGGCTCCGGGTAGGTTCTGATGAGGGGCAACATTTCTTGCTTTTACATGCCCGTCTGGAGTCGCTGGACTGCCACTATGGGGCTCTCAAAGCACACGATGGCTTATGGGATATGGCCAGAAGAACCTGCCACGATATTCTGGTCAGAATGGCATTGGTGCCGCGCATACTCGAAGCGCGTGGTCTGGATGTCGCACCGCCTATGATTGAGAAGCTTCAGCGCTTAGGCGATGACGATACCGCGCGTATCCTTCAACGTATCTACACCGATGAAATCACGCATGTCGAGGTAGGTAATCGATGGTTTCGTTACTTGTGTGAACAGCGTGAGCTGGATGGCACCGAGGTTTTCAGAGATCTGTTAAAAGGCGAGAACAGCGCGTACTTGCGAAGTCCTTACAACGAAAAAGCGCGGTTGCAAGCTGGCTTTAATGAAGAGGAGCTGTTGCTAATAAAAGAGATGGAGTTGGAGTACAAGGCTGCGATGATGCAAGCTGACTAACGAAATTCTAAAAGCTCGAGACCGTCAGGCGTCCATTGAACAAACTGAGCGTGATCTTCATGCCAATCGCCCACCACGTATCGACGTGCATTGCATTCTGTGACGTTGTGAATGGCCGGGCGGTGCGTGTGCCCGTGAATCAAAACCGGGCATTGGCTTTGATTAATGTGGCTTGATACGGCGCTTAAGTTAACGTCCATGATGTCCCGACCTTTTCCAGCACTTGCGTTTGCACTGGCTTTGCGCATCGCTTTGGCCTGATTGATACGAGCCTCAACAGACTGTTTCAAAAAGTTCTCTTGCCATTCAGGCGCTCGGACCATTTTGCGAAACGCCTGGTAGTCGATATCGTCGGTGCAAAGCGTATCGCCATGCATGAGCAACGCATTAGAGTTGCCAAGTTGAACAATCAACGTATCGTCTTTGACTAACGATACGGCCGCATCCTTCGCAAAATCGTCTCCGAGTAGGAAGTCGCGATTGCCTAGCATGACGGTGACTGAGCAGTTGTGGTCTTTCAGCGATGCCAAGGCTTGGACAAATGATGGGTATGCCGCCAGACCGGCATCATCTCCTAGCCAAAACTCGAAAAGGTCGCCGAGTATATAAAGGTGGTCATGGCCCTGCGCGAATTGCAAAAAACGCAGGGCCAGATCTTGTAGGGCCGGAGTAGCAGGATCAAGATGAAGATCCGCTATGAACAGCTGACTGTTGATGAGTGTTTAGTCTTCGCTAACGACAATAGTTTCAATGACGACAGCTTCAGTGGGAACATCTTGATGGTGTCCGTTTGAACCCGTCGGAACGCCTGCTATGGCGTTGACGGTATCCATGCCTTCGACAGTCTGTCCGAACACGCAGTAACCAAAACCGGCTTGAGACTCATCGCGGAAGTTCAAAAAGTCGTTGTCAGTCAAATTGATGAAAAACTGAGAGCTAGCTGAATGCGGGTCAGGTGTGCGCGCCATCGCGATTGAACCTGTCACGTTGGTCAGTCCGTTTGACGCTTCGTTTTGAATGTTGTCGTGGGTAGATTTTTGTTCCATGTCAGGTGTGAAACCACCGCCTTGGATCATGAAGTTAGGGATAACGCGATGGAAGATAGTCCCGTTGAAATGGCCTTCATCCGCATAGCGTTTGAAGTTGGCGCAAGTTATCGGTGCCGCTTCCGCGTTCAATTCGATAACAATTGAGCCTTTGTTTGTCGTAAGAGTTGCTTTCATAAGGTACGGACCAACCGTCTAGCGTTGCTAAAAAAGGTGTAGTGTAGCAGCCGAATTTATACGATCGCTGAATTGCAGCAACTAGTTCTGTTCCGCAGTCGCGCTGCCTTCAACCTTGGTTAAGCCATCTGTAGCGTCGGTGGCCTGCGCCTGGACCGGGCTGAATCGCTCCACTGATAGAATGATGACAGGGTCAATCGGTGCATCTCGGCTAAACGGTCCTCCGGAGCTGGTAGGTACCTGGCTGATGGTATCTACGATGTTTTTTCCCTCAACCACTTTACCGAATACGGTATAGCCCCAGCCTCGCTGAGTCGTGTTGGTATGGTTCAGGTTACTGTTGTTTTCACTGTTGATGAAAAACTGCGAGGTCGCCGAATGGGGCGCCGTTGTTCGCGCCATAGCAATGGTGTAACGGTTGTTCTGAAGACCGTTATAGGCTTCATTGCTAACGGGTGGTCGGGTTGATTTACGCTGATAATCGGTAGTAAAGCCGCCGCCCTGAATCATGAAGCCTTCTATCACCCGGTGAAACAAGGTGTTGGAATAAAAACCATCATCGACATATTGCAGGAAGTTGCGAACCGTTTGCGGGGCGCGTTCTGCATCCAGCTGAATTACAATGTCGCCCTGAGTTGTCTTCATGGTCACGCGGGTGTTTTCAGCCAGTGCCGTCATGCTGAAAAGTGTTCCTGTCATCACTGCGAACACGAGCGCAAGTCTGATTCCAACCGTTTGTCGATTTGCCATGTTAGACCCTGAAAAAACCTAATGTTCTATTAACCGATGGATTTTAGCGGCAATTTGAGTTCTCGCTGGTCTCAGTATCCATCGGGTAATCTGCTAGGCTTCAGTATTCCTCGACAATTTACTGAACCGTAAAGCTCGCATGCTGCAGATCTACAACACGCTTAATCGACAAAAAGAGGCGTTTATACCCTTAAACGAAGGCTATGTAGGCCTGTATGTTTGCGGAATCACGGTTTATGACGTCTGCCATGTCGGGCATGGGCGCGTCATGATTGTCTACGACGTGCTGTACAGGCACCTCAAATCTCTCGGTTACTCAGTGAAATATGTTCGTAACATTACTGACGTGGACGACAAAATTATTAAACGGGCTGCAGAAACCGGTGTGACGCCTACCGCATTGTCCGAGCGCTATATCGATGAAATGCACGCTGATGAACGTGCACTTAATGTGTTGCCTCCCACCCACGAGCCTAAAGCGACGGAAACGGTGGATAGCATGATTCGGATTATCACTCAGCTTATCGAGTCTGGACATGCCTACGCAGCTGACAACGGCGATGTGTTCTATTCCGTTAAGTCTTTCGCTGAATACGGAAAATTATCCGGCCGTAAAGTTGAAGATCTTCGAGCCGGGGAACGTGTAGCTGTCGACGAAGCTAAGAACGATCCCTTAGATTTCGTACTGTGGAAATCGGCAAAACCGACCGAGCCAAGTTGGCCCTCACCGTGGGGTGATGGACGCCCGGGCTGGCACATAGAATGTTCAGCCATGTCCATGGATTTACTGGGTGATGAATTTGATATCCACGGCGGTGGTATGGATTTAGAATTCCCGCATCACGAAAACGAAATTGCGCAAAGTGAAGCACTGACCGGTGGCAAGTTTGCGCGTTACTGGATGCATAACGGTCTGGTTCGTATCGACGACGAGAAGATGTCCAAATCGTTAAATAACTTTCTGACTCTTCGCGATGTGCTGGATCAATACAGCGGCGAAGAAATTCGCACCTTTATTGTGGGCAGTCACTATCGAAGCCCCCTGAACTACATGACAGAATCACTGGATGCGGCTCGGGAATCGTTAAAACGTTTCTACATTGCGCTTCGAGGCAGAGCTACAGATGCGCTACCAGAAGGTGATGGGAAGCCGGCTGATGCCATGATCGACAGCGCCTTCATTGAGCGTTTTGATACTGCCATGAACGACGATCTGAACACTCCGCTGGCTATGTCCGTGTTGCACGATCTGGCGGGTACTCTGAATCGTGAAACTGATTTAATCAGCGATCGTTCGCGAGTGCTTGCTAATACTCTGGTTTACTTGGGGCAGAGGCTGGGCATTCTGGATCAGGACCCGGAAGTGGCATTGCAGGCAGGAAGCTCTGCAGGCGGACCCAGCAATGAAGAGATCGATGCGCTAATCGCAGAAAGAGTTGATGCGCGGGCAGCCAAAGATTTTGCCCGAAGCGATGAGATTCGTGACGAATTGGTGGCCATGGGTATTATTTTGGAAGATACAGGTGGCAAAACGACGTGGCGACGCCAGTAAATCCTGTGGTTTTTGACCTTTTAGACGCCGAAACCGCCATCATAGGCCGTTGGGTACAGGACAGTGCCTTATCTTCCGTTTTAACCTGAGTTAGGTTCGCCAGCCATGAAGAATATTCCTCAACCTGAAGAGCTGAAGAACGCTAAAGGGGCAGTTGCGTCAGATGCCGATGCATTAACGGGTGAATCTGCGCCTGTCATTCCGGGAACGGAAGAGCCTCGTTCGATGGGAGACATCTTGCGAGAGGCCGAGCAGGCTCAAGCGACAGAGGCACCCCCCGAAGCTGATGCAGAAGCAAAACCTAAACGCGTTAAGAAGGTCAGTCGGTCGCAGTCACGTCGTCATGCTCGTGAACGAGCATTGCAGGCGCTATATCAATGGGATGTGAGTTCCGCCCAAAGCTCAGATGTACGCACGCAGTTCATTGATGAACAAGATATGAGTCGAGTTGACGTTGAGTACTTCGCTCAATTATTTAACGGTGTCAGCCATGACCCTCAAACCGTAGACGAGGCCATGAAAGGCTCGCTAGACAGGGATATAGACGCGTTGGATCCCATTGAACGTGCGGTATTGAGAATTGCCACCTACGAATTAACGCAGTGTTTAGATATTCCGGCCCGTGTCGTTATCAATGAAGGCATTGAAATAACCAAACGGTTTGGCGCCGATAAGGGGCATCGTTACATCAATGGTGTTCTCGATAAGCTTGCCGCTGAAGTTCGACCGCTTGAGATGAAAAAGCGGTGAGTGCAACGCCCCTGAGCGTCAGCTCTTTGAAGGGCACGGCCAATTTCATCGCCCTAGGTGCAGGACTTGGTTTAGCGCCCAAAGCGCCGGGCACGTTCGGTACTTTGCTGGGAATACCGCTGTTGCTGCTAATGCCGCACAACTTAATTTTCTACACCGTTATCGTTGTTGTGTTGTTTGTCTTCGGTGTTTGGTGTTGCGACGTTTGCGCTAAAAATCTGGGGGTTCATGATCATCCGGGTATTGTGTGGGATGAGGTAGTGGGTTATCTCATCACCATGGCAGCAGTGCCGCGGGACATCTGGTGGGTGTTGGCAGGTTTTGCCGTTTTCCGTTTCTTCGACATTATCAAGCCATGGCCTATTAGCTGGGTGGATAAGCAGGTTCACGGCGGCCTGGGCATTATGCTTGACGATGCGTTAGCTGCAGTGTTTGCGCTGATTGTCATGCAGATTGCCGTTCGATTTTTTTAGTACTGCATTCGTCTTAGGGAACATCAAGGCCAAGCGCACGAAGGCCTTTGCAAAGCTCAATCATGGGCAGTCCTACAAGAGCGGTTGGGTCCTGACTTTCTACTGAATCAAACAGGCTGATTCCTAGCGACTCGACTTTAAAACTACCGGCGCAATCTAAAGGTTTGTCTACCTTCAGGTAGCGCTGAATTTCCTCCTCACTCAGTGTCCTTAGTGTTGCCCGAGTGGTGTCCAACGCTTGATAAGAAGCCCCAGTGGCTGTGTCGCGCAGGTAAAGCGAGGTATAAAACGCCACGGTTTTTCCGCTCATTGCGCATAATTGTTTGGAAGCTTTCTCAAAAGTGCCTGGTTTTCCGAGTAATTGAGGGCCTACAGCGGCGACCTGGTCAGAAGCGATAACAATGGCCGATTTGGCGATACTGGCCACAAACGCGTCCAAATCGGGAGTTTTTGCCTTGTTTTCGGCCAAACGGGTGGCTAATTCTTTCGGTGACTCCCCCAAATGTGGTGATTCATCGATATCGGGGGAAAACTGCTCGAACGGGTGGTTTAGTCGACCCAGCAATTCCGCGCGGTATTGTGATCCT
>JBGCGD010000060.1:0-38939 GCA_045110515.1 Granulosicoccus sp. | reverse complement strand
CGGACACGCCGCCGAACACGTTGAAGATGCAGATGTCGTCGTCATATCCACAGCGGTGCCAGAAGACAACCCTGAGTTAGTACGCGCAAGAGAGATGCGTATCCCCGTTGTCCGTCGTGCAGAAATGCTGGCAGAGCTCATGCGCTTTCAACAGGGCATAGCAGTGGCAGGGACGCATGGAAAAACAACGACTACCAGTCTGGTTGCCAGCTTACTAACCGAAGGGGGTATGGACCCAACTTACGTCATTGGTGGCAGGCTAAACAGCTCTTCAACGAATGCCTATTTGGGACAGTCTGAATGGTTGGTAGCAGAGGCCGACGAAAGCGATGCCTCTTTCCTCTATTTGCAGCCCGTCATGTCTATCGTGACCAACATCGATGCGGATCACTTATCAACGTATGACGGTGATTTTGAAAAATTAAAACAGACCTTCGTCGATTTTCTTATGCACCTGCCGTTTTACGGTTTGGCGATTGTGTGCATAGACGATGAAAATATTCGGGATGTATTGCCAAGAGTCGGAAGGCCTGTACGAACTTATGGATTCGACGACGCAGCAGATGTTCAAGCGCTCAATGTCCGTCAAGAAGGATTGCGCATGTACTTCGATGTGCGCATCGACGATGGTGGCGATGTCAGTAGTGAGATACGTGATATCGCGTTGAACATGCCCGGTCGACACAACGTGCTTAATGCGCTGGCGGCTATCACGGTTGCTTTAGAGCTGGGCGTACCTGTCAAAGCTAGTAAGAGGGCCTTGTCTCGTTTTGCCGGTGTGGGTCGTCGCGCTCAGTCACATGGCCAACTTTATTTTGACGGTGGTACAGCAGAGTTGCTGGACGACTATGGTCATCATCCAACTGAAGTTGCGGCAACTCTTAAAGCCATTCGAGGCGGGTGGCCGGAGCGTCGGATGGTGGTAATTTTTCAACCGCACCGATATACGCGTACGCGTGATTTGTTCGAAGACTTTGCTGAAGCGTTGTCTTTAACTGACGTTCTATTACTTAGTGAAGTCTACGCTGCTGGCGAGGAGCATATTACCGGTGCGGACGGTCGTGCGCTGGCGCGGGCTATCCGAAATAGAGGTGCTGTTGAGCCGATCTTTGTAGAAGATATAAATGACTCACCCGAAGCGCTTGCCCGCATCATCGAAGATGGCGACATCGTGCTCACACTGGGAGCTGGCACGGTAGGCGGGCTTGCTTTGACATTGCCGGAGCATTTTTCAAAAAACCGTTTGGTGGCAGTGGAGGCTCACAATGAATGAGTCTTTGTTCGCTTTGCGTAGCTTTAAGCCGCAACGCTTCGGCAAGGTGGCTGTGGTCATGGGTGGATGGTCTGCTGAGCGGGAAGTCTCGCTTATGAGCGGGCAACAGGTGTTTGATTCGCTTACCTCAGCTGGCGTCGATGCTCACGCCATGGACGCCGGTCGTGATATCGCCAACGTACTTATCGAAGGTGGCTTTGATCGCGCGTTTCTTATATTGCATGGACGAGGCGGCGAAGATGGCACGCTTCAAGGTGCTCTGGAGTTGGCGGGTATTCCTTACACCGGTACCGGTGTTTTAGGCTCCGCGCTTTGCATGGATAAATGGCGTGCCAAAGCATTGGCATCGCTTTCGGGAGTCGCGACGCCCAAGGCGGAGCTGGTGTTCAACCTTGAGGAGGCAAAAAATGCGGCTACTGCCATTGGTTATCCTTTGGTAGTTAAGCCAACCACAGAAGGTTCGAGTATTGGCGTGTCCATACTCGATGATGGTGAATCACTCTCTCAGGCTTTTCATGAGGCGCGTCGATACGGGCCCGTCCTTGTTGAGCAAAAAATGACCGGGCTTGAGCTTGCGGCAACGGTTATAGGTAATACGGTTCTACCGCTGGTTAGCATGGAGCCGGCGAGTGGTTTTTATGACTATGAAGCCAAGTATTTTGCAGAGGACACCACTTATCAATGTCCAGTAGATCTTCCTGCTGCAACCATTAATAAAATTAATTCTATGGCGCTACAGGTTTTCGCTGCCATGGATTGTCGCACCTGGGCCAGAATAGATTTCATGCTGGATGCATCGGGTGAGCCACACTTTATTGAATGCAATACCGCACCGGGCATGACCAGTCATAGCCTTGTTCCGATTGCGGCTAAACAGGCGGGTGTAGATTTCGAAACAGTTTGCATGCAAATACTGTCCGATACACTCAGTGCAGAGGAGTTAGCTGCATGAGCACTCCCGCCGAGCAACTGTTGGGAAGCGGCCCAGTGTTGCCATTGGCAGCGCCGAGAGTGTCGCTGACGACGCGTTGGAGTATTGGCGCTATTGGTTTGATACTGCTGGTAGCTTTGAGCGTTTTTGGATCACGTCTGGCGCAAGACCCAGATCGATTTCCAGTGACTAATGTCGATATTCTGGGTACCGTCGACTACGAAGATCGTGATGCGTTAATTGCGGTTGTACAAAAATTAACTGGCGCTGGTTTTTATAGCTTAGATATTGACAGTGTAAGACGTGCGGTCGATGAGCTTCCCTGGGTGGCGCATGCCAGAGTCAGTCGAGTTTGGCCCTCGCGCATCGAGGTTCGTGTTGAAGAACATGAGCCGACGGCTAGATGGAATGACGACAGTTTGATCAGCAAGCGACTGGAACTGTTCACGCCGCCTCAGTTGCAGTTGGACAACCCACGATACGCCCAATGGAGCGAGGTGTTCAGCACGCTGCCTCTGATCTCGGGCGCATCGGGTCGTCACGTTGTATTGCTGGACACATTCAGAGACTACGAGGCGCGGCTAGAGCGTGTGGGTCTAACCATTGGCGAACTTAATGAGGATAGCCGGGGTTCTCAGACTCTGAAATTGTCCGAGCAAGTCACAGTCAAGCTTGGTTATGAAAAAAGAGACCTTCGTCTGAACCGCTTTTTGGATGTCTATGATCGGTTAGCTGGGAGTGCTTCTGCGTTAGTTAATAGCGAAAGCTTGCGTGGTCCAACAACGTTTGACATGCGCTACAGCAACGGATTCGCGCTCGGCGGATACGGAAGAAGAGATGTTGCGCAAAAGCTGGGAATCCAGCCGTCGCAATCAGGGCAGGGCTTAGTGCAATGAAAAAAGGATCCTAACGGTGTCTACACCAGAAAAACAAATGGTAGTCGGTCTTGACATTGGTACGTCGAAGATTGTCGCACTCGTCGCCGAGGTTGATGAAGACGGTGAACTAGAGCTGCTTGCATTGGGGACACATCCTTCTCAAGGTTTAAAGAAAGGTGTTGTTATCAACATTGATGCGACAGTGCATGCGATTGGTAAGGCTATAGAAGAAGCCGAGCAAATGGCAGATGTGCAAATACGTTCAGTGTTCGCGGGCATTGCAGGCTCACATATAAAAAGTCTTAACTCGCACGGTATTGTTGCCATAAAGAATTCAGAAGTGGAGCAAGACGATGTTGATCGTGTTGTTGATGCTGCCAAAGCAGTAGCTATACCTGCTGACCAAAGAATCCTTCATGTGTTACCACAAGAATTTATTATCGATAGTCAGGATGGAATACACCAACCAGTGGGCATGTCTGGTGTAAGATTAGAGGCGAAAGTACATCTTGTTACTGGTTCTATAAGTGCTGCACAAAACATAGCCAAGTGCATACAACGTTGTAACCTTGAAGTAGAAGATGTCATCCTCGAACAACTTGCTTCCAGCCATTCAGTTTTAACCGATGATGAAAGAGATTTAGGTGTTTTGTTGGTGGACATGGGCGGTGGCACAACAGACATTGCTGTGTTTACTGAAGGCGCAATTAGACACACCGCGGTTATTCCGATTGCCGGTGATCAAGTGACTAATGATATTGCTGTCGCGTTCAGAACTCCTACGCAGTTTGCTGAGGAAATAAAAGTTAAGTACGCCTGTGCGCTTCGCCAGTTGGCAAGCCCAGACGACATGATAGAAGTACCAGGCGTCGGTGATAGAAATGCGCGCCGTCTGGCAAGACAAACACTTGCGGAGGTCGTAGAGCCCCGTTATGAAGAGTTGCTTGGATTGGTTCAAGGAGAACTAAGACGCAGTGGATTTGAAGACGCCTGTGCGGCCGGGGTTGTTTTAACCGGTGGTACTTCAAAAATGGAAGGCGTGGTGGAACTGGCCGAGGAGATATTTCATATGCCAGTGAGGTTGGGAGTACCACAGCATGTAAATGGATTGTCAGAGATGGCTAAAAATCCAATTCATGCGACAGGTGTTGGATTGCTGCTCTACGGACAGCGAAGTCGTAGTAACCCACGCAGTGAGCCGGTCGACACACGCACTAAAAAAGGCTTGTTGACCATGATGACTGAGTGGATCAGAAAGAATTTTTAAGTAAACCCGGGAGCGAAAACGGTGCAACAAGATACCGATCGCAAAGAGAACGTACGACTCAAGTAACTAGATTAGGAGAAACACATAATGTTTGAACTCGTTGACTCAATCAATGATTCACCCGTCATCAAATTAGTCGGTGTCGGCGGTGGTGGAAGTAACGCGGTACAGCACATGGTCGCGTCAGGTATCGAAGGCGTTGATTTCATCTGCGCTAACACAGATGCTCAAGCCCTAAAAAACATGCACGCGCAAACTGTGTTGCATATTGGACAAAGCATTACTAAAGGTCTGGGCGCTGGTGCTAACCCAGAAATCGGTCGCCAAGCAGCAATGGAAGATCGTGATCGCATCCAGGACCTGATCGAAGGTACTGACATGCTCTTCATCACTGCCGGTATGGGTGGCGGTACAGGTACAGGTGCAATTCCTGTTGTCGCTCAGATCGCTCGTGAAATGGGCGTGCTGACGGTTGCTGTTGTGACAAAGCCTTTCCCTTTTGAAGGCAACAAGCGTATGCGTACTGCCGAAGCTGGTATCGAAGAGCTACGGGGTCATGTTGACTCGCTCATCACTATCCCTAATGAGAAGCTACTGTCCGTTCTGGGTAAGAACATCAGCCTGTTAGATGCTTTCAAAGCTGCGAATGATGTTCTTCGCGGCGCTGTTCAAGGTATCGCAGAACTCATCACTAATCCTGGTCTTATCAACGTTGACTTTGCTGATGTTCGCACCGTCATGAGTGAAATGGGTCTGGCAATGATGGGCTCCGGTGTTGGACGCGGTGATGAGCGTGCAACTGAAGCTGCTGAAATGGCAATCTCTAGCCCGCTTCTGGAAGATATCGATCTGGCAGGTGCTCGCGGTATTCTCGTCAACATCACAGCTGGCCTTGATATGGCTATCGGTGAATTTGAAGAGGTCGGTAACGTAGTTCGTGCGTTCGCAGCAGACGATGCCACGGTAGTCGTTGGTACGGCTATCGATGAAGCACTTGAAGGTGAGTTACGTGTCACCGTGGTGGCAACCGGATTGGGTCATCAGCAGCAATCACATCAGTTGCGCTCCGTTCAGACTGCTGTGCAAACGCGCGCTGTCGCGGCGGGAGCCGGTGGTGGTTCTCCGTATGGTCAGCATGGTGGTCGCGGTGCTGATGCGAGTAGCGGCAGACCAGCTGCTCCAGCTGCATCTCCATACGCAAATTATGATAAGCCGTCGGTGGTTCGTAAGAGTGCAAGAGGCGCATCTTCAGGAACAGGTCCTGCGACTGATGGGCATGATGTGGAATACCTTGATATTCCTGCTTTTTTACGCAGACAAGCTGACTAGAACGTGCATTACACCTGCTAAAGAATAAGGCAGGGAGTCGTATAATTTAGTAAAATTCCCGAGTTGGTCGGAGGTGTCAGTGTTGGCGCCTCCGTACTTAACTAAATTTCGCCTGATGTGCTGACGCTAAGTGAGCGTGTCAATTGGGGGTTGCGATTTTTGCCAGTAGCTTAATCAGTTGAATATGACCGCTGAAATTGTGGCCAAAACTGCTATATAGAGGTACAGGCGAGCGATCCCGGTTGCAGCAGGATTTTATTGTGATACGACAAAGAACACTAAAAAACTCAATTCGTGCAACGGGCGTAGGCCTGCACACGGGTAAAAAAATCTACCTGACATTGAGCCCGGCACCGATTAACGCCGGTATTGTATTTCGTCGCACAGATATCACTCCTGTCGCTGTCATTCCAAACGATGCGGTAGGTGTCAGAAACACAGAACTCGCCACCTCTTTGTACAACGAAGCGGGAGTTCGTGTTTCAACCATCGAGCACCTGATGGCTGCGCTGGCCGGTCTGGGTATCGATAACTGCTTCGTTGATGTCAGTGCCGAAGAAGTGCCTATCATGGACGGCAGTGCTGCGCCGTTCGTATTCTTGGTTCAATCTGCTGGCATTCTCGAACAGGGAGCTGCTAAGCGATTCATTCGTATCAAGAAACCGATCGAGGTCCAAGTTGATGACAAGTGGGCTAAGTTCGAGCCGTTCAACGGCTTCAAGGTCAAGTTCACCATCGATTTTAAGCATCCAGTTTTTCGCAACGACACAAAAACTGCCGAGGTTGATTTTTCGACGACCTCATTTGTGCGTGAAATCAGCCGTGCACGTACCTTTGGTTTCATGAAAGATATAGAAGAGCTGCGCAGGCGTGATCTCGTCCTTGGTGGAAGCATGGACAACGCCATCGTCATTGATGAATACCGAGTGCTCAACGAAGACGGGCTACGGTACAAAGACGAATTTGTTCGTCATAAAATTCTCGATGCAATTGGCGATCTCTACTTGCTGGGCAGAAGTGTCATTGGTTCCTTTGACGGGTATAAATCAGGACATCAGCTCAACAATCTGTTGGTGCGCGAACTCCTCAACCAACCCAACAGTTGGGAAGAAGTTGTCTTCGAAGGTAGTGACAGAGAAGTATCGCCAATCTCTTACGTGCAGCCCGCAGAAGCAACTGGTTAGGTTAAGGCCTACTGCTTGAGTTTGGCGGCGAGTTTCAGCAGTTCGAGGCGCAGTTTTTCACCCGATTCACTCAGCGGCTCTCTAGAGCCTTCTGCCGGCGTTAATTGATCCGCTGCAGCGAGAGTTTTTAGCGCTTCAGCAGACTTTTTTGTTAAGGGGTTAGCGGCTCGACGCGTTACCCGCGGCACCGGTTTTTCAGCCGGTGAAACGTGCCAGCTGACGGTATGAACATCGAAATTTTCCGCTCTCAGTGCCCGCACCAGTTGACGCTCACCAAAACGTAGTTTTGCTATCCAAGCGGCGTTGTCAACGGTCACTCTCAGACGGCCGCCTTCCACGCGGCAGAATTCAACGTGAGCAACGGTTGTAGTTGGCACAATCTGTGAAATTATTTGTTTTATATGGTTATTTTCCTTAATCGCCGTTCGCGCTTGCGCAGTGATCAAGGTGTCAAATGATTTCATGTGCGGTATGTGTCAGCGTTTTTTCCGGCAGAAAATTCTGTCTTGCAAAGTAGCAGGTCATCCCCATGTTGCGTCAATCCAGGCACGCAAACGACTATTTTACCGGGTGAGGGCGTAAAGCTGCCAATTTTAGGGTCTGACATTGGCTCCTTCCTTGGCAGAAGCTGCGATGTAACGCGGGTTAAATGCCATAATAAGGGAGAAGCGCTGTTCGGCAGCACTCACGAATTTTAATCGGCTTTTTAAAGTCGATGATTAACCGCAGCTTGGGCTGCCATTAAGGTCTGTATTCATGCTAGCTAATCTGGTCAAGAAAATTATCGGCAGTAGCAACGACCGTATTGTTAAACGTCTGAGTAAAGACGTTGAGGCGATCAACGCTATGGAGGCTGGACTTCAGTCTCTGTCCGATCAGGAGCTGGCCGCCAAAACGGATGAATTGCGCGAGCGCCTTAGTGGTGGCGCCACCCTCGATTCACTGCTGCCCGAGGCGTTTGCAGTAGCCCGTGAAGCAGGCAAACGCGCTATGAATATGCGCCACTTCGATGTACAGCTCATCGGCGGTATGGTACTTAATGATGGCAAGATTGCTGAGATGCGTACCGGTGAGGGAAAGACCCTTGTTGCCACCGCAGCGGTATACCTTAATGCCTTGACCGGCAAAGGTGTTCACGTTATCACCGTGAACGACTATTTGGCTCAGCGTGATGCTGAATGGATGTCAAAGCTATACGGTTTTCTGGGTATGACGGTAGGCGTCATCGTTGGTGGTTTGCCGACGGATGAGCGCCGGGCAGCGTACGCTTGTGACATTACTTATGGTACCAACAACGAGTTCGGTTTCGACTACCTTCGAGACAACATGGCGCATAGCCCAGATCAGCGCGTTCAACGTGGACTGAATTTCGCCATCATTGATGAGGTCGACTCTATCCTTATCGACGAAGCCCGTACACCGCTTATTATCTCCGGCCCGGCAGATGGTGATAGCGAACTCTACACAAAGCTCAATGCGGTCGTACCCAAGCTCACTCGTCAGGAAGAAGAAGAGGGTGAAGGTGACTATTCAATTGACGAGAAAGGCAAGCAGGTCCACCTGACCGAACAGGGTATGGAAAACGTCGAAGATATTCTGATTGAGCATGGAATTCTGGCAGAACAAGGAAGCTTGTACGACTCGTCGAATATCGCTGTACTTCATCATCTGAATGCTGCTTTACGTGCCCACACGCTTTTCCAAAAGGATATTGACTACATCGCAGCTAACGACGAAATCGTTATTGTTGACGAGTTCACCGGTAGAACCATGCCTGGACGACGCTGGTCAGAAGGCTTGCATCAGGCAGTAGAGGCCAAAGAAGGCGTCACGATTCAGCGCGAGAATCAAACGCTAGCCTCAATTACGTTTCAAAATTACTTCAGACTTTATGAAAAGTTGGCCGGTATGACCGGTACAGCCGATACCGAAGCGTTTGAGTTCAAGTCCATCTATGGGTTGGAGGTTGTTGTGATACCCACGCATCGCGCAATGATTCGTGATGATAAAGCCGACCTTGTCTTCCTCACGCAAACTGAAAAATACGACGCCATTATCGAGGACATCGAAGATTGTTCCACGCGTCAGCAACCGGTTCTTGTGGGTACAACGTCCATTGAGACATCAGAATACCTATCAGGATTACTGAAAAAGAAAGGCATTGCGCACGAAGTGTTGAATGCGAAACAGCATGAGCGTGAAGCAAACATTATTGAAAACGCAGGCCAGCCTGGCGCTGTCACTATCGCAACCAACATGGCTGGTCGAGGAACCGATATCGTGTTGGGGGGGAGTCTCGAAGCTGAGTTATCAGCGCTGCAAGTTGACGGTACTGAAATCCCGGATGACGATCCACGGGTAGTTGCACTCAAGGCTGATTGGCAAACCCGTCATGACGGCGTGCTCAAATCTGGTGGCTTACACATTATCGGCACAGAGCGTCATGAGTCTCGCCGCATAGACAACCAGTTAAGAGGTCGTGCGGGTCGTCAGGGTGATGCGGGTTCTACGCGCTTCTATCTGTCTTTAGAAGACAGCTTAATGCGTATATTTGCCAGTGATCGCGTTAGCGGACTCATGCAAAAGCTGGGTATGGAAGAAGGTGAGGCCATAGAGCATCCCTGGGTGACTAAAGCCATTGAAAATGCGCAGCGCAAAGTGGAAGGTCATAACTTCGACATGCGTAAAAACCTGCTTGAGTACGATGATGTTGCCAACGATCAGCGCAAGGTGGTTTATGAGCAGCGTAACGAGCTGATGGAAACCGATGATATGCGTGACATCATTGATGACCTGCGTGAGGATGTCTTGCCGGGCATCATCGATCAGCATATTCCACAAGGTTCTCTCGAAGAGGCGTGGGACCTGGAAGGCTTACAAAACGAACTCAGAACGTTAACCAACCAGGAATTCGATGTTAAAGCGTGGTTGGAAGAATCCCCCAACTTGCCCGAAGAAGACATCTCCGCTCGTATTCTCGACGAACTTAAAGTTGCCTACGACGAAAAAGAGGCGGCTGCAGGGGCAGAAGGTTTACGAAATTTTGAACGCTATGTCGCGTTACAGGCGCTGGATGAAAGCTGGAAGGAACACCTCGCCGGAATGGATTACCTTCGACAGAGTGTCGGTTTACGTGGCTATGCGCAGAAGAACCCAAAACAGGAATATAAGCGCGAAGCTTTCGAATTATTTACGACGATGTTGGGCGAGTACAAAGCGCAGATTGTTGGTGTACTAAGTAAAGTACAGGTGAGAAGTGCAGATCAAGTAGAAGAAGCCAAAGCGCAAGCTGAAGCACAGGCTGCCCAACAGCAAGCGGCTGAAGTCAGCTATGAGCATAAGGAAGTGACTAGTGCTCTATCAGACGATGCGCCGGCAGAGGCAGGTTCTGGCGATGCGGCTGTTGCCGCCGCTGCGGCGGCTAGAGGCGCGGCTCGTCAACAAGCTTCGCAGGCTCCTTCCCAACCGATCCGTCGGGACATGCCGAAGGTTGGTCGTAATGAACCTTGTCCATGTGGGTCTGGCAAGAAATTTAAAGCTTGCCATGGAAAGCTGAATTAAATGCCTGTCAATCTAGATCTTTCCCCGGCAATTCCGGTTGCAGGGGTCGAGCTGGTTACGCTTAGTGCTGGTTTAAAAAAAGACGGTAGTGCCGACTTGGTGTTAGCAAAGCTTGCAGAGTCGGCGACGACGTCGGCGGTATTTACTCAAAGTGCATTTGCTGCGGCACCCGTGATTGTGTGTAGAAACCATCTGAATGAAAACGCGGGTTCGGTAAGAGCATTATTAATTAACTCAGGTAATGCCAACGCGGGTACCGGTGAGCCGGGCTTGAACATGGCCATTGGGCACTGCGAAGCGGTGGCAGAACATCTTCAAGTTCCAACGCATTCAGTGTTGCCTTTTTCAACAGGTGTAATTGGCCAGCTACTTCCCGATGATGTTATGAAAGCGGGGATTGCCAAGAGCGTGTCAGCATTGGGCAAACAAGATTGCACGTCTGATACGCACTGGCAAGATGCTGCACAAGGCATCATGACCACCGACACTCAGCCTAAGATCACTTCAAGACAAATCACCGTCAACGATTCGCTAATAACCATAACCGGTATGGCAAAAGGTGCTGGCATGATTCAGCCGAACATGGCTACCATGCTCAGTTATGTGTTTACCGATGCAAGCATATCCAAAGCCGATTTAGACCAGCTATTGCTCGATGCGGTCGACGTGTCGTTTAACTCAATCACCGTTGACAGTGACACATCGACCAATGATTCACTGGTGCTGAGCGCAACCGCTCAGGGTGAATCAATGAGTCCTGCACATGCGCAGTGGGGTGAGTTTAAATCAGCGCTTATTCACGTCTGCCTGGACTTAGCACAGGCCATCATACGAGATGCAGAGGGTGCTACTAAATTCATCACGGTAAACGTTAACGGTGGGAAAACCATTGATGAATGTAAAAGTGTTGGCTATGCCATCGCCAATTCACCGTTAGTTAAAACAGCAATGTTTGCCAGCGATGCCAATGTGGGTCGGCTACTCATGGCAATTGGCAAAGCGGGTGTAGAGTCTCTCGACGCCTCTTTAATCACAGTGAGCTTGGGCGATGTTGTCGCCTTTGAGAAAGCCGGAATTGCGCTGGGTTATACCGAAGAGCGCGGTGCCGCTGTAATGGCTGCAGATGAGATTGAAGTCACCGTAGAGCTTGCACGTGGAGATGCCGCTGCATCGATTTACACCAGTGATTTATCCCACGATTACGTCAGCATTAATGCTGATTATCGATCCTAGATGAAAGAGGTTGAAGTAGCCGCCGGCGTTATTTTTAACGCCGCTAGAACACACGTACTTCTCGCATTACGAAAACCAGAACAGCATCAGGGAGATCGTTGGGAATTTCCCGGTGGAAAAATTGAAGCAGGGGAAGGTTTAGCGGATGCACTTGCGCGTGAACTTCTTGAAGAAGTAGGGATTGTCGTAACAGAAGCTAACCCCCGAACCATCATCGAATACAGTTATCCTGATAAACGAGTGCGGCTGCACTTCTGGGATGTGACAAGTTTTGAAGGCACGCCCAGCGGAAAAGAAGGCCAGCAGCTACAGTGGCTAGAACTTACAAAGCTCGGTGAATTGAAATTTCCCGATGCAAATCAGACCATCGTCGATACACTAATTGCCGGTTAGCGGTATTTCTCGACCGTTAGCGTTTGGCCTCAGACAGTAATGCTGTGTGCAGCTCGTTAATCTGTTTGTAGGTATCCTCAACAGACCCCGTATTGTCGATAACGTTGTCTGCAATCGCTAAACGATCTTCGCGGCTGGCTTGTGCATCCAGAATTGCATTGGCTTCAGCCTCGTTTGAATCATCACGCTTTAGTAGTCGCAATAGTTGGGTTTCTCTGGGTACATCCACCGCCACAATACGATCAAATCGGTCTTGTTGACCGGTCTCAATAAGAAGAGGAACTGCGTAAATGAGGTAGGCGTGATTGTCGTGGCGGGCCTGTTGTATTTTCTCATCTGATAATTCGCGGATGAGAGGGTGCAGTGTTTTGTCTAGAAATTCCCGGTCGGATGGGTTCGCAAAGACTATCCGCCGTAGGGCTGCGCGATCCAGCTCACCTTTTGGTGTCAGTATGGCTGTTGTGAAATATCGGGTTAGGGCGTTGAGACCCTTTGAGCCGGGTTCGACAACTTCGCGTGCAAGGACATCTGCATCGAGAACCGGTACGTCCAGTGATTTGAAATAATCTGAAACCAGTGTTTTGCCACTGGCTATCCCGCCGGTTAGACCTACTAGCAGCACGGTAGAGTTCCGTTTAGCTTAAAAGGCCATAGTACCAGTTAGTCATCGTCTCACCCCAAAGCATAGCGATCCAACCTGCGGTGGCTAGAAACGGGCCGAACGGCATGGGAATGTTTTTATCGCGTCCGGTCATACTGATGATAGCAATTCCCAGAATTGCTCCGACAAGTGACGATAGCAGTATGATCATCGGTAAGGCCTGCCAACCTAAGATTGCACCTAGGGCTGCCAGAAGTTTAAAGTCACCGTAGCCCATACCTTCTTTGCCGGTGACAAGTTTAAACAGTTGGTAGACAGACCAAAGCACCATGTATCCAGCCGCAGCACCAATAACAGAAGATTGAAGATCTGCGAACACGGGCATTAATGCCGCCAGCAATCCAATCCACATAAGAGGTAGTGTTAGCGTGTCGGGTAGTAGTTGATGATCAAAATCGATCATGGTCATTGAGATCAGAAACCAGGTAGCTACGATTCCCAACAATGCTTGAGGTGTCGGCCCGAACTGCCACGCGACCACTAAAGAGAGCACCATCGTGACGAACTCCACGATGGGGTAGCGAGCTGATATAGGTGCTTTACAGTTACCGCATTTTCCTCCAAGCATCAAATAACTGATAATCGGAATATTTTGCAGAGCCGTTATTTCGTGATTGCACGACGGGCAACGTGACCGGGGTACAGCCAGATTGAACACATCCGGCGCTTCGGTATTGTCAACTTGAGAGATTTCACCACCCGATGGGCCTGTCTCGGCATTCGACAGGGTCGGAGGTTCGTTTAGAGCGTTGAACTCTTCAAGGCCTTCGCGCCAGGCGCGTTCCATCATGATGGGCAGGCGATGAATGACAACATTCAAGAAGCTACCCACCAATAAACTGAAGATGGCAACTAAGCCGTAGAAGTAGGCCGCGTTTTGCGAGATCAGGTCTAGTATCGACATGATAAGAGTATGGATGCAATAGTCAGCAAGCGTAAAGCGCTCGCTGACTTGAGGTGTAATTTAGGGAGGATGTACGCGTTACTTAGAACGCATCGCCCATTTTGAAGATAGGCAGGTACATGCCAACAACCAAGCCACCAATGACAACACCCAGGAAGGCCATGATCATCGGTTCCATGAGGGAGGTCATTGCATCAACAGCGTTGTCCACTTCTTCCTCATAGTAGTCGGCAACTTTTCCAAGCATGTCATCGATTGAACCTGATTCTTCACCAATGGAAACCATCTGGACAACCATGTTCGAGAACAAACCGGAGTTCTGAATTGACACGGTTAGGCGTTGACCGGTTGCAGCTTCTTCCTTCATGGTCAGTATGGCTTTCTCAAAGACGCTGTTGCCAGCAACACCTGCCACTGATTCCATGGCCTCTACCAAGGGAACGCCGGCTTTGGACATTGTTGCAAGGGTTCTTGAGAAACGTGCGGTTGCGGCTTTAATTACAATATCGCCGAAAACAGGGGCTTTGAGCATCATCCTGTCAAGAGCTTCTCTAAAAGGTTTAGATCGCTTCTTAGCTTGCATGAAAGACCAGGCGCTGATACCCACTCCAAAAAATAATATGTACCACCACTCTTGCATAAATTCTGACGCACTAACAATCATTTTAGTGAACGCAGGAAGATCGCCGCCCATACCCGCAAATAGAGACTCAAATTGCGGTACCACGAATACCAAGAGAATGGCAGTTACGATCAACGCGATAATCAAAACTGCCACAGGGTAGAACATGGCTTTCTTGATTTTCTTTTTCAGCGATTCTGATTTTTCTTTGTAAGTTGCTATTTCACCCAGCAGTGTTTCTAACGTACCCGACTGTTCCCCGGCTTCCGTCAAGCTGCAGAATAGCTCGTCAAATTGTTCGGGATACTGGCGGAGCGCATTCGTTAAATTACTTCCAGACTCTACCTCTGCCTTGATACCATTAACCATTTCGCGCATAGACTTATTGTCCATGCCGTTGGCAACAATTTCAAAAGACTGAACCATGGGTACGCCGGCACCCATCATCGTGGTGAGCTGGCGAGCAAAGATGGCAATGTCGGAGGCTTCAATTTTCTGCTTGCCGCCGAATTCGCGAGGTTTTTTACGAACCCTTGTCGGAAGAATACCCTGACGTCTGAGCTTTGCTTTAACGAGGTCAGCGTTAGGACTTGAAATAAAACCCTTTTGTTTTGCGCCTGCTGACGTTTTTCCTTCCCATTCGTAAAGTATGGAGACAGTTTTTTTTGCAACTTTTGCCATTGTCTAGTCCTTGGTTACTCTGTTGGCTTCTTCTAAGCTCATGACACCTTGAGCCACTTTTTTCAAAGCAGACTCACGCAGATCAGGGATGTTCTCTGCTTTCGCTTGTGCGGCAATTTCTATGGCATTACCACCAGCCATAATGATTTTTCCGATCTCTTCGGATATCTTCATTACCTGATAGATACCGACTCGGCCTTTGTAGCCGCGGTTGCATTTCTCGCATCCAACTTGTTTATATATCTCAAGGCTATCGACTTCTTCTTCTTCGAATCCCTCTTTTATAAGAACTTCACGGGGGATATCAGTTTCCAGTTCCTTGCAAGCATTGCATAGTCGTCTGCCAAGGCGCTGAGCGATGATCAACGACACAGCAGTTGCAATGTTAAATGGAGGAACACCCATATTAATCAAACGCGACAGTGTTTGTGGCGCGTCATTCGTGTGCAGCGTTGACATAACCATATGGCCGGTTTGTGCAGCTTTTACAGCGATACTGGCCGTTTCTAGATCACGAATCTCACCAACCATGATGACATCTGGATCTTGTCGCAGAAATGATTTAAGTGCTTCTGCGAAGGTTAGACCGGCTTTCGGATTGACGTTAACCTGATTGATCCCTGCAAGGTTAATTTCCGCTGGATCTTCTGCCGTTGAAATGTTCGTATCTGGCTCGTTCAGAATGTTAAGACCCGTATACAACGATACCGTCTTACCACTACCTGTTGGACCTGTCACTAGAATCATCCCGTAAGGGTTAGCAAGCGCATCAAGGTACAACTTTTTCTGCTCTGGTTCATAACCCAAGGCATCGATGCCGAGCTGTGCACTACTAGGGTCGAGTATTCGAAGTACAGTCTTTTCACCGAATAGAGTAGGGCAGGTGTTGACACGAAAATCGATTGCCTGTGTTTTCGACACTTTCAGTTTAATTCGACCATCCTGTGGCACACGCCTTTCCGAGATGTCCATGCGGGACATGACTTTTATACGAGCAGTGATTCGGCCTGCCATGTTCTTGGGGGGATGTGTCACCTCCTCAAGAACCCCATCTATTCGGAACCGGATTCGAAATATTTTTTCGTAGGGTTCTACATGTATATCCGATGCCCCGCGTCTTATGGCATCAAGAAGAATTTTGTTTACAAATCGAACGATCGGCGTATCGTCTTCATCAGGTGTGATCGCTGCAGAATCTTCATCGTCTTCATCTTCTTCATCGGATTCCAGATCGAATGAGGCACCTAAGTCATCATCAAGGGAATCTCTTTGTTCCTGAACTTTGGCCCTGAATGCTGCCAGCTTGTCTTCTTCGACGATAACCGCCTCGACACTGAGCCCGGATGAAAACTTGTATTTATCCAGTGGTTCAGAGTTTGTTGGGTCTGAAATAGCGAGAAACAACCGAGAGCCCCGCTTCGCGATCGGAACAGCATTCTGGGTACTCAGCAACTCCTCGTTTAGATAATCTTTCGGCACGCTGTGTAGTGCAAGAGAGTCTAGATCGAAACATGAAAGTCCGAAGTCTGATGCAACGTATTGAGCAATCGCTGAAGCATCCACCGACCCTGTGTTGATAAGTGCAGAGATGAACTCTGTACCTGTATCTTTGGCGGTTGCTAACGCTTTCGTGGCGGTTGTCTCGTCGACTAACGCTTGGTTAACAAGCTGTCGAGCTATGCCTGAAAGTGATGGATGATTCGTCATATGTGAGTCTCACAAGAAACACTAAGGCCCAATTGGGCTTAAAAGTCTTAATTGTGATCGGCAGAGTGGAGGGGTTCTTTAGTAAGACAGGTATGCCGTGCACCTATACAAAACGATTGTCGCGTCTGCCCTATGAGAATTTCGTAGAGCTTGAGACCCATACTGTTATCGCAAACATGCGATGGTTTCAGCAGAAGCGGGTAGCGGTGTTGGTCTTACAGGTTCCTGTGTATGTCCAGGTAAGTAGATTGGTCGTGTTGTTGAAGTTTGGTGTGAGAATATACGTAGCACCATTCACTTCTACGGGATCTCCGACAATCGTTAGGATGGCGCTGTTGTTAGCTATTGTCAATGAAGCAATTAAATCAGATGTGTTCATTATCTGCGTTTGGGTAATTCCTATTTTATCCCAAGTATCGCAAAGGCTGGTATTTAAATTAACTGTTATGCAGCTTTCTATGGCTCGTTTGACGGGAACAGCTGCAAGCACAATTTCTGAGAATTTAGATCGTTTTGTATAGGTCCCCATCATATGTGCGGAAATACTTGCCAGTACACCGATAACGGCGATGACCACCATGAGTTCAAGGAGCGTAAACCCTTTTACTCTTGTCACCTTAAAAACCTCTCAGAGCCTATAACACAAATAACCGAAGAGCCTATAGAGGCTCTCCGGTTTTTTAGCTGAATTTTTAGTGCCAAGGTAAGTTGCCGTTGCACCATCCTTGCTCACTAGGCTTGTAAAGTGCTATTAGCAGTACTTAGTCGCAGCGGCTTTACAAGTACCTGAAACTGCCCAAGTCAACGTGTTCTGGGTGTTGCTGTAAGTTGGAGTCAGGATGTAAGTAGCGTTGTTAAGATCTGGAACTGCTGTCATAGTGATACTAGCCTGATTATTGATAGCAGCTGAGGCAACGTCGGCACCAACTTGTACTGAAACCTGCTGTACACCGATTTCATTCCAAGAGTTGCAATCGGCAATCGCAGCTGTTGACTGAATACATACTTCAATACCTGTTTTGACAGCGGCGGAGGCTGTGACAACTTCAGCAAAGCGAGCACGCTTTGTGTACTGAGAGTACTGAGGAACAGCAACTGCTGCCAAAATGCCGATGATCGCGATGACGATCATTAATTCGATGAGTGTAAAACCTTTTTGAACCTTAACCATTTGGTATATCTCCGGAAAATGTAGTTGTATAATTATCAGCGTTTAAGACGTTTGTAGATCAGCGTGATGACAACCTACAAAAGATGTATCGTCACTGCGGACAATTGGTTAAGTGCAGAAGCCATGCCAGCCTTTGAAAACCTGCCTGTTACGCGATAATTTCAGCTAAAACAGTCGGTTAACTGTTTCGCGCTTAAGCGTATGCTTGATGTAGTTCTCGAAACGTAATGTCACAAATGTCACTAAGTGACAATCGCTATGTCACTCAAGGATAATGTGTGAGGTCGTTACCGAAAGGCAGCCTCTGTTTGGATATTTTTTAGTTACATTTATTTTTTTTATTCGGACGGCACCTTAAGCGGCTTAAGAGGTGTTAAGTGCCCGTACGTTTCTCGTCAATTCCATACTGCTGCAAACGGTAGCGCAGTTGTCTGTAGCTTAGCCCTAAGATTTCTGCAGCCGCTTTTCGATTCCAGCGGGTTTGGTATAACACCTGTTCAATTCTATTGACTTCATCCATAGGTTCTTCAATCGTTTCTGCGTTTGGCTGAGATTGAGCGTTATGGCTAATAGAAGACGTGTACTGATGAGGTTGCACCAAATTTAAATCATCCACTTTAATGCTTGATGCATCCGCTAGCGCAATAGCCCTTTCTAGAATGTTCTCAAGTTCACGCACGTTGCCCGGGAAGTAATAGTTAGTTAGCGCGTCTTCCGCTTCCGAGGAAAGAGTAACGAAATTTTCTAAAGGGTCTTTTTCCTGAATTGTGTTTAGTACATGTCTGGCTATGAGTACGATGTCTGTGGGTCGATCGCGCAGGCTGGGCGACTTTACACAAATAACGTTGAGTCGATAATATAGATCGTGCCTGAAATTCCCAAGGTTAACTTCAGCATTCAAATCCTTGTGACTTGCGCTAAGTATTCGAACATCAACCGGCATTTCATCGCTATCGCCAACTCGTCTAACAGATCGTTCTTGAATGACTCGCAATAGTTTTACCTGCATACTTAATGGCAATTCGGCGACCTCATCCAGAAACAGAGTACCTCCTTCCGCACGCTTAAACAGACCATCATGATCTGCGTGTGCACCAGTAAAGCTGCCTTTACGATGCCCGAACATCTCGCTTTCCATAAGCTCAGAAGGGATAGCGCCACAGTTCACTGCAATGAATGGTTTTTCGGCCCGGGAACTGTTTCTGTGTATGAGCCGGGCGATAAGCTCTTTGCCCGTACCTGATTCACCCGTTATCCAGACGGGTGCGTTTGTTCGTGCTACCTTCGCGATCATCTTCCTGAGTTCGCGCATGGGGTCGGATTGACCTATTAGTGATTCACCGCCAACTTCAAGACTTGGGAGTTGGGGAACGATTGTCCTTCCCGATAGCGTTTCCAATGAGTTCTTAGTATCTAGTTCGCCGTCAGGCACTTTGTCTGTCAGATCAAGTTGCTCATCAACTGTCACTGATTCCACGTCTGATGTACGAGAGACGTTGTTGTTTTCATTGGCTACATTGCTGTTAACAGTTAAGGCGGGGTTGTTCTGCAGTTTTCCCGTCGCAACTGCCTGTAAGACCAGTTGCCTGAGCTGTGTTAAATCGATAGGTTTTGATACGAAATCAAAAGCGCCATTTTTCATGGCGACGACCGCCGTGTCTACATTTCCATGGGCAGTGATGACTGCAACTGGCATCTGTGGCTTTATCGATTGTATGTATGTCACGAATTCCACACCGTTTCCGTCCGGAAGGCGCATATCCGTTAGGCAAACATCGAAATCGTACGTATCGAGTAAGTGGCGTGCTTCTTCAAGGTTGGCTGCCGTATGAGTATCAAAGCCAATTCGATCAAGTGACATTGCCACAAGCTCGCGAATATCCGCTTCATCATCGATTATTAGTGCCTTATTGCTCATAATTAGGCCGCCATATCTTGAACTGAGGCGAGCGTCACTCGAAAATGAGCGCCGCTGGAGCTCGGCAGACATTCAATCTTGGCTTTGTTGAGGTCACACAACTCTCTTATGATGAACAGGCCCAATCCAGTGCCCGCATGGTGCGTTGAGTAGAACGGGTCAAATAGGTTTTCTATATCCATGTCTGAGATGCCCTTGCCATCGTCAATAACATCGATAATGGTAGTACCGTTGTTCGACTGCCAGCAGCTTAGTGTGATCGACAATGAATCACTCTGATTATGGATTCGTGCGTTTGTGCATAAATTCCACAGCACCTGGTCAAGGTGCCCGGGATCTACCATGGCTAGTGACGGTTGAGTGTTGACATTTAAGTGTTCAACGCTGATGCCCTGTTCCTCAACAAACCGAGTTGCAAAGTCCTGAATGATTTCGTCAACCGAAATAACTTCATGTTTCAGTTTTTGCCGGTTAGATAGTTGAAGAACATCTTCGACAATGCGATTGATTCGATGAGTATGCCGTTTTGCAATTAGCAACAGCTCTGAATCTTTACTGTCAATCGTTGGCGATTCCTGCATGAGTTGCACTGCGTGTGAAATTGCGCCAAGCGGGTTTCTGATTTCGTGCGCGATACTGGCTGACAGGCGGCCTAACGATGCCATCTTCAGTTGCTGAAATTGCTTGCGTATATGGGCGTGGTCGTCAAGTTTGATAAGAACGCCTCCCTTTGACAGAGCAATATACTGAGGGAGCAGGCTTTGTCCGGTTGCTGCAATCTTAAATGGTCGGGTCTCCTGCGTTGGCGAGCGTTCTGAGCTGCGAAGGCTATCCAGTAGTTCGGGGCAGATCTTTTTTAGTTGTACTGGCATGGCAGTGAACTCTGCTGACAGTAGTGCGCGAGCCGTATCGTTGATCAGTTGTATATTGTTATTGCTGTCGACGACTACAACGCCTGAATCCAATTCGCGTATTATCTCCTCATTGAGGTGTGCAATTTCTTCGACATCTAGCACCACGCGTGAACGGGAAGAGGTCACGAGTTGTCGACTCATTAGCTTTCGCACCGGCACACTCATGATCCAGGCCGTGGAGAAGAGCAAGATCCCCAGCACCGCGGTAGCTTCGAAATTCACGCCTGCAGGACCTACGATTAGTCGGGCAAGCAGTTCCTCTGCCATGACGGTCATGCTGGCAATGGCGGCGAATAGCAGGGAATGACGAACACTGGCCAGTTGGCTCAGTAACGCAAGATTGATAAGAAGCAATGGCCCTAAGCCGCTTTGTACGCCGCCGCTGGTGTACATCAAAGCACTTATCAGGAGAATGTCGAGATAATTCTGGAGGTTGAATTGTGTCGTGACTGTCGGGATTTGTATGCGAATCAAATAGATAAAGCCGAGCGTCACAACCACATATGCAAGGTGAATGATTTCGAATATCGTGGCATTACGGCTTCCCAGGGTTCGTTGGTCATCAGCAAGGTAATAGATGGCTGCCAGCGCCAGTAGAAGTATCAGACGGTACTGGTTAAATAACCTGAGAGCAGACCAATCCGGCGTATGCGTCACCGTAATGCTGGGTATGATGCGGGTCGGGGCTGGTGTTTGATTCACGGCGTACTGCAGGTCTACAACGATACCCATGCAAACGCAAAATTCAGACCATGGAATGGCGGTTTAACTGACGCCTTGTTCTGAAGCTAATAAGCTGTTTAAACCACCGATAAGATAGAAATAGCTAGTTAAATCAAATGGTTGTAGTTTTTTAGCCTTTTTTGACCACCGCTGGGTGTTTCGGATCTGTTGCTCGTAACACACGTAACGTGTCGGCTTGACGGTCTGCTTGCCCCAAAGATGCATAAGCGTCCGCCATAAGGGCTAGAGCGTCCGGCACGTGAGCTGAGCCGTCGAAATGTTCCAACAGGAAGTTCACTCGGTTAACAACTGCAACCATTGCGCCGCGTTGAAAGTAAAACTCAGCGGTTATAAGCTCGTGACGGGCCATCTCGTTACGCAGGTAGGCCATTCTTTCAAGAGAATCTGTGGCGTATTTGCTGGTGGGGAAACGACGTACCAGTGTGTCGAACTCAGCAAAGGCCGAACTCAGCCACTTTTGGTTAACTTTCGCCATGTCTCGAGGAAAGATTCTCTCCATGGTCGATCCGCCCCGGGAAAAGTGACTCACACCTTTAATGTAGTAAGCGTAATCGATGTTCTCGCTGGTGGGGTAAAGCTTGATAAAGCGGTCAGCTGCGTTAATGGCACTGTCAAACTCGTCTTGCTTTAGGTAGGCGTAAGCAACGTCAAGCTGAGCTTGTTGCGTGTAACTGCCAAACGGGTATCTGGCACCTAGTACTTCAAAGATGCTGATAGCGCTCAGGAAATCACCTTGATTGAGAGATCGCTTGGCCGAGTTGTACAGTTGCTCAGCGGTACCGGCACCTACAGGGGCAACCTGGTTGGATGCGCATCCGACTAAAAAACCGCCTGAAATGACGATTGCAGCACCACTGAGCGTAAGTATTCGCAAGAACTTAAGTATCATGGGAAAAGTATAGCGTAGCTGGCGGATAACGGATCTCCCAACGCCCTTACGATCGCACAACACTTCGCAGGAGTTAATCTTATTACCGCCGATATGAGCAGTCCGGGTCCTGATGAGGGGACCCCCAGTGCCGATGAGCAGCCGCAGCTTCAGGTCCAGCCAGAATGGGCTGGCAAGAGATTGGACGCGGTAGCGGCCTTGCTATATCCCAGCTACTCGCGGGGGCGGCTTCAAAGTTGGTTGGCCGACGGGCACCTGACGATCAACGGTCAGGTTGGCAGAAAAAAAGACAAAGTGCTAGGAGGGGAGTATCTGAGCCTTCAGCTTCCCCCTGATTTGCTGGCAGAAACGTTGGCCGATGCTGAAGGCAACCCATTGTCCAGCGTTGTTTCTGAAGCTATGGAATTGCCCATCGTCTTCGAAGATGATCACATCATAGTCATTAATAAGCCTGCTGGTTTGGTCATGCACCCCGCACCCGGTAATCGTCATGGGACCTTGCTCAACGGGCTGCTTCACCACAATGAGTCACTTTATTCAGTTCCCCGCGCCGGTATAGTTCACCGCCTCGATAAAGAGACCTCAGGATTGTGTGTTGTTGCGAAAACGCTCAAAGCGCACACGCACTTGGTCCGACAACTACAAGCGCGTGAAATGGGTAGGCGCTACACCGCAGTTGTCGTGGGCGATGTCCCCATCAACGGCTGTGTCAATGAGCCAATTGGCAGGCATCCCAGAGATCGCAAGCGCATGGCTGTCAATGAAAAGGGCAAAGAGGCGATTACTCATTTTGAATGTGAAGAAAGGTTCTTGGGTTGTGCCCGGGTATCGGTCAAGCTTGAAACGGGACGAACCCACCAAATTCGCGTGCACATGACTCATATAGGACACGCATTAATCGGCGATCCTGTTTATGGACGTCGTTTAGCGGTATTACCTCGGCAGGTAGCAACGGTTCCAGCGGTGACAAATTTTTCTCGTCAGGCGTTACATGCTCACCGTTTAGAACTTATTCATCCGGGGAATGAACAATGGATAGCATTTGATGCAGCACTGCCTGATGACATGGTGGCACTGAACGAGGCGCTGCGTGTTGTAGCCGAGCAGGCGCTACGAGACGAGGCCAACAATGACCGGTGAGCCTAACGAAGTTTCCTGTTCCAATGAGTTTGCATCCATAACCGTTATTGTCCCTCAGTGGGCGGTATCAACTCGAGTCACGGTCTTGTCTACGACTCGGTTAGGGGGTGTTAGCCAAGCGCCGTTCGATACCTTAAACCTTGGGCTTCACGTAAACGATAACCATGAGCATGTACACCAGAACAGAGCCCGCTTGATCGATTCATTTGCATTGCCAGAACCACCTCGGTGGCTCAACCAGACCCACAGCAGTGATGTTATCAAGCTTGAAAACGAACATGGCTCGACAACGAACGGGTGCAGTGCGGATGGCGTCTGGACAACTCGTACAGACACAGTTGCAGCGGTTCTCACAGCTGATTGTTTACCCGTTGTGCTGAGTGATATTGATGGAGCACAAATTGCCGTTGTGCATGCTGGCTGGCGCGGGTTGGCCGGTGGTATATTGCAAAATGCCTTGTCAACATTTGCGCATAATACGGACGTACACGCTTGGTTAGGACCGGCTATTGGCCCTACCGCATTTGAAGTGGGTGAGGATGTCCGGCAAAGATTTGTAAGGCATAACGCACAGCTTGAATCTGAGTTCGTCAAAACAGATAACAACGGAAAGTACCGAGCCAATCTTTATGGCTTGGCTCGTGCACAGTTAAACTCCGAGCGTAGCGTAACCGTGACAGGTGGGGACTACTGTACGTATTCTCAAGCCAACTTGTTCCATTCTCACCGACGAGACGGTGTGAGAAGCGGCAGAATGGCCACTATTGCATGGATAAGTAACGCGTGAACCGATAGTTGAATTGGCAGGCGGCAGCACTACTTTAGTGATATCTAAAGTTATGTGATTGTCTTGAGGAGAATCCGATGAGAATGGACAAACTGACCAGCAAATTCCAGCTGGCCTTGCAAGATGCTCAGTCCCTGGCAGTAGGGCACGACCATCAGTTTATCGAACCTGCCCACCTAATGATTGCAATGCTCGATCAGGATGGCAGTGGCGTGCTGCCTCTTTTGGCTCAATCTGGTGTCAACGTTAAAGGTCTTCGAGCAGCGCTGGATAAGTACATTGATCGACTGGCCAAAGTAGAGGGTAGTGGTGGGCAGCTGCACGTATCTAACGAGCTTGGTCGTCTTTTAAATCTTACGGATAAGGCGGCCCAGTTTCGAGGCGATAAGTACATTTCGTCTGAGTTGTTTGTTGTTGCCAGTATTGAAGAAAAGAAGAATTCCCTAGCGGAAATGCTCATGAGTCATGGGGCAAATTCTGAGGCCATCAAAAAAACCATTGAAGAGGTGCACGGCGGCCCGGTTAATGATCCTAACGCCGAAAACAATCGCAAAGCTCTGGAAACGTACACTATCGATTTAACCGAGCGAGCAGAACAAGGCAAGATTGACCCCGTCATAGGGCGTGACGATGAGATCCGTCGTGCTATTCAGGTATTACAGCGAAGAACAAAAAACAATCCGGTCATTATTGGCGAACCTGGTGTCGGTAAAACCGCATTGGTGGAAGGCTTGGCGCAAAGGATTGTCGATGGCGAAGTCCCAGACGGTATCAAGCACAAGCGGGTGCTATCTTTAGACATGGGTGCGCTGATCGCGGGTGCCAAGTTCAGAGGCGAATTTGAAGAGCGTCTAAAGTCTGTTCTTAGTGACCTTGGCAAACAGGAAGGCCAAATAATTCTCTTTATAGATGAGATTCATACCATGGTGGGTGCAGGCAAAGCGGACGGCGCAATGGATGCCGGTAATATGCTCAAACCAGCACTTGCCCGTGGTGAATTGCACTGCATAGGCGCAACCACTCTAGATGAGTATCGTCAGTATGTTGAGAAAGACGCCGCGTTAGAGCGGCGCTTTCAGAAGATCATAGTTGATGAACCTTCAGTTGAAGACACTATTGCGATACTACGAGGTCTAAAGGAGCGCTACGAAGTACATCACGGGGTAGACATAACCGATCCGGCTATTGTCGCGGCCGCTACCTTATCTCATCGATACATTAGTGATCGACAGCTTCCAGATAAGGCCATCGATCTAATCGATGAAGCTGCTTCTCATATCCGTATGGAAATCGATTCTAAACCTGAGGAATTGGATCGTTTAGAACGTCGGCTTATTCAGTTGAAAATAGAGCGCGAGGCGCTGGCTAAGGAGACGGATGAAGCTTCGATAAAGCGTCTGGTATCGCTCGATGAGGATATTTCGGCATTGGAGCGCGAGTTCGCCGACTTAGAGGAAATCTGGAATTCTGAAAAAGCCACCGTTCAAAATGCGGCAGGAATAAAAGAAGAGTTGGAGCGCGTGCGCTTGGATTTGGAAACTGCACGCAGGGCGGGTGATCTTGGTCGTATGTCAGAGTTGCAGTATGGGCAAATACCGGCCTTGGAAAAATCGTTAGAGCAAGCATTGGAATCAACTAATGATCAGGAGATGTCCCTGCTAAGAACGAACGTCACTGCCGATGAAATTGCTGAGGTTGTGGCTAAGTGGACGGGGATTCCAGTGTCCAAAATGATGGAAGGCGAGAAAGAGAAATTACTTCGCATGGAACAGGATCTGTCCAAGCGAGTAGTTGGTCAAGTGGAAGCCGTAGAAGCTGTCTCCGATGCTATTAGACGTTCGCGTGCCGGTCTTTCAGATCCCAATCGTCCTATTGGCTCCTTCTTATTTTTAGGGCCAACCGGTGTTGGTAAAACAGAGCTTACCAAATCCTTAGCCGATTTCATGTTTGATGCGGATGATGCCATGGTCCGAATCGATATGTCCGAATTTATGGAAAAACACTCTGTTGCCCGGTTGATTGGCGCACCTCCCGGCTATGTTGGATATGAAGAAGGCGGATACCTCACAGAGGCCGTTAGACGTAAACCCTACTCAGTCATCTTGTTAGATGAAGTTGAAAAGGCACACGCTGATGTGTTTAATATTCTCTTGCAGGTGCTAGACGATGGCAGGCTGACAGACGGGCAAGGTCGTACGGTTGATTTCAGAAACACGGTTATCGTTATGACATCCAACTTAGGTAGTCACGTTATTCAAGAGCTGGCAGGTTCCGAGAACTACAGCCAAATGAAAGCGTCGGTCATGGAAATTGTTGGGCAGCACTTCCGGCCTGAGTTTATTAATCGGGTGGATGAGTCTGTTGTATTTAAACCTTTGTCCAGTGAGAACATTCGCATGATCGCGGGAATTCAGATTGAGCATCTGGCCCAACGTTTAGCCGCTCGTCAACTGGAGCTGGTTATAACCGATTCAGCTCTTGATCTTATTGGTGAAGCGGGGTTTGATCCTGTTTACGGCGCAAGGCCTTTGAAACGAGAGATTCAACAGCAAATTGAAAACCCGTTGGCTCAGTTAATTCTGGGTGGAAAGTTTGCCTCGGGTGACAAGGTGTTTGTGGATGTTAAAGACGGCCAGTTGGTTTTCACTAACGAAGAATCCAAACCGAATCTTGCGGTTGTGCACTAAGCAAAAAAATGTGTGAAAGTGTCTCGTCCATGCTCTGTTTAGAGGGTGGGCGAGGCGACCATTTTTAACACTTTTGCGGTGTGCTAACCCTGAGCGACCTGTACAACAATGCCAGTAACGTTGTCTGTTCCACCGCGTCTCAATGCGAGTGTAACCAGTTCATCCAGTGCTTGGCGGGGGGAGGGAAGTGCAAGGTTTGCAGCAACTTCATCAGGCTTCACGTCTTTAAACAAACCATCGCTGCACAGCAGGAATCGATCACCGGCGTTCAGGTCTACTTGGCGAACCTGAATGTCGATTTGATCCGCTACCCCTATCGCGCGTGTTATTACGTTGGATGACGGGTGATTCTCAGCTTCATCGGCGGTGAGTTCGCCTAAGCGGTAGAGTTCTTGTACCAGGCTATGGTCATCGGTAAGCTGGCTGCACTCACCATCGCGTTGTCTATACACCCGGCTATCACCCGCCCAAAGGATGTAGGCATGAGGCTCATGTAAATACAACGCTGCCACTGTGCTCCCCATAACTTGATCGCCACTGGATTCACGGCAGGCTTTATTTGCGGACCCAAGTCGCTTCAGAATATCCGTTAAGCTCTCTTTTGCAGTGCCCAATTCTTTGAATTCATGGGTATGTTCTATGACGCATTGACTTGCTCTATCGCCCCTGCTGTGTCCGCCCATACCATCGGCCACGACCCACAGAGATTGCTCTCGGGCATCGAGAAACGAATCTTCATTTATTTTTCTGACGTGCCCCAGTTCAGAAGCTGCGCATGAGAACCATCTGGATTTGTTGTCAGAATCGGATAAGGTATTGGGTTCTGCGGAATCCTTCGCAGTAGGGAGCTGGGTCTTTGCTTGCATTGGCCTTGTAAAATGTATTCAGGTGGGCAGTATACCCTTGCTGGCGGTAAAGACAGTTGTGTTCTTGTACACATACCGGTGCGGCTAAATTACCCGAAGCCTCTGATACACTGCCCAGCTGTTACCTCACACGCTATAAGTTGAATCATGAAGGTTCGTACCCGATTCGCGCCGAGCCCCACCGGCTATCTGCATATCGGCGGTGCCCGAACGGCACTTTTTTGCTATTTGTTCGCCCGAAAGCACGGTGGCGAGTTTGTCCTTCGTATTGAAGATACCGACCGGGAACGCTCAACCGACGAGTCTGTGCAGGCGATTCTTCAGGGCATGGATTGGTTGGGTCTGGACTATGACGAAGGGCCGTTTTATCAAACCCAGCGTTTTGATCGTTATCGCGAAGTTGTGCAGCAGCTGATGGACAACGGCCACGCTTATCACTGCTATTGCACGCCGGAAGAGCTGGACGCCATGCGTGAAGAGGCGACAGCAAGAAAAGAAAAACCTCGATACAACGGATTCTGGCGTGACAGAACAGAAATCCCGCCTGAGGGCGTAAAACCTGTTGTGCGCTTTCGTAATCCGCTTGAAGGCAAAGTGACAATCGATGATGCGGTAAAAGGTCCTATCGTCATTGATAACGCCGAGCTGGACGACTTGGTCATAATGCGATCGGATGGTACACCTACCTACAACCTGACTGTGGTAGTCGACGATATGGATATGGACATTACGCATGTGATTCGCGGTGATGACCATATCAACAATACCCCTCGCCAAATCAATATTCTCGAGGCATTGGGTGCGGCCCGTCCGGTTTATGCACACCTGCCGATGATATTGGGTGAAGATGGCAAGCGTATGTCTAAGCGTCACGGTGCGGTGAGTGTTATGCAGTACCAAGCCGATGGCTATTTGCCAGAGGCGTTATTGAATTATCTGGTAAGACTAGGCTGGTCCCATCAAGATCAAGAGCTTTTCACCGCTGATGAGATGCGCGATTTATTCACCCTCGAAGCGGTTAACCGTTCCGGTTCCGTATTTGATAACAAGAAACTGGAATGGGTCAGTCAACAGTATTTGCAAAACACCGATGCTGAAAGTCTGGCAACGGCTTTGCAGCCGTATTTAAAAGACATAAATATCAATATCGAGGGTGGTGCGGCGTTACCTGAGGTTGCAAATCTGTTGCGCGATCGCGCCAAGAATTTACTAGAGCTGGCGCAGGCCACGCGCTATTTCTATCAGGCTCCCGCGGCCTATGATGAAAAGGCGCAAAAGAAGCAATTCAAGCAGGCAACCGCAGCCATTCTGCAGACGGCCTCGGCGGGTTTAGCCGCAGACACCGATTGGACTGCGGAAAGTATTCAAGGTGTACTGGACGCGACAGCAGAATCGTTGAGCATTGGCTTTGGAAAATTAGGCCAACCTCTTCGACTCGCTATCACTGGCGGAACACAATCACCTTCGGTCGCTGACACCTTGGCACTGATCGATAAAGAAGATGTACTTCAACGTCTCAAAGCGGCTATCGACGTTTGTCAAAACGCTGAAAAGTAAACTCTTGGGTGGCCTAAACGTGGTTCACCCTAGTTTTGCTCTGTCGTGTGGCTCGTCGAAGTCAATTTGTGGGCCTATCGGTACAATGCGATGCGGATTGATCGTATCGTGGCTTTCTAGGTAGTGTCTTTTTGCGTGGTCAAAGTTGCAGGTGCTTTTTATTCTCGGCCATTGATACAGATCGCGTGTGTATGCCCACAAGTTAGGATAATCGACCAACCTTTTTAAGTTGCATTTAAAGTGACCATAATAGACAGAGTCGAAGCGAAGAAGGGTGGGTAGTAATCGCCAATCAGCTTCGGTTGGTTGAGAACCGCAAAGAAATCTTTTTGTAGCCAAACTGTCTTCAAGCCACTCCATGGTGTCGAATAGTGGAGAAACCGCTTCGTTGTAAGCATCTTGCGTGGTTGCAAAGCCCGATTTGTACACACCATTGTTGAGCGAGTGGTAAATACGATCATTGATGGTATCTATCTCAGCTCTGTGTTCTTCCGGGCAGTAGTCTCCCTGCAGGGCACCAACATTATCGAACGCAGAATTAAGCATGCGAATAATCTCGGACGATTCGTTTGAGACAATGGTGCCGGTTTGTTTGTCCCATAAAGCGGGGACGGTGACTCTGCCGGTAAAATTGCTATCTGCCCGCAGGTACACCTGATACATCAGATCGTTGCCAAAAAGTTTGTCGCCGACAATTCCGTCATCGTCAGCCTGAAATGTCCAGCCGTTCTCCGCCATATACCAATGGACGAAAGACACGTCGATCATGGACTCAAGCCCTTTCAGCGCGCGATATATCAGTACACGATGCACCCAGGGACAGGCATAGCTGGCGAATAGATGGTATCTGCCTGCCTCTGCCTTAAAACCGGCATCACCTGTAGGACCGGCCGAACCGTCCGCGGTAATCCAATGTCGGAAAACAGCTTCAGTACGTTTGAAATGACCACCGGTAGAGCTGGTGTCGTACCATTTATCTTGCCACGTTCCATCAATGAGTAAACCCATAAGTACGATTTTCCAGAATGTCGAAGAATAGTGTCTTTTGTTTAGTTTCTATGACTCTACGGGTTACCAGAAGTTTGGTACCAAGCGAATCAGCCCTTGTGCTGCCAGACCCATTAATAGAACAAGACAGAAGCGTTTATAAAATGTTTCCAGAGAGGGTCTGAATAAGAGGGTGCCAAGAAAAATGCCAACAAGTGCAACGGGTGCGAGCGCCAGGGCGCGAGTTATGGCTAGTTGGTCCATAAAGCCACCGAGTAGCAGCCAGCCACTCCAAGCAAACAAATTAAGAAATAAGTACATAACCAAGGTTGCGCGCATACGTGCAGCCGGAGCATTTTGTGCGAGCACATAAAGAGCGACGACCATTCCGCCCACGCTGGCTATGCCTGTAGCAAATCCAGTCGCTACCCCAGAAATATACAGCCCCGGTGTGCTTGCTAAGAAAGCAGGGCTTTTCCTAAACAGTTGCAGTATAGCCAGCGCCATTATCAGCAGAAGAGCCAGCATCCGAGAAATATCTGCTGGGACTGAGGCCGTCACATACAGGCCGATAGGGGTTCCCAACATGCCGCCAAGCGCCAGACCCCAGGCGATTCTCATATCAGCGTTTTGAAAACCGCCTTTAATCATGAGAAGTCCGGCACATGCTTCGAGTATCAAACAGATTGCAAACAAACCCGAGGGTGGGATAATCAGCGCAAGACCTGCCATGACTAACGCCGATAAGGCAAAGCCTGAGAATCCTCTAACAATACCTGCGATAAACACGACCGCAAACGTAATGACTATTTCGGTTTGCGTTAATTGCAGAAGATTTTGTAGGGACTCAAGCATCTTTTCGTTAGCTGGGGCAAGATAGGTCGGGTATCAGAGGTCTACTCTTTCTGGCCCGCAAAATATAGGAGAGAACAAGGCATGCTTAAGGTTTGGTCGGTTTACTTATCCGGTGAAATACACACCGATTGGCGTGAACGTATTATGCAGGCATCTGAGGCTGCTGGCTTGCCACTACAGTTTTATTCGGCCATCACCAATCATGGTGCCAGTGATGCGGCTGGCGACATATTGGGGCAGGCAGAATCAGGGTTTTGGCGTGATCATCAGTCCTCAAAGGTCAATCTCATTAGAACGCGTACGCAAATTCAAAACTGCGATGTGGCCGTTATTCGCTTCGGTAGTCAGTACAAGCAATGGAACGCGGCCTTCGATGCAGGTTACTGTGCCGCTCTGGGAAAGCCTTACATTACTTTGCACGATGAAGATATTATCCACCCATTAAAAGAGGTGGATGCATCCGCGCTTGGTTGGGCACAAACACCAGAGCAGGTTGTGGAAGTGCTTCGTTATGTTAGCGGTACGCCCGATGCGGCAGGTTGTGCTGCAGCCATCGACTCTGAAGGGTAGAGTCGTCCCAGTAGTTAAGCAATTGGAAACCGACATGACTAGCGACTTAGCAAGTGAACTTCAAGCGCGCCATACAGCGTCTGTGCAAATTGTTGAACAGGCGGCTGAAAAAGCCTGGTCTCTTTTTAAAGATAAAGATGCGCTTAACATCGAGGTAAAAGGACTGCAGGATTGGGTATCCAATGCTGACAAATCAGTAGAAGATCAGATTAGAGCTGCGCTGAGTCAGGCGTTTCCGAACGATGGCATTGTTGGCGAAGAGCACGGCAATGTTGTTGGTACAAGCGGCTACACCTGGGTTATCGACCCGATAGACGGTACTAGTAATTTTGTCACCGGTACGCCGGGCTGGTGTGTAGTGTTGGCCTGTGTGTTGGATGGGCAAACCGTGAGTGCTGCAATCTGTGACCCCATTGCTGGCGAAACTTTCACTGCCGTTAAAGGGCAGGGCGCAAGGTTAAACAATAAGGCTATTCAATGCAGTCCGGTGACGGCAATCGATCAGGGCACATTAGGACTCGGACACAGCACAAGAGTACCTGCCGATAGCACAGTCAATTTACTCACGGCGCTTCTAAACGCTGATGGTCTCTTCAGACGCAGTGGTTCGGGTGCTTTAGACCTCGCTTACGTGGCGGCAGGGCGACTCATAGGGTTTGTCGAACCACATATGAATGCCTGGGACTGCATTGCAGCTTTACTCTTAATAGAAGAGGCGGGCGGGCAATATGAAGCCTATGACATGAATACTATGCTGGCCAAAGGGGGCCGGGTAATCACCGCTTGTGCAGGTGTTTATGATGAAATTCATGCCATGACTGACAAAGCATATCGATAAGTATTAATTGAGAGGTTTCTATGGCAGCTTTAGAGTGTATTCAATTCCCTTATGGTTCCGACAACTACGGTGTGCTGGTACACGATAAGGACACAGGCCAATCCGCCTGCATCGATGCGGGTGATGCGCAAGCTGCGTTATCAACACTGAGTACACAAGGCTGGACGCTAAGCCATTTGTTAATCACTCATCATCATGGTGATCACACTGCGGGTCTTATGGATATAAAAAAGGCCACCGGTTGTACGGTTGTTGGTCCGGACGCCCTATCAGCACCTATTACCGGTATTGACAAACACGTAAGCGATAACAGTGAGTTCGAATTTGCAAATCGAACGGTGAAGGTATTACACACACCGGGTCATACCACCGACATGATGAATTTCTATTTCGCTGAGGACAACCTGGTATTCACAGGCGATACCTTGTTTTCAATGGGGTGTGGTCGGTTGTTTGAAGGTGATGCGGCCATGATGCTCAACAGTATTAATAAACTTAAAGCATTGCCAGATAACACGATGGTTTATTGTGCCCACGAATACACGGCGACCAATGCGCGCTTTGCATTAGATGTCGACCCTGACAACAGTGCCTTGAAAACCCGCGCCACTGAAGTCACCTCACTTCGTAACGACGGCAAAGCAACGGTCCCTTCATTATTGGGTTTGGAGCGCCAAACTAACCCATTTTTAAGAACAGACAATCCAGATTTAGCCGCGTCTTTGTCTATGAGTGGTGCTGATGAGGTTGCTATCTTTGCTGAACTTCGAGAGCGCCGAAATCAGTATTAGCCTTTTACAAGCTGTGGATGGTTTTAGCGTAGTAGAGTGCGAAACCAAGTAGGGCAACAACAGCAAACGGGCGAACAGCATTGAGCACTGAGATGTCCTTTGCGCGTGGCACTGTAAGTTGCACGCTCAGAAAAATCATCAGCGCGCCGGAGCCTAAAGCCATCAGCCCCCAGAACTCTGTGAGGTGTTGTATCGCATACCAGAAAACATTCCAAAATCCAGCGACACCCACTAAAACACCGATGATTTTGAGCAGCCAGGTTGGACTTGCCCCGTAGAGCCCCCCTTTGGGTGTGCGGATAGAAAAAATGACCGCGAGAAACATGCAGACGGTAACGATGGTGCCCATGGGGATGTACATTTTCTGTTCTCTATCTGAGTGGCGGGTAGGTGCGCAAGCTTAGCGCGGTACAGTACCGATTTTTTCCGCGGTTGGGCAGAGGTCGTGCCATTACACTGTCCAATTTCGGGGGGAGGCTTGACACTCCCACGGTCAGGGCTTATCCTTCGCGTCCGATAAGGGGCTATAGCTCAGCTGGGAGAGCGCTTGCATGGCATGCAAGAGGTCGGCGGTTCGATCCCGCCTAGCTCCACCATTACACTCCCAAAGAATACAAACGGCTCAGAACTGAGTTGTATCTCGCAGCGAACCGCCGACCCACAGTCGACGACGGAAGGCCGCCCCGATCGATCCCGCCTAGCTCCACCAATATCCCAGTACCCAATTTCCACTCCCCAAAACACCTAAACCTCGCTCCCATCCGGCCGGAGCACACGAAATCGCGGGCGCTTAGCAGTTAGTGTGATTGATTCGCCATGACTGTTTTCAACCAGAAATTCCTTTGTTGAAGAATCGTCTTTTGAATCAGCCGTTCTTTTTTCAATACGGTAGTTCTCCTCGTGAATCAATCGGTGGTGAAAGCCGCAAAGAAGTACACCGTTCTCAACGGATGTTTCCCCACCATTTGCCCAATGCTTAATGTGGTGAATGTGTGTGTACCGTGCGGAAGAGCAGCCCGGAAACTGGCAGTGCTGATCTCGGGTAGTGATGGCTCGAGTGATGGCACTGCTCCACAGACGGTTCTTTCGCCCAATTGATAAAGGTTCACCGTTTTGTAGGTAAACGGGTGTGACACTGCAATCATCTGCAAGTCTTCTTGCGGTGCTAGCGGCAATAACTGGCCCGTTTTTGATATGGCACATGGAAGTTGATTCCAATCCCGTTTTAACGCTGTGCTGAAGCGTGGTGACATCTATATGAACCACCACTTGATAGCGATCAGCATTTCTTACATCAGGTGCTTCTGCAGCCATATGCTTTTCTGCCATTAAACATAATGCATCCGCCCGAAGTTGCTTTCGACTTCGTTTAGACGAGTCTTCCTCAGGTAACGAAAAAGGTGATGCATCCGATGTACTGCCAGTCGGGCAGCTCTGTGCTTCAAGATGAATTTCGTCCTCAGCCCTAGCAAGTGACTTCAATACAGCCGCACCCTCAAGAGGTGGGAGCAACGCGTTAATAGTCACCATACCTTGTTGATCAAACCCATAGTGAACATAGCGCTGTTGATACTGCTCGTTAGCTTTATCGTTCTCCGCTTTAAGCTGTCCGAGTGTCTGGATGTCTCTATGCTGACGTGTCAGTTGTTCAATGGCACTAGCACTCATCAGCAGTGCCTGGCTTGCAAGGTCCTGTTCGGAGTATGGCGTTGCAACACGCGTAAGAGCGCGTACCTTAGACCAACTTAGCTCACCCAACATAAAAAGCCGCGATATTATGGGCAGAGTTTCCAATGCATGAGCGACCCTGCACCGATCATGCGCAGCTGACACGCTGAGCCCAGCGTATGTGTTCAACCAAGCAGCACAACTCCGTTGTCCATCCGCCGCCCAAACCTGTTGTCTGTCAAACTCTGGTAGCAATCCTACGAGCCTGTGGGTGCCCCGATCCAATGCTTGCGCGAGGCGCATTATTTGCCCTCGAATATCTTCTTCGGCAAGAGAACTCACTTCAGAATTGTTCAAATGCGGATCATCGATATGCTTAGCCAACGAACTAGCGATAAGCACGCCGCTTCCGGTGATCATTCCCTTGGTACTGCGCTGCTGGCTCATAGTTGACTCCATGTCTACTCGATACCTGAGCGTAACTCACAAATCAAAGACCTTTGGTCATTAACCAAGAATATACTGTTAATTAATACAGTTAAAAATCAGGCAATAGGCCTAAGTCTCAGTCACAAGCAAGCCCAGCCCTTTCGAAGGATTACTCCGCGGAGTAAAATTTAAATTGCCCGATCAAACTTCTTGCAAGTCCTTTAACGATACTTTGCCACCGTGTATCACAGCTGTGGCAGCGCTGGGACTGGAGAATTCAACGTCCTTGGTAAATACCAATGCATCGCTAGTTTTCGCAAGCGTCAGGTCATCTATCAAACTATTCCTCTTAACCTGAACACTGGGCCAACGATGCGCAGAAGGACGTTCTTCAATTACGGCTTGTGAATCTTTTAGCACCATCAATCCATTAGGCGTTAAATAACCAGTAGCGGTAAGTCCCTTAATACTGCAGGTCAGAAGCTCGCCATTATCTTGCGCCTCTTTGGAAGCTTTAGCCGTACCAACAAAAGCCTCGACACCCAAGATTGGCAGAATCTGCAACATCCTTTCGAGATATATTTCCATATCTTCGCGATCTGATCCTGGCAATATCGATCAACCTACCTTCCAAATACCGAATGTGCGCTTTGGTCAGATTTTCATCCTTACTCACGAAAAACGCTACGTTATTCCAGAAGTCTTTTGATAGATGCTGCTTAATCCTGTCTTTAACTGACTCCGCCTCTCCAATATAAATAGCAGGACGGCCCGTCTCAGGGTCATCGCCCGTTAAAAAGTACACACCTGACGATTGAGCTTCATCACGATTAACGACTTTGTCTATATCGCTTCTCGGTCCCGCAACGGCTTTGCCGGTCCAATTAGATAACTCGGCAGTTCGCAGGCGTTTAGCATCGCCTTCGGTTAGGAAGATTTTTATCGTTGCTGTAGGCATTGCGTTGAATAACGAAGCAGTGGATTACTTCAAGGTTACTCTAAATTACTCCGCGGAGTAATTTTCCTTAAATAGTGGAACTTCGGGATCTGTATATTCTAGAGTCGGAGTGGACATTGGAAAAAATAGTTTTCACTTATGCGCTGTCAATCGTGCAGGACGAGTTATTTGGCGTAAAGCGATAAAAACGGATCATGCAGACGCTGAGGCAATTGCGGAGGCAATGAGTCGACCCGAGATGTAGTTAACTGAGTAACCCACCAGGTAGAGCCGACGTCGACAAAACCCTATACTCCGCGAGGATGGAAAAGTCCGTTACTCCGTTTGGGAATTGACGAGCGAATAGCCGATATAGGTCCTGCAGTATTTTTAATTGACCTACTCATCGTTACATTAGTGCTTGCAAACGAGAAGGAGTCCATACACGCAGAGTAGTAAAAGGTTTCATCAGATCCTGTTATGGTTCCCTCTCTAAGAAATACGCGTAAACTGCACCTAACCTATTGATATTTAGATAATCGTGAGCCAAACACCCAATAACCTTGCCTCAGACAGCTGGGCAATCGCAGACCTCCTGCGTGGTGATTTCAAACAAAGCCAGTATGGCCGCATCATTTTGCCGTTTGCCCTGCTGCGCCGTTTGGAATGCGTATTAGAAGAAAGTAAAGAAGCTGTACTGGCAGAGAATGAGAAAGTAGCCGCAATGGGCTTGCCGGAAGAGGCTGCAGAAAAGCTTATTTTGCGTGCCACTAATAATCTGAATTTTTTCAATACCTCCAAGATGGATCTGTCCAAATTGGGTGAGTCGGGCATACAGGCTAATCTGAATTCCTACGTTCAATCGTTCTCGAAAGACGCCCGTGAGATATTTGAGTATTTTAATTTTGAAGAATTCATAGGGCAGCTTAACGATGCCAACTTGTTGTACCAGGTGGTGCAACGCATTCGTCAAATTGACCTTAACCCCCAGCGTGTTTCCAACCACGATATGGGGCTGGCCTTTGAAGAGCTAATACGCCGTTTTGCGGAAGGCTCCAATGAGACGGCCGGGGAACACTTTACTCCGCGTGACATCGTAAGGCTAACCACCGCACTGGTATTTATGGAGGACGATGAAGCCCTGACTAAGCCGGGCATTATCCGAACCATTTACGACCCCACAGCAGGTACGGGTGGTTTCCTGTCCTCGGGTATGGAATACGTGCACGAGCTAAACCCTAATGCGGTTATGAGAGCGTTTGGTCAAGAGCTTAATCCCGAGAGCTTCTCAATATGTAAGGCTGACATGCTGATCAAGGGGCAAGAAGTCGACAACATCAAACTCGGTAATACTTTGTCCAACGATCAGCTCTATTCCATGAAGTTCGACTACATGCTGTCCAACCCACCATTCGGCGTTGACTGGAAAAAGATAGAAAAAGAAGTTCAAAAAGAACACGCCGAAAAAGGCTTTGATGGTCGTTTTGGCCCGGGATTACCGCGTAAGTCGGATGGGTCGTTACTGTTTCTCATGCACCTGATAGCCAAGCTACGCGATGCTTCAGAAGGCGGTGGGCGTATCGGTATTATTCTTAACGGCTCGCCATTGTTTACCGGCGGGGCAGGTTCAGGTGAGTCTGAGATTCGCCGTTATATTTTAGAGACAGACCTTTTAGAAGCCATTGTCGCTTTGCCCACTGACATGTTCTACAACACTGGCATTGCCACCTACGTGTGGGTGTTGTCGAACAAGAAGCGTAAAGAGCAGCAAGGCAAGGTATTGTTGATCAATGGCGTAAACCTCTACCGCAAAATGCGAAAATCGTTAGGTTCCAAGCGCAATGAAATGGACGAGTCAGATATTGCCACTATTGTTCGTTGCTTTGGTAACTATGAAGCGGTAGAAAGTACCGAATTAGATAAGCCTGCTGAGCAAAAAAGTAATCGAGGGAGGCAGTCGGCCAATGCCAAAGAAGAGCCTGCGAAAACTTTTGCCGCTAAGTTATTTGACTCGCATGAATTCGGTTCCAGGCGCATAACGATAGAGCGGCCTCTGCGTAAGTCGTGGCAGCTGAGTGACGAGCGTATGAGTGAACTGCGCTTCTCATCACAGCGTGTGCTTACGCCAGTTATGGAATGGGCTTACGAAAAATATGGCAGTCAGTGGTCTGATGAAGAAGACTGCGAACGGTACGGACAGCTTGCCGAGCATGACGTTGATATCCGTGTACATATCAAGGCCAATTTTACCGCGCTTAAAGAGAAAAATATTAAAGAGCTACTGGATAGTAAAACGTGGTTGGATCAAAAATCACTATTGCTTAAAGCCCGAGCGTTTCAGGCTGAGATAGGCAGTGAGCAACATGATGATGCAAATGGTTTAGACGGTATCTTAAAAACGGCGTGTAAAAAACTGGATATAAAGCTGGAAAATGCTGAGAAGAAGCAATTGCTCAGTGCAATTTGTTGGACAAATCCAGACGCTGAAAAAGTCGTTAAAAAAGTTCATAAGGTGGATGCTGACCCTTCATACGGACTTTTTGAGGTTGAAGCGGCGAAAGGTAAAA
>JBGCGD010000059.1:0-31004 GCA_045110515.1 Granulosicoccus sp. | reverse complement strand
AATTGCGGCTGGCTACTCATAAGACGGGGCAGCTACAGCGCGGATTGCAGGGCCTGCAAGCACAACCACGCCTGGCGTTTTAATTCGTTACGCTCTATGAGCAAATCAGGATGAGGAATTCGCCATAGCGGCAACGCCGATTGATCAAGCCGACTATGATGATGCTCGGCAGTTACCGTTTCCGCGCTATCCCAGCGTTTCACCAACAACAAAACCGCCCGCGTTTGCACGTGCAGCTGGTGCGAGACGGATTCAGCAATACCCACCGACGGTTGGTTATATGAGACCTCAGAGTGCAAAACACATTGTTTGCGTTTGGCTAAAGGCATAACAATAGCGCGCATCATGAGCTCGAATAGTTGTGCCGACTCCGCGTTGAATGGGCTTCTCATCGGCTCGGTGTGCGCTTCGTTATCTGCACCTTCAACCACGACGAGTAGCGGCGCATCTTCGGCACCGCTAAAAAACTGAGGGCCTGCCCTGCCTAGCATCGATCTGACCGGTTGCGACGGTAGCCAGATTTTCAACTCTTCCAAGGAATCTGGCAGTGGTGAAACTTGTGCAGTATCAGAGGCTACGCTTTCCACAACGTCAACCGGTGGCACGTGGGCAGCCAATTGAACTTGTGGTAGATCTGCAGATCTAGACACCCATGGAACAATGCCCATTGCCTCTAAACAGTGTTGCTGCCGAGCAGAAAAACTCACCGCCTACTTCACACCCCGTGTGTTGCGACCACGTTTTCGATACCAGCGAAACAGGAAGTATCCTGGGCCAGACAAACCGTAAAGTACAGCTGCGATCAGAATCATTTTTGGAGGATCGACGGCTGTAACCACAAACAACAAGAGCAAACCTAGCAACATTGCAAATGGCACTTTCTTGTTAGTTCCCAAGTCCTTGAAGCTGTAGTACGTCAGCGTACTCACCATGGCAATACCACTGAAGAGCGTCATAACACCGGTCATAACGACCAGTTCTGGACCGCTTTTACCCATATCAGACATCACCCAAACGAAGCTTGCCAAGATGGCTGCCGCTGAGGGACACGCAAGCCCCTGAAAAAAGCGTTTGTCTGCCGTGCCGACCGCGACATTAAACCGCGCTAGACGCAAACCACAACAAGCGGTGTAAACAAAGCAGATGACCCACCCTAGCTGACCGTAATGCGCTTCTGTCAGGCTGGACAAAGACCATGTGTATACGAGGAATGAGGGAGCCATGCCAAAAGAGATCATGTCAGCCATGCTGTCGTACTCAGCACCAAAGGCGGTCGTCGTGTTAGTCATACGAGCGACCCGGCCATCGAAGCCATCCAAAATCATGGCGACTAAGATGGCAATAGCGGCGCTTCTGTAGTCGCCGTTGTAAGCCAAAATGATGCTGTAGAAACCTGCAAACAATGCGCTGGTTGTAAACAGATTTGGCAGCAGGTAGATGCCACGCGATGGCCGTGTCATCTCGCCTGTTGAATCAGCCATTAGTGATCTTCTCGTTTAGCTAAGGAGGCTAGTGTAACGCCAGAACCCCTTCATACGCGAGCATGCTCTAAATAGAGCATGCTCGCCGGGCAACAAAAACGTTAGGGCTTCAGGCTTTTATCGCCGCGGGCAACACCTGTGGCGCCTGATCTGACGACTTCTATTATGTTGTCACGTCCGACTGAATCAAGGAATGCAGTGAGTTTGTGATCATCCCCCGTCAACTCAATGACGTAGCTTGAATCGGTGACATCCAGAATTCGCCCGCGGAAAATATCATTGAGACGTTTGAGCTCTTCACGTCCTTGCTCTACCGCGCGAACCTTGACCAGCATAATCTCGCGCTCGATAAACTGAACTTCCGTTAAGTCTGTTAACCGAACCACATCGACCAGCTTGTTGAGTTGCTTGATGATTTGCTCGACAACACGCTCAGTGCCAATCGTGACAATAGTCATGCGTGAAAGCGTTGTATCGTGAGTGGCTGCGACGGTTAAAGACTCGATGTTATAACCGCGCGCACTGAATAAACCAGCAACACGAGACAACGCACCCGATTCATTTTCCATCAAAACTGCTATTACATGTCTGCGCTTCATGCCAACTCCCGTGCCGGGTTCAGACGCATTTCGTGATGCCCCTTACCCGCTTCAATCATCGGATACACATTCTCACCTTGGTCAGTTTGAAAATCCATGAAGACCAAACGGTCTTTCATAGCGAAAGCTTCTTCCATCGCGGCGTCGACATCTTCAGGATTCTCGATACGCATACCGACATGACCATAACTTTCCGTAAGCTTCACGAAATCTGGTAACGCATCCATATAAGAGTGTGAGTAGCGCTTCTCGTAGCTGAATTCCTGCCACTGGCGAACCATTCCCATATACCGGTTATTCAGGTTAATGATTTTAATAGGAGTGCCGTACTGCAAGCAGGTAGACAGTTCCTGGATACACATTTGAATACTGGCCTCACCGGTAATGCAGGCAACAGTTTCATCCGGGAACGCCAACTGAACACCAATAGCCGCAGGCAGTCCAAAACCCATCGTGCCCAGTCCACCAGAGTTGATCCAGCGACGCGGCTTATCAAAACCATAAAACTGGGCGGCAAACATCTGATGCTGACCTACGTCAGACGTGACATAAGCATCGCCCTTGGTCGCACGCCACAGTGACTCAACGACCGCCTGTGGTTTGATGAGCTTAGACGTTTTGTCGTAGGCCAGACAATCTGAGCTGCTCCAATTTTTAATAATGGACCACCACTCAGCAAGGTCAGCAGGATCTGCCCGCTTTTTGGTGTCCTTGATCAGGGCAATCATCGCATCTAGCACCGAACTGACGTTACCGACAATAGGCACATCTACAGTGACTGTTTTGGATATTGATGCCGGATCAACATCGACGTGGACAATTTTCGCATCCGGGCAAAAACTGGACGTTTCACCCGTTACACGGTCATCAAAACGAGCACCGATAGCTATAAGCACATCGCAATCATGCATTGCCATATTCGCCTCATAGGTACCGTGCATACCCAGCATGCCCAAATTCTGTTTGTTCGATGCCGGGAAAGCCCCTAAGCCCATGAGAGTTTGAGTGATGGGATAACCCAGCAATTCGGTGAATTCGGTGAGTTGAGCCGCAGCATCACCCAGCACTACGCCGCCACCGGAGTAAATCATAGGGCGCTTGGCAGAGAGAATGAGATCGACCGCTTTTCTGATCTGACCGGGATGACCTTGCTCAGCCGGACTGTACGAGCGCATGTTGACTGTTTTTGGATACTCGAAAGGCACCTTTACACCGGGAGCGGTAAAGTCCTTCGGAATATCGACAACAACAGGTCCGGGCCGGCCTGTAGTGGCCACGTGAAACGCCTTTTTGATCGTTTCAGCAAAGTTTTCTAAGGAATCGACCAGAAAATTGTGCTTAACGCACGGACGCGTGATACCGATGCAGTCAACCTCCTGAAAAGCATCACTACCAATGAACTTACTCGTTACCTGCCCGGAAATAACGACCATGGGTATGGAATCCATGAATGCTGTCGCGATTCCAGTCACCGCATTAGTTGCGCCCGGGCCGGATGTAACCAGCACCACACCAGGCTTACCCGTTGCACGGGCATAGCCGTCTGCCGCGTGTGTCGCACCTTGCTCGTGCCTGACCAAAATGTGCTTGACTGAGTTTTGCTCGTACAGTGCATCATAAATATGTAGCACCGCCCCACCGGGGTAACCGAAAATAAATTCCACGCCTTCTTCTTTGAGGGCCTGAATTAAAACTTCTCCACCTGATAATTCCACCGTTAAATTCCTCTATTCTTTCGGTTCGCAACGGTTTATGCATGAAGGCCACGCACTTGCCGTTACAGAGTTTTATTTAGGGACGCCGACCCATTTGCACTCAAGACTGGTATACAGCTCGAAGGCAGAGGATGGCATCGCGAAAGTGCTGCAGAGGTGGCTGGCAACAAAACTGCCCTCGTCTTACGTCAGGCGGTGGTGGGTTTGACCGCCTGTACAAACACCACGAAAGGTAATTCGGGTGCATGAAGAGAACTGATTGCCGGGCCGGATTGTGTCGAACCCCTTACATAATTTGCAGTATAGCGTCTTGAAACCCGTTTCGGGAGTAGGAATAGAGCTCATGATAGATTGGCACGAACCACGCAGCACTGCTTGTCGGAATAGGTAAACTATGAAAGGCAAACCTACCCTTCTCTGACGCTTTAACCAGCAAAAACAACTTAGAAAACTAGCAAAAACGTTAACGTGCTCTCAGTCTTGCTCCATAGTGTTACTTGCGTCCAAAAACGAACATTTGGCCCTCGTCCTGTTCGCGGAACCATAGCGCTTGTTCTGGGCACGGTTCTGGCGTTAAGCCTGACAACGGTATTCGGGCAGCAAAATCTGCCAGACATGGGAGAGCCTGCTGACAGCGCACTCTCACCGGCAGAGGAACAGCAACTTGGCGCTCAGTTCATGCGCCAGATTCGCGCTCAGCTACCCCTGATAAAAGACGTCCAGCTAAACGAGTACATTCAAAATCTGGGCAACAGACTGGTACTGGCCTCAGGAAAGAGTGAATCTCAACATTTCACGTTTTTCCTGATCGACGACCCCCAGATAAACGCATTTGCTATTCCTGGTGGCTATGTCGGTGTGAATTCAGGACTAATTGAGGCCATGGTTCAAGAGGAGCAGTTGGCAAGCGTGGTCGCACACGAAGTCGCGCATGTCACCCAACGGCATCATGCCAGGGCTTTCGCAACGGGTAATCGCACCACATTAAGTACTGCGGCAGCTGTTTTGGCAGCCATTATTATTGGCCAAGCTTCGCCACAAGCAGGCTCCGCAGCTCTAGCCGCCGGACTCGCTGCAAGCCAGCAATCCGCCATCAACTTCACAAGGACCAATGAGGTCGAGGCCGATCGCATCGGTATCGAAATTTTAACGAATGCTCAGTACGACCCGCGAGCAATGGCTGAAACCTTCAGCATATTGCGACGTAAAAACTCACTAAATACGTCACTCGGCCAATTGGAATATTTAAGAACCCACCCACTGGATAACAACCGTATAGCCGAGGCTACAGACCGAGCAGCAACCAAACCGCTAAAAGACAGAGTCAGTGATTTTGATTATCCGCTATTCAAGGCTCGACTAAGCGTTCTCAGTTCTAACGACACGGGTCAGTTAAAAAGAATTCACTTAGCCGAATATGCTCGGAAACCCACCGTACAAAATACGTACGCACTGGCGTTAATGAGCAAACGTGCTAATCGTTCCGAAGATGCCAAACGGTATCTGGCAGCCCTAGACAAATTAGTGTCCACGCACCCAATGGTTGAATTACTAAGAGCAGATATAAACGGCCTAGGTAACAAGAAAAGTGATGACGCCTTGCTTGACGAGCTGATAGATCTTTACCCGGATCGCTATTCTATTGTTGAAAAACGGCTGGACCAGTTGGTCAGGGACAGACGAGTAAGCGAGGCAGCGAATGCCGTAAGGCGCTATATCCGCGACAGTAAAATACCTAACCCGCTCGCTTGGAGGCAATTGGCAAACATTCAGCAACGTCTTCAGGACAAGGCCAGTAGTCACGAATCACTCGCTAAGTACTTTGAAGCGATTGATGAGCTTTCACGAGCGGCGAATCAATTGGAGCTTGCCTTACTGGAAGTCTCCCCTGCTTCGCAAGATAAAGTACGCCTTGACGCAAGTCTTCGTGACCTGCGAGCCAAGGCGAACCGTTTAAGATAAAAAGGCAGTGGGCCTATACTGACGGGCCGGCACTCACCAAATCAAGTCCGCTTTTCGTGTCAGTGTACTGAGCAAAGTTCTTGATAAACAATCGAGCAAGATCATCTGCCTTTTCCTGCCACTCTTCGATATTGTCGTAGGTGTTGCGCGGATCAAGAAGGTGGGTTTCAACTCCCTCCAAGGCAGTCGGCACACGTAAGTTAAACGTAGGGATTACAGTTGTTTCGCAATCATCGATTGACCCATCCAAGATTGCATCAATAATAGCCCGCGTCGCTTTAATCGATATGCGGCTACCGGTGCCGTTCCACCCCGTATTAACCAAATAAGCCTGAGCGCCGGAGGCCTCCATGCGCTTACTTAGCTCGTCGGCATACTGGGTTGGATGCAAGCTTAAAAACGCTTTGCCAAAACAAGCGGAGAACGTAGGTTGAGGACTAGTAACGCCTAACTCAGTACCGGCAAGTTTTGCGGTAAAACCTGAGAGGAAGTGGTAACGAGTTTGCTCGGCTGTCAGTTTAGATACCGCTGGTAATACACCAAAAGCATCCGCTGTTAGAAAGATAACTTTACTAGCATGCCCTGCTCTGGAAACGGGCTTTACGATGTTATCGATATGATTGATGGGGTAAGACACCCGCGAGTTTTCGGTCTTACTACCATCGTCAAAATCAACGGTACCGTCATCGCGAACAACAACATTTTCCAGTAATGCGTTGCGCCGAATAGCGCCGTAAATATCCGGTTCGGCTTCAGCACTTAAACGGATGGTTTTAGCATAGCAACCGCCTTCGAAATTGAAGACACCATCATCGTCCCATCCATGTTCATCATCACCAATCAAGCGGCGCTTAGGGTCAGTGGACAACGTTGTTTTACCCGTTCCAGACAATCCGAAAAATACGGCAGTATCGCCCTCTTCGCCTACATTAGCAGAGCAATGCATAGAGGCAATGCCCTTAAGAGGGAGAATGTAGTTCATATAGGAGAACAACCCTTTCTTCATTTCCCCGCCGTACCAAGTGCCACCGATAAGCTGCATTTTTTCGGAGAAATTAAAAGCCACAAAATTCTCTGAATTTAGACCGTGTTCCTGCCACTTATCGTTAACAACCGATGCGCCGTTCATAACAACAAAATCCGGTGTGTAGCTCGCAAGCTCCGCTTTGCTCGGGCGGATAAACATATTAGTGACGAAGTGAGCCTGCCAGGCAACCTCCGTTACAAAGCGAACGCTGAGGCGACTGTTCTCATTAGCGCCACAGTAAGTATCGACGACAAAGAGCCTTTTACCCGTCAGGTGGCTACTCACCAAACTTTTCAGATCCGCCCAAACGCTTTCGGATATCGGGTTATTGTCATTGGAGCCAGCATCCGCCCACCATAGAGTGTCTCGCGTGACGCTGTCTTTGACGATGTATTTGTCTTTGGGGCTCCGACCTGTGAAAGCACCGGTATCGACCGCTACTGCGCCGTTAGCCGTCAACACTCCACGCTCAAGCTCCCGAAGATCGTCCCGAAGCTCCTCTTCAAATAGCTGCTCGTAGGATGGGTTATGAACAACCTCTGCTGTGCTGAGGATGCCGTACGGTGAGAGGTCTAACCCAAGATCCAAGGGTTGAGCCGGTTGATTCATCGATGTACTCCAAGAATTGTTCAATGCGAAAGTGGCGGGACGTAAAGCTATCTACACCGCCTCGCGCTTTACACGTTAGCGGCCCCAATGCGTTGAACTATACTTGAGCTGAATGTTTAAGAGTGTGATCGATTTAGGTAAAATTCCTACAAAAACAGCCACTTGGAAGAACATTACCTGCTTCTTGTAGTATTGCTACATGAGTTTTTCAAACGGAAAACGATCGCATGTTCTTGTTGCTATAGGGATTAAGCGATGGCGACATAGCCGCCGGAGGGGGAGTTGAAGCGGTGGAAACCGGTTGCAGAAATTTATTTCTGTAATTTCAATTCAAACGTGGATTTGTAGGCTGATTCACGTTAGAAATGGCTAAATGCAACTTCATTTAGCCTTTACGTTCAAGTTAGTCCTTTTGGATTTATAGAATCGAGAACTCTACACGACGATTAGCTGCTCGACCTTCTTTGGTCGCATTGCTGGTACGCGGAGTTGATTCACCAAAAGCCTGTGGTCGAAGACGGCTACCAGCGATACCATTGTCAACCAAGTAACGGGCTACTGATACCGCACGACGCTTGGAAAGCAACAAATTGCTCGTTGCACTGCCTTGATTGTCGGTATGCGCCTCAATCGTGACACGTATGCCTGGAAACTCTTGCAGTGTCTGAGCAACCCCCTGAAGAATCGCCAGTGCATCAGCTGTCAGAAGATCTGAATTCGGTTCAAAATTGATACCCTCGATCACGCCGTTGAATACAGCACAGCCATCGGATTTAACCGGTGCACCACGAGGCGTAGTTGGGCACTGATCCATCAGATCAGCGACTCCGTCGAAATCGGAATCGATAGGTAAAGGCTCTGGTTCGGGAAGAGGCTCCAACTCAGCCACGGCAACGCTTGGCTGAGTTTCAACTGGAGGTGCAGGTAACACTGGGCGACGAGAATTGTTACCGTCGAACCGATAAACAACACCTAGTTGTGCATACTTTGCATCGGTTTCATGCGCGATTAACTCACCGCGCACAGCAAAGCCGTTGTCCAGGCCGTATTCAACACCGACTCCCGCCAAAAGATGGGCATCGTTTAAACGGCGGTACTCAACGTCTGTCACTTCATTTTGTAAGGTACCCAAACCGAGTCTTCCATAGGCCGACAAACCAATGCGACGCGAGCGGTCACGCTCATCGTTAGTGCCGTAATACAATGCGCTAACACCCGCGACAGAATAGCCCACGGTGCCGTTGGGTGTGAGAGTGGCTTCACCAAGATCAGCGTAGTGCCCTTCGACACTAATGCGATTAGATACGTCGTAACCCAGAGTCACAGACGCACCAGAGCTCTCCGACTCACTCACACTCGAAGCAGTATCGTTATCGGTATTCGGTTCGAGCTGACTCATCAGAGCTCCCGCACCCACATAGAAACGGTTTTCGAAATCAGGATCCGACACTGAACGGCCAAAATCCAAATTAACACCTAAGGTGCTACAGCTGGCGAGAGCCGCCGTGCTAGCCACAAGGGCAGCACGGGCGATTTGTCGTCGCTTTAAACGCAATGCCAGGAACATCAGGCTACCGCCTAGCAGTAATGCGAGCATTGGATCAGTTTTAGTCGTTGAGCCCACACTGGCAATGCTACAACCCAATCCGGAACCAGCCAATCCGGTTTCAATCGGACCACTGCTATTACCCGCAGGATTTTGATTGATATCGGGGATGCCATCGTTGTTGTCGTCCGGCAAAATCACAGGGTCACCTTGCGACAGGCCGTCACCACTACCGTCGTTTACGGGACCCGCAAAACCATTACCATCGCTATCAGGATCTTGGCTGTCAACAACGCCGTCACCGTCTGTATCCGGTCCACCAACGAAGTCAACATCGTGAGCATCGTCAATGCCGTCACCATCTGCATCAACGCCTCCCGTCACGTCAACATCGTTGCTATCAGGAATACCATCGAGATCTGCATCGTTCAGTTGATCATTGCGGCTGTCACCGTTGTTATCAGTACCACCCGCTTCCATTAAGTCACTAACACCATCGTTATCACTATCCAGATCCGTACTGTTTGGATTCCCATCGTTATCCGTATCGGTCTGCGGTGTAGGGTTGGCAGCGACAATGTCATCCAACCCATCAGAGTTGGCATCAGTGAAGTTGTCGACGGTACCTGAGTTGTCTTGGTCAATTGAAGGACCAGCCAATTCAAGAAGGTCAGACAGACTGTCTTGATCGCTATCTAGATCACGAAAATCAGGGATACGGTCCCTATCTGTATCGCGCAGTACTGAGCCACGAGACCCCATAGAATCATCTGCACCGTCGCCGTTTTGATCGACGAAGGGCACGATACGTCCGTTTGCACCTGCACGAGGATACCCTTGCTCAATAACATCGAGCAGTGAATCGTTGTCTGAATCAAGGTCAAGCATATCAACTACACCGTCCCTATCTGTATCCAAGCGGATACCACTGGCACCTTGCGCCAAGCCAAAACTATCGACTGTGGCAGATGACGATAGACGACCGTTGCTCGCAACCAACTCACGACCTGCTTCAGGTGCGTCGTAAATACCATCGTTATCGCTATCTAGGTCAAGATAATTCGGCACGGTATCACCGTCGCTATCTATCGCAGTTTCAGTGATATCCAGAACGCCGTCATTATCACTATCGCGATCTAAATAGTTTGGAACACCATCGCTATCGTTGTCGCCAGTGCCTTCTATTACGTCGGTGATGCCATCGTTATCGTCATCAGGATCTTGCGAATTGATAACGCCATCGCCATCGGTATCGTCAGTGCCAGGCACTTCCCCGACAGGGCCACCACCTTGTCCGTCAAATTGCGTTGTGCTGTCTTGATAATCAGGAAGTCCATCGCCGTTAGTGTCAACGGGATTAAGCGGATCTGGTCCTGCCTCGATAGTGTCGGAAACACCATCGTTATCTGAGTCAGTTTCACGATAGTCGCCGGCACCGTCAGCATCTGTGTCAGTTGGCTGGCTAGGGTTACCGCTGGCTTCTACTCGGTCAGGTACCGTATCGTTGTCCGAGTCGTTGTCCCGATAATCAAATACACCGTCAACATCTGTATCAAACAACGGTAAACCCGAAGCCTGAACAGTATCGTCGATACCTTTGCCGTCAGAATCAAAGAAACCGTCTACTTGTCCGTCGATATCGCTATCTACGCCACCCGCTTCAACGATGTCATAAATACCGTCGTTGTCACTGTCGAGATCGCGGAAGTCAAGCAAACCGTCATTGTCAGTATCTGGAATGGTGTAGATCAAAACACCCGAATCGGCTGACGTTTCAACAATATCGGCTATACCGTTGGCACCAACCGGGAAGGAAACGTCGATGGCGCCGTTAGAGAGTAGGTCAAGTGCGATGACGGCGGCACGATTTGATCGCGCTTCCTGTACGTCGGGAATGCCATCGTTATCACTGTCTAAGTCATAGATATCTGGTGTTCCGTCTAAGTCGGTGTCAGTTGAACCGGCATCTGCAAAACCATTGCCGTCCTCATCTAACCCGCCCTCAAAAGCATCAGGGATACCATCGTTATCATCGTCAAGGTCTACTTGATTAGGAAGACCGTCTCCATCAGTGTCAGGGCCTTGAACCATACGCACCTGAAGCTGTGTGAGTGCAACAGTCGAGTTTGAATCCGTAGATTGTGCAAACGCTACCGGGGACATTGTGCCCAGCGCAACACTAATCGCAAACGCAACAACACTCGGCAGCGCCGAGGGTTTCGCACCAGTTAAAGATAAAAGCTTGTGCAAATTGTTATTAGTCATGTGTTTCCAACTGACCGACCAATCGGTCCATTAAAAATAGTGTCCATGTAATCCGGATACCACATCATCTCCGGTACTTATTTGTACGATAACAGCTAACTACGACCCAACGCACGATCTCGATGAGCACTATGACGCTTAGTTCACGAATTACTACGGTTATGTACGGCGGCATTTGAACGCCTGTCACAAACCTAGTTAAACGGCGTAAGCGACACCCTGATTCCCGGCTCGCTCCTGCACAGTCGTATTCAGAACCAACAGTAACGGTTCACCGTCACCATCTACTTATGTCGGATTGGATCCTCCCCACCGACGACCAGAAAACTGAGAACTGTGCGCGATCATTTTAGCAACTGGCGCACAGTTTCGCTTTCATATTCCTCAATATCTACTCAGGGCACGATCGCAATAGAGACACCCGGGTTAACTAAAGCCACCACTACCGCTCGTATTATTAGTAACCACTTCTCCTTCGCTGCTTAGCGCATTCGTATTAACGCCATGATTCCCCCCGAGAAGCAACAACAACGCAAATAGTCAGCTCACAGAGCGTCGAGTTGCCAGGTAGACACCTCGCGCATCTGCATTACATCACACGCAGGGCCAGTCGATTATTCAGTCGTTGGCTCTCAGGTGAAGCATCGTCAAATCGAGGATCCTCCGAACCAAAAGCACGTGCTTTCAAGCGTTGTACATCAACCCCTTGTGAAGCTAGGAATCTAGCAATTGCCAATACTCGCTCTCGTGAAAGTTCCATCGCTCGACCTGGCTCAGCGTAGTTCTGTGTATGAACCTGAAGCTCTATGACAAGTCGCGGGTAGTCGTTCATAGACATAGCTAGGTTTTGCAGTAAAAATCCTGCATCGATCGACAAAATGGCTGTGTCGCCTTCAAACTCGATACCCTCGAAAACACCGGTGAACATGGCACATCCGGCTGCATCTGTAGGTTCCCCAACCGCAGGTTCATTACATTCAGTAGATGACGCTACCGGGAATCCATCCAAACCAGGATCGGCATCTAGAGTCTCAAATGGATCGTTGCCATCAAGCAATTCAGTCTCAAATGGGTCATTGCCGTCAACCGTGTCAGTCTCAAATGGATCGTTGCCATCAAGCGCGTCAGTCTCAAATGGATCGTTGCCATCAAACGTGTCACTTTCAAACGGATCGTTGCCATCAAGCGCGTCAGTCTCAAATGGATCGTTGCCATCAAACGTGTCACTTTCAAACGGATCGTCCAGGACCAAATCAGTGGCATCTTCAAAGTCAGCGTTAGCTACCTCTCCATCGACATCGAAGCTGTCAAATTCGTCTGTCTCACCGAAATCATCGTTACCAAATTGATCATCACGACGAGTCGAACTTGATGTGCTGCCTTCTGTTGAGGAGCCCGCGGTAAAACCACCCGTAGAGCCATCATCTCTCGAACGCCAGTAAACGGATGCTAGAGCAACTTGGGCATCACCATCGAAACTAGCCACTTCGGCTCGCAACCCAAATCGATCTGAAAGAGGGTATTGCACACCGGCACCCATCCAAACAGCCGTATTATCGGCTTCGTTTAATTGGATATTCGATTCGTTAGTCACGCTGTTTAAGCCTAAACGCAAGTAACCCGATAGACCAGATTGTCTAGAGTCCATCCCTCGATTACGGTAGACGTAGGCGACACCTCCAACGGAGATGGCGGTATAACCGATGTACTGGTCATTGGACAGACCAGCTTCACCAAGATCCGTGTAAGCAGCTTCAGCACTTAACCAGTCGTTGATATCAAGTCCCAAGTAAATACCAGCAGCACTGCCCTGCTCCTCTTCAAGCATAAAAGCACTGGTTGTCGTGTCCGGATTCAGCTTGGAGGCTCCTCCGCCCAACCCGATGTACCACGCACCACTCGCAAAAGCCATTTGGCTTGAAAACAGTAGACTGCTACCCATTCCGATAGCCAACGCTACGGATCGTTGCTTTAATCCCAACATTCGGAGACTCATTTATTTGGTTCGAAAACCGAATACTGAGCATATAACACGCCAAAATCGGCAATATTTGAGCGTTGGTTCAAGTTTTAGCGCCGATTTACTGGCTGAGTCGCTGGTCTAAAAAGATAGCCGTCCATGGCCGCCTTGGGGTGTCCTTACCTGCAAGTACCACTTGGAGGAGGTGCAGTGTGATTTCTATCACATAACTGCGATCCCATTAAAAGCTCTTGAGAGGAAAGAGTCAACCAGTTCGGTATCTTTACCTCTTATTTCGGAGTGACCGAGCTTTTGAATTTCTAGGTCAAAGCCTTATGCCGTTGGGTATGGCGACGGTAAATCAGAAATCCCAAAAGAATAGAGATGATCAAAAGCACCAGACTTAAAATCAGCTGAACATTAGAACCGACCCTGATACCGGAACCTAACAGCGCAAAAACCAGCATCTGCGGCACATAACCGACGGCTGTTGCGCCCATAAACGCTTTGATTGATATCGACGTAAAACCCACGCAAACGTTAGTTAACAAGTTGGTGCCTAAGGGCTGAAGGCGTAGCGCAAGTATTTTGACGAAAACATCGTTCTGGACCAATGCGTCTACTTTAGCGATGAAGCTCGGATAACGTCTGAGAACACCCTTGGCAAAGAAACGTTTGGATACGTTGACAGTCAAGTAACATCCCAGCAACGCCGCCACTAACGACAAAACCACGCCTGTAGCAACGCCATAAGCAATTCCAGCAATAAAGGCGACGAGTTGGCGCGGTAGACCTGCAGAAGTGGCCAGCATTCCGGCTGCCACGAATATCACCATGCCAGTGACACCTTTAGATTCTAGAGCGATACCCCACTGCTCGGCAGGGATCCATTGGGCCGGGGGAAATACAATAGATCCGACGACGATGACCAGCAGCAGAACCAATAGCCCTGCTCCGGCAAACCCGGGAAAATTAGGCATAAGACTGGCTCATTTTGCGTGATAAGGGTCCGTTCATGATACGTGTAAAAAGTAGGCACATACCTCAAGCCTTTTATTTTCAGCGATCGGTGAAACACGAATTCTGAATACGAAGAATAAAAACGCGCTTGTAGGAGATTGAGCTTCGATCACATCGTTTTGTAGCAAGAGATAATTCGCGCCAAACTAGAACCGTCTGTGTTATCGGTTTAAAATCGGATTGTGGCTCGGTTTCCACGTTTTGGTTAACATCCTAACCTTACCCACCATCATTAAAGCTGTTCAGTTAGGTGCCGCCATGACCTTTTTATTCACTTCCATTTCCCTTGCACGATGAAACACATTCCAGCGGTGGCAATAGGGTCGATACTTTTTGCGCTGTCGGCGTGTTCTGATTCAGGCCTAGTGGTTCCTGCCAACAACACCGAGGAATCAGCAGCTCCAGAAGTGACTCCCTCCACTGAAGAAGAGCCAGAATCAATTGAGCAACCGCTTTCCGCAGCGAATTTGACGACTGAATTTTCGGTAACTCCCCTATCAAACACGTCCAATCAACACGCTAAGTTTGAATTCTCCGCGCCAGATGCAAATGGATACCTCTGCCGATCGGGGAATCAGGACTTCGCGGCATGCGACTCTAGTGTATTTCTCGTTGATGTAGGCTTAGGCCAACATACCTTTGATGTTCAGGCATTGAGAGATAGCAGCTATGGAGATGTAGCATCGTTCACTTGGTTCGTAGAGAGCCTTTTTGAAGACACCAACACGGAGCTTATTTCCACCAACGTTGTACCGGACCAGGCTGAGCCCAATAGCTGGCGCGGCATTATTCGAATTAACTGCGACTTTGCGCATAGTAGCTACAACGACCCCATTGTATTTCCTAATCAAGAAAATGCAGCGCACCTCCACCGCTTTTATGGAAATACACTGGCCGACCATACAACAACCCTAGAATCGTTGTACACCACTGGTGAGTCGAGCTGCCAAGGCAATACTTTAAATCGATCAGCGTACTGGGTACCCGCACTACTCGCGCCTCATTACGATGCTATCACTGGCGAACGTGTCATTGATGAACAAGGTGAACCCGCATGGCATGCTGTTCCTGCCGTGGTTGGTAACGATGATGTTGCGCACGAAGTCTTCTACTACTCAGCAGGGGTAGATAACCTAAACGACATACGACCTGCGCCAGCAGGACTGAGAATAATCGCCGGCAACCATATGACGATGCCAGGTTCTGAACAAGATGTATCGATCGCCCGTTGGCACTGTCAATCTTGGGAATCCGATGATGCTAACAACCCTCAGTTCAGTGCAGACATTCCACAGTGTGTTGCACCAGACCGTTTACGCATGGACCTGTTTTTTCCAAGCTGCTGGAACGGAGTGGATCTAGACTCGCCTGATCATCAAAGTCATTTGGCTTACCCAGTTAAAAATGACATCACTAAAGAAACGAGCTGCCCCGACTCTCATCCGGTTGCCATTGTACGGCCGAGTTACCACTACGCCTTTGGTGTTAAACCCGAGTTCTATGACCCTCAAACTCGATCTACAAAAGGGTGGCGCCTGGCATCGGACATGTATGAGGTAAATGACACGGTTGCTGGAGGACTCTCACTCCACGGTGATTGGTTCAATGGTTGGCACCCTGAAATAATGCAGACACTCCTGACAGGCTGTATCCAGAACGGGCTCGATTGCCACGATGGAAATTTGTCTAATGGATACAGGATATCCGGCACTCGTCCTGGGAGTCAGCTAGTACCTGCCGTCGTAAACCAAGGGCTTGGGTTTTAATTTTTTGTGAGCACTAGACGTTCTGAAACTACATCTCGCAACTATTGACACCCTAGTTCGCCCAAAACACCTATTTCTATTTTAGTAAATCCATTGGGACTGTCAGCTGTATTTACAGCGTGAATGACCAACTGGATGATGGTGTTCTCAGCACCCTCCCCGCTCTGCTCACATGAGCGCCGAAAAGTGTCCCCTGTCGCAACTGGCTAGGCGAGCGGCGTCAACAGCTGTGTGCCACCCGATTTTCCAATAGAATTACAGGATATAGTCGCTGTTTAAATTTCGTGGGAGTCGGTTGCACTCCTCCACAGAGGTGTAAGAAGTCATGGCTAGTTTTCCCTCCAGCGCAAAGGTTGTCATTATCGGTCAAGGTGGAATCGTCGGCGCCTCTGTCGCCCACCATTTAATCGAACGTGGCTGGGACAACATCGTTGGCATTGACACATCGGCAGTGCCCACCGACGTGGGTTCTACCGCCCACGCATCTGACTTTTGTTACGCCACTGCGCATGACAACATGACCTGCTACACAACGAAGTACAGCATCGATTTTTTCGAAAAGCTGGGCCGATACGAAAAAGTAGGAGGCCTGGAAGTAGCGCGTGTCGGTGATGACGATCGAATGGGCGAACTCAAACGCAAAGTTGCCTCCGGCAAAGCTTTTGGCACAAACGCTCGTATGATCAGCGCGGCTGAAGCCAAAGAAAAAATGCCTCTGCTGGAAGAAAGCATGATTCAAGGCGCTTTATGGGATCCTGACGCAGGTCTTGTTGCACCCCGCTCCCAAGTCGTCACCGGTGAAATGGTAGAGGCGTGTGAAAAGACTGGCAAATTGTCCGTGTTCGCCAACACATCAGCCACAGCGTTGGATATCAAGAACGGACGCATCGTGGGTGTAGAAACCACCCGAGGCTACATCGCAGCCGAACACGTCGTTGTTTGCGCAGGTCTCTGGGGGCGTCTCATCGCGCAAATGGCCGATGAGGATTTACCGGTTATGCCTGTCGACCACCCCCTGTTGTGGTTCGGCCCCTATAACGAATTTGAAGGCACCGGCAAAGACATTGGATACCCGCTATTGCGTGACCAGGGTAACTCTGCGTATTTACGCGACACTGGCGATCCGAAAACGTCCGAAGGCGGCATGATTGAGTGGGGCTACTACGAGGAGAAAGAACCTCGCATGTGCCACCCTAGAGACCTACAGAGAAAAGAAGAAGCACGCTTATCACCGTCACAACGTGATTTGGAAATGGAACAAATCATGGAGCCGCTGGAACGCGCCATGGAACTCACGCCTATATTGGGTGAACTGGGTTTCGATGAGAAGCGATCATTCAACGGCCTACTTCAGGTCACAGCCGACGGCGGTCCGTCCGTTGGTGAATCTAGCAAAGTCAGAGGATTATGGTACGCCGTGTCAGTGTGGGTAAAGGACGGGCCCGGGACCGGCAAAGTTATAGCGGACTGGATGACTGACGGTCGTACTGAGATCGATCACAGCGGTATTGATGTGGCTCGCTACTATCCGTTTCAGCAAGAAGAACAATACATTCACGATCGTTGCTACGAGACGGCGTTTAAAATTTACAACCCGGCAGTGCATAACCGCGAGCCGTATAGCAAAGGCCGTGGTGTTCGCCAAAGCCCCTTCTATGATAGAGAAGCCGCGTTAGGTGCTTATTTTATGGAAGCTGCGGGCTGGGAACGCGCGCACGGCTACGCTAGCAATGAACATTTGCTGGAAAAGTTTGGTGACAAAGTTCCAGTTCGGGAACATGAATGGGACAACCGACACTTCTGGCGCGTATCGAACGCTGAGCACCTGCAACTTTCTGAAGATGTCGGCATGGTTAACCTGTCGCACTTTGCCATCATTGATGTCACCGGCGATGATGCAGAAGCGTTGATGGAATATGTTTGTGTGGCCAAGGTAGGAGGCGACACGCCAATAGGTAAAGGCATCTACACCCACTTCCTCGATAGTGTCGGCGGTGTACGGGCTGATTTAACCGTCATAAGAATGGCTGAAAATCACTTCCGGGTGATGGATGGTGGTGATTCGGGGGCGCGTGACCTAGTCTGGCTACAACGTATGCGCGATGATAGGGGTTATGAAGCCACTGTTGAAGATAAAACCACCGAGTATTCATGTCTGGGTCTCTGGGGGCCTAACGCACGAACTACCTTACAAAAAGTGGTTAACGATGCGGATGCAGTCACTCATGAAAACCACCCGTTTATGGCAGTGAAAACCATCGTCATTAATGGGGTTAAGGTTGCTGCATTCCGGATCTCCTATGTTGGCGAACAAGGTTGGGAGCTGCATTTCAAATACGATGACGGCTTAACGGTATGGGATGCATTAGCTGCTGAAGGCGTTACACCTATCGGTGTTGAAACGTATGCCAATAGCCGTCGCTTAGAGAAGAGCTTGCGCTTACAGAATGCAGACCTACTCACTGAATACAATTTATTGGAAGCAGACTTAGCACGCCCCAAAGTAAAAGCAGCCGATTTTTTCGGCAAAGAAGCCTACGTTGCCCAACGTGGTCTCGACCATCAAGTTGCATACTTATGTACGTTCACCATGGTGAGCAATATCGATAGTGAAGGTGTTGCCAGATACCCTGTTGGCATCTGCCCCATCATGGATCCAGCTACCGGTGAAACCATTGTCGACGAAAAAGGAAGACGGTCGTATACCACCAGTATTGCCTACGGCCCGACGATTGGAAAAAACATTGCGCTGGGATACTTACCATTCGCCCATTGTCAGGTTGGAAAGGAATTCCACATTGACTACTTTGGTGAAAACTATCCTGTACGAGTAGAGTCGGTTGGCTACAAACCGTTGTATGACTCTGAGAACTTAAAGCCTAAGTCTTAAAGGACCGAAAATAGTTATTTCAATACGGGGTTTACAAGGCGCATCGTACTCTTGAAAACTTAGAGCTCACTGATGATTAAGGTAAACCCCTTCTTTACAGTTTCCGTTCGTTAGTGCTTAAGCTTCGGTACGCAAATGCTCGATAAATTCTTTACTCAGGGAATTATTGGGAGCCATATGTACTGATTTTTTGTACGCCCTGACCGCGGCAAGCGTCTTAGTACCGGCGAGGCCGTCAATGGCCCCTCGGTACAATCCCATCACCTTCATGGTTTCTTGAATCATCATGACCTCATCGGTCGATGCTAGCGTATATCCGCGGTCATTTACACTCATACGCGGATAGTAAACGGTTTAACGCTTCAAGCCCATAACCTTAGAGAGGAATCCACTTGCCGAACTAAAACGGCCACGCTGTGTGGACTCCACTGCTTGTCCAGAACTGTCCACAATCGTTTCTAATGATTCTTCATCGTCGTCGGAAGCTTCAGTTATCGAAGCCAACACTGGCAATGGGTCAACGAATCTCCAGGCGGGCAAAGAAGACAAGACGCCACCCATGAGCGTACCGCCTCTGATAAGCCAGATCAGATAACCGACGGACAGTCCGGTCGAGATACCGGTGGACGTACCGAACAATGCCTTCATGGCTGCTGATCGCTCTTCGTCTGGGTACACCTTGTTATCCATGCCCACAACCAGCACAGACGACTGCGCATCGAAAGCAGCTTTTGAATCAGCAAATATTTGCGCCAAGTCACGAGTATCTAAATCGGCCCCAACCTGGGATGCTACCGATGAAGACCCCTTCAAGCGATCGTCATCTCCGAGTTCAGCCAATACCAGCGTACCAAAGGAATCCAGCGGTTTTACCAAATCATGTATGTCGACCTTTTCATAAAGTCTGGCTTCATGTTCCTCTGCCTCTTTCTGGGCTCTCATTGTCATTTCTAAATCATCATCACGGGCATCGATCCCAGACTGCGATGTTGATAGCCCCCCCCCTGTGCCAGAGGCAGCTGACGCTGAAGCTGCTCCGCCCCCTCCTGTTCCAGTGATAGAAGCGGAGGATGTGCCAGGCTTCTCTGACTCTGAGCTACTCAAAACCAACTCGCCCAGTTCACTCGAGACGGGTGTCGGTGCAGCAGCTTCCAGTGAGGGCTCTGACTCGGGTTCGATTTCAGGTTCAACCTCTGGCTCTTGCACGGGGTCCGTGGGCTCGAAATCTGTTTGAGACGCAAAATATAGCCTTAAGGGAACTGAGTCGGTACCGCCAAAGCCATCATCAATGCGAATCATAAGATCCAAATTTCGTATATCTGGCGATTCTGGATCAATCACCTCAAACCGACGAGACTCACTATTAAAAGACAGCCAATCAGGTAGCGGCGCTCCGTCAATCAACGTCGCAGAAAACAGTAGCTCTTCTGCATTGTTGTCCTGGTCTTCAACCCATGAGCTGTCAAATGTATAGCCGGTGCCAACGACCTCATTCGCCACTGAAGCCAAATTTATGACTGGCGCATCGTTAACATTTTCTACCTGAATCAATTCTTCGTGCTGCACACCCTGATAGGTTGGATTTCTTTCAACATTAGGATTCGTATCAAACGCCGATACTTCTAAGTTGAATAGACCGTTGGAGGTTGCATCAACTTCATAATCGATAGCCTGGCCTGACGCTAGGATCACGGTATAGCTATTGTCAACATCGACCTCAGGTATAAGCTCAAACCGGTTGTCATTCAGAGTTACCTCGATGACATCACCAGTATCCGCATCCGACACGCTGAGCCTGCCAACAACTCCTCCTTCGACATTCTCTATGATCGGCTCATCAGCAGGAGTAAACGTAAATACCGGCAAATCATTAGTACTTTGCACATCGAAAACTAAAGTGACTGCAGATGAGACGGCCACACCATCACTGACGGTGAAGACTATTTCTTCGGTACTGCCAACCACATCAGGCTCTTCACCTGCATGCTGGTAGGACACCCGGCCTTCAGCCAAATCAGATAGCCTGAAACTATTACTCACTACGCCTTCGAGCAATATCTGGCCCTTCGCCTCAACAGGCAAGGACGCCGAAACGATATGGTCTATATCGATGGCATCGGCATCGATAACATTAAAATCTGCTGGTTGAAAAACGTAGCTCCCACCCTCATCGACAGTCATTCTGTTCGATGACAGCATCAATTGCGGAATATCATCAACCGGATTTACCGATATGTTAAGTAAGCGCTCATCAGTGGTGGTAATACCATCAGAGACCCGAAACGCAAGCTGAGCCGAATCCGATTCCCCACCGTCGTGCCTATAAAAAACGTTACCTTGGAGTAAATCCCGATAAGCAAATATGTGGTATCCATCGTCATCAATTTCTTGTGGTGCAAAAAGAACTGAGAGGCTTCCGTTGCTATTATCAGTTGGCCTAAACCCAATCACCCAGTCGTCGCTAGACGTATCAGAATCACTGACAACAAGGTTGGCAGTAGTCAGCATGACCTCTTCTCCTTCCTCTATTTCAAGTGGAGCAGTCGTCAGCTCAGGTGCATTGTTGATACCCGTTAGTTGAACATCCAACGCAACAGGTCCCGAACTATCACCCTGCGGATCTGTAGCAACAAAAAGAATACTGAAGTTCGAATTCTGGCTCTCTGATATATTGACTGAAGGAGAGTAAGACAAAAAACCATTGTTAATATCTATTTGAGAAAACGTATCGGAGGTGGACGTCAACGGCACGTTGCCAACACTAACCGTTCCATGACTGGGTATCTCCACTAGGCTATAGGTGACCAAATCAGTACCCAAATCGGGATCGCTTATCACCAGATTTTGATTGCTGATCAATACAGTTCCATTTTCAAACACCGAAATAGGAATCGTGGTCAGAACCGGAGCGTCGTTAACAAGGTGAAAATCAAAATCGATGGTCACACCCCCTGACTCACTGTTTTCAGCGGCATCATCAAACACTTGAAAAACTAAGCTATCGGGTGCTAACTCAGATCCGTCATGCTCGAATAAAGCTTCGCCGCTGGCAAGCTGAGCGCCTGTAAAGGTCGTTGACTCAACGCCTGCTACCATGAACCTACCCGCTGTAGTCACAGAGTTCAGCGTGTAAACAAGACTATCTGCAGGAGTCTCAGGATCCGAACCGATAAGCAAACTTGAAGAAAGCACGTGTACATTGTCTTCTTCTAAGTACATACTCAATGAAATATCGTTGATATCAGTCGCCACAGTTAGCGTGGGCGCATCATTAACCCGATTGATCGATATATCGTATTTAAATCGATCAGAGCTATTTAAACCGTCAGATACTTGAAACTCAATTTGATCAACAACCGTTTCAGTACCATCGTGCCTATAGACGACAACATCGTCATTCACGTTTTCCTGAGTGAATTGAACAGTGGGCAAACCGTTCAACAACAGTTCTCCATTCGCTGGCGCATCGGTCACTGTATAAACAAGATCACCCAAACCGGAATCGGAGTCGAACGCACTAAGTTGTAGTTCCTCTATTAGCTTCTCCGATCCTTCGTTTAGGTTCAGAGGGTTGTTAGTTTGAATAGTCGGCGTGTCAGTGACAGAGCTCGTGCGCATCGTCGTAATATCTTGAGTAGCACTCGAGTGGATATAGCGAGCTACCGATGATGCATTGATGGCATCCGTTGTATCAATGTTATTCGCTGCTTCTGAAATCCATAAAATTTGATCTTCCGACTTCGCATAGGCAATTCCTGTCGGCGATGTATCCGAGCTTTGCGTGTCAACTTGAGCCTGGTTTTGCGTATCAAAATCATAGTAGCTCACCAGATCCGACGCGGTCTCGGTCCAATAAACTTCTGTTCCTTCAGGGTTAAGTGCCACTGAATCTGCAACCACTGATGCGGAAACTAAATCGATAGTATTATCCGACGCGGTAAATACCCTGATGGATGCTGGGATGGTTCCATCGCCCTCTTCAACCCAAACCAGTTTTCCAGAATTGGTATTAAATGCGATATTGCCCGGGTTAGCAATGATCTCTGCAGGGCTCAAAGATGTTGTATAGCTCGTACTATTGTCAACAACAGTGGTAGGCGAAGCCGCCAAATTGTTTAAATCGTACCGATCAATTCGTGGCAAAGCACCGGCAAAAGAAACGTATAAATGCGCAGCTGCTGAATCCAACGCCATACCCGTAGCCGCAACAAGATTCGTTAACACGGTGCTTTGTCCACCGACACCATCTAAGGGCGACGATGCCACCTCAGTGTTACCATCAGCAAGCCAGTAGACACTTGCAGTGGACTCACTCACGTTAATGGACTCTGGCGTTACGGCTGCATCAACAATTTGCTGAACGTTAGTAAACTCAAGATCAGACCTGAAAATATCACCATTTATATCTGCCCAGACGACAACAGAATCCTGTCCATTATGCTCTGAGGATCCAATGTCTGATAGTTGATCACGCGCAAGGCTTTGAGCGTCTTCAGCATTAGCCAAATTCACTTTACCCGCATTGATTGCCTGACTACCCTCTTTCAATGCATGAACTTTTACATAGCTATCTGCACGTGTTGAAAGCGGATCGATTTGGGATGACACGCTCACGGCTATCGTATTAACGATGTCAGAGTTCGCCACAGTCACCTGGGCGCTGGGATCGAAGTCGAACAAATTAAAGCCTGCCGACGACACCGAACCAAACACAATATGTTGAGGTGAAACAACAACCAAGCTCGATCCTGCCGCAGCCGGGCTGATAAATTCATTGCCTGAATAAAACGAGCTGTCTAGTTGAAGCGATGCTCCGTCAACCCAAATGGATGCACCATTGAGTATTGCCTGATTGTCAACGAATGTAGAGCTCGAAACAGTTGCAGTTTGATTGGTATAGATAGCTCCACCTGATACTGCCTGATTAGCCGAAAACGTTACATCGGAAATAGCTAATGAACCACTAGCACTGTGATGGATCGCACCACCGAGTGACATGAGATTAACGTTTCGTGTCTCGTTGTTATCGAAGGAACTCCTGTTTACAACGATGTCAGAGGTACCCGCTACCGCACCACCATTACCTATGACACCGCCTGCGTCAGGAGAGTCTGTGTAGTTACCGGTAAACGCAGAGCCTTCGATGGTTAGTCTTTGTCCGAATGCATAGACAGCGCCTCCATCATCGACAGAATGGTTGGCGACAAACAGACTATCCGTTATTGTGATTTCTCCTTCGCTGTATAAGGCACCACCAAAAACATCACTGCTGTTATTGCGAAACTCAGAACCCTGAACCGTTAAATCACCCAAAGTAGCAACAGCGCCGCCATCGAAATCACTCGAATTGTTTTCAAGTTTTGCATCAATCAATTCAACATTCGCATCGGAGTAGACCGCACCACCACGACCCGCTGTATAACTAGCCCCGTCCAAGGTGACATTGTTCAATGTCAGCGTACCAGCATCGCCGGTTATGATTCGATTGCCTGCGACACCTTGAGTCAATACTGATGGCGTAGCATCATTGCCAAGACCGAGAAGAATAGTATCCTCAGAGACGTTCAAGTCACCACTCTTGCCATCATCGGCACCCGTCGGGGCAATCGTCAGGGTGTAGTTTCCACCCGGCAATCGAATGGTATCAATATCATCGAAATTCTGGGCGACATACACAGCCTCTCGTAACGAGACTTCAAAGTTGTTGGCCGTTTGGTATGAAGCCAGACTCCCAATGTTCCAAGTGTCTTGGATAACATTCGAAAATTTATCTGTCATTGTATCGATTGTGATCGTGCCGAGCGTGTAAGTCCAATGGTCCTGAAATTCACCAATCGGCTTCCAATCAACGTTGATATCACCGACTACATATTCCAAATCCCAGTCTCCTCCCTCTTGGGAGTGCCCAGTTTTATCAGTACTTGCAGCGACATCACTTCCAACCAAGCTGGCAAGTTGCTCAACAAAACGAATTCCCGCCTCACCGCTCGCCACATCACAACCCAGGAGAAGAATATCCCCGTCTATAGTCAATGCATCTGACCAAGAGGCAATAGCGTGCTTTTTATCCAATAGCGACTGTTCCGTTATTGACGCTCCCCCCAGAGAGAGTTGACCACTGCTGCCATGAGAGATGATTTGAACTGAAGACAAGTCACCGTAAGACGCTAACGTTTGAGTTATTTCGGCAATGGCATCTGTTTGAGCATCAATAACAACTATTTCTGTGTGTTCCTTGTTGACACTATCCACCAAGCTGTCTATTTCAGGCACAGCCGAATCTACAAACACAACGTGTTTTATCGGAGATAAAGGCTCAACAATTGGCGATCGCAAATCCGACTCAGTTAGCACAGCCTCAGGGTCAGACAATACTGATGAGTCAACTGAAGGCGTGACATCCAATTCGTCAGGCATCAGCAGAGGCAGCAAACTGGCTACAGAATCGGCCGAATACAAAACTCTCGACTCTAAAATCTCGACCACAGAGAGCTGTCTAGTTCTAACCCTTTGGTGCCTTTGCCACGTCTGTCGCCAACTAGCCATAAATCTCAAACGAATGGGGATTAAACAACCCCGTCTATCACCTTTGGATAGACGGCCACACTCACTCGGATCGGCTATACGCTTTGATTCCGCAGGTTACTCAGGCTTGATAGAGAGACTATATTTCGGATTTGCGTGGGCAGTTCAATCATGAGTAACTGTTAGCTGTAATGCGGCTTTAGTACCCTAGACTGAGTTTTCATCAACAGCCAGACTCAGCAAAGGGTTTAGTTCTTCTGTGGTCAAATTGCGCCACTCGCCCGGTGCTAAACCATCAATGTGCACATGCATAATGCGAACACGCTGAAGGTTTACAACCCGGAAACCAAAATGCGAACACATTCGACGAATCTGGCGATTCAGCCCTTGGGTTAACACTATACGAAAGACATATTCTGACTCGAAAGCCAATGAGCATGCCTGGGTTGTTTGACCGAGAATCGGTACACCATGACGCATACCTTCGAGGAAGCTTTCAGTAATTGGCTTGTTAACCGTCACCCGGTACTCTTTCTCATGACGATTTCCGGACTGGTTGATGTTATCCACCAAGCCGCTTTTATTCGTAAGAAAAATGAGCCCTTCTGATTCTTTATCTAGCCGACCCACCGGGTAAACACGCGAGGGATGGCTAACAAACGCGACGATATTGTTTTCGGTTTGAGCGCTAGCGGTACACACAACACCTCTGGGCTTATTGAATGCGATAACGATGACGTCGTCAACACCCAATAGTTTAACTATCGCTCCTTTGAGGGTGACCGAATCATCTCTAGACACTTGATCACCCACAGAAGCCACGCGGCCGTTGATCGATACCTCCCCCCTACTGACAAAATCATCAGCAGCTTTTCTTGAACACAAGCCAGTAGCACAGAGATATTTATTGATGCGCATCGAGCTGTGATATCCAAACGTTTGAGGGAATTCAGAATCAGGGTTACAAGCCGACTACATAATATAGCAGGCCTGCTATTGTCTTTTATGACGACGTACGGTGTAAATTTGTAATACTTGCCCTTAGAAAAGGATACCCAATGTCACCTGCCACTGAAGACGAAACTTCACTCACCACTGAAGCTACGGCATACCCGTTCGAATTCAGAGGAAACGGGTTTGAATATTTTAAGATTTGGATCGTCAATATTCTGCTTACGATTCTTACCTTGTATGTCTATTCAGCATGGGCGAAGGTTCGAACAAATCGCTATTTCTACGGCAACACATACTTAGATAATTCATCTTTTGAGTACCATGTTAAGCCCCTGCAAATATTGCTATCTCGGTTGATTGCTGTGGTTCTTATGGGGCTCATTGTTTTCGGTCAGAATTTCAGCCCCATCGTTAGCTTGGGCGCATGGGGAATCATCATTGTGTTGTTCCCTTGGGCATTGTGGCGCTCGCTTAAATTCAACAGCTATATGTCCAGCTATCGGAACATCCGATTTGGATTTGACGGCAAGTTGGCGGAACTGTATTTCATTACGATAGGAGTTCCCATAATGAGTATCGTAGTACTGGGAATAGCCACATTTTGTATCTCGTTTGTGGGAAACAAGGTGCTGACCACCATTGCGGCAATAGCCAGTGTTATTGGGTTCTACGCATTGTATCCATGGATGAAGAAGCTCATCACCACCTACATGTTGAACAACTATCGCTATGGCAGGACATCATTTTCAGCAACGCTGAGCACAGGCTCCTACTTTACTATTTACGCAAAGGCCGTTTTACTATTTATTGCATCGTTGCTTGTTGTCGGTGTTATTGGGGCAGTCGCATATAGCGCTACGGGCAACGGCATAGCCGACGTGTTGCGCTCGATGAAAGGAGACGCTTCCGGCGGCAACGAAGAGGCCATTGAAGCGTTAATCGGAAAGCTAACGTTCGTATTCATACCATTAACCTATATATGGTTCTTTTTGCTATACGCTTATATCACTGCCCGTGTGAGAAACTACTCACTCTCACAAACGACGGTAGGGGCAGATATCAGGTTGAAGTCCGACGTCGGTGCAAGGGCCCTGACCTGGTTAACCGTGTCTAACTTGCTTCTCATCGTATTTACAACGGGGCTTGCGTTTCCTTGGGCGAAAGTCAGGGCAGCTCGATTTTATGCTAACCATACAACTCTTATATCCACTGCATCCCTTGACCAGTACGTTGCCAGCGAGAAACAAGAAGTGGGTGCCTTTGGAGAAGAACTGGGAGATGCCTTCAACCTGGATATTGGCATATAGAGACTAGCCACGGACACTTATCATGGAAATCAAAGGACACTGGTACTCAGCAGAATCATCCAAGAGGCTGGCAGCGCTGCTCACAGTGACAGGTGGCTCCTACGAACTCGCCATTGATGACGAAGACAGTGCATCACATGAAAACCAAAGCGGCTCGATTGAGTCGCTTCGAGTGTCCGATAGAATCGGTAATGTGCCTCGTAAAATCTATTGGCCCGACAATTCACTGTTCGAATCAAGCAATAACGACCTCATTGATACCGCACTGCTTGCATCAAAAATCAAGCACAAGCCTTCTTCGCTGATCGATAAGATTGAGAAGAATACGTCTTGGGTCGTAGCAGCTGTTGTAATTACCGTGGTATTCACAGCGGGTTTTTTTAAATACGGACTTCCCTACATTGCCACCAAGGTGGCTTACAGTATTCCCATCACCGCCACCGAACATATCTCCGAGCAAACACTGAGCACCCTAGACCGGTTTCTATTTGAAGAATCTGCTTTGCCAAAACAAAGACAACTGGAGCTTACTCAGCGCTTTAATGAGCTGACACAGTCATTGGACAGACACGGCTTTGACTTTAAACTGCATTTTCGAAACATGGATGGCATACCCAACGCCATGGCGCTACCAGGCGGCGATGTCGTTGTGACCGATGCGTTTGTTCAACTCGCTGACAAACCGGAGGAAATAGACGCTGTTTTACTTCACGAGATAGGCCACGTTGTTGAGCGACATGGACTCACTCAAGTGATTCAGGCATCAACCGTGTCTGTCATAGTGGCTATTGCAATCGGTGATGCCAGCGGCGCAAGTGACCTCATGGTTGGTGTGCCGACTATGTTGATGCAATCTAGTTACTCACGAGACGCAGAAAGTCGCGCAGACGAATATGCGTTTTCACAAATGGCAGCCTTGAACATAGATCCGATCCACTTTGCCACTATCATCCGAAGTCTTGGGAGAGCTGCAAACTCTGAGGGTTCAAATTCTGATTCAGACACAACGGTAAAAACTGCGGATAATGATAACGAAGAGTCCGAAACCGACACAAACCTGATGGACTACTTATCGTCCCACCCACAAACGGAAGCCCGCGCAAAACGCGCAATTGAATTGTCGGAGCAGTTCAGACAGAGCAACTAACTGACTCTGTGCAGGCTCCGCCATCGGCACTGTTGCCCCGTATCTACAATAAACGTTAGTATTGGTGAATGAGCGGTGAGCTCAAGACTAGTGCCGCTACAGTGTAGCTCAATCGGTTCCAGATACTATATCTGTCCAATGTATAAGTGTAAGGAGAACAACAATGTACCGTAAAACGTTAGTACCGATGGCCCTAGATCACGAGATATCCCCTGCAACTCTTGCCATTGCTCAGCGGCTAACTGCCGATGAGGGTGAAATTATTGCACTTCATGTCTTCGAAATACCGCCGGGTACTGGCAGCATTGACCTCGATGAAAAAGTAACCAAAGAAGGCATTGATCAAGCAAAAACACGGCTTCACGAAAAAGTTGCCGGTAAAAACGGCATCAAAGCGGAGCTGATCAAGGGGCACACGTACAGGACCATTATCCAATATGCGAACGACAATGGAATTGAATGTATCGTTATGGGCTCACACAAGCCGGGCCTGAGTGACTATCTTTTGGGGTCCACAGCTGCACGAGTGGTGCGACACGCCCCGTGCGCGGTTCATGTACATCGCTCTTCGTAAAACTGTATGGTGTTTGCGTAAACCCCGCTGACCGAGATCCATTTTGCATGTGAGTGAGATAGATGAAGGTCGCAAAACACAGTGCGAAAGGATTAGGTAAAGCCAAGGATGGCGAACAAAACTACTTTTTTGATGCATGCCATAGCGATCGTCCGTTGAAGATTGGCGGACCTGAGCAATGCCCTCCTCTTTAGTGGCACACGGAAAGTGCACTGAGCCACTATTCGACACGCCAAGCCGTGTTTATAAAGTCCACTATTTTTAAAATATCAGCTCCAGTGACACTGGACGCGTCGATACTATCGACACATATCAACCTGCAGATCGACGAAATTGAACAACCGATAAGGCTGATTTGTTCAAATACGGGCGCCCTGACAACTTCTTTTCATGCAGTACGACAAATAAGCAATTTACATCGTGATGTGTCTCACTTAAACTCAAAGCGTAGTAACAGCGTACTGTAAAAAACTTCACACCTACAAGAGCGACGAGATTCCCAAGTCGAGCTGGCTAGCTGGTTTTGACTCATAATCACCGAGATCGCACGTTTACAACCTAGCCATGAATAAGGCCGCCCAAACAGCAAGGATCGCTGACATTGCCACCCTACAAAACGGCTATGCCTTTCGAGGTCGCATTGAACCTGATGACGAGGGAGACACACGAGTCATACAAGCCAGCGACCTCACCCAAGATACTAAGCCGCACGCAGACAAACTAGCCTGCGTCCACCTTGGCAAAAAGGTGAATCGTTATCACCTGAGTGAGACTGACATTGTCTTTATGGCCAGAGGGCTACGCCAACTAGCCTATCGACCTATTCGCCAAGCTGTAACAGGCAAACCCATCATCACCACTTTCGGTTTATTGGTTATATCCCCCAATGAACAGAAGGCATCAGCCGATTATCTTCACTGGGTGCTAAATACACCACAGGTACAACAACGTCTTCAATCAAAGAAAGAAGGCACCAGCATCTCATTCATCAGTGAAAAGAACTTTGGCAGCGTGGAAATCCCCTTACCCACGCTAGAGCATCAGAAAAAAATATCCCAGTTAATCGCCCTGCACAAGCACAGAGAACACGTGCGCCAGCAATTAGCTAAAACAGACGAAAAAATTACGCACACGACCGCCTGGTCGTTGGCAACTGAGCAATAAACATGACTAACGACACACAGATAGATCAAGATCAAATCAACAAGGCCGTCTGGGGTGCGTGCGACACCTTCCGTGGCACAGTTGACCCTTCTATCTACAAGGACTTCGTCCTTACCATGCTCTTCCTGAAATACATCTCCGATGTGCATCAGGACAAAGCAGATGAACTAGGCGTGCAGTTCGGGGATAACAAAGCAATGATTGCCGCCATGATGGAGAGTCAGTCTTTCAAAATTCCAGACGATGCTACCTTTGCCAACTTGTACAAGGCTCGCCATGAGCCGGGCAACGGCACGCGTATCGATCAAGCCCTACACGCTATAGAAGAAGCCAACGGCACCAAATTAAAGAACGTGTTTCAGGACATCAGCTTCAACACCGACAAACTCGGTGATGAAAAACAAAAGAACGATATTCTGCGACACCTTCTAGAAGACTTTGGCAAAGAAACCCTTAACCTGCGCCCCAGCCGCGTCGGCTCACTGGACGTTAT
>JBGCGD010000058.1:0-47457 GCA_045110515.1 Granulosicoccus sp. | reverse complement strand
TCCGTTGATGGCTTCTTGAGCTTGAATGCCACCACCGGCAAATATGTTTCTCCAGATAACGGCAGCACCTACAAAAGAGATGGCCATTGGCACGAAGATAAGCGTTTTTGCCACAATTCCCCAGCGAACTGAGTCGGCTAGTACTGCTATGAGTAAGCCCAAGGAAATACACACCGTGGGAACCAATACAAGCCACATGACACTGTTGCGCATCGCGTAACGGAACTGCTCATAGCCAAGAGAAGAGGGGTCCCATAGAAATGCGTAGTTACGAACCGTTCTTGCTCCATCCGCTTCTTGGAAAGATAGGCTAAGCGTTGAGAAAGCGGGCACGAATAGAAAAAGTATGAGTAGAACCAATGCAGGCCCGACGAAAATCCATGGCTGAATAGCCTCGACAATGTAAGACTCACGCCCCCAAGAGCCTTTTGACGCTCGCCTAGCTAAATTCTGGTTCAACCAGTTGGTTAACCAGAAGTACAAAAAGGAGATGCCAACAGCGATAACGATAGATCGCAACGCGAAACCGACTTTTGCAAATCGCTCCTTGGTTTCCAGTAAAGCAAATGACCAATTGTTGGATTCGTGTAGCCAAGTTCCGAGCTGAACCATCCAATCATCAAGCGGAGATGTGGCCGCGTAGGCAAAGATCCCTGTAATGGGTAGTACAAAGATCACCGTGAGGGCTATGGCAAGGCCATTACCAGCTAAAACAGGCCTATATGAATCCATGTCGAGTTCCGAGTTGGAGAGGATCGTGGAGCAACATGTAGAACGCTATGAAGTCGTTCGTCGCGTGGATATTAACGCGATAAAAAAGGGACTCTTAGATTAAGAGTCCCCGTAGAAACACGATTTACTTAATCGCATCCCAAGCAGACTGAATGTTGTCTGCTGTCGTTTTGGTGTCTTGACCGTTTGCGAACGCAGTCATTTCTGACCAGAACGCACCCGCGCCGATTGCACCAGGCATTAAGTCTGAAGCATCGAAACGGAAAGTCGTCGCGTTAGACAGGATTTCACCTTGCTTACGTAGAGCAGGAGTCGCGTAGGCATCCAGGTCAACACCTTTGTGTGCTGTCAGGAATGTACCTTGGCTCATCCATGCTTCGTGAGCAGAAGCTTCTTTCATGTACTCAAAGAAAGCACGTGTAGCAGGGCTATCTTTAGTCATAGTCCAAAGCGTACCAGCACCCAGTACAGGGTTGCCTAAGTCAGCTGCTTCGTAAGGAGGGAAGTAGAAGAAATCAGCTTCGCCGTTGGCAAGCTCTTCACCTTTGTTAGGGAAAAACGCAGGAATGAAAGAAGCTTGACGATGCATCATGCAAGAAGCAGGGCTTGAGAACAGGCCTTTAGGTGCATCACCGAAGAACGTAGTAGCAACAGATGAAGCGCCACCTGCGACATAGTCGTCGTTACGTGAGAACGAACCATAAACATCCATGGCGTTCATAACTTCAGGGCTGTTGAAAGGAAGATCGTTAGATACCCAACGGTCATAGTTTTCAGGCGTTGTGGTGCGAAGCATTAAATCTTCCATCCAGTCAGTTGCCGTCCAGCCAGTTGCGTTTCCAGACTCAACACCGATACACCAAGGCGTGTTTCCGTCTTCAACCATTTGATCAGACAGTGCGATTAGACCTTCCATTGTTGATGGAATTTCGTAGCCGTTGTCTTCGAACTGCTCTGGTGAATACCAAACCAGAGATTTCAGATCCATTTTGTAGGCGAAGCCATAGAAGTCTTCTTTGCCATCTGCATCAGCGTAAGTACCCAGAGCAACCCAAGAAGAGCCAGCACCGTAGTTTTCAGTCATCCAGTCGGCAGATTCCTGACCTAAAGGTACTAGATGGCCTTCTTTTGCCATGTCGCCAGCCAGACCAGGCTGAGGGAAGATAGCGATGTTTGGCGCATTGTTGGAACGCAGATCGGCAACGATAAGTGCTGCGAAGTCACGTGAACCGGAATACTTAACGACAGCGCCTGTTGCTTTTTCAAAGCAGCTAGCCGTGTTGGTGAGCATTTCTTCGTCCTTGCCCTCCATTGATCCCATGATGGTGATGACTTCACCTTCAAACTTGCCCAGATCACCCAGTGCAGTAGGCGTATCGCAAACATCAGCCGCTGCTGGCCCTGCGTACAGGGTGACAACAGTAGCTAGCACGCTGGCCACTGCTCCTAGTGTGTATTTCATAGTACTCCTCCAAAAGATGGTATTTGGCATCAAAGCGCCTTGGAACGCAGAGTATCAACCACCCCCTTCACGGTGTCAACATTCAGCGCTTTTAATCATGAATTAGTCGGTATTAGTGGCTTTTTAACTTGTTAATCACAGAGATATACGACTATTATGCTCATTCAAAGCGCTTTAAATTTATTTGGTAAAACGTGAATCTCAAACAGCTGTCAGAAAAGCTAGGGTTATCGCAGACCACGGTAAGCCGTGCGTTGAACGATTATCCCGAGGTTAATGAAGCCACTCGCGAGCGTGTTAAAAAAGCCGCCAGAGAGCACAACTACCAGCCAAATGTTCGCGCAACGGGGCTGGCAACAGGGAAATCCAAGACCATTGGTCACGTCATTCCCATGAATTCCACTGAGGTGTTTAACCCGATTTTTGGTGAATTCATCGCAGGCGCATCGGAAGCTTATTCAAGGCGTGGGTACGAGCTGTCGCTCACAATGGCTGGCGAAGATGCCGAAGTATCCATTTACCGCGAAATTGCGTCAAAAGGTTCAGTAGATGGAATTATTGTTCACGCGCCTCGTGTCAATGACCCGCGGATAAGTTTGCTTCAGGAATTGGGGCTTCCGTTCGTGATACACGGTCGCGATAGCAACAATGACACTGACTATTCATGGATAGATATGAATAATCGGCGAGCATTCTATAGAGCCACCAAGCTACTCATCGATCTTGGCCATAAAAATATCTGCCTCATCAATGGACGGGAGTCGCTCAATTTTGCCTGGCGTAGGCGGCAAGGCTATGTGGATGCGCTGAGAGCTGATCATCTGGATATTCATCCTGAGCTCATGTACGCAGGAGACCTGACCGAGTCAAATGGACACAGTGCGGCAGCAAGTGCATTGGCCAACGCGATAAAACCAACCGCGTTTCTGGTGTCTTCTTATGTGGGGGCGCTTGGAGTACGTCGTGCCATTCATAATGCAGGATTAGAAATGGGTAGCGATGTCTCTGTCATCATTCATGACGATGAATTGTCGTATTTCGAGAACGACGGCGACATCCCACAGTTTACCGCAACACGTTCATCAGTGAGAGATGCCGGAGAGAGGGCGGCTCTAATGTTAATTGATCTTATCAATCAACCTAATGGAGCTGCACCACTGACAGAATTGTTAGATGCCCCACTTGTACTGGGTGCTTCTACCGGGCCTGTCAAAAATTAGTACATAACCTCCAGACTATTGATAACTGCTCTGAATTGTTCATGCGTTCAAGTGAATTTAAATTGATGAAGCGTTTACAAACCCGTTTGGGTGTAACTGCTTAAATTGTCCCGGCGAAGCTGGTCATAGGATAAGCATGACGTTCTTTACAGGCATTGTTCTCGTTAATGTTTAGCCATTCGCTCAATACAGCGTACTTAATTCAACAACACAATGATAAACGCGATCTTAGAGTTTTTTGCCCACTTTGGAGCGATACACTATTTAGTAATCGCAACAAATTTGCTGCTAATGCTGCTGGCCAAGCCGTTAATACTGAAAACCGGCGGTAAATTAACAGAACGACAGATTGGTTTTAGGGTCAACATGCTGCGAGTGTTGAACCTCGCCATCCTGACCGTGGTTTGCTACAACGCCATTTACTCCAGTGGAAGTGATAACGGTCAAGGAGAGCAAGGAATTGCCGTAAAACTCATCTCCATACTCGTAGTACTTTATCTGGGCTATTTGGCGTCAAATATAGCCAGCTATGTCATGAGGCTTCGTTATGGAAAGTCGAACAAGAACAGTGATGGAATTGCTCGAATATCTGAAACGTACCACTCTCGAATGTTGACGCTTGTCGCTAGTACGTTTATCGGCATTGTTGCGTTGATCGCTGTTATCAGAATTGCCGGGTTTAATAGTCTCCTTGAAGCAGGCGGCGTCATCGGTTTTGTGGGTGTTTTTCTGGCACTGACACAGCAAACCTGGGCACCTGACATTATAAGCGGCCTGGTTTTGCTGAATAGTGAGATGCTCAGTGAGGGCGACGTCATTGAGCTGGGAGACACAAACCCATTGTTAGTCCGGGTGTTTAAAACCAAGATTTTTCATACCGTGCTTATTGATATGGTGAACAATCATCGCATCATGGTGAGCAACTCTAAGTTGCGTGATCAAGCAATTCATAGTTTGTCTAAATTTGCGTCTGCAAAAGGTTTACGAGAAAAGTTGATATTTAAAATTGGATACGACTCAAGCATCAATGATGTAAAAGTCATGCTTAACGCGGCGTTTGATAAAATTGCCAACGACGATAGCAACACGATTGACGAAACACACCCATTAGAGATACGTGTACTGGATACCGGAGATCATGCCGTGGAGTGGGGCATTTTTTACTATATTAAAGATGTTTCTGACATCATTGCCGTAAGGCAGCGTCTGTTTGAGGAAATACTGGAAACATCTGGTGAATACGGTATTTCCCTATCTACGCCTCAGACGCATGTGGTTACTAATTTTAGTGGGAGCAGCTGATTCGCAAGGCGCGTCTACTTATAGTTAGCAATACGTATCTTGAGATAGTCAATTTCGATATCTATCGTTGTCTTTATCATGAATTTAAAAACGCTGATAATCTCATCGGCTGGCATATCGTAGTGCTCAGCAAGCCTACGTGCTAACTCGATGACTTGGTCTTCGCGATCCTTACGTACGATGTACTTAAGTAATGCATCGCGTTCACCATTTGTCGACATAAATTCGTTTGTCAGTTCCAGAAACTTTGCTTCTGCAACCGACTTTCCAAGATTCACGCGTTCCATGATAGCCAAAAGCGCATTAACGTCGGAGGTGACAGTTTCTCCGTAGGTGTCCGAGTTATCACCTTGAGGGCAAGCACCATTTATCCAGTCGCGATAAAAATCGATAATTTGCTGTCCGACGCCACTTTGCATTTCCTGAATGGGGCTTTCTGGTGCAACACGATCGACGACAGAGGCTACATCTGCGACTGATGTGAAGGAATCTTGCGTTGCGAATGTGTACCGACCGAGTTCAGCGTGGCAAGACTCAACACGTCCTAGTACATGATCTAGCAAGGATATAGACGGATCCGACAAAACCAGGCCCGGCGCGTAGATAGGGTCGTTATGTGAGAATCGCGTGCGTTTCTTCAGCGCAATGACAATTTCGTTTGCCAGAATGTCTAGACCCGGTCTTATTGTTCCGACGAGATCGAGGTCGGGATGGAGGGATTTATTCATCGTGGGTGAATCGTCTGGGAGAGTTTGGCTGATTTACGAAATGAATTAGTCTTGCTGGTAGTAGCTTAAAGCCCTGTAGGTCTGTTGGCAATTCGGGGGTTTTAGCGCAAACACTGAAATGTATCCTTTGCTGTTCGCTGACCACAATGGGGGCTTCGTATAGTGGGGAAAGCCTGATACAACAACGATTCAGGGGTATGTATTTAATTTAACATAATATACATTATGCGCAGATAGGGGTTTTAGAGTGCAGGGCGCCTACAGCCTTAATTGATCATAATCTGCGCACTGCGTAGTCACATTTAGCACGCACACTCATCAGATCAATCAACCGGTTCTGATGAGTAAATGAAAATCAAAATGATACTTCCTGCGTTGCTTGAGGCTGAAAGTCCTGCCTGGCGCCCCGTTAAGTATTCATTGTTTCCACCGTTGGGCTTGGCCACCTTAGCTGCTCACTGTTCGCCAGATGATGATGTGACAATTGTCGATCAGCACGTGGAGTCACTAAGCTTAGACCACGAACCCGATTTAGTTGTTATTCAGGTTTACATCACCAGTGCGTATCGCGCCTATGCCATTGCTGATCATTATCGCCAACGTGGCATTTATGTGGTCCTTGGCGGCCTACATTTCACGTCTGTGCCATCTGAGAGGCCTCAAATCACGCCGATACGGTGTTTCTAGGCCCTGGGGATTCATCGTTTCCTCAGTTTTTGGCTGATTTTCGTCGTTTAAGGCCAAAACCGCTGTATCAGGCATCAACTAGAAGCCTTGTGGGCATACCTCCCATACGTAGAGATTTGATTAAACGGAATCTGTATTTAGTACCGAATTCAATTGTTGTTACACGTGGTTGTCCGTTTCATTGTTCATTTTGTTACAAAGATGCGTTTTTTAAAGGTGGAAAATCTTTCTATACACAGCGCGTGGATGAAGCACTGCGTGAGATAGATCGTCTACCGGGTAAACATCTTTATTTTCTGGATGACCATCTCCTAGGACATCGTAAGTTCGCGTCAGAGCTTTTCGCTGGCATGCGAGGTATGAATCGTTTGTTTCAAGGTGCTGCTACTGTGGATTCGATACTTCGTGGTAACTTAATTGAACAAGCTTCTGATGCTGGCTTACGCAGTCTTTTCGTAGGTTTCGAATCTGTAAATGCTCAAAACCATTTGGTCACGGATAAAACTCAAAACCTTAATCGAGACTACGACAACGTTGTTAAACGTTTAGATGATTTAGGAATAATGATTAACGGCAGTTTTGTATTCGGGCTTGATCATGATAAGCCGGATGTTTTTGATAAAACGGTTGATTGGGCTGTTAGTCAAGGAATCACAACGGCGACTTTTCATATTGCAACTCCGTACCCAGGCACAAAGTATTATGCGCAATTGGATAAATCCAACAGAATTGTAACCAGCAATTGGAATTACTATGACACGCGACATGTCGTATTTAAGCCCAAACATATGGATAGAAATACCTTAGAAAGTGGTTATCACAGGTCTTACAAAAACTTTTACAGTTGGCAAAATATCAGTCGTGCAAGTTTTCAACATCGTTCGGTTAAACATCGATTAAAACACTTCGCGTATGCCACGGGTTGGCGTAAGTTTGAACCGTTGTGGGATGCTGTCATTCGGGTAAAACGCCTGCAGTATATGACGCCAATGCTGGAAGGGGTTTTATCTAAAGTTACCAGAACTGAGAGGTGGAGCCCAATCATTGGACAGCCCAAGGATGACATGAGTGCCTTCCTCCATTATTCTGGAGAGAAGTTCAATGAGAAGGAAACGAAGATTGCATAAGCCTGGTTTTAAAGCCACGGTTGCTCTGACGGCCATCAGGGGTGAAATGACGATGGCAGAAATGGTCAAGAAGTTCGATGTACAGGCCCCTCAGATAACCCAGTGGAAAAAACAACTGTTAGCCACCGCTGAGGCCGCCTTTGAAAAGGGGGACGTACTGGCGGATGAGCACGAGCAGGAAATATTAGAATTGCGAGCAAAAGTTGGCCAATTGGTGCTCGAAAATGATTTTTTAGAACGAGGGCTTGCACGGACACAAGGGCCCAGAGGAAAGAAACGGTGAGCAATAAGGAGTTGCTTCCTATATCAAATCAGTGCCAGCTATTGGGGCTTGCTCGCTCAACTTATTACTACGCTCCGAAGCCAATTAGTGAAGCAGAGCTGGCGCTAATGAAATTGATTGATCAGTGCTACCTTGATCTGCCGTTCTATGGCACTCGACGGGTCAAGGACTGGTTATTGGACAAGCACGGGCTTGTTGTAAACCGAAAACGTAGACAGCGGCTGAGACGGCTAATGGGTATTGAAACCCTATATCCCAAGCGTAATCTGAGCCTTGCTAATCAGCAACACAGGGTTTATCCGTACTTGCTTAAGGGGTTGGATATCAATCGACCCAATCAAGTCTGGGCGACTGATATTACATTTGTACCGATGGCCAAAGGCTTTGTTTATCTAATTGCTATTATGGATTGGTACTCGAGAAAGGTGTTGTCTTGGCGCGTATCGACCACAATGGACACCAGCTTCTGCATTGAAGCACTCGAAGAAGCTGTCGAGCGTTATGGCTGTCCGGAGATATTCAATACCGACCAAGGCAGTCAGTTCACCAGCGAGGAATTTACTCAAGTGCTCAAAAGCAATGACATCAAGATCAGCATGGATGGTAAAGGCCGCTGGGTAGACAACGTTTTTGTTGAGCGGTTGTGGCGCAGCGTCAAGTACGAAGAGGTTTACTTAAAAACTTATGATACGGTCACTGAGGCGAAGAGATCACTGAGTAATTATTTTACGTTTTACAATACCGAACGACGACACCAGTCGTTAGGCAAACAGACGCCTGATACTCTATACAATCAACCTGCAACTAGGATGGCTGCATAACAGCGGAAAGCGCTCAAACAGCTGTCCAGTTTTTGGGGTCCACTACTCTGAAACGCCTTATGATTATTATAAAACAACATCTGATACTGAGGCGGTGATGGCGTTCAAGAGGCGGCGGCTACGCCCTACTCCAGTTTACATTGAGGACTGTCAAAAAGAGGAGATGCTCTAGCAGCGTAGATACGTTTTATCCGTCAAGGAAAATCATGCAGGCACACTGCTGAGTAATATGCAGGAGCTTTGCCCTACTTCCTGTAAATTTAATACGGCCAGTATTTCACGTAACAAGAAATAGTTAGCTCAAAGTTAAGGTAAAAGTACCGAAACAATTGTTTTAGAAATTCTGAATTACCCCCTCTTCACCCGTGTACGATAAACCTTTGGGCTCCGAAGCAATAACTCGCCATTCGTTGGCTTGCTCTTGCGATTCCCGAACTAATATAGAACCGCTATGAAACCAACCAAGCCCATTTCAATTCGCCTTACGACTTTGCTGTTATTCAGTACATTGTTTACGCTTGGATGTTCTAGCTCCAATGAGAGCTCAGTCGATTCCTCAAACGGCGGCTCGAATCCACCCACCGACCCAGGTAGTTCAGAAACTGGCACGGAAGATACGATCCAAACTAATCTAACGGCCACACAGATTACATTCGATATAACGGTTCCTGTGATTCTTTCCGACGCCCTACAAGTTCGATTGGTTTGGGGGGATAAAGATATAACGGCGAATTGGATTGAGAGGCAAACCTGGGCTGCCACTGAGAGTTTTCCTTTAGATACCGAAAACCTCCTAGCAGTGACTTTCTCCGACGATAACGGCGCTATTACCTTAGCTAGCTTTGAGACAATTTTTCAAACTGGAAGCAATGAGTTTGGTTCATTTCAGATAACAGCTGATCAATTCGATACAGATCGATGGGACTCCGACAGCGACTCAGTGAGTAATATAGACGAGCTAATTGCGGGTTCAGATCCCCTTCTAGAAGACGCAACAGATACCAACGCTCCATCTGAGCCCTTGCAATCACCGCAGGCCAACTTAGAGCTAGTTGCTGACAAAATATTTCGGCTCAGCTGGGAAACGGTACAAGGTGCTCAGTTCTACCGCGTCTTGGAAAATATGGACGGCGTATCAGGGTTTAATCAAATAAGTGAAGACCTCAACTTGTCAACACAATTCTATGATCACCGTGTTGCACTGTATCTAAGTGTTGGCGCTCGATATATCGTTCAAGCCTGTAATGCCAACGGCTGTACAGATTCGGATGAACTATTGGTATCTGGCACGCTAGAGGGTGGCATCGCGTATCTTAAATCCCGCTTCCCTGACCGGGAAGACCGATTGGGATCTTCAGTGAGCATAAGTGCGGATGGCAATACACTAGCGGCTGGAGCTGTTGGCGAAAGTAGCTCAGCCGTTGGCGTGAATGGTAACCAAGATGACAATTCTGCTGAGAGTTCTGGCGCAGCCTATGTGTTTGCACGTATCAACGGAGTGTGGCAGGAGCAGGCTTACTTGAAGGCCAGTAACACGGACGAAGACGATGAATTTGGCTACACCATTTCTCTAAGTGCCGACGGTAATACTCTCGCGGTAGGCACATTTAAGGAAAGAAGTGGAGCAACCGGCATAAACGGTGATCAGTCTCTCAACTCCAGCCGTTTTTCAGGTGCGGTGTATATGTTTACGCGGGACAACGGAAGATGGCAGCAGCAAGCCTACCTAAAGCCTGATAGAAACTATGCAAGGGCGCTTTTTGGCCGAAACATCAGTTTGAATGCTGATGGCAATACCCTCGCAGTGAGTGCAGCTTTGGGTAATTGCGCCACGACCGGCGTCGTTGCTGATAATTCCGACACCTCATCAGGTGTGGTGTATGTTTTTGAACGAAACAACCACACGTGGCAACAGCAAGCCTGCTTAGAATCCGATGACAACAGCGTACCAGCCAGTTTTGGTGGATCACAGGACTTAAGTGCCAATGGCGATATTCTCGCGATCGGATCAATCTCTAACGAGGCACCCGGCTCGGTGTATGTGTTTGAGCGCAGCAACGGAACCTGGCAGCAGCAAGACCACCTAAGGGCCGATATTCTTGGCCTCCACGGATCCGTAGGTCGTTCGATCAGCATAAGCGCAGATGGCAAAATCCTTGCGATGGGTGCTCGTGATGAAGGCAGCGCTACAACGGGAGTTAACGGCAATCAAAATGACACTTCAGCACAACAATCGGGCGCTGCGTATGTATTTGCACGTATTAACGAAAATTGGCAACAGCAAGCCTATATCAAAGCCAGCAACACGAACATACGGGATCAATTTGGCTATGATGTCGCTTTGAGCGCTGATGGAAAGAGCCTTGCGGTACATTCCCGATTTGAAAGAAGCGCATCAACCGGAATAAACGGAGATCAAACCGCCACGGGTAACGTAAGACCGTGGGGTGCAATTTATGTATTCGTTCAAAGTGGTGAAGGGTGGCGTCAGCAAGCGTTCGTAAAATCTCCTTACGAGGAATATCCACAAGGCGGCAGCATAGATCTGTCTGCCGACGGCACTACCCTTGCGGTTGGTGCGTCTTCCGACAGTGGCTCTTCAACGACTATAGGCGATCTTCAGGACAACACGCGTTTTAGTGGTGCGGTTTATTTGTACTGACGCACAGCAATAACGTATCTATTTTCTAACCACGTAGTAGAATCTCGAAGTCAGTTCCGAAAAATGCAGAATAGCGTCTCTTTATAATTAGGCGAATTCAAATCCCAAGTGCAACAGTAGGATGTAATCCGAAAGCTACCTGATTTGGTGTCTTCATATCAAGGCATTTTCGAGGTCGGTTGTTAAGTCTTCGTTCTACGCGCTGCAGATCCTTCTATGTGATCGTTGTAAAGTCTGTACCTTTAGGAAAATATTGTCTCACCAATCCATTGCTGTTTTCATTCGCACCACGCTCCCACGAGCAGTAAGGATGTGCAAAGTAGAATTTAGTATCGAGCTTTTCTGCTATGTTCATGTGGTTGCCAAACTCTCTACTGTTGTCAGCGGTGATGCTCAACACTGGTAAACCTTTTGTTTTTCAGTTTTCACAATGGCTGCTTCAACCGATTCCGCATCTTTGCTTTCGACCTTGCACAAATAGGTCAATCGCAACACTCGTTCGGTTATCGAAACGATAGCTTGTTTGTGATTCTTACCAATGATGGTAACTGCCTCCCAATCACCTGCACGCTCACGCTTCTCTACAACTGCTGGACGCTCGTCGATTGACACTTGGTTGGGTCAGCTTTCCACGACGGTCATAAGTCCCGTAGCGTTTGCGTCGCTTCTTCTTGTTGCATTTGGCATCCAACGATTGAGATCGTAGATTTTTAAATCTACAAATGTTTTTGAAGGTATAAGCGGGTCTTTGTAACGTATGGTTTCGTGTTGCCTTACTGCTCAAGGGGTTATTCAACCGTATAGACCAAGTCCAACAACAAGAAAATATTAATGGTTATGTTGTTGTCCGGTTTGTGATCTCAGTCTAACTATTTTTTAGCTCTGCGATGATTACGGCAACAAACTGGGTATCGACGTTGCTCAGGGTTATTATTATTCCAAACCCGTTCCGGTAGACCAATTGCTTGACGTTATCGCAAGTATCAATGCGTCTGTTGATGGCGACAGGGATGCAGCTTAACGTAGAACTCTGGTTCAAGACAAAGGCTTTTAAATGCGCGTAAACTGTTCTTTGAATTCGGAACAGAATTAGCGATTGGCCCTAGTAGCAATGAACAGGCGAAAACTCTTCTTAAATGCCATAACAGATGTGCAAGAACCAGACATTGCCACATGCGCAATGATCATTGCCGGAGAATTTCAACCGGGTCTGGATGTACACGCAGAGCTAGGCGCCATTGATAGTTTGGCAACCGAAGCCAGATCATTCCCTGTGGTCGATGCAGCCTCATTAGTCGAATTTCTATCTAGTGAAAAGGGTTTTATTGGAAATTCTGATGACTACTACAGCTTATCCAATAGCCTGTTTAATCAGGTTTTAACAAGTAAGCGAGGAATACCCATAACGCTGGCATTAGTTTACCTCTCGGTTGTGCGGAAATTAAAGTCCGATACTCATGCGCTGAGTGCATGGGGAATTAACTTTCCCGGACATTTTTTAGTCGCCGTAAGCGACGATAAGGGTGAGCACCTAATCGACCCTTTTAAAGGGTGTTTAGTGAGTAAAGATGAGTGCTATTCCATTATCGCTAATTTGTATGGGCGTCAACATGAACCGGATGATCGTTATTTCGAGCCTGCTGACAGTCGGCTACTTCTGAGACGCATTTTAGAAAACTTAAAAGCAATCAATCTGCAAAAAGGTCATGCAACCCATGCCATGGCGTGTCTAGATTACCAGCTTATGCTCTACCCTAATGCTGACGATTTATTGCAACAGCAAACCGACCTTTTGAAATATCTAAGAGACAAAGACCAACCGGGTGAAAGTCGCCTGCAATAGCCGTTTAATCTACGGCTATTAAATCAATGTCTTTAACCGCACGATCAGATTTCCAGCGATCACGTACTCGCGTAAACACCTGATCAGCCTTCGCCCGTGGTGCCGATAAGTCTATTGCTACGCGCCAACCACGCGATACATCGTCTTGCACCGAGCCAGCTTGGCTCTCAGACGCTTTTGTCGCCTCAACACCTGATACTTCGTGCACGTGTACAGTGTGCTCAGAGTCCATACTACTACTACTAGCCTGTGCGCTATCGACACTGTAGGTGGCAGGTTCTAATGCCTGTTCGGAGAGCGTTGCCTGCCAAACGCCAATGCGTTCTGCAATGATGCTTTCCAGCTCGTCGAAAGGAAGACTGAGTAAGCTCGCACGGTCCTGAAACAGGGCTTGCTCTGCAGGTGTGAGTGCATCAAGCGTGGCGGCATTGTTGTCCATATGAACCTGCAGCGCCCTTTGTTTCAGTTCCTGCCGCCGAATGCGCACTCTGCGCTCTAATGTCAACCTGGCCTGTCGAGTCTCTTCAGTAACCGCATCTACAGCGTCGAATAAGCGATTAATGTCAGCAGCCTGCTCCAACGCTGCTTGCTTGGCGTTCTTGAGCATCAGCTCCGCGTCGCGAAACTGACGGATACTGTCGTTTGCCGAGGTGAAATCGTCGTCTTCTGAGAGTGTTGCGTCCACAGAATGAATGCGCTCGACAAGCCCATCCTTCCACTCCTCAAAATTGGATTCTCTCACTTCTCCTGTTAATGTAATCGTCAATTCAGTCATGCGGCAAACGAGCTTCAAATGGGCGCGGCAGACGATAGCATCAAACGCTTTAAATTGATCAATTAGAAAAATAAAATTTTTTTTATTCATCTGAAGTTGATACTACGGATCGAGAAACCGACTTACTGATCTTCGCCTCAATCACTAGTTGCGAATAGTTATCCGTAATTAACCTGTGTTAACGTAAAAACACGGCAGCATCTAGTGGATTGAGAGTGTTTCAAGGTTTCATTAAGGATAAGGTCCAAGGAGACGGTGCGTCGCTCTTTATTCGCCGCGCAGGTCCGCAAGGTGCCCCCCCCATAGTGTTGTTGCATGGCTATCCGCAGACATCCGCTATGTGGCACTGCGTGGCACCGATACTGGCGCGCTCTTATCAAGTCGTGTGTCCCGATTTACGCGGCTACGGTCAGTCTGACAAACCAGAAACCGACTCTTCACACGAGCCGTATTCGAAACGTGCAATGGCTAAGGACATTGTTGCGGTCATGCAGCGCCTTGGCCACGAGCAGTTTCTCGTTGGAGCTCATGATCGCGGTGCCCGTGTCGCGCATCGTTTAGGTTTAGATCATCCTGATCGTGTTGGTGCCATGGTTCTACTCGACATTGCACCCACCAGAGAGATGTATTCACACACGAGCGCAGACTTTGCAAAGGCCTACTGGCACTGGTTTTTCTTAATTCAATCCAAGCCCATTCCGGAATCCATAATTGGTGCAGACCCAGAAAGCTTCTGGAAGCTTAAGTGCTTTAACCAGGCACGCGGCGACAACCCATTTTCCGATGACGCTTTATCGGAATATCTGGAGGCTTTTTCACACCCTGATGCCATTCACGCAAGTTGCGAGGATTATCGCGCCGCAGCCACTATAGATATTGAGCACGACGACGCGGACAACGGACGAAAGCTCAACATGCCCGTACTCGCCCTATGGGCGAAAAGGGGTGTTATTGAAAAATGCTATGACGCACTGGGGCTATGGCAACAACGAGCGGAAAAAGTTGAGGGTGAAGCATTAGATACAACGCATTATATGGCAGAAGAAAAACCAGATGAAATTGCCATGCGAATGATCGATTTCTTTGCACGACACCCTGTGCACGAAAAGGTCTGAAAATGAGCCGGGCACCCTACCCGATGCCAGAACCCGGCCAAAAGCTTTAAAGTTTCACTACGGAGCGATCGACTAAAAATCAACTCCTAGTCCCTCGATTTGACAGACCATCACCGCGCACAGAAATCACCACAACACCACTTTCCACTTGGTTTGGAGCCACACTGATCGCAAAGCGTTTACCCACTATCTGCACGGTTTTAAGATCTCCATTCAGATCACGTACAAAACCTTTAGCCCTAACAATACCCGGGGTATTTTCGATGAGCTTCTCAGCGAAATGTTTAGGATCAACAGATTCTTCCATAGCGAGCTTGTAGGTATGAAACTGATCAACGTGTTGTGGTACGCCGGAATTCAATGGTTGCGATTGACGTTCAAAGTCCTCCAACACTACTGCAATAGGTGCAGTTGAATGTTTTGTTTCGATGATACTGGCATTATTTGAGCAGCCGTTAAGCCATTCACGAGTCGCTTGCAAGTCCTCTGAAGCAACAAGATCAATTTTGTTGAGCAGCACGATATCTGCATCTGTCAGTTGACGCATTATGGTGTCACTCATGTATTTATCGGTTGATTTACTCTTAACCGTCTCTGCATCAGCCAGTACCACTATGCCATCAAGCGAGCAGTTATTCAGTAAAGAGAGTGAGCTTGCGATAGCCCCCGGCAGTGCCACACCACTTGCTTCGAGCACGATGTGATCAGGCGTTGGTTGCATCTGAGCTACGTCCATGACAGCACTGGTCAAATCGTTACCGTAGCTGCAGCACACGCATCCTCCTGAGAGGCTGATGACGTCGCCTTCTTCTGCTTCAATTAAATCTGCATCGATTGGCAGCTCACCAAACTCGTTAACGAGTATGGCAAGCTTTTTCCCGTCGGCATGACGCAGCAAATTATTAATAAGCGTGGTTTTACCCGAACCTAAGTATCCGCCGACAATCGTGACCGGTATGTTTAGCGCAAGTGTCATGTACTACAGATCAGCGGCTGAGAAAATACGTCCATCCTGAATTGTGCCCCAAACGTTTACATCCTTAAGATTCTCTGGTGCGATGCTTTCAGGGTCATCTTCCAAAATCGCAAAATCTGCACGCTTGCCTGTTTCGATTGAACCAATCTCACCATCGAGTTTTAGCGTGTAGGCAGCTCCCAATGTAATGGCATAGAGTGCGTCAGCCACACTGATTTTTTCGCTCTCTCCTTGCGTGCGACCAGATGCCGTCAATCGGTTTACAGCGCACCACGCCGTAAACAACGGTCCCAGTGGAGTTATCGGCGCATCGGAATGGATAGCCATTGGCACTTCATGTTCCAAAGCGGTGGCGCAGGCGTTCATTCGCAACGCTCGCTCAGGACCAACCGTTAAGTTGTAGTGCTCATCGCCCCAATAGAAGTGGTGATTGGCAAACAAATTGACACACATGCCAAGCTTTGCCATGCGCCTAAACTGTGCGCGATCTGCCAGTTGGCAATGCTGTAACGTGAAACGATGATCAAGTGACGGTTGTTTTCGTAGGCCCTCTTCCATACAATCTAGAACCAGTTCGGTAGCCTCGTCGCCATTGGTGTGCGTGTGTATGTGGATGCCTTTTTCCAAAGACATATTGATAATTTCGCGCAGCTGTTCCGGTGAGATATACCACAGGCCATTATCGGCTCCGTTGTAGTAGCCTGGCCAACGAATTCTTGCGGAAAAACCCTGTATAGAACCATCGACCACGACTTTAATCATGCCCAGTCGTAAGCGATCACTGCTGAGTTCTTGTAGTTTAAGCACATGATCAATCAAATCGACCGGGGTTACGCCGTGATGAAATCTCAACGGTACGATGCGTGCCGGGTAATTATCGCGCCCTGTCACCTCGCTCATCATGGCAACCGCATCGTCCGGCAGCCGGGCAGCCAGGTCTGTCGCTGTGGTGACACCTGTACGCACACAAAGCTTGGCAAAATCAATTAGGCCTTCTTCATCACAGGCTAGCATGTCCCGGTCGAAGCCAACATGGACTCCCACAGGGGTCATCACATCGGGGCCTTTAAGCTCACCTGTGGGTAAGCCATCTTCGCCAAGGGGTACCCCAGGGTGGTCGATACCCGGTTTTAATAAGCCGGCCAGCTCCAGCGCTTTTGAATTGACATTGAGAATATGCCCTGATGCATGCATGACCCCTACGGGCCTCGTTTCGGAGACCCTATCCAAGTCTTGTCGCGTGACGCGCTCGTTGTCAAAGTAGATAGGGTCTAATGACCAGGCAGGTAGCGGGGTTTCGGGGTCAGTTAATTTGACCTCACTCTCCCTAAGGCGATTCAGTACGTCTTCTATTGCTTTTAGTCCACTCCACACCTTCCCGTGAGGATCCATTCGGTCAAAATATCCCACATAGGTGTACTTCCATAGCGTTCCTTCCATCGCATGGCTATGCCCCTCGACCAAACCCGGCATGATGACCTTGTCTTTGAAGGTTTCGTCTAGGACGTAATCTCCCCATCCGGCCAGTTCTTCCACGCTGCCAACACCAAGAATTCGCCCTTCACGCATGGCCACATGAGTGGCGTTTGGACGCGCCGGATTCATCGTAATTATCTTTCGGGCACTGAATACCGTGATGGTCATTTTTTAGGTTCTTCCTCGGCTGCTCTTGTCCATATTATATGAGCGTGATTTACTGTAGGTGTTAAGACGTAGAATTCTTAGCTAAAACACCACGGCGTAAACTTTGAGGAGACTTAATATGAAGAAAACTTTAGCGAGTTTGATCGGCGCGTCAGTGATGGCGATGGCACTGGTGCCGGCTGTTCAAGCTCAAGAGCCAAAGAAAGGCGGCACGTTAACTATGGCAATACAGCAGACGCCGCGCCATCTCAACCCCGCAGTACAATCGGGGACCGCCACAGGAGCGCCCGGAGCGCAGCTGTTTGCTGCCCCTTTGCGTTATGACGAAAATTGGGATCCGCAGCCTTACCTTGCTGAGAGCTGGGAGTTATCTGAAGACTCTTTGTCAATGACACTCAATTTGGTCAAAACGGCCACATTTCATGATGGGGCGCCAATTACCTCTGAAGATGTCAAATTTTCGGTTGAAACCATTAAGGCAAACCATCCGTTCAAAACTATGTTTGCGCCGGTGGAATCTGTCGAAACACCAGACGCGCACACGGCAATTTTAAAGCTTTCCCAGCCGCACCCGGCACTCATGCTGGCCATGTCATCACAGCTAATGCCAATTATCCCTAAGCATGTTTACGGTGACGGTCAAGATCCAAAAGCGCACCCTCAGAATTCTGAAAATGTTGTGGGTTCAGGACCCTTTAAATTGGTCGAATTCGTGCGCGACCAACACATCATACTGGAGCGCAACGAAGACTTTTTTATGGATGGCCGTCCATACTTGGACAAGATTGTTATGCGCATAATCAAAGACGCATCAGCACGAACCATTGGCCTGGAAAACGGTGAGTTAGAACTAGTTGCGTTTGAAAACAACGTGCGCAACATCAATCGCCTGAAGAAAGTGGACAGCTTAGATGTCAGCCCGGACGGCTACGCGGCAATCGGTCCTATTGATTGGTTGGCCTTTAACACCAAGAAAGGCAAGACTGCTGACAAAGCGGTTCGACAAGCTATCGCGTACGCCGTCGATAAAAACTTCATTCTCAAAGCCATCATGCTAGGCGCTGCGGAACAAGCAAATGCGCCGATACATCCCGGAAGCCCATTGAGCGAAAACACCGTTAACGCATACGACCTGGACCTTGCGAAGGCGAATAAATTACTCGATGATGCCGGTTATGCCAAAGATGGCGACGGTACACGCTTTGAATTAACAGTTGACTATGGCTGGCCGGCCCTTAAGCCACAAGCCGAGTACCTAAAAGCAGCTTTGAAAAAGATCGGGATCGCTGTTTCGGTTCGTGCATCCGCTGATTTCCCCACGTGGGCAAAACGTATCTCCACCTATGACTTTGATATGACATGGGACACTGTGTTCAACTGGGGTGATCCGGTTATTGGTGTGCACCGCACATACCAGTCAACAAATATAAAAGAAGGTGTTATCTGGTCTAACACTCAACAGTATGAGAATGCTCGAGTTGATGAACTGCTAGAGATGGCTGGTAAAGAAAACGACCCGGCTAAGCGTAAAGAACTCTACGCAGAATTCCAGGCGATCGTTGCTGAAGAGCTGCCCGTGTACTGGACGAATACACTGCCGTACCACACAATCTCCAACACATCCGTGGGCAATCCACCACGTGGTATCTGGGCGACATCATCGCCTCTCGACCGTGTCTATTTAAAGTAAGCTAGTTCAAGTGCAACTCTGGGTCGCAAGAATTTCAGACTAATTCTTGCGACCTTCTTTATGCTCGCGACACCATGAACCTTTTACTGCCACTTTTACAACGAGTTTTCTACGCTGCGATGTTGCTGGTCGCGGTATTAATACTCAACTTCTCTATGCTGCATTTAGCCCCCGGGGATATTGCCGATACAATCGCGCAAGCCTCTGGTGGGGCCGATGCCGAAATGATGGCTCAAATCCGTAAGGACTATGGGCTCGACCAACCGTTTTTAGTGCAGCTGGGCCAGTACATTGGCAAAGTACTCACCTTAGATCTGGGATACTCGTTTTTCTATAACCAGCCTGTCACCACACTCATATTTGAGAAACTACCAGCCACTCTTTTATTAGTCATAACCGCGCAAGTATTAGCTCTGGTGGTTGGTGTGTTTCTGGGCGTCTTCTCAGCACGTAACCCTCGCGGTATTGTCAGCTACCTAGTCACGTTTATCGCGTTATTTGGCTATGCCGCTCCAGTATTTTGGACAGGCATACTCCTACTAATCGCGTTTTCATTAAAAATCCAATGGTTCCCTGTAGCCGGCATGGTAGATGTGGCTATTGAAGGCGGATGGTTTGTCAAAGCGCTCGATGTTGCACGGCATATGGTATTGCCGGTATTGACGCTTAGTTCTATCTTTTTGGCGCTCTACTCACGACTTTGTCGCGCCAGCATGATGGAAGTATTAGGCTCTGACTATATTCGTACAGCCAAAGCCAAGGGATTATCCGAGCAGCAAATCACCTATAAGCACGCTCTTAAAAATTCACTATCTCCCGTTGTGACTCTGGCGGGTTTACAATTCTCAGCGGTAGTATCGGGCGCGGTTCTGGTAGAAACCGTATTTTCATGGCCAGGTCTTGGTACCTTGGCGCTGCAATCGATAATTGCCCGCGATACGCCCACCATTTTAGGCATACTCTTTTTCTCAGCCTTGGTTGTCATTGTCGGCAACTTAATTACCGATTTCGTCTTGCGTTTAATTGACCCACGCGTGGGGAAATCGTCATGAGCACGGAACTGAAAGCCACAATTGAAAAGGCGCGCTCACCGTTTTCTGAAGCGTTTGAGATGTTCCGTAAAAACCATCTCGCCATGGCTGGGTTAATACTTCTTATATTGATTATTTTAGCGGGTGTGTTTGGCCCCTATGTGTATGTGGCCGACCCGTTTGACATGGTCTGGGCACCCTTTTCCCCTCCCGGTGAAGAAGGCTTTCTACTGGGCACTGACTATCTGGGTCGCGACCTGTTAGCCATGTTGATTCATGGAGCCCGGGTATCTATATTAATCGGGCTATCAGCAGCCTTTTTAACCGTGTTTATTGGCATTACCGTTGGCGCCTTAGCAGGTTTTTACAAAGGCCTGACAGAAGAAATATTAATGCGCATAACCGAGTTTTTCCAGGTGCTCCCAACACTCCTCTTTTCCATGGTTATCGTTGCGTTGTTTGGTGCATCACTGCCAATGATCACACTGGCTATTGGCCTGGTCAGTTGGCCATCGGTGGCTCGTATAACTCGCGCAGAATTTTTGCGTATACGAGAATTAGAATTTGTCACGGCTGCGCGTGCCTGTGGGGTGAGCAACGCTAAACTGATATTCAGAGTTATTCTGCCAAACGCCTTACCACCCATCATTGTGCAAGCCGCCTTGATGGTAGGTTCTGCAATACTATTTGAAGCCGGGCTTAGCTTTCTCGGCCTTACAGATCCTAATGTGGTTAGTTGGGGGCAAATCATCGGTTCCAATCGCGAATACATACTAGACGCAAGCTTTACCGTTACCGTCCCCGGTCTCGCCATTTTTCTCACCGTACTGGCAATTTCATTAGTGGGCGATGGTCTCAATGACGCACTCAACCCAAAGCTGAGGCAGCGCTAATGAAACCGCTATTACAAGTAGATAACTTGCGTATAGAGCTGAGCACACGAGATGGCGTCGCTCCGGTCATTGACGACTTATCACTGCGATTAAATGCGGGCGAGACACTAAGCTTTGTTGGAGAATCGGGCTGCGGAAAATCTATGACGGCCTTGGCCCTTATGGGTTTGCTTCCCGAGGGTGTTGGTCGTGTTGCCTCAGGACAGATTCTCTTCGACGGTGAAGACCTTACACAGGCTAGCGATACCCGTATGCGTGAAATTCGTGGCAACGAGATATCCATGATATTCCAAGAGCCTATGACCTCGCTCAATCCCGTTTACACCATCGGTGAGCAGATAGCCGAGGTTTTACGCAGACACCAAAAGCTGTCCAAACAAGCGGCGTGGAATAAAGCCATAGAGCTGCTTGATGCGGTACGTATACCCAACCCTTCAGCCCGGGTGAACGACTACCCTCATCAGATGTCAGGCGGACAACGGCAGCGAGTCATGATCGCCATCGCGCTAGCGTGTGAACCCAAAATATTGATCGCTGATGAACCCACTACAGCGCTAGATGTGACCGTCCAGGCACAGATATTCGACCTATTGCGCGATCTCGGCCGTGAGTTGGGTACTGCCATCATTTTGATCACACACGATATGGGTGCTGTGGCAGACATGGCTGAGCGCATGATAGTGATGTACGCCGGTCGAAAAGCTGAAGCCGGGCCGGTGGAACAAATTATTGAACATCCGCGCCACCCCTACACGCGAGGGTTAATTTCCTGCGTACCGCATCTGATGGCAACGCTGACTGAAGAACGGCCGGAACTCACCGAGGTGGCGGGTATCGTGCCCAGCTTGCGTGACTTTGGCCGTAACCAATGCTTGTTTGCATCTCGCTGCGACAAGGCCGATGAAAAATGCAGAACGCAAAGACCACCAGAAGTCGAATTTGAAAACGACCAGAGCTCCGCCTGTTGGCATGCGGAGCGAGTGCAATGAGTGAGAATTCTACAAAACCGCTGTTAAAGGTTGAAAACCTAACCGTACGCTTTCCCGTTAAACGTGGCGGTCTGTTCTCTAAAAAATCCTATTTATATGCTGTCGACGATATATCTTTTGAAGTCGCTCGTGGCGAAACATTAGCTATTGTCGGTGAGTCCGGATCAGGAAAATCAACGGCTGCATTAGCTGTTGCCCGACTGGTTGAAGCTCATTCAGGTTCTGTCGTGCTCGGTGACAAGGACTTTTTATCATTACGAGATGAAGCGTTACGACAGGCACGCGCACAAGTGCAGTTTATTTTTCAAGACCCTTATGCCAGTCTGAACCCTCGCCTACGCGCCGAAGCCGTCGTGCGCGAGCCCATGGATAGTCTGGGGACAGGAGATCCTAACGATAGGCAGGAAAGCATTGATGAATTGTTTAAAGCCGTTGGCTTGCGTCCAGAACAACAGCGCTTATTCCCGCATCAATTCTCCGGCGGACAACGCCAACGAATTGGTGTTGCACGCGCATTGGCCACCCGACCGGAACTCATCATTTGCGACGAACCTGTATCGGCATTAGATGTTGCCGTACAAGCCCAGATACTTAACTTGCTGCGAAAACTGCAAAATGACTTTGATTTGACCTATCTGTTTATATCCCACGACTTGGGTGTCGTACAGCATATGTGCGACTCGGTCGCCGTGATGTACATGGGTAAGATTGTTGAGCACGCCAGCCGCTTAAACTTGTTTAACAACCCGCTACACCCTTACACAAAAGCGCTTTTGTCAGCGGTACCGTCGGTTGATAAAAAAAGACGGCAGGAAACTAAACGCATACTCATTCCGGGCGATCCACCGGATCCGCTTAGCCCGCCTAAAGGATGCCGTTTTGCTAATCGATGTCCGGCAGCACAAGAACAATGCTCACAAAGTCAGCCTCCGCTGAGGCAGATTGCCATAGGGCATTCAGTAGCCTGTCATCTTGTCTCTAACGACGGCAAAGCAACTTTGTAAATGTAATCGTATAGATAACAATTCTTGCGTGACGACTTATTATCTCTGGGTAGCTAGTCGATCGTTTACCGATGTAGTAGAAACCATCCGTTGTTCAATACAGAAACACGGCCCTAGCCCCAGGCGCTGAACCATCAAAACGATTACCGTTAATTCGATTGGCAATTCCCGCTCTTCCCAAGCTACAACGGTGAGCGCCAGCTGACTTGGAAATCTTTAACCTAACGTCGGCATCACAAATTCCGCATCAGTGCGTACTCCACTGCTCGGCCAACGTGTGGTTACCGCTTTAAGGCGTGTATAGAAACGCACCCCCTCTGTACCATGCATGTGATGATCACCAAACAAAGATGACTTCCAGCCGCCAAAAGAATGGAAAGCCATTGGTACCGGTATCGGCACATTCACACCAACCATACCAACCTCTATATCCTGTGCAAAGCGTCTACCCGCATCACCATCACGAGTGAAGATGGCAACGCCATTCGCATATTCATGCGAGTGGATCAAAGCTACCGCATCGTCATAACTTTGCTTTCGAACAATAGACAACACCGGGCCGAAAATTTCCTCCTTCCAAATTGACATCTCTGAGGAGACGCCATCAATGAGTGTTGGGCCAACAAAATACCCGTTTTCGTACCCTTCCTGATTTATTTGCAGTACTCGCCCATCGACCACAATTTTTGCACCCTCAGCTTCTCCAGCGTTGATGTAACCAAGAACCCTCTCACGATGTTGGCTAGTTACCAGTGGTCCCATTTCCGATTCGGAATCGGCTGCTGGCCCGACTTTCAGTGCCGCAATTTTTGGCAACAGCGTCTGTATTAAAGCGTCGGCGACCTTGTCTGTAACCGGTACAGCCACCGAGATCGCCATGCACCGCTCGCCTGCTGAGCCGTATGCAGCACCCATCAACGCATTAGCCGCCATTTCCAGATCAGCATCGGGCATGATAACCATGTGATTTTTTGCACCGCCCAAAGCTTGGACTCTCTTGCCTTGTGCCGTACCCGTCTCATAAATATAACGTGCAATAGGAGTTGACCCAACAAAGCTGATGGCTTTGACGTCCGGGTGATGTAGTAACGCGTCCACCGCTTCTTTGTCCCCCTGCACCACGTTGAAGACCCCTTCAGGCAGACCCGCTTCCATGAGCCATGCAGCAATAAGTAATGATGCGGAAGGATCACGCTCTGATGGCTTCAAAATAAAACAGTTTCCACAGGCTAAAGCCATAGGAAACATCCACATGGGCACCATTGCTGGAAAATTAAATGGTGTAATGCCGGCGACCACTCCCAGCGACTGACGGATTGAGTGGCTGTCCACGTCAGAACCGACATTCTCTGAGATTTCTCCCTTTAACAAATTAGGTGCACCCACGGCAAACTCGACTACTTCCAGGCCACGGGTCACTTCGCCAAGCGCATCTTCATGGGTTTTGCCATGTTCAGATGATATAGCCATAGCTAGCTCGCCTGCTCGTTCCCATAATATCGATTTGAATCGGTCGAGGATACGCGCCCGACGCAGCGCTGGTGTTTTCGCCCATGCCCTCCAAGCGGAAGTAGCAGCTGACACCGCAAGTTCGACATCTGAGACCGAGGCAAGAGAAACGCGGCCCTGAACTTCACCTGTGGCCGGATCATAAACCGATTGCCAACGATCCGAGCTACCAACAGTCTGTTCATTGGCAATATAGTGACCTATGTCTTTCATGTTTCACTCCTGATAAAGTGGCGTAAAGTATGATATGCACGTAATTGAATTGAAATGCCCATGTTATGAGATCGGTTATGCGTATTTGTTGTTATGGACTGGGATAACGCCCGATATTTTCTTGCGATTGCCCGCGACGGTACGATGCTTGGTGCAGCTCGAAAGCTCGGTGTCAGCCAGGCCTTATTAAGTCGTCGTCTATCGGCTCTAGAGGAGTCCTTAGGTACACGCTTACTGGATCGCAGTACCAAAGGCTGCGTGCTGAACGAAAAAGGGCAAGAAATATTTGCAGCAGCCGAGCGTGCAGAAGCTGCGCTGTCGGATGGTGTTGCCAGCTTGGGAGGCGCTGATGATGAAGTAAGTGGAACAGTGAGGATTGGATCCCCTGACGGGTTTGGCAGCGCGTTTCTCGCTCCCCGTCTAGAGCAATTTGTTGCCGCCTACCCATCGCTAAGAGTTCAACTAGTTCCTGTATCGCGCAGCTTCTCTTTGTCGCAACGAGAAGCGGATATAGCCGTAATGGTGGGCCGTCCCGAACGAGGACGCTTGCGAGTTCGTCGTCTAACCCCATATTCGTTAGGGATATACGCAAGCGAGTCCTATCTCACACGTGTCGGACATCCCGTAGATGTAGATGCACTCAGTCAGCATATACTTATCGGTTACGTTGATGATTTACTACCAACGCCTGAACTTAGCTATGCCCGTGAACTACTGGGCGAACACAAGCCGAATATAGAAATTTCAACCGCGATCGGGCAACTTGAAGCTGTAATGTCAGGTGCTGGTATCGGCGTGTTGCATGATTTTATGGCGTCGGGGCGTGAAGGACTGGTGCAACTCTTCCCGGAGCGGAAAGTGTTACGCACCTACTGGAGTGTGTGGCATGAGAATATGCATGCGGCCCGACGGGTTAAAGCCGTCGTTCAAATGCTGGATACTTTGGTTCGCTCAGACGCGTCGTTATTCACGGGTGAGCTCTAATTAGGCACTATCGCGTATAACCAATCGACCTACAAACCGACTAAGCGAGTCGACATCGTAGTCACCCTGTAAAACGCCGACTATTCCTTCAGCCATGGCGGTTATCGGTTGACGGTAAGTCGTTAGCTTGTAGTTCGGATTGGCCGCTACCGGCGCATCATCAAAGCCGATCACTGCAATATCGTCCGGTACAGAAAGACCAAATTCGTAGCGCACAGCATCCATAGCCCCCATAGCTAAGGCGTCATTTTCGCACACTAAGATATCTGGCCACTCTGCCGACTTCAAATCGGATAGATAACTAGTGACTCTTTGATACGCCAACTGAGGGTCGTAGGTTTCGACAACCATCATTCCAGCAGCCTCGCCCTTAGCTTCTTGCCAGCGCTTGAGGAACGTCTCCTTACGCATCAGATGCGCGCTCCGAGTTTGTGGGCCAGCAACAAAAATGGGTTTTTTATAACCTCGACTAAGAACATAATCAGAAATAGTCTGCATGGCTGATTCGTCATCACAACACACAGATATGGTGTCAGAGTTGGGCGAATAGCGGGCAAACAAAATCAGTTTCTTTACCCTCTGGGCTCCACCTGCTGCCGCCAGTATTGACTCATTGAATTGACTGCCGATCAAAACCGCCGCATCAACACGATGTTGTCTGGCATTAACCAAAGCCAGAGCAGCATCATCTTCACTTATCGTGTTGACCAGCAAAGTGCCCCATCCACTCTGACGTAAAATTCTGGTAAGCCGTTCCATCATCACAAGCTTATGCGGGTTAGAAAAATCATCAATTAGCAAAGACACCAGATTACTGCGATCGGAAGCCAAGCTGGCAGCGATCAGGTCAGGTGTGTAACCCAGGTGAGTAGCTGCTGCTAGCACCTTTTTACGGCTTTTTGCCGAGATTGACGCGTCCGCCTTAAACGCCCTGTTTACAGTCCAACGCGACAGTCCAGCCAGCGACGCTACGTCATCAGCGGTTACTGACTCTCTAACTTCATCTGGCTTCTTGATCATTGCGACGACGGCCTAGGGTCAGGCACTGGCTAAAAGCGAGTGCAGAATCGAGCATTCGCGACTATTTTTGCACGCGTGAGCAGAAAATGCTTGCACGCGCGTGCAAATATATTCATCATTCAGCCATATCGTCTCAAAACACATCATTCTCATGCTCAAAGTAGGCCTCCTCGGCGCCGGGCGTATAGGCACCGTTCACGCAAAAATCATCCAGTCTCATATAGGCAGCCAGCTCTGTGCCGTGGCTGATGTAATGCAGGAAAGCGCAAATGGTCTCGCCGCTCTGTGCAGTTGTGCGGCTCGTAGTGTTGAGCAAATCATCGAAGACCCCGATATCGATGCGGTACTGATTGCTACGGCCACCCATACCCACTCCGATCTCATCGAATCTGCGACCGCTGCAGGAAAGGCAGTGCTGTGCGAAAAGCCGGTCGACTTAAATCTTAAGCGAGCCAGATCTTGTCTCGCCACTGTCGACTCACGAAACACTCCGGTGATGATTGGTTTCAATAGGCGGTTTGATACAAGCTTTGCAGCGCTCAAGGCCGCGTCTGAGGCCGGTGAAATAGGCAAAAGCGAGTTGCTAAGCATCACTTCTTATGACCCTGCAGCTCCACCCCCAAGCTACGTAAAAGTGTCCGGTGGTTTGTTCCGGGACATGATGATTCATGATTTTGATATAGCTAACTTCATCATGGGTGAATTACCTGTATCCGTCACTGCGATAGGTTCATCTTTGATCGATTCAGCTATTGGTGACGCAGGAGATGTAGACACCGCTGTGGCAACGCTGCGCTATACAGATGGCCGAATAGCCGTTATTAAAAATTCACGTCGCGCGGCCTATGGCTATGACCAGAGAATTGAACTACTCGGTTCGGAAGGCTTACTACAAGTCAACAACGTTCCTGAAAACATGCTAGTGCGCAGTAACGACAGAGGTGTTAATGCTGCCAAACCCACCTACTTTTTTTTAGAGCGCTATCAGCAAGCTTACGAAGCTGAATGGGCAGCTTTTTACCAAGCCGTTGTTAACAACGAAGTCCCGCCCGTTACTTTAGAAGATGGAGTCGCAGCGCTAACAGTCGCAGAGGCTGCCACCCTATCCTTACAGTCGGATCAACCAATTAACCCTGCTTCACTCTGATCACTTCTATTCCTCAAATTGCAACCGAGAGAAAAATTGAAAAAACTTGATCTTATAACTATTGGTCGATCGTCAGTTGATCTTTATGGTGCTCAAGTTGGCGGTCACCTGGAGGATATGCGTTCGTTTGACAAATACATCGGTGGCAGTCCGACAAACATCGCCTGTGGAACTGCCAGGCTAGGTTTGAAATCAGCTGTAATCACTGGTGTGGGTGATGAGCATATGGGCCGCTTTATTCGCAACGAACTGCAACGCGAAGGCGTAGACATAAGCGGGGTAAAAGTCGACCCCACACGCTTAACCGCACTTGTATTATTGGGTATTCGCGACCAAGAAAAATTCCCGTTGATATTCTACCGTGAACAGTGTGCAGACATGGGATTGACAGTTGATGACATTGATCCAGACTTCATTCAAAGCGCTCGCGCCGTTGTCGCGACGGGTACACATTTAAGTCACCCTCAAGTAGAAGCCGCTACCATCAAAGCGTTGAAAATTGCTAGGGAGGCCGGTATTCAGACGGCTTTGGATATCGACTACCGACCAAACCTCTGGGGCGTTGCGGGTCACGATGAAGGCGAAAGCCGATTTGTCGCCTCCGATCAAGTGACCGCGAAACTACAATCAACCTTACAGTATTTTGATCTTATTGTCGGTACCGAAGAGGAGTTTCATATAGCCGGCGGAACAATCGATACGATTGCTGCTTTAAAAGCAGTCCGGCAAAGATCGCAAGCCACACTGGTGTGTAAGCGAGGTGCCGACGGAGCAGTTGCATTCACCAGTGAAATACCAGAGACACTGGACGAAGGTGAAAGTGGAGCTGGATTCGCGATAGAAGTTTTCAATGTTTTAGGTGCTGGCGATGGTTTTATGTCCGGCTTGCTTAAGGGCTGGTTGGATGGTGAAGATTGGTCAACAGCGTTGAAATATGCCAATGCCTGTGGTGCATTCGCAGTGAGTCGTCATGGTTGCACACCAGCCTACCCTAGTTGGCAAGAGCTCCAATATTTCTTTGCACGTGGAATCAAACGAAAAGATCTTCGAAATGATCTTGAACTGGAGCAAGTTCACTGGGCGACTAATCGCCAAGAGAATTGGTTTCAAGTGAGAGTTTTTGCATTTGATCATCGTATTCAGTTTGAGGAGTTGGAAGGTGCTACTAACGATAAAATTGAACGGTTTAAACTACTCTGCCTTGAAGCTGCCAACGCCGTGGCTGATGGTCAGCCTGGCTATGGCTTACTTTGCGACGATCGACTCGGGCGAGACGCACTTTATAGGGCTGCCGACAATCCACTTTGGATTGGGCGCCCGGTTGAATGGCCTAGCTCACGCCCTTTGACATTGGAGCCCAGTATTGGACCAGACTTTGGCGGATTATCAGAATGGCCAAGAGACCATGTGGTGAAAGTGCTGTGCTTCTGTCACCCCGACGATGATGAAGCCATGTGGGCCGATCAAGAAAATACGGTCGTTCAACTTTTTCATGCGTGTCGGCGAAATCGTTTGGAATTTTTGTTGGAGGTTATCCCGTCAAAAGTCGGCCCGGTCAATGACAGCACTACTGCACTGATTATCGAGCGTTTCTATCGCCTTGGCGTGTATCCGGACTGGTGGAAACTAGAGCCTTTGATGACTCACGATGCGTGGCAGCAAACGATTAACGCTATCGAACGTTATGACCCCAACACCCGAGGCATTGTCGTACTTGGACTTGGTGAGAGTGAAGAAAAGTTGGCCGCAAGCTTTAACATCGCCGCATCTTTTCCCTTAGTCAAAGGGTTCGCTGTTGGGCGGACCATCTTTGCAGAAAGCGCCCGCCGCTGGATGCTAGACGACCTATCAGACAAAGACGCCGTTGACACAATGACGGACAACTTTCGTAATTTGTGTGCACTGTGGAACACTGCGCGACAAGGACAGACATCAAAATGAGCAGCACGATCCGCCTCACTGCAGCGCAGGCATTGGTACGCTTCCTAAGTGCGCAATTTAACGACGATGGAAGCCCTTTCATCGCAGGCGTTTGGGCTATCTTCGGGCACGGCAACGTGGCAGGCATGGGCGAGGCCTTGCATGCCGCACGTGAAAACGTGCCAACTTGGCGTGGCCACAATGAACAAACAATGGCACATACCGCTATTGCATACGCTAAGCAGAAACGTAGACGGCGCGCTATGGCAGTCACGTCATCAATCGGTCCCGGGGCAACCAATATGGTAACCGCCGCCGCCCTCGCCCATGCCAATCGACTGCCAGTATTGTTAGTACCCGGAGATGTATTTGCCAATCGTGGCCCCGACCCCGTATTGCAGCAGATAGAAGATTTTGGCGACGGTACTATTTCGGCCAATGACGTTTTTCGCCCTGTCAGTCGTTATTTTGACCGTGTTACTCGCCCGGAACAATTACTGAACGCATTACCCCGCGCCTTTAGAACGATGACAGACCCGGCAGACTGTGGCCCCGTAACACTGGCGTTTTGTCAGGATGTGCAGGCAGAAGCTTATGACTTCCCTGAGTCTTTTTTCGCGCACAAGATCTGGCATCAACGACGAATACGTCCCGATGAAGCTGAACTAGCAAGAGCGATAGAGCGCATCGCAGCATCACACAACCCGGTGATCGTGGCAGGCGGCGGTGTGCACTATTCCGATGCAACGCATGACTTATTGACCTTTGCCGAAAAGCACCAAATACCCGTTACCGAAACACAAGCTGGAAAATCTGCGCTGCCTTGGGATCACCCGCTTAATCTCGGCCCCATCGGAGTCACCGGTGGCGAACCAGCCAATTCACGTTGCAGAGAAGCCGATCTTATACTTGGTGTCGGTACTCGTTTCCAAGACTTTACTACCGGCTCATGGTCGCTGTTTTCCAACCCGGAAAAAACGATTATTAGCCTTAATACGGCTGCACATGACACATGCAAGCGTCGCTCAATGCCGTTACAGTCGGATGCGCGGGTAGGCTTACAGGAACTATCCGAAAAACTAGATAAACAGCAATTTGAACCACCAGCAGCGTCGGTAAAAAACGACTGGTTTAACAAAGTAGATCCGTTAACAGACGCACCAACAAGAGCAGATTCCCTGCCAACAGATATGCAGGTTATCGGGGCGGTACAACGCACCTCTCATCAAGACACTGTAGTTATGTGCGCAGCGGGTACCATGCCTGGCGAATTGCACAAGTTATGGAAAGCACCTCGCCCGGGGGCATACCATATGGAATATGGTTTCAGCTGCATGGGTTATGAAATTGCCGGTGCGATGGGAATCAAGATGGCCGAGCCTGAGCGAGACGTTATCTGTTTCACTGGCGATGGCACGTACATGATGGCTAATTCAGAAATGGCTACGGCAGCCATGATGGGTATTAGCTTCACAGTTATCGTTACTGACAACCGAGGCTATGGCTGTATTAATCGATTACAAATGGGTACCGGTGGCGCTGAATTTAACAACCTGTTAGCACATACCATACAAACACAACCATCCAATATTAATTTCGCGCAGCACGCTGATTCGATGGGCGCAAAATCAATATCCGTAACGAGCATTGAAGACCTGGAACTGGCTCTGGCCAAACGCTCAGAAATACACGGTCCATATGTCATCGTCATTGAAACTGATCCCTACCCATCGACTCCACATGGGGGCAGTTGGTGGGACGTTGCTGTTGCAGCAGTAAGCGATCGAACGGAAACGGCTGACAAACGGGCAGCTTACGAAACTGCTATCGCCGACAGGGCTTCGCGATGAGTATTAAAATTGGAATTTCCCCGATTGCCTGGCAAAACGATGATCTGCCGGAGCTGACAGCCGCCTTTTCAATGGAACAGGCGCTTAAAGAATCAAGAAAAATTGGCTATACCGGTGTAGAACGTGGCCGCAGAATGCCGCAGGACACAGAGGGGCTGCGCGCGTATTTGGCGGACAATGCGTTGTCCCTGTGCGGTGGATGGTTCTCAGGCAATCTCATGAAATCCTCTGTAACTGACGAGATAAAAGCGATCAAGGATCAAGTGGAACAATTCGCGGCGCTCGGTGCGCCTTGTATTGTTTATGCGGAATGTTCAAATACCATACAAGGTAGTCAATCTATAAGTGTCAATAACAGACCAAAGCTATCCCGTGACGAGATAGGCCTCTATGCGAAAAAACTATCCGAACTCGCAAAGTGGACGAATGATCAAGGAGTACCGTTGTCCTATCACCATCATATGGGGTCAATGATTGAAGATCAGGATGATGTAGATTGGCTAATGCAAGGAAGTACCGATGACGTCTCACTGTTGTTCGACACCGGTCACTTGAAATTTGGTGGCGCTGATGTTTTAAAAACACTCCATACGTGGGGGCATCGCGTCAAGCACGTCCACTTCAAGGATGTTCGGGAAGATATAATGCAGCGTGCTCGCAAAGAGAACATGAGTTTTCTAAATGCGGTCATTGCCGGCGTATTTACCGTACCTGGGGATCAGCAAGGCAGTATCGATTTTCGAGCGGTTACGGACCTACTACATAAACAGAACTACGTCGGATGGATCGTAGTTGAAGCCGAACAGGATCCAGCCAAAGCACCTCCGTATGAATTCGCAAAAATCGGTTACGATCATATTGCACAGATTTGCCATGCCTCAGGGTTGCTCATCAACTCCGCACCAATCAATTGAGGTATCCCACAGTGCAATCTTTATTAAGAAAACCTTTTGGTACACATGGCAAAGTACTTGAAATCACACCCAGTAGTGCAGCTTGGCGCTATGTCGGTTTTTCTTTATATCGATTACGAGCAGGCGAAAAAGCAAGCGAAGCCACGGGAGATAGAGAAGTTATCTTGGTGTTGGTCGAGGGCAAAGCGGATATCCACGGCGCAGGAATAGAATGGGGTGTGTTGGGCAATCGTATGAACGTGTTTGAAAAGCACGCCCCACATTGCCTCTATTTACCAAATGACTCGCATTGGGAAGCCACCGCCCAAACAGATTGTGTCATTGCGGTCTGCACGGCACCTGGTCATAGTGGTCATAAGGCGCGCCGAATTGGTCCAGAAAATATCAGTCTTACCGAACGAGGCAAAGGCTCTAACAAACGCTATATCAATAATATTGCAATGGAAAATGAAGACTATTGCGATTCACTATTAGTCACCGAAGTATTTACACCAGCAGGTAACTGGTCATCGTATCCCAGTCACCGACACGATGAAGATGATTTTCCACGAATAACCTATCTGGAAGAGACTTACTACCACCGCCTGAACCCCGCAAACGGATTCGGCATTCAACGGGTGTACACCGACGATGGCTCTCTTGACGAAACCATGGCAGTGGCTGACGGCGATGTCGTACTGGTGCCTCGTGGACATCATCCTTGCGCAGCACCGCACGGATTTGAAATGTACTACCTGAATGTAATGGCCGGCCCGCTTCGCAAGTGGCGATTTGTTCCGGCCCCTGAAGTCGAATGGATACTTGAGCGTGATGCGTAATGCTACCAACGCAGCACCCGTGTAAATCCTGCCTGATTCAGTGTCATGAAATTGCGGATATTTTCCGCATTAAACGGGTGAGTTTATCGCTCACCTCTAACCATTAGTACCAAAAGGAGCAGAAGAATGAAACGTTTCATAAGAACAACACTTGCTGCAGCAACCCTTGTTGCAGCACCATCACTGATGGCCGCAGATATCATTGTGGTTAGCCATGGACAAGCCAGTGACCCATTCTGGTCAGTAGTCAAAAACGGGGTTGAGCAAGCAGCAAAACATACCGGAGCAAACGTAGAGTATCGCGCACCGGAAACGTTTGACATGATCGCGATGAGCCAGCTTATCGATGCTGCAGTCAATCAAGAGCCCGATGGGCTGATTGTCTCAGTACCAGATGCGGATGCTCTCGGTCCGTCCATTGAAAACGCTGTTGCCGCAGGAATTCCTGTGATTTCTATGAACTCTGGTGGCGATGCTGCCAAAGCAATGGGCGCTCTTCTGCATGTTGGTCAGTCTGAATACGATGCAGGCAAGGCTGCGGGTGAGAAGATGGCTCAATTGGGTGGAAAAGCCGGACTATGTATCAACCACGAAGTAGGCAATGTCTCTCTCGACGAGCGTTGTGCAGGTTTTACTGAAGGATTTGGAGGTCCGGTCAATGTGATCCCAACGACCAATGATCCAAGCGAGATTCAATCAAAGGTACAAGCCTCACTCGAATCTAACCCTGATATCGACACAGTAATCGCTTTGGGTGCTTCTCTAGCTGGTGAGCCCGCAGTGGCTGCAGTAGCTGCTCTTGGTCGTACCGGTGAAGTTCTCGTAGGGTCTTTCGATTTATCAGCAAACTTCCTGAAGTCTGTTAGCGAAGGTGAAGCGGCATTTGCCATTGACCAGCAGCAATACTTGCAGGGTTACTTGCCAGTTGCATTTCTTGCGCTTCATGCTGAATACGGTTTGATGCCTGGCGGCAATGTACCTTCTGGTCCTAACCTAATCACACAGGATAAGGCTGCACAAGTAATCGATTTGTCTGCAAAAGGCATACGATAATCGACTGACACTCAGTCAGGGACGAGGTTGGAATAACAACCTCGTCCCATCTCAATATTCACTCACATTAGGGGAAATACCGTGTCAGAAAACACCACAGTAGATGACGAGAGGATTAAAGCTGAATCGGCGGTGGCCAAATTAATGAAGCGCCCTGAATTAGGCGCAATAGCGGGCGTGTTACTCGTTACAATCTTTTTCCTATTTACAGCCGACAGTGCCATGTTCACACTCGCCGGTTTTATGAATTTTATGTCGCCAGCTGCACAGTTAGGTATCTTGGCCATCGGTGCCGCCCTACTCATGATCGGTGGCGAGTTTGATCTATCGTTAGGGTCTATGATCGCTTTTATTGGGTTGTTTTTCGGCGTCTGCGTTGTCAACTTCGACTTGCCGTTAATAATGGCAATACCTCTAACCTTTATATTCGCTGCACTTGTGGGCACTGTTAACGGACAGATCGTTATTCGCTCAGGCCTACCCTCTTTCATAGTTACGCTCGCATTTCTGTTTATCTATAGAGGCTTGTCGCTGGTAGGACTAAAGCAAGCCACAGACGGCTCAACACAACTTCGCGGAATCCGTGAAGCGATCGAAAACGACATTCTAACTCCCATGTTTAGTGGCGAAGCGTTTCCAGGATTGTTCCTAGCACTTGCCGACATGGGTCTTATCGAAACCTTTAAAAATGGGACACCCAAAGTTAAGGGAATTCCAGTTGAGATACTTTGGTTTGTGGTAATTGCGGTGATAGCGACTTACGTTTTGCTTCGCACTCCTGTGGGTAACTGGATTTTCGCTTCAGGTGGCGATGCCAATGCGGCTTCAAATTCTGGTGTACCGGTTCGCAAAGTAAAAATTGGACTCTTCATTGTAACCGCAGCCTGCGCAGCACTCGTGGCAATCATTACCGTCCTTGATAGCGGGTCTACAGATGCGCGAAGGGGGTTTCAAAAAGAGTTCGAGGCCATTATCGCTGCGGTAATAGGAGGGTGCCTGCTAACTGGGGGCTACGGATCGGCTATTGGCGCCTTCTTTGGTGCCATCATATTTGGCATGGTTCTGATTGGATTGAGCTACACGCAAATCGATCAGGATTGGTATTTAGTTTTTCTAGGAGGCATGTTATTGATCGCCGTACTGTTCAACAACATGATCCGTAAACGTGTCACTGGAGAACGCTAACATGTCAGACGAACCCATAATCCAAATGGAAAATATCGAAAAACATTTCGGTAACGTTATTGCATTGGCTGGAGTTTCCTTTGATGTGCGTCGCAGTGAATGTCATTGTCTATTAGGCGATAACGGCGCGGGCAAATCTACGTTTATCAAAACCATGTCAGGTGTACATAAGCCCACTCAAGGCACCATTCTTTTTGAAGGAAAACCAATGAATTTCGAGAGTCCTAGAGACGCGATGGAGTCTGGCATTGCCACCGTATTTCAGGATCTTGCCATGATTCCACTCATGTCAGTCACTCGAAATTTCTTCATGGGTCGGGAGCCTACAAAAGGCAAGGGACTGTTCAAACGATTTGACACTGACACCGCTAACAAAGCGGCTATTGAAGAAATGAAGAAGATGGGTATCAACCTTCGTGCACCGGATCAGGCAGTCGGCACTTTATCGGGAGGGGAACGTCAGACCGTTGCAATAGCTCGCGCGGTATATTTCGGTGCAAGGGTACTGATACTCGACGAACCAACATCAGCACTCGGAGTAAGACAAACCTCTAACGTACTGGCCACAATTGATCGTGTTCGCAAACAAGGAGTTGGAGTCGTCTTCATTACTCATAACGTCAGACACGCCATGGCAGTTGGAGATCGCTTTACCGTTCTTAACCGTGGAAAGACGCTAGGCACTGCCAATAAGAATGAAATCAGTGCTGAAGAACTTCAAGAACTAATGGCTGGTGGACAGGAAATGGCTCAGTTGGAAGGATCGCTGGGCGGCACTGTCTAACGGCTTATTAGTGAAGACTTATGTTTGTTGCCTACTTTATACATACTCTATATTCGGCAATTATGTTCAGTCTCGATCTGAGACTGAACACATTAAGAAAATCATAATAAGCGCTAAATATTTGATTTAATAGCTGTAGGTGTTTTTGAAATAGGTTCAGACCTGTTACGAGCATTCGTGATTTTCAAAGTTGCAAGCTATTGCAATGTTATGATCACAGGTTATTCGAGACCTTCTAATTACTGAGCAACTAACCATCAAAAGCGACGAATTTAACAAGGCAATTACCATCCGACACTTGCGCATAATTACCGCATTGTCTGAATTGAAGTTAGTTGCCCGTGTTTCTGAGTCGCTCAATGTCACTCAGCCAGCTGTGTCGAAACAAATCACAGAGCTAGAACGCATTGTTGGAGTGCCTGTTGTAACGCGTGATAAAAACCGTCTGCATTTAACGCCGGTTGGAATACGGTTGGCAGAGCATGCCAAGCAGGTGCTTAATCAACTTGATCGTGCGGCATTTGACCTGGAAGCGATGGCTAGCGGCATATCCGGTTCGGTGTCTATTGGTGCGGTCAGTTCAGTTGCTCCGACTCTGCTCCCCGGCACTATTGCGCTTTTTAAAAACAACACCCCCACCGCATCTGTTTCAGTGACAGAAGGACATTTCGTCGGATTATTTCCGGAGTTGGAAGCAGGCTCACTTGATCTGCTAATTGCCAGAATCTGGCAACCTCAAGAGATACCCGGAATCACCCAAAAGACGCTGTATTCCGAGCCACTGGTTGTCGTCACTGGTCGCAACAATTCGATTGCCAGAAACGCCAGATTAAGTTGGTCAGATGTTGTGGCCTACCCTTGGATCATGCCTCCCGCAAACTCCGTTGCACGACGAGCTGTAGACGCCTTGTTCACTGAAAATGCACTCAATCCGCCAGACAATACAATTTCATCGCTATCACTTACGCTCAATCTAGAAATTTTCAACGCCATGCCGGCTATTGGACTTCTACCGCAGAGCCTGGCTCAAACTTACGCAAGCCGAGGAGAGATAGTCACATTGCCTTTGGATACGCGGGGCTTTTTATCAGAGACACGCTGTTTTTGGAAAACGGAGCAAACAGTCGCCAACACCACGTTAGCGCTGTTTTTAAAGTGTTTGGACCAAGCCGTTGAGGGCTTAGATACCATCCACTTTAAATAAGGGTCTGCCCTAAGCACACTTAGCGCCACCTTTAGTCCGGCTACTGCATAGCAACAACACCATAACATTTGGTTATACCATCCAAAGAATTACTCAATATATTTGACATTTTGCATCGTATACCTTAACAAGATGATAAGGTTAAGAACAGAAGCCATTTGCTTGCGTCTGCGACAAAATGCTGAATTAATCTATGGATGAATCAGCATTGGTAGATCTTCCCGCGGTTGATTTGATCGCCGGGTTCAAGAACGGCTCCATAACTCCAAGTGTCTACCTAGATGCCTGCTTGGCACATATTGCACTTATCAATCCCAAGATTAATGCACTGACGGTTGTCGATACTGAACGAGCCGTTGCAGAGGCCTCTGCATCAACTCGTCGCTGGGAAAACGGAACACCCATTGGAGCGCTGGACGGCCTCCCAATCGGTATAAAGGACCTTCAGGACACAGACGGATTACTAACTACATTTGGTAGCGCTCGCGCCCGTAGCAATGTACCTTCGCAAGACTTGCCCATGGTTGCACGTCTTCGTGCCGCCGGCGCGATCATACTGGCCAAAACTAATGTTCCAGAAATGGGCGCTGGTGGCAATAGTCGCAATGCAGTCTGGGGCGCAACAGGCAACCCATTCGATCCCAATTTAATCGCAGGTGGCTCTTCTGGCGGATCTGCCGCTGCATTGTCAGCCAACCTTCTACCACTCTGCACAGGCTCTGATACCGGGGGTTCATTGCGAATACCGGCGGCGCTATGTGGTGTCGTTGGTTACCGACCATCGGTCGATGTTATTGCCCATCCAACGCGACCATTGGGTTGGTCCGGCATTTCGGTACTCGGTCCTATGGCTCGAACCATGGATGACTTACTCTTAATGCTAAATGTCTGTCGAGGCCAAGATCCAGATGATCCGTTATCGAAAGCGTCAGAAACATTTACTAATACTAGTTCCATTGACCTAAACAACCTTCGTGTGGGGTATAGCGAAGACTTTGGCGGCGCCCCAGTTGATTCATCCATACGTGAGTGTTTTCTCTCACGCATCGATAATCTCCGCCCCCAACTTAAGTCATGCACACCCGTGGACCTGAATCTGGGCGACATGGATACCACATTTGATATTTTGCGAGCCGAGAGCTTTCTCACCGCATTTGCCAATGCTGTTCATGAGGACCCTGATAGTTTCGGCAAACACATTTTAGAAAATGTTGAATTGGGAAATCGGATGACACTCGCCGATCGAGCTTGGGCTCACCGCGAACAAACCATAATCTTGCGCAAATTCAACGCACTGATGCAAGACTTTGATGTCATCTTATTACCCACGTCACCTGTTTCACCATTTGCGTGGACTCAAAGCCACCCCAACCAGATAGATGGGGAAGCAATGGATATTTACTACCGTTGGCTTGCACTCTCCTATCGCGGCTCACTAACCGGTGGTCCTGCTATCACAGTGCCCTGCGGTCTGGATCCTTTTGGTATGCCATTTGGACTGCAAATGTTGGGCGCGGTTCGAAGCGATAAGCAGTTACTCTCTATTGCTAGTGCCGTCGAAACCTATTTCGCTCTCAGTCCTGAGACAGCACGTCCAAAGCCAAGTCTGCACAATATCGTAACGGCCGATCCTGATCTACGATCTATCGTGACCCATCCTCCCATTGCAGACAACTCAGCCATTAATGGCAAGTTGTCTATGCAAACAGCGGTATAACAGGAAAATCTTATGTGGGCTATTCCTGTTACCTTCGTCATACTACTTATTAGCGGTACAGCATTCGCCTACTTAATGGGTGCGGTCTCTGTTCTAAGCTTTGTTGCATTGGGAAAGACACAGTTTCTGTCTATTTTGCCGCAGCGAATATTCGCACAACTCGATGTCTTTGCGTTCATGGCAATGCCATTGTTTATCCTAACGGCGGAAATAATGAGCCGAGCTGGTGTCACTCGCAGCTTGATAGATTTTGCGCTTTCAATGGTAGGGCGTTTCCGTGGCGGTCTAGGCCATGTCAATGTTTTAACCAGCGTATTTTTTGCGGGCATATCAGGATCGGCCATTGCTGACAGCGCTGCCTTGTCTCGTATATTTGTTCCCGAGATGAAAGCTCGTGGCTATGATCCGTATTACGCAGGTGCCATTACCGCTGCGTCATCAATGATCGGACCGATCATCCCACCTTCGATTATTATGATTATCTATGGCGGCCTGACTGGTGCATCGGTCGCTGCACTGTTCGCTGCCGGCATAGTACCTGGGCTGCTATTAGCTGCCGCCCTTATGATATTGAACGCCATTATTGCCAATATAAAAAAGCACCCTGGTGGTGCCTCCTCCGACTTACCCGCCTTCTGGCCTAGTTTTTTACAAGCACTGCCAGCGCTTTGTTTACCTGTCGTTATTCTTGGCTCACTCGTATTCGGTTTGGCAACCCCAACGGAAGGATCTGCAATAGCCGTTCTGTTTGCACTCATTGCCGGACAATACTACAAGGGGCTCAACCGCACGATGATCTTCGATGCGCTAGAAGCCACTGCCAAAATGACAGGCACCATCTTCATCATTCTGGCAGCCATCTCGGTGTTAGGCTACCTGGCCGGACAGATGGGTTGGTCGCAAGCATTGGCAACATGGGTCGGTGAGTTCGGTTTAACCGGAACCAAATATCTATTTTTCCTCGCTATCATATTTTTAATTGCTGGTATGTTTATGGACACGCCAGTCGCACTAACGCTGCTTATACCGCTATTTGCACCACAGGCGTTGGAACAAGGAATCAGCCCAATCCATCTTGGCATAGTGCTCTGCTTCAACCTCTGTATAGGCCTCATTACCCCACCACTAGGCAAATGCCTCGTTGTAGTGTCGGCGCTAACTTCACTTAATTATTGGCGGCTGGCGCGGGCAACCCTGCCCTTCATTTTGGTACAGGTGCTGTTACTACTCGCGTTAATTTTTTTCCCGGCTATCAGCCTAACCTTGCCGCAACTGTTCGGCTTTTCTGTTAACTAAAAAAACCACTGGAGAAATACTATGAAATTAAGATCGATTACTTTAGCTGCACTTACACTGCTGGCGACATCGGTAAGTGCTGAAGTTAAAATCGCATTAGACAGTAAGCCGGACCTTGAAACATCAGGTTCTTACAACTGGGCTTACTCATTCGGCAACGCACTAAAAGCTGCGGGTATGGAAGTGCGTGAAATGCCACGTGGATCTGTTGGTAAAGAGACTGAAAAGTTTGATCAAATTTCCACAGGCTTACTTGAAGTATCGTTATCTGATGTTCGTGCTGTCGCGCAAGTTGACCCGTTTATTTATGGTGTTCGACTTCCGTATATTTTCGACGATATCGCTCATATGGACCGGGCAATGGCTGCTGGCAATGTGTACGATCGTATAAACGCTAACCTTTCCAAGCAAGATGCAATCTTACTGGCCTTAGCACCACTGGGCCCCTCCTCCGGGGTCATTACCACCGATGCCGTTGTTCGCTCACCTGCTGACATGTCCAAGCTACGTATGCGTGCATTAGACGATGCACAAATAGCCATGTATGAAGCATGGGGTTCAAGTGGAACTATCGTTCCATGGGGTGAAGTACCTGCAGGCTTGCAAACAGGCGTTATCGATGGGTATCTGAACTCACCGTTCATTCCCGTCATGTTCGGCCAAACCGATTTCGTTAAAAACTTTTCTGATGCCGGTGTTATCTGGCCACTACGAGCAGTCATTGCGTCAAAGCAGTGGTATGACGACTTGTCAGATGCCGATAGAGGTGCTGTTGATGCTGCAGTCGAAACTGCTGATGCAGCAGCGCGAGAATGGTTAGCAAAGGCATCCGTTAAAGGTCTTGCATCACTAGAAGAGAACGGTGTAACCGTACAGCGACTCTCGGCAGAGGAAAGAGCAGCGTTTCGTGCCGCTTCAAAACCTGTGTACGAATCTGACTTATTGTCCCCTGAAGACATGTCACTGTGGCTGGAACTATCCAACGCTAATCGTTGATTTGCAGACAGCGGGCTACGCTTGTCAGTAGCCCGCTGATTTCAGTTATAGGGAATGGCTATGGCACAATCGATAATTAACTTCAGCAATCGCTTACATTTTTTCGCTAGACGAGCAGCGGTTATTGCTGTGGGTTTAATGTTTGTGACCGTGATGATTCAAATTGTTGCACGTTACGTTTTTTCTTCACCACCTATATGGACAGAAGATGTTGCCCGCTATGCCATGGTTTGGACAGGCCTACTGGGGGCAACTCTATCGTTTAAAACGCAAGAAGATGCAATACTCATGAAGAGTGTTTTCCCAAAGCGACCACACTTTTTAGGGCTGTGCGCCCAACTAATTCAGACTACCGCCATAATCACGTTTATTCTACCTGTGGTTTACTTTTGCTTTGTAGGTCTTAAGGGTGGTTTTGCAAAAGGGTATCTGGCTCGACAAGCTGGCTTAACCGCGGATACCTTAGGCATTCCCATGGTATGGATATCAGTCTGCGTCCCGATAGCCATGATTATTATTTTGATTCATCTTGCAGCAAGATGGGCAGGAGATGAGAATTCGCCCGATTAGACCGCACGAATAATCTCATTAATCATCAAACAAGGGCCGGCGCATCTGATAGCGTTACACGCTATGGATTCTACTCAGGCGCTGGCATCGCACCGGTCATCATCGCGACGGCATCGGACATGGAATAGTCCTTAGGGTTGATTACGCACAATCGTTTTCCCAAACGATGGATATGAATACGATCAGCTATTTCAAATACGTGTGGCATATTATGCGAAATTAGCACGATTGGCAGACCTCGGTCTCGCACCTCTTTAATAAGCTCAAGAACACGCCTTGACTCTTTAACCCCAAGGGCTGCTGTAGGCTCATCCAATATGACAACCTTGGAACCAAACGCAACAGCACGTGCCACAGCGACGCCCTGTCTTTGGCCACCCGATAGTGTCTCAACAGCTTGCGATATGTTCTAAATAGTCATTAACCCAAGCTCATTGAGTTTTTCCCGGGCCACTTTTTCCATTGCAGGCCGATCCAGAGACCTTAACCATTTCCCCATAAACCCCGGGCGTCGCAACTCTCGCCCCAGGAACATATTGTCTCCGATGGACAAGGCTGGTGACAGAGCCAGATTTTGATAAACCGTTTCGATACCGGCATCTCGAGCTTCCATCGGTGAGCGAAACAGCACCTTTTCTCCATCCAGCTCCATACGACCCGAATCCGGTACGACAGCTCCCGAGATTGCCTTAATCATTGTCGATTTTCCGGCTCCGTTGTCACCGATAACTGCGAGAATTTCACCGGCGCGTAGTTCGAAATCAGCGTGATCCAATGCCACTACACGGCCAAAGCGCTTCACTAAACCCGTCGCTTTTATAACGATTTCGGGGTCAGCTGATTTCAACGCTTGCATTTCGTTTTGAGTCGCTGCCTGATTCATGCTGAAACTCTCCGAATCCATTGATCAATACCTACGGCAAGAATAATCAAACATCCGATGGCGAATCGTTGCCAGATCACATCCACACCGGCTATTTTTAGACCAGAGGCGAATACACCAACGATAAGTGCGCCAAACAAGGCGCCCAGTATCGAGCCCCTACCACCGAACAATGATGTTCCGCCAATGACAACCGCCGTTATAGAATCCAAATTCGCATCATAGAAGCTTTGTGGACTAACCGATCCAACGCGGCCGATTGACACCCAAGCTGCAATTCCAGCTATAAGTCCACCGACACCATAAACAGATAGCAGCAATCTGTCTGTACTAATACCACTAAGCTCAGCAGCCTCTTTGTCGTCGCCCACGGCATAGACATGGCGCCCCCAAGCTGTATTGTTCAACACGTACCAGAGGACGAAAAAAACAGCGACCATCAAGAACGAACCATAAGTAAAAACAGCGCCGCCAATTGATATTCTTTCTCCAAAAAACTTCAATGATGCTGCCGTTCTATCAATATCCTGACTACGAATTGACTGTGAGCCGGAATACCAGATTAGTAACGCAAAGAAAATATTCCAGGTACCCAGAGTGACAATGAATGGCGGCAGCCTAAGCCGCGTAACCAATATTCCGTTAACCAAACCGCATAGCGTACCAACAACAAAACCGACTGGAAGCGCAATGAAACTTGGCACGCCAAGGACAACAGCGAACTTTCCCGCCACCACAGACGCTAAAACCATAATGGCAGCTATGGAAAGATCAATACCAGCCGTTAGAATAATCAGTGTTTGAGCGCAAGCTAGAAATCCAATTATGGTGACCTGCTGGATAATCAATGACAGATTAAATGCTGTAAAGAAGCGATCACCGGCAACCAGTCGGAATACTAAAACGCTGACGATAAGGATGATCACTGGCACCATGGCAGGATTGCCGTGCAAGAAATGCTGAATGCGCTGTAAAAGCGTTTTACCGCCTTCGCCAAACTCGGCTATTGCATCCGCACTTGAGTCGATCAACCCAGATTCAGCATCCGAGGATTGATGATTTGTAGAGCTCATTGGGGTGATACCTTTCTTGAACTAATAAGAGAATGCACCGGGGCATAAAAAACACCCCGGCACAGTTTGGCTATCTCTAGAACGAGATTAACCCCAGCAGCGATCCGCGCCTTCTTTAGTGTCAATAGATTCGACACCATCAACGGGTTTATCAGTCACTAAAGACACACCCGTATTAAAGAAATCAAGGCCAGGAGTTGGCTGAGGCTTCACACCGCTTTCAGCCCAAGCTTTGATTGCCTCCACGCCCATTGAAGCCATAAGCAGAGGGTACTGTTGAGCCGTTGCGCCAATCACGCCATCCGCCACATTTGCAACACCGGGACAACCACCATCAACAGATACGATGAGAACATCATTCTCTCGTCCAAACTCTTTCAGGGCTTCGTAAGCACCCGCAGCAGCTGGCTCATTAATGGTGTAAACAACATTAACGCCTGGATCTTTTTGCATCAGGTTTTCCATCGCGGTACGTCCACCTTCTTCGTTACCCGAAGTGATGTCGTTTCCCACGATACGAGGATCAGTTTCATCACCCCATCTTTTCGGGTCGTTCAGCTCAATACCAAAGCCTTGCAAGAATCCTTGGTCGCGAAGCACTCCGACAGATGGCTGACTTGCCGCTAGGTCCAACATGGCGATTTTGGCATCGGCAGCGGCATCACCCAGCTGAGCAGCAACCCACTGACCAATCAGCACACCCGCTTTAAAATTATCTGTGGCAAACGTGGCATCAGCCGCATCTATGGGCTCAAGTGGCGTATCCAAAGCTATAACCAACAAGCCTGCAGCCTTAGCTTGCTCAACGACTGGCACAATTGCAGCGGTGTCTGAAGCCGTCAGCAGGATGCCCTTAGCGCCCGAAGCGATACACGTTTCTATCGCCTGCACCTGGGTCTCATGATCGCCGTCTACCTTACCTGCATAAGTGGAGAGCTTAATACCCAGCTCCTCCGCTTTTGCAGTAGCGCCCTCTTTCATTTTTACAAAAAACGGATTGATATCTGTTTTGGTGATTAAACAAGAGAAGAGCCACTCGCTAGGGCTCAGATTGCACGCAGGACAGGCCTCTCACCGCAAACCATCTCGCAGATAACACGTGCATTGAGTTCTGAAGGACTAATTGACACGGGGAAACCTATCAAAGGCAAAGTCGGGCAGCCATCTGTACCGCTCACACTCAAAGCCGACGGAGCCTTTTTCATGGGCCTAAAGGTCGGTCGCCGCGGAGCGGAATTGATCACAATGAACTTCGTGGGCGAAGTCGTGATTCGTAGCCAGGAAATGTACCCCTACCCCACACCAGAGATCATTGTGCAGTTTTTGCGAAAAGAAATTCCTTTAACCAAAAAAAAATTAGGCCCAGAGGCTACCAATCGGCTTCATGGATTGGGCATTGCTATGCCCTATGAAATTTGGGACTGGAGTGACAAACTTGATGCCCCGAAACAGGTTATGGAGCAGTGGCGCACATTCGATTTCCACGAAGCCTTGTCGTCTTTTACTGATCTTCCAGTTTTTATTGACAACGATGTAACCGCCGCGTGTGGTGCTGAATTGACGTTCGGTCATGGCAGACATCACAGCGAATTTGCTTACTTCTTTATTGGTTTTTTTATTGGTGGCGGACTTGTATTAAATGACTCAGTATACCGTGGCCGCTCAGGCAATGCGGGTGCGTTCGGATCGTTACCCGTTGTGGATGAAAACGGTATAAACGGCCTTTCGCAGTTGATCGATACATCATCCATTCATTTATTCGAATCAAAAGTGCTAAAAGGCTCTGATTCTACGACAGACTACCTCCTACATGACTCCGATATATGGTTTTCCGAAACCGAATCTTTAGATGCCTGGATAGAAAAACTCATACACTCACTTGCAATGGCTATTGTCTCAATTAATAGCATCGTCGATGTTGGTGTCATCATTATTGACGGCGGGTTTCCGGCAAGCATAAGAGAGCGAATAGTCACGAATACACGCGAAGTACTTGAAACACTAGAAACTAAAGGTGTCCATATTCCCGATGTTATCGCGGGCAAAGTGGGTCATGAAGCACGTGCTTTAGGTGCTGCACGACTACCACTCTTTTCTAGATTCCTACTTGATGAAACCGTGTTAACAAAAGGCGTCGGCTAGCAAGCTTTTCGGCGCAAACGCATGAGGACGCTATTACACCTCATCAACGCCTATTACTTCACTCTATAGGACAAAAACATGCCAGTACTAAATTGGATATCGTTGCCACGGTCTTGAATTAGTGAAGAATCAGCCAACTCAGTGGCTAGCTGATCAACGCTTAGATTCCCAACTAAGCTTAATTTCGAACTTAAAGATAACACCACAGTTGCATTAACACCGTATGAGATAAGCCCTCCATTTGCGCTATAGGCAGCCAGACCAGACGACATGGATTGCTCCTGTGTGACACCCACCAATGAATTTACGTTTTGACTATCCCCCATGAGTGCTCGGAATCCTCCGAATACAATCAACGGCGACCCTTTTCTTTTTATTACTGCTGAGCGACTCACATTCAAGGATAATGTGCCTTCGGGGTCGTTACCTAGCCGCTGTTCAACCGCAGCTTTTATAGCCCACGAAGCTACTTTGAATTCAGAAAATAATTTAACCGCAACCGCTGTATCAGTTTCATCCAGTCCCAATAAATCATCGCTACCATCACCGTAAATTCGAAAAGGATTACTGCTACTTACATCCCTCCCCATGGCGGGCCCTACGCCAATACCCCAGCTCCAGCTGCTTTCCGGGTTAATCGTATACTGAATGCCTTCCGGCAATCCCAACGTCCAATGCGCACCATGGGTGGCCTTAATTAATGGTACGAGCATTACCTGCCTATCATCATCACCCAGGTAGTTTGGATTACTAAGCAGCCCCATACCGAGACTAAGACCCCAACCAAGCGGTTCAGGTTTCGTTGTTTGTGCCTGTGCAACCCCGATAGTTCCGACAAGCCATAAAACGGAAGCTAGGACCATGTGTGTTGAAAAGACGTGGACATGTTTACGCAATTGAATACTCTCGTACGGACAATTCCGATGAAGCCTAGCGCTCGAGTGGCACGTGATCAATCAACATTTAGTTAATGCTTAATTTCCCTATGGTTAACGTCCGCGTTTAGCTTGCTGCGTTGCTACTCTAAGGTTTGTCCCTATCGCACGATTTTTACGGCATCGCGAACGCGTTTAAATAACAGCATGTTCAACTTAAAAGCTTATTCAGCTACCCAATCCGTCAGGGCTCGCTAGGAAATCCAAGAAACTTCGTACTTTCGCTGGTAGATAACTGCGATCAGGGTAAATTGCATATA
>JBGCGD010000057.1:0-86406 GCA_045110515.1 Granulosicoccus sp. | reverse complement strand
CGTTTTGATTATCTCGCCACATCATTAAAACCCAACAGAATTAATGATCATTTCATATCGACAGCGTCACATAAATAAACCATGAACTACGGATAAAATCCGCTCGCTGTATCAATAACTAGCCTACGCAAGATAGGAATCAAAAATGATTGAATTTAACGAATGGGTCCGAATGGCGCTGTTGTATGCGCACTTACTGCTCTGTGTTCTTGCTATGAGTCAGGTATTTGAGACTGACTTAAAAATAGCTTTTGGCAAAATAAGTATCACTGCCTTGTCGAAGAAATCAGTGAAGGTAGGGGTTTTGCTATTTGCCATGTGGCTATCGGGACTTGGCGTTATCTACATGGATACAGGTTTCAATATCCTGGTAATGGCAGAAGATTCAAAACTGCAGCTAAAAATAACTTGCGTCACACTGCTATCACTGAATAGCTTGATGCTTCATTGGTATACTCTGCCTACTGTAAAAAGACAAGACACTAAGGTAACTAGACGCCGAACTCGCAAACCACTGAGCAAAGTAAAGTCGGCGATTATTATCTACATCGCGGCACTCAGTCTGAGCAACTGGATGTTAGCTGCATTTATCGGTGTTGCAGAACCACTGGCAAACTTAGGTTTCATGGCTCTGTTAAAAATATATTTTATCGTACAGGTGCTCGTGTTTATCGTCTCCATGATTGCATTCCCGTATCTGAACAGGCGATTAATGCTAATGAAATCGGAATACGATGCAACTCAACCTGACTTCGCTTCCGAATTTGCGAAAGCGGGATTTGTTGAAAGACGAGAACCAGCGTACAGCGTCATTCAACTCGGCGATTCTACAACAACGCCCAAAAACAGGCGAAGGTGATAAGAGGATGTAGGATTCTCGTAAGCAGTACTAGTTTTATATCCACCGGCTGCTAAAGAATTAACTCTAGCAGTCGGCTGGTATTTTCTTCTGTCATTTCAACCGGGTTACCGCCTACGCTGGGATCTAGCAACGCAGAGGTTGTCAGTTGTTGTATATCAGGATTACTCACTCCCAATTCTGTTAGTGTCTTTGGAATGTTCATGGATGCATTCAATTCATCGACATAAGCACAGAACCCCGCAAAACCGCCCTCGATAGATAAATAGGCCGCGGCGCGGTCAAATACCGACTCGATTTTTGGTCGATTGAATTGTAAAACGGCCGGCATGCATACCGCATTGGTCGTACCGTGGTGGGTATGATGCACCGCTCCAATAGGATGTGACAAAGCGTGAATGGCTCCTAACCCTTTTTGAAACGCTGTAGCTCCCATGGCTGCTGCAGACATCATGTGTGCCCTTGCCTCGACATTCGTGCCATCTTCATAGGCTAACGGTAAGTATTCTTTGACAAGACGCATACCCTCTAAAGCAATCCCTTGGCTCATGGGGTGATAGTGAGGTGAGCTAAACGCTTCAACACAGTGAGCAAATGCATCCAACCCTGTGCCGGCGGTTAAAAACCGGGGCATGCCGATAGTTAATTCCGGGTCACAGATAACAGCGACGGGTAGCATCTTAGGGTGGAAGATAATCTTTTTTTCCTGACTTTCTGTATTGGTAATGATGCTTGCACGCCCTACTTCTGAACCTGTGCCTGCGGTGGTAGGAATCGCGATGATAGGATCAATTCCGTCAGGGTCGGCTCGAGTCCAGTTATCACCGACATCCTCAAAGTCCCACAATGATCGGGTTTGTCTAGCCATTAAGCCCAGTACTTTGGCAGTGTCTAAGGCAGAACCGCCGCCAAACGCAATAACGCCATCAAACCCACCTTCACGGTAGACTTCCAGTCCTCGCTTAACATCTTTGTCGGACGGATTAGGGTCCACATCTGAGAACATTTCGCAGATGATGCCCGCATCGGTTAAGACGGCCATTGAACGCAGCGTAATTTCCATGTTTGCCAAACCTTTGTCTGTTACAAACAACGGTTTTTTAATCCCGGCACCCTGACAAGCATCTGCTAACTCGCTAATACGTCCGGCACCAAATCTGAACGCCGTTGGGTACGACCATCCGCCAATTAAATTCATGGGTTTATCGCTTCTTTAGGTGAAAAGATTGTGGGCGAGTTAAGTTGTGATAAGCAATTTGCGAAAGACCGCCACCACGCCCGGTGTTTTTACAACCGGTCCAACACAACGCCGGGTCAAGGTAATCACAACGATTCATAAACACGGTGCCTGTTTGTAGTTGTAGACCAATATTCTCCGCTCGTGTTGTGTTCGTTGTCCATAACGACGCTGTTAAACCGAACTCGCTATCGTTCATCAGCGCGATGGCCTCTTCATCATTCTTGACCTTCATAATGCCCACCACCGGGCCGAAACTCTCGTCTCGCATCACCCTCATGGAATGATCAACATCCGTCAGAATTTGAGGTGTGAGGTAAGCGCCGCCATCATCTTCCGCAAACGTCTCTATGTGCGCTTTAGCGCCATTGGCTAAGGCCTCTGATATTTGCGCACGCACCTCATTTGCAAATCGTACGTTAGCCATTGGCCCAAGCGTAGTTTCCTCATCAAGAGGATTGCCCAATTTATAGCCTTGAACAATAGACACCGCTTTACTGACAAACTCATCGAATAAGCTCTCAACAACATAAATGCGTTCGATACCGCAACAACACTGACCCGAGTTAAACATTGCACCGTCAATCAGCGTGTCAACCGCAGCATCTAAGTCCGCATCTTCCATGACATACCCCGGATCCTTACCGCCTAGCTCAAGTCCAATGCCAGTAAATGTTCCGGCAGCCGCCTTTTCCATGGCAATACCGCCTCCAACTGAGCCCGTAAAGTTTACGAAACCAAACTGTTTCTCAGCGATTAGTGCTGATGTTGTTTCGTGATCTAGAAATACATTTTGAAATAAGGCTTCTGGAACGCCAGCCTCATGAAACGCGCGGGCCATTCGTTCTCCAACCAGCAGTGTTTGAGTCGCGTGCTTGAGGACTACGGCATTGCCACTCATTAAAGCAGGCGCTACAGTATTAATGGCTGTCATGTAGGGGTAATTCCAGGGTGCCACAACCAGCACCACACCATGGGGTACTCGCACGATGTGCCGGTAAAAATCAACGGACGCCTCTATTTCAATCGGGGCTAATGAGGACTCTGCAATAGATGCCATATAGCTGGCCCGCTCATGAAATCCACCGTATTCACCGCCATATCGAATAGGACGCCCCATTTGCTTTGCAAGCTCCGGAACGATGTCTTCGTTCATGGCACCAACAGCTTCTACCCCTGCCATTACTCGTTGGGTGCGTTCTGAAATCGAAAGCTTAGCCCAGGTCTCTTGTGCCAGGCGTGCAGCAGCTATGGATTCACGAGCTTGCGCCAAAGAGCTTACTGCCCGTTCGGCCAACAAGGTTCCATCAATGGGTGAAATACAGCGCAGCATTTTAGACATTTAACTTACGCTCTCTCAAACCCATGTTGAATTTCCCAATCGGTAACGACTCGCTCAAAGGCATCAATTTGTACTTGAGCGCTATTGACATAATGGTCAATGACTTCATCACCCATAGACTCACGTAGCATGGAAGAGTTAGCTAATGTCTCTTTAGACTCTAACAACGTGCCGGGTAAATTTGGCAATGAATCGTCATCGTAAACATTGCCTGTATAGGGATCAGACAACGGTAGTTTTTCCTCAATACCTTTCATGCCTGCCGCTAACATGGCAGACAGAACAAGATACGGGTTCATGTCTGAGCCGGGCACTCTACACTCTACGCGTACGGCTTTTGTGTTCTCTGCGCAGAGTCTGAACGCGGCACAACGGTTATCGACAGACCACACATTTTTTGTCGGTGCAAACGTACCTTTGGCAAAACGTTTGTAGCTATTGATATAGGGCGCCATAAAAAACATAAAATCGGAAGAGTATTTAATAAGCCCAGCCATATATTGCGTCATGACCTCAGACATTCCATGCTTTGCATCTGCCTCGTAGAAAACCGATTCACCCTCTTTCCAGAGTGATTGGTGTACATGAGATGAGCTGCCGACTCGAGAGTGATGCCACTTGGACAAAAATGTCACCGCATGGCCGTTTTGCCAGGCAATTTCTTTGACTGCATGCTTGGCGATAGTGTGGTGATCGGCACAACCCAGTGCGCCAGCGTATCGGATATTGAGTTCTTCCTGCCCTGCTTCAGCTTCACCCTTCGTACCTTCCACGGGGATACCCATGGCATACAAGTGATTACGCACGGGTCGCATCACGTGTTCTTCTTTGGTTGTTTGGAGGATATGGTAATCCTCGTTGTAGGCACTGATGGGAGTCAGGTCTTTGTAGCCGTTATCGGCAAGGGTTTGGAAGCTGTCGCGGAATAGAAAAAATTCCAGCTCTGTGGCCATAATGGCGTCATAACCCAAGGCACTCAGCCGCTCTAGTTGTTTTTTGAGCATTTGACGCGGTGAGAATGGGACCGGTGCATGTGTTTCGTGATCAATGATATCGCTAAGCACCAACGCCGTACCTTCAAGCCAAGGAACACACCTTAAGGTGCTGAGATCGGGCTTCATGATGTAATCGCCGTAACCCGATTGCCAACTGGTTGAAGCATACCCATCTGGCGTATCCATCTCCAAGTCGGTTGCGAGCAGGTAGTTACAGCAATGTGTTTCCTCGTGAATACTGTCAATAAAGATTGCAGCATGCACACGCTTACCCATTAATCGGCCTTGCATATCCACCATACAAACCAGAACCGTATCAATAGCGCCTTCATCATAAAGCTTGCTAAGTTGTTCTATCGACATTGTGGACTTTTTAGACATATATATTCACCGTGGAATTTGGGCGCTATAGCAACTCTATCAGATTCCCACATCAATGCCTGACGAATTCCTAGCCCCACGACACGATGACCACTTCTCGGCATTAACCTACCTGTAGCGGTAAGGGCGACCGCCATGAATAAGGGCCGTCTTGTACAGGTTGACGATACCAACCACCTGTTGCTTAGCCACGGAAACTGAAGGGACTGTCTAAAGCACCGTTAAGTTGTTCAATCGTTGATATCAAACGGCCCTTATTGACTAAATACCCGTCCAGACATTTGCTGGGATATAGACATTTCCGTCTGCAAGTTTTCTGGCGGTTCTTACCAAACCCGCGGACAACGGTTTAAAGCCTGACTGGCCTCGCTCGTACTTGACGATCACATCTATCTGTCCGCATGGATGTTCAAGTGTAATGGTCGCAGGGTTATCTTCTATCGTTGGTGCCATATCTGCAGCCACTGTATTAGGTGTCAAAATACAGGATGCAAGACACTGTGCGCCAGTAACTGCCATCGTAGGATGACAATTCCACGGCATGAAGTAACGACACGTCATGGATCCACCGGCTACAGGATGAGCCAGCAGACCGAATTTAGGCGCCACAGACTGACTGACATCTCCAAGCCCCATGGCCATTCCGGCTTGAAGTCTTATAGCTTCCATCTGTTGAAAAAAGATGGCGTTGTTATCCAACTCTTCAACCGTTTCATATCCGCTTAAACCAAAGCTACGGGCCTTCGCAATGACCATTGGCATAGCGACATCCATGCAGGTGACTTCAATCCCATCAAAAACATCCGTGCAATTACCGGTTGGTAGAAATGCCCCAGTGACTCCACCAATAGTATCCATGAATTGTAATTGAACCGGACTTGCAGAACCTGGCACGCCATCGATAACGGTTGATCCGTCGTAGTTAACACCATCTGGAGTCTCTATGGTGGCTGTCACTCGAGCATTGGTGTTTACGGCACGTATTCTAACGGTTGTGGTATCGGAGGTGGGTCGAACTAGACCCAACTCTACTGAGGCTGCAGCAACGCCTGACAAAATATTTCCGCAACTGGGTTTGAAGTCTACTTGCTGATCATCGACAGAAACTTGCGCAAAGAAATAGTCAATATCGCAATTCTTAATCGAGGATTTTGACAACATCGCAACTTTTGTTGTGACGGGCCGTCCCCCACCGATTCCATCGATATTCAAGGGATGGCCGGAGCCTATAGCAGCGATAAGAACGCGAGCTAAAGTTTCCAAATCATCGGGGAGATGGGCACGATTAAAATAAGGCCCTCTGGATGTACCACCACGCATGAAAACGTAGGGAATAGCAGTTTGTTTCATGAGTACCTTAACGTGTTTGAAGGCCAAGTAGCCTTGCTGATTGGAGTAACTTTACTAAAATGAACAGCAAACATATCTACGCTACTTAAAACGATAAAATTTCAATGAGCTGCTACGCATCAAGCAGGCTCTTGAGCCGCCCAGGCCCTTCAACAATGTCCTCTGCAGTAACGGAAACACCCAAGGCGATGAGTTTACGCGCCAACATATGCTCTTTTGCATTGTTAATGGTCTCTACACACACGACTTGTTGATTTTGAAGATGGTACAGCGCGAACTTGTCATCTTCGCGTCTTTTAACTGTTTGGGTCTCGCCTGTATAAATTCCGGCAATTTGTAACTTTAAGGGCCCTATATCGGACCAGAACCAGGGAACCGTTTTATAGGCGGACGCCACGCCGGTGGCGATTTGTTGAGCAACCTGCTTCGATTGATCAACCGCATTTTGGACTGATTCTAATCGTACCGATGTATGAGTTTGCCAGTGTGGAAAACGACAACAATCCCCTAGGGAAAAAACATCTGTAACCGAGGTCTTTAGGGAATGATCGACGACGATGCCATCATCACAGTGAATTCCTGCTGACTTTGCAAGGGAGTCGTTTGGCATTGCTCCAATGCCTACAATCAGCAATTCAATATCTATGCTGCTACCGTCATCCATGTGAATGGAATCTAGTCGGTTTGAGGACTTAGTGAATTCAACGGCCATAGCACCGAGTTCTAGTGTTATACCCAGCTCATGGAGCTTATGTTGAACGAGTTCGGAGATTTCCGGCGCGACGACTCTGGACAATACGCGTTTACTTGCCTCTAGAACCCTGACCGTTTTACCCATACCTGCGAAGCATGCGGCAACTTCTAGTCCGATAAATCCGCCGCCAAGTATGGTAACGCTGTTAGATCTTAGTGCTAGATCCCGTAGACGTTTGGTGTCTTGCAGAGACCGTATAGAGTGAACATTGTCAAGATTCGTAAGCGCTGGGATCACTCTGTTGCTGGCGCCTGTGGCGAGGACAAGTGACGCGTAAGGCATTTCACCTGTTTTAGAGAGTGTTATTGTCTTTGTTGCAGTGTCTATGTTGAGCACGGTGTCTTGTATTCTTTCCACTGATGCTTTGTCATATGCGCTCGCTGGCCGCAATGGCATTGCTTCCTGATCCTCTGACAGCAAATATTTCTTTGATAACGGTGGTTTGTGATAGGGCAGACTAGCCACATCGTCATCGACTAAAACAATTTGCCCCTCATAACCTTCGGATCGTAAACTAATTGCACACTGGCTTCCCCCGTGGCCAGCGCCAACGATAATGGTTGTTTCTAGTGGTGACATATCAGCTTTTTAAATATTCGAATTTAGATTGACCGGTAATAGGGTTTAACGGGTACTAGATACGCTTTACCTGATCCGATTGCAAAAGCTCCTTTATCGCAGCGGGAATTTTGAGACCGTTAGCAACGTCATCGTCGAGTTCTCGCTCTAATACTCGAATCTTAGCAACGGCTTCAATGACGTCATCCAGTTTTTCAAAGGGCACAACAACAACCCCGTCTCTATCGCTAACAATGACATCTCCGCTACTCACCGTCGTTCCGCCTAACTGAACGGGAAAACCAATTTCTCCCGGACCTTTGGCAAACGGTGAATTGGGTGACAAACCCGCGCACATCAATGGCAGCCCTACTGCTTCTATTCCCGCTACATCTCTAACTAGACCATCGGTGACGAAGCCTGCACCGCCTGAGTTTTTCAACATGCCCATAACGCGATCTCCCGTGACCGCTGACAATGTCCAGTTTCCTGTCGCAACTACCATGACATCGCCTTGTTCCAGTTCGTCCAGCGCACCTAAAATAGCCAATATATCCTCAGGACCGCAATGACAGGTTAAAGCCGGGCCGCACATGTTGAACGGCAATACACCTGGGCTTAAGGGGCGAATACGATAGTCCATAGCCCCACGACCATTCATCGCATCGGTTAAAAAGCCTGTGGGAACATTTTTCAGAGCGTCCACGTGCTGGGCACTCGGTCTGATCCTGGAAGAATTAATGGTTAACAGTGGAGGTTCTTCAATCATTCTGGAACTCGCTGCCTAGGTGTGTCTTAATATTTGCGATAGCGTAAGCTTAGCGCCTCAAGATGGGCGGTGCCAACTTATAAGTCTCAGTGCCGATTGATGCCCAACTTCTTCTATTTATACATTCAATTATTTGAATAAATAACCATTTCTCAGTATTATGCAAGCCCTTACTGTTCGCTCCTCCTATTACGGTAGGCTACCGAAAAGCCTATCTGTCGAGTGCTGATACATGGCCCTACCCCGTTTCGACAAAAACGCCTCTGAGGAGGAGCTTTTAGAGCTTCAAGCTCAAGCTCGGCGTGCTAGCGAATTGATGAAGGCTTTGTCCCATGAAACACGACTTCTCATATTGTGTTTGCTGACGGAAAAAGAAATGTCGGTATCCGAATTAGAGGAAATTATTGGTTTGTCACAAGCAGCTGTCTCGCAGCAACTCGCCCGCTTACGATTAGAAAGGCTGGTCTCTACCCGTCGTGATGGGCGTCAAATTTATTACCAGATAGTGGACAAAGAAGTTAACACGATCGTTGAATCACTCTACGACCTGTTCTGTAAACCAGTACGCGAATGAATTTCGATTCGCCATTGTTCTTAGCAATATTGGGCTTGATGTGCGGAATAGTATTAGGGGCTGCCGCACGCCACTACAGGTTCTGTACGCTTACTGCGCTGGAACGTCACTGGTATGCAGACGACAGCTTAGGGTTACGATCCTGGGTGCTAGCGGCGACCGTGGCCATAATAACCACACAACTTGCCATTTACTTCAATTTCATTGAGATAGATAACAGTTTTTATCTCACGCCGCGTTTTAGCTTAATTGGCAGTGTTCTTGGTGGAACGTTATTCGGAATCGGTATGGCACTTGTGGGTACCTGCGGTTTTGGCGCCTTAGTCAGGATCGGTGGTGGAAGCCTGCAATCACTGGTCGTGGTAGTTGGTTTGGGGCTCGCCGCTTTAAGCACTCAACGAGGCATACTGTCAATACCACGCGAAAATTTTATAGAACCCTTGGCGCTAGATCTCACCAGCTTTTCTAGCCAGTCCATACCTTCCTTAATCAGCGAGGTTTCGGGATTTTCGCTGTATTGGCCCACAACCCTTCTTATCGTGCTTCTGCTGTTGTGTTGGATATTTAAACAGGCAGCTTTCAGACAAAATCGCAGCAACGTTTTAAGCGGTCTCATTATCGGCTCATGTGTAAGCATAGGCTGGTATGCCACGTACACGTTTAGTCAGATTTCCTACGAACCTGTTCAACTTGAATCCGCCTCCTTCGTCTTACCGCCGGGGCAATTAGTTCAAAGCATTATTACCACTGCAGCGCCACTGCCGGACTACGGAGTTGGCATGGTTGTCGGAGTTGTCGTTGGTGCGCTTTTGGTGGCGCTGTGGCACAAAGATATTCGTTGGGAAGCGTGTGATGATGCACGAGAACTAGGTCGACATCTCGGAGGCGCACTGCTAATGGGAGTTGGTGGCGTCCTTGCGGCAGGCTGTACTATCGGACAGGGTGTATCGGCTATGTCCCTTTTAGCTGTCTCGGCACCGTTGGTTTTCTTAAGTATTTGCTTTGGTGCCAGGATTGGTCTTTCATGGCTGCTGGAAGGATCTCCATTCTCATTTTTGAAGAATGACTAGCCACCCGATTTTACCTAAGCGGTTTAGTAAAAGAAGCTACAGTAAAAAACTATTTTTACCTGAATAAATTAAACGGGCGCAAAACGAAAAGCATTGTCAGAACGTTCGACATAACCTATGCCTGGCGCGGGCAAGTGGTATCCGACTATTAGGCTTTTATCGTGCGCCAGGCGATCAAGTAAGGCTAAACGCGTGCTCGATCCCATGTTTTGATCTTGGTCGCTCCCCGATAGTAGTGAAGGATACTCAAACGACACCACCGCATTGGCGATAGCATCTCCCACAACAAACAAAGAACGATTACCATCGTGAATCATTAACGATGAATGCCCCGGAGTGTGCCCGAAAGAATCCACAACTTCGATTCCCGGTAGTATTTCATCACCTCCGTTGAATAAGGCAATCTGATCGGCCAAGAGGGGCAATCTGTTTTGCGCACCAACCACAAACGATTGTCTATTCTCGGGAGTGCGACTCAATGTATTCGGATTGAGCCAATAGTCCCATTCGCGCTGCGACATATGGAACTGAGCTTCTGGAAAGGCTAAATCATCAAAATCGTCCAGCACACCCCATAGATGATCAGGGTGAGCATGGGTGAACACCACATCAGTTACGTCGTAAGGATCGATACCGATAGTTTCTAGCTGTGAAGCGAGTTCACCTCCACCAACGGGAAATTGGGAGCCGGCGCCTGTATCAAATAGGATGATTTTCTCAGCGGTTTTCCACAATACGACGTTGCAGTCCGGAGTATAGAATTCATCACTCAGGTTGTTTCTATCCTTAATAGATTGCTGCTGTTGCTCACTTAAGGAGTCCGGTAATGACATCGAAACCGGCAATTGCAACTGACCATCGCTTAGCGAGAAAAATTGACCGTCTCCCAGCGGCATAGAGGATATACCGCCAGGAGAATCGGCCGCGGCAAGACGAAGCGGACATAGGGCAGCGCCGCCAAGCGCAGCAGTTGTTTGCAAAAAACGCCGTCTGGAATACCCATGTCCTTTCATAATTTTTCCTTTATGCCCCAAACATGTCAGATGTTATGGAGTCGTACCAGCCAATCGATTCTTGATAGGTAGCGGATCGAACGGAGGCTTCTTCTCCCGCTTGGCTAATGAATTTAGATGTTGCCACGATCTTGCCATCTTCACCGGCTTCATATTGAGCACCCACCTTTACGCCATTCTCAGGCGAAATTAGACTCCAACACGTGTTCGCGTATCGTGCTGGAAAAACGCGCGCGTCCAGTAAATCACCACGGATATTCATCGCAGCTACTTTAGCTTGGCTATTAGCAGAAAATCCAGACTTCGGCATTGCGCCGGCAATACTGGCATCACCAATAACAAACACATTCTCGTCTACCGTTGAACGCATGGAGTCTGCTTCAATGGGGCAAAATCCGCTGTCGTTTGTTAGACCTGCAGTGGACGCTATGGCACCCGCTCTTTGAGCAGGTATAACATTGAGCAACGAGCCTTCAAATGTATCTAGATCGGTTTCGACAGTGCCAGCAGTGGCATCAACATTAAGAATTCCTCCATGAATCTCTGGAGGTAACCACTCAACAACACCCGGGTAGTTGGCCTCCCAACCTTCGGTGAACAATCCCTGTTTAGAGAACTTTGGCTTAGTATCTAAAATGGTAATGGTGCTATCAGTAAACCCGCGAGTTTTAAGCGTGTGCGCCATCATGGAAACTCGCTCGTAAGGTCCCGGCGGGCAACGATAGGGGTTAGGTGGTGCAACCATGACGATGTTCTGACCGTTTTCTAGCGCATCCAGTTTTGCTTTAAGTATTTCAGTTTGAGGGCCACCCTGCCAGGCATGCGGCGCAATCTCAGCGGCACTTTCCGAATAGCCCGGAACACTGTCATAAATGAGGTCAATACCCGGAGAGACGACCAAACGATCGTAAGGAATTTTAGCTCCTCCCGCTACCGTGACTGTTTTTGCATCTCTATCAATACCGGTTGCCATATCATGAACGACACTTAAGCCATCCATTGCGGCAAGCGAATCATAGCTATGTGTAATTGACTCAAAATTACGTACATCGCCTACGTATAGGTTTGAGAAAAAACAGGTGGTATAGGTTTTAGAGTTTTCAATGAGCGTGACGTCAATCGCCCCGGCGCCATCTTTAGCTAAGTAACGCGCAACCGTGGCACCACCAGCACCGCCGCCAATAATGACTACCTTGGGTTTCCCCTGAGCCAGCACCATGGAGGGTGTCAGGAGCGAGGCGGCACCTAGCCCCATAAGGGAATTAAACGTACGTCGGTTCATTTTTTTCACGGTATTCTTCCTCTTTTGGATTGAACGTAGATTACGGTGAGGATTTCTTATCACACAATTGACAGTCACTTTATCGATATCAATGTTAGAAACTCACCTCTGCTTAACGTCGACTAACTATTCAATAAGTATTGTTATTATTTTGTTTGTTGGGCCAAGAAGTGTGCAAGCGCCGCGATCTCTTCATCACCCAACGCACTTGCCACATTTTTCATCGTTGAATTTTCCCGAATACCGTTCCGGTATTCAAGGAGGGCCTGTGCAATGTGTTCTGAACTTGCACCATGAATTACCGGAACGTTACTCCCGCTGACGGCAGTCGTTGCATGACAAGAAGCACATTCACCGGCTAAATACTCGCCGTATGCCACGTCATTCGAAACTGCTAGGACGTTGGAAACGTCCTGCTCGCTAACAGATGTATGGCTATCGGCATGAATGAAAAGCGATGCCACAGCAATTGCTGAGCCTAACGTAAAGGCGGCTGTGGTAACTGAAGCCCTCATCAGTCTAAGCTTCCGGTCTGCTCAGCAACATCTTCATCAGGTGTCACATCAAGCACTCTAGCTCGTTGAATAACTTCAGCTGCACCCTCAATACAATCACTCATACAAGGCTCTGTTGTTGCTTCGAACCAACTTTCCTCAGCCCGGCCATCCGCAATAAAATTTTCTTCGTTAGGAAGCCGGATTTCTAAAAAATTCTGATTGGTTAATTCAAAAGATTCGTCCACCATGTCATTAAGATACAACAGGTACGCAGTTAAGGCATAGACATCGTCATCTGATAATGACCGAGTGTTGCCAAACGGCATAGCACGCCGAATATAGTCGTAGACCGTTGACAAATATGGCCAATAGGAACCTACCGTTTTTTCAGGGCGCTCCTCGGTTAAGGAGTCCTGTCCGCCTGCTAAAATCGGCCAGCGCCCCTCGCCTTCGCCAAACACACCATGGCAACTAGCGCACTGAGCGTCATAAAGCTCACCGCCATCAACTACTGACCCCTGACCGCTGGGCAAACCTTGTCCATCGGGTCTGATATCGATATCCCAAGCGCTTATTTCCTCTGTCAGTGCCACACGGCCCAGATGGAGAATTCCGTGCTCAGGGATAGGCACGTCTATAGCCAGTAGTCTCTCTTTGGAATCAACAGCTTTAATAACCTCGACTTTCTCTACCACCTCACCAACAATGGTTCCGTCAGGATTTAGAGTTTTAAGGTAGGCAATGACGTTTGCTCTATCGTCCGCTGACTGTAAACCGGGATAAGCCATTTTTGTTCCTGGCATGTAGCTTAACGGAGCCGCGAGATAGCCATCCAGCGATTCATCATCCCAACTTAAGCCTTCACTAACTTGTTTTAGCAATGCATCCGAATAGTCATAGCCACTGGCAGCTCCAGCTCCCCGTGTGGTTAAACCATTGAGCTGCGGGCCAAACCGATGTGCCGCATCTGGTCCGATAGCATGACAACCAGCACATTGATTAAACGTGCTCTTTCCAGCCTCGGCATCAGCGGCGGAACTGATCGCTGACAGGCTATTCATGCTTATTAGAGCGAGTGTTAAGAGAATCGGCTGGGTAAAACGCATTGTACAGACTCTCATCATGAGATCTCCACATTTTCAGCAGAGCCGTCGCCCCGCACATGCCATGTTTGGATGCCATTGTTGTGATAAATGGAATTTTCGCCGCGCGCTAGACGCAATGCATTTTTTGTCGGCTGAATGTTCCCATGATTATCAATAGCACGGCTTTGCAGATACATATCGCGTCCATCCCAATCGAAATCATAATAAAATCGATGCACTGATTTTGAGAAGCTGGGACCATCCAAACGTGCGGTTACCCAGTTTCGTCCACCATCTGTCGACACATCAACCCGTTTGATCGTGCCGTGCCCAGACCAAGCCAAGCCTGTTATTACTGTACGACCCTTACCGTGCATTATCGGCGCCTGTGGACTTGGATTCGTAATGACAGACTTAACATCCATCTCCCAGGTAAAACGACGTGCGCGGCCATCAGCAAGTAAATCAGTGTACTTTGACGTCTCCTCTCTATGATGCCAAGGCTGGTCTCCGACTTCAAAACGTCGTAACCATTTCACCCACATATTTCCCTCCCAACCAGGAACCACTAAACGAAGCGGATACCCTTGCTCGGGTCTTAATGCCTCACCGTTCATTTTGAAAGCGACAAGACAATCGTCTAAGGCTTTTTCTATGGGGATAGAGCGAGTCATATGAGCAGGGTCAGCACCTTCGGGTAATAACCATTTACCACGTGCCTTTACGCCTGCCTCATCCAACAAGTGTTTCAATTTCACACCGGTGTAGACAACGTTATGAACCATGCCATGCGTAAACTGACAACCGTTTAGTTGTGCCCCTCGCCACTCCATACCAGAGTTCGCTGCACATTCTAGGAAGTAGGTGTGATTCTCCCTTGGGAATCTAGCGATATCTTCCATGGTAAAAACCAATGGATTATCAACCAATCCGTTGATCATCAAACGATGATCGCTAGGTGCGATTTGAGCGACTCCTCCATGATGTCTCTCGAAGCACAATCCGTTAGGAGTAATAATTCCATCTAAGGCATGCAAGGGTGTGAAGTTAACCGATGATTTAGCGTCTGCGGTTAACCACGCAACATCACGGCGTACAACTTCTGATTCAAACTTTGAGGGTGAGCCATAAGGATTGGAATCTACACCATCTCCCATGTATCGGTTCCAATCCTGAATCTCAGTGATTAAAGGATCAGGTTTACTTTGTTCAGCTGCAACCGCTCTATTAATTATCGCACTGGAACCTGCGGTCCCGGCAGCAGCAAGGCCCCCGAGTTTTAAGCCTGCCTTAAGTGCACTGCGCCTGGCAGATACTTGAGGTCTGCCGATGTTCTTACCATCACTCATAACCAAAGCTACCTCTTAAAAAATCATTAAATACATACATTCATATTATTGAATGTGTTTGAGCGAAAAGCAACTGGAATCCGAGACTGACCTTGCTTGAATGCCTGTTTCTAAAACTAAATAATTTTAACAGCGTCGTTCACTGTCGGCACCACAGTCCCTAGAGACGTTAGATAGTTTTCCATAACGTCGTATACGGCAGGACCTTCTACGTCTTCGTTCACCGAGGCCCAACCAGCAACCACATAGCTCTTCCCGGGCTCAACGGCTTTACCGGTTGCTAAGTCCGTCATTTCTGTTATCCGGGACCCCATGGTTGCAGACGGATTGCAGGTATAACCCATTCCACCCACTCTCACCATATCTCCACCTTGCTGAAAGAACGGATCGGGGTTGAACAAGTTGTCGCAAACATCTTCTAATATTTCATGAATCTGCTGCCCTGTGAATTCTAATCGATACACTGATGGGTAACTCATTGACGTTTGCGTATATAGATCTTCAATTGTAATGTCAGAATCTGGCAGAAGTGTTGTCCCCCAGCGGAAACCCGGGCTAAGCGAAAATTGTGAATCACGTTCGGCTATTAAACCTTCACAGATTAAATCGTCCCAACTGCCATTGAAGTTGCCTCGTCTGTAAAGCAAACCGTCTGTCTTTGCGAGCACCCGACCTAACTCATCTTGATGAGGTGCCCTTATCTCATCTATTTTCTCCCGCATTTCTGTGTCTGATTCAATAGCATCAGAGAAAACGGGGATTAACGTTGAGTTGTAATCGGTGACTTTTCCATTTGAGACTTCCAAATCTACTCTGCCTAGAAATTTCCCGTGGGATCCACTGGCAAGGAGGAGTGTTTTACCAACCGTGACGGCTTCGGGAATGGCATCGTGAGTATGTCCTGTCAATATGACATCAATGCCCGGTACGACCGCAGCTAATTTTCTGTCGACGTCAAAACCATTGTGCGACAGCAGCACGACGACATCAGCGCCGTTTGCACGCGCCGCATCAACATTTTGTTTCAAGGCTTCTATGCGCAGTCCGAACGACCATTCCGGAAACATCCAACGCGGATTAGCTATGGGCGTGTACGGCATAGCTTGACCGATAACAGCTACCTGAGAGCCACCGACTGTATACGTGGCAGTGCTTTCAAAAACAGGCTCTTCCCAATCAACGTCAACAATATTGCTCGCTAAAAATGGATAACCTAGTTCGTCGATAATTTCCAGGACTCTATCGGCACCAAGTGTAAATTCCCAATGGCCTACCATGGCATCCGGCTTCAGTAGCTTCAGACAATCGACCATATCCTGCCCGTTTGTTTTCAGCGCTGTATATGAACCCTGCCAGGTATCTCCACCATCAAGCAATAGGACGTTACTGTCACCGCGCTCTGCTCTGATGGCTTTGATGAGAGTTGCAGTACGATCAAGCCCTCCAAGCCTGCCGTAGGTACGAGCCATTTCCACGTAGTCGAGCATGGTATGGGCATACGCTAAGGCACTTTTTTTCTGCAAACCGAAGTGATTGATAAACTCCTCACCTACCAGGTGAGGAGGAATACCTGCGTAATCACCTATACCAATGTTGGTGTCCGGCGGTCGAAAATACACAGGTTTTAGCTGAGCGTGTATATCGGTTAAGTGCAGTAGCGTGATCTTTCCTTTCGCATCAAAAGAAAGTAGATCGTCTTGCGTTAACCTTTGCTGCGCAACGGCCCGCGGCAAACTACCACCCAAGCCAGCTATTGCTGTACTTGCGATGGCAGTTTGTAAAAATTCCCGACGGGAAAACATGATGTGAATAGCCTCTTCTATGATGCCTTTTAAGCGTAAATCGATTATTGGCGAACAGCTGGAGTCTCAACTGATAATCCGGTGCCGCGCCATGTCGTATACACCTCCAGGCCCATTAACTCATCGGAAAAAGCCGCTGGGTATTCTGCTCTAGTATCTCGTATGCAACCACGGAAACGGTTGTGAAGAGAAATCAAATTGCTTTGCTTGAGCCTGTAGGTGGGAAAGCCATTGACGTTACCCTGGCTCAAATGGTCCGCTCTTATATACTTACCGTTGTTATCTTCGTGACAGGTAGCACACGACAAATTCAACTGACCGGTGCGACGGTAATACGTCTCTTTACCTCGTTCCCACCATTGTTGCATTTCCCCCTCTTCGAGATTGAGTGCGACTGGCATGCCTTGCGATTGATGTTTAATGAATGCAGTTAATGGCTTCTGACCACCTTTATCGAACTTGTACGGTTCTGCCCCCATATTCTCAACGCGGCAATGGTTAATCTGCAACTCCACGTTAATAGGTTTACCCAGCTTTTCACTCCACTTAGGGTAGCTGGCTCCAACACCAGCCATCGACTCAGAAGCATCACCGTGACAGCTGGCGCACGATTTACCCATCGTGCCCTCTACCTTGTTCCAATACACTTCACCCTCCTCAACACCTAGCATTCCCGGATTATCAAAGGAGTCCTGCTGCAATGCACGAGTGTCTTCCGTCCGGTAATGCCACCCTGAAATGACTTCAGGCAACGGATGCCCTTCGACGGGTGCAACTTGCGTAGACATTTCTAATTCACCGTCAATCACCAAAGAATCGTCGGCAGGTGCTGCTAAAACAGCCATTGAGGTTACTGCTGCAACAGCCAATACACTTGCGGCTGCTACGGCGACTGGAGCGAGGAATCTATTCAAGGGGCTTCTCCGTGTGGTGATTCGGTAAACTTTATTAGGATGAATCGCTGCGGCTCTCAAGCCAGCTCGCAGCGATCTTACGCTTTTAGAGACTTACCCTTTTAAGGCGATGTCTTTACTGGTCTCGATAACCGTACCGGCGTCATCAGTCCACTTCATGACAAAGGTGCCTGCCTCGCTTACTCGTGATGAAAACTCAATGTACGGGTTTGCAGAGACCGCAGGGTCAATATCAACTGAGAATACGACGTTGCCGTTAAAGGCTGCCTCAAACCGATTGATAATGTCTCTGGGAATAACATTACCTTCTTTATCTTTTCGTTGGCCTGATTCCATCTTGTGTTTAATCAGGGTTTTGATCGTGATGACATCACCTGCCGACACGCTCTTGGGTATTTTTACACGCGGTTTACTGGCCATGTGCGCTCTCCGTAGTTTTGATAATTGTATAAGAGTGTGTGAGGTGCATTACCCGCCACAGCCACCAATGGTGACCTTGACATTGTTACTAATCTTGAACAACTGCCCAGAATTTGTTTTCGCAACCGCCAGCACGTCTTGAGTTTTGGCAAGTCTCATTCGGGTAGATGCTTTAGCGATTCCACTCGCCGGCGTAAAGTGAAATGTTGCCACTTCAGGCCTGGGGTTTTCACTGGCCATGATCATGACTGACTCAATGTAATCGTCGTCTGTCATTGGGCTATCAACGTTAACCGAGACAGGTACGCTGTTTCCGTTTTCAGCAATTTCTGGCGTGGTGAGTTGTAGAGGACCAGCATCGCTTGCAGCGGCTCCACCACCGAATTCGGCGATTAGCTTTTCTACATCTTCAACTGTTGCGATAGCTTGACCAGAAACTCCAAAAAACGCAGCTGCTGCGGCCGCTGCACTAGTGCTTAACCAGGCTCTTCTACTGATATTCATCGAGGGTAACTCCCGTTAAATTGGTATATATAATTTATTTAAGCGTAAGCAGATAGGCAACGAGATCCTCTATCTGTTCTGCGGTAAGAATGGTTTTTCCGATGAGATCTTTGCGTACGTTCTCACCTACTTCGAGAGAATAAAAAGCCGGCATGATCGTTCTGTCGGAGAAAATCGCCTTTGCGTTAACCATAATTGCGCGAAGTTGCTGCTCTGACCATCGAGAGCCAGCTCCATCTAGGCTAGGTCCGACTTCACCGTGAAAAAGTTGTTCTGAAAGGTCTGCATTTGCATGGCAAGCCAAGCAGTTGCCTAGTTTTCTGTTCGCAAAGGTTTTCCGCCCCTCTGACGCATTGCCAGGTATTCCGGTAAGGGATTCGCTAACCGCAATATTTTCGATTTTGACATCGCCCGGCGCTATGGTGCCGGCAATGAGTGTTGAGGCAATCAGCATTGAGCCAAAACATCCTGCAAGTAGAACGCTTCTAATTTTCACTACTATTTCTCCAACAAGGTTTGCTGAGTACTCAAGACCAGCATAGCTGACCCGCCGAATCCGAACATTAGCCCTATTCCGCTTAGGAATCAATAGATTTATCTAGTTTTTTGAATATGTAAACTGAAGAGGCGAGAGTATAACGACTAAACACACTTCACTCGAATTCCATGGCTCTAAATATACGATCCGCGTTCAGACCAGCTAATTCATCGAAAGTATCCAGGTGCCGATACGCATTTTGATCGATATTGTAGGCATCTATCAGAGAGCCTCCATCATCTAGAATGCTGCCGATTTGTTTCCGCATGTAGATCAGATAATCTAGCGTCCAGCGTCTAACTTCGGATATGACGGTAGGCCCTCCATGCCCGGGCACCACTGTATTTGCACCCAAAGCTTCAAATTCTGGCCACGTCTCAACCCACCCTGCCGTATCCGTATCCTCAAATACTGGCAGTAGACGTTCATGAAAGGCCATATCGCCGGAAATGACGAGCGACTTTTCAGGAATCCAAACAACGATATCACCCGGACTATGAGCTGGCCCCAGATACAACAGCTCTATACGCCAACCTCCTAGCTCAATGATGCGTTCATCGCTAAATGTCTCGTCGGGTGAGGACAAAACTGTCCCCATGGCTTTATCACGATTCCTACGCTGCATTCTTTCTAAAATTCCCTCACCCCGCTCTTCAATCTCGTCTGCAGCGTCTTCGTGCGCAATGACAATAGCGCCTTGCTGTTGCCAATAATCGGTTCCTAACATTGCGTGGCCTTGACCGTTTTCTAAAATGACATAACGAACGGGCTCGTCGGTCACTTGTTGTATCTCACGGTGCAGAGCTTGAGCTAGCAAGGCGTTGTCTGATGCATTCACCACGACAACACCCTCACCTGTCACGATAAAAGACAAATTATTGTTATGACCTGAGTTTTCATAGGTTGGTGGCGCGGTAGCGCCAATGGCGGAAAACACGCCTGGCATAATTTCGATGGGCTTGCGATACAGCATCGAGCCAACTGATTCATCAGTCAGCCTTACCGGCAACCCGACATCACGCCATTTAAAGAATCCATCGGCATAGTTCGACACGTTTGTGTAACCCAACTCGATGAGCGTCTCTGCAGCGAGTGGACTGCGCAGATTAATGCCACAGTACACAACAACGGGTGTGTTGAGATCGTGCAAAACCTCTGATGCTCGAAACTCGAGCCATCCTCGGCTCAAAACGACATCGCGACGACCGGAATCGATACTTCCGCCTAACGTTGCAAGCTCTTCTGGTAGCCGAACATCCATCACAACTAGATTGGGCTCTGATTCGATGAGTTGCAGAAAAGCATCGGTGTCCAAATTCTGGATGCTTACCTCAGGCTCTACTACATCACGCTGCGTATCGCTCTGAGCTATCGCGAGCGAAAAAGGAAAAATAATGAGTGCTAAGACCTGTAATATTGAAGATCGACTAAAGCAAAAGCCAACATGCTGGGATTTAACCCGTTTACTCAAAAGAAACACATAGCACCCCGACACATTCAATATTTTACATGTTTAAGAGCATACGAGAAAACCTTCCTAATGTGAATAGAAATTTTACGGCTTCAATTTATACTGACTAACTTACCCGGATTCATCAGGTTATCAGGATCCAGCGTCTTTTTTATTGATCCCATAATGGCATAGGCTGCGCCGTGCTCATCGTGCATGTACTTTTTCTTTCCAGAGCCCACACCATGCTCGCCAGTGACCGTCCCGCCAAACTCCAACGCAATATGATTAACGTCCGCTGCTAGTTGCTTGGCGTTTTTCATCTCTGTCGCATCTTCGGTGTCAACAAGAATCAGTAAGTGAAAGTTTCCATCGCCAACATGCCCTACGAGTGGCGCGATGAGCCCATACTCATTAATCAGCCGCTTCGTTTTGGAAATACACGCCGCTAATGCTGATATAGGCACACAACAATCCGTCACTAAGCCCTCGGCACCCGGACGTAATGATTTACCGGCATAGTAAGCACTGTGCCGCGCTTTCCACAGCCTGTTTCGATCTTCTTCTTTACTCGCCCATTGAAAATTGGACACGCCAAATTCCTCTGCAACACCATTGAAAGTTTCCACTTGTTCGGCCACAGAGTTTTCAGTCCCGTGAAACTCTAAGAACAAATGCGGAATTTCCGGCATGATCATATCGGGGTTATAAGTGTTCATGCCTTTCATTTGAACTTCATCCAGCAATTCTATGCGAGCCATCGGAATTCCCATCTGGATAGCCATAATGACGGAGTTCACAGCATCGTCGACTGTTGGAAAAGCGCAAGTTGCTGCTGACATAGTTTCCGGTTGTCCGAACAGGCGTACGGTTAGCTCTGTGATTACGCCAAGCGTGCCTTCTGAACCCACAAAAAGCCGGGTGAGATCGTATCCAGCTGATGATTTGCGAGCGCGTGTACCGGTACGTATTATTTGCCCATCAGCGAGCACAACTTCTAAAGCCATGACGTTGTCGCGCATAGAGCCATACCTGACCGTGTTTGTGCCGGAGGCTCTGGTTGCAGCCATACCTCCCATGGTTGCATCAGCACCGGGGTCGACTGTGAACATCAAACCCGTCGCCCTCAGCTCTTCGTTAAGTTGCGTTCGCGACACACCCGGCTGTACAACAGCATCCATATCTTCAGTATTTACCGCTAGGATCGCATTCATACGACTGGTGTCGATACTGATACCGCCATGAATAGGGATCACGTGACCCTCAAGTGATGTACCAATGCCATACGGGACAACCGGACACTGGTGTTTTGTACACAGCTTCATTATGGCTGCGACTTCTTCGGTAGATTCAGGAAATGCAACAGCATCCGGTAGCGCTTTTTCACTATAAGCTTCATCGTGGCTGTGCTGCTCCAGAATCGATGCACCCGTAGACAAACGCTCTCCCAATAGACGTCGCAGATCTTCAATGGCATTTTTAACGTGGTCTAGTCGCATGAGGTGATCCTCTCTAATGTGGTGAAAGCGAATTAACACCCGAACTCAGCAAGCAGCGAGTAGAAAAAACCGTTTACTAAAAGGGCACAGGCTGATCCCCCCCATCATACCAACTAGTGCAGGCTGACCGGACACCACGCTAGCGCACGTAGTTGGAAATAATTTAGTGAAACAGCCCGAAGTTTTTTAGCAAACTTATGCCATTCGTTAAAAATAAATACCCCTATCGCCGCTGCACGAATATCTAAGAAGTTTGACGCCTTGGCTGACTAACTAGTTGTTAACCGCATCTGTACGGAAACATGAGAAACGTACGAACGCAGAGGCGTTCTAGCCTATGCAATTATGGGGGATAGTTATTGTGGCGAAGACAACAAACCAAAAAGGATGCGCAAATGCAATTTATTGGAGAAAAGCCGCGAATAAAATGTAAGACACTTCTACAAATATCACTTGTAGTTCCGATTTAGCAGTATCCGCAGGAAGCGCATTCTCAATTTTTGCACAAACAGGAGGTGTTTCGAAAATAGTTAGCTGCCGTTTATCTATCGAGTTGTTACAGTCAATTCTGCGGGGAAGGCGTTACTATAACGCTTTCCTTTTTTCGTTTTAATCTCCCATTTTCGCCATGGCTAACATCGCTACAACCCGGCAGAGCTATTCGTATTTTAAGCCAATCAGCACGCGTTGGATTGACAACGATGTCTATGGACATATCAATAACGCGGTGTATTACACCTACTTCGATACTGTCTGCAATAGCTTCCTCATAGAGCACTGCGGTTTTAATATACAAAAATCTCCTATCGTCGGCTTTGTCGTTGCCACCTCCTGTCAGTACGTCTCACCTATGGTGTTCCCTGATACTGTTCTGGCTGCGATGCGCGTCAACCGTCTGGGGAATAGTTCTGTTGAGTATGGCGTCGGTTTGTTCAGAAATGACGAAAACAGCGTGTCTGCTCATGGAACATTCACCCATGTCTTCGTCAACCGAGAGACGAGTAAACCGGTCACTATTCCTGACGGAGTGCGAAATCAACTTAGTAACATTCTGCGCGCTTAGTAGAATACAAGCCTACTATGAACACAAACCCACTATGAACCTAGCACATGAGTGACGATATACCGAACGCCAACAAGGCGCTAGTAAAGCGTTTATGCGACGCAATGTACGATTTTGGTGAGACGAATGTTCGTGCAGAGTTGTCCAACGTACTTTCGCCAACGTGTTTAGTTCATATGTGTCACCCGTTCGGTGATTTGCATGGGCCCGAAGCTTTGTACGACAAAGTTTATCGAGACTTATTTCATGCAATACCAGACTTAGAACGCAGAGATTTTATAAGAGTCGCCGGCCCCTCAGAGACTCAGCAACAATGGGTGGGCTGTGCGGGTTACTACATGGGCCGTTTCCAGCGTCCATGGGTTGGAATTCCTGCCACCGGTCAATTCATCTCTTTTCGGTATCACGAATTCTTTCGAATTGAAGACGGTCAAGTTGTTGAAATTCAAACTGTCTGGGACTTGCCCGAATGGCTGCACCAAATTAACGTCTGGCCAATGGCTCCGAGCTTGGGCCGTGAGCTTCAAGTTCCGGGACCTGCAAGTAATGACGGGGTCACCTGCCAGTCTTATGATTCGCAACATAGTCTAAACACTCGCCAACACATCATTGATATGCTCACCGCGCTAGTGCGCCATCCCTCGGAAGGCGGTCCTGAAGTTATGCTGATGGACAACTTCTGGCACCCAAAAATGAATTGGTACGGTCCGTCCGGGATAGGCACCTGTAGGGGAGTCCAAGGATTCAGACAATGGCATCAAATCCCGTTTTTAAAGGCTATGCCTGACCGCGGTCAATTTCCGGATGAAGTAGAGCTACACTTCTTTGCAGAAGGCAACTACGCGGCTGTGACCGGTTGGCCTAATATGGCTCAAACGCTGAGCCATGATGGTTGGTTGGGTTTGGCGGCTAATGCTCAGAAAATCTATCTAAGAAGCCTGGATTTCTGGCGAGTAGAAAAAGGATTGATCCGAGAAAACTGGGTATTGGTTGATCTGATGGATGTATATGACCAACTAGGAATCGACGTACTGTCTCGAGCACGTGAAGTAGCCCAAACGAGAATGCCGCGCGAAATGTAGCGTATCGGAACGCTCACTCAACTGGCTAGCGCCCACTGAAATCGAAAATGAGTGGTAGCTCGTAAAAGCACCGTCAACCGTGTTTTTGGAAAATCACGGTCTGTCCTTGGGCTGCAGCCCTAAGTAATATCTTCCAAAGAGCTGAGTAAGCATCAAACGGCCATTGCCGTACATCGACAGGAGTACCGAATCACGAAATTCAACGTAATAATCCCTGTGGACCAACCCAAGGCACCCTATTTGGCGCAATGCTGGCACCCTACTTTGCGGTAACATGCGTCATGCGGTTTGTCGCAGGCAGGGGCCTGCACGGCAGTAAAACAGACAAGCCTCCAATATTTTTGTGAATGGATTTGTGCTTCACAGCGCGAACCCACTCACTTATGACAGCAGTTTTTAGCAGACCCCCTTTCATCGACTACTTATTCAATAGGAGTACGACACAGTGAAAATGACTACCGAAGAGGCCTTCATCAAGGTTCTTCAGATGCACGGTATCGACAATGCTTTCGGCATTATCGGTTCGGCCATGATGCCGATCTCCGACTTATTTCCAGAAGCCGGTATCAAATTTTGGGATTGTGCACACGAATGTAACGCCGGTATGAGTGCAGACGGCTACACACGTGCGACTGGCAAAATGTCCATGGCAATCGCGCAAAACGGCCCAGGAATCACCAACTTTGTTACTCCTATCAAGACAGCCTACTGGAATCACACTCCCTTATTGTTGGTGACACCACAGGCAGCCAACAAAAGCATCGGCCAAGGTGGGTTCCAGGAAATCCAGCAGATGGCCCTGTTCCAGGACATGGTCGCCTATCAGGAAGAGGTCCGTGACCCAAGTCGAATCGCTGAAGTTTTAAACCGAGTTATCGAACAAGCTTGGCGCGCGTCTGGCCCGGCTCAAATTAATGTTCCTCGTGACTACTGGACAAAAGTTATCGATATCGACTTACCACAAGTTGTCCGTCTTGAGCGACCACGTGGTGGATCATCTGCCATCGATCAGGCAGCAGAGCTTCTCTCTAACGCTCAGTTTCCAGTCATCTTAAACGGTGCCGGTGTTGTTATCGGTGGCGCTATTGATGCTTCTCGTCAGCTCGCCGAAGTGCTCGACTCACCGGTATGCTGTAACTACCAGCACAACGATGCATTCCCTGGATCTCACGAGCTCTCCATGGGACCATTAGGCTATAACGGTTCGAAAGCAGCGATGGAAATCATCGCAAAAGCCGATGTAGTTCTTGCGCTTGGCACACGCCTGAATCCTTTTTCAACACTTCCTGGATACGGAATCGATTACTGGCCCAAAGATGCCAAGCTGATCCAAGTCGATATTAACGCTGACCGAATTGGTTTAACTAAGCGCGTTGACGTTGCCATTCAAGGTGATGCGAAGTACGTTGCAGAACAAATCAAAGCACAATTAAGTAAAGGTGCAGGCGATGCCGGTCGTGAAGATCGTAGAGCGCTCATCAAGCTAACCAAAGATCGTTGGGCGCAAGAACTTGTGTCTATGGAACACGAAGAAGACAACGACGAAGGAATTACGTGGAACGAACGTGCGCGCGAGCGTGAGCCGGATCGTATGTCGCCACGAAACGCTTGGTTGGCTATTCGTGATTCACTACCAGATGAGGTCATCATCTCAAGCGACATTGGTAACAACTGCGCAATCGGTAACGCTTATCCCACCTTCGAGAAAGGTCGCAAATACTTAGCGCCAGGCTTGTTTGGCCCTTGTGGATACGGATTACCGGCTATTCTTGGTGCAAAAATCGGCTGTCCTGATGTACCGGTTGTCGGTTTTGCAGGTGACGGTGCGTTCGGAATCTCCATGAACGAGATGACGGCCTGTGGTCGCAACGACTGGCCACCCATCACTATGGTTATTTTCCGTAACTATCAATGGGGTGCTGAGAAGCGCAACACCACACTGTGGTATGACGATAACTTTGTCGGCACAGAACTTAACCTAGGCGTCGAGTACGCACAGATCGCTGATGCTTGTGGTCTGAAGGGTGTGAAGGTCTTCAACACTGACGCACTTACTGAAGCGTTGAATACTGCAGTGAAAGAGCAGATGAACGACAACGTGACTACGTTTATCGAAGTTGTACTTAATCAGGAACTGGGCGAGCCGTTCCGTCGTGATGCGATGTCAGCTCCTAACAAGGTTGCCGGCGTAAGCGCAAGCGATATGCGTCCTCAGCAAATCAGCTAGTTGGTCGTATGAAACAGGCTGGCTTCATAAGCCAGCCTGTTTTTCTTCGTGCAAAAGACTGCTTTTAGAGCATCAATTTATTGCCTGTAGCTTTTCAGACAAACAAGCAATATGAGCAGGCCCGACCTCGCAGCAACCTCCAATAAGAGTAGCCCCCTGGCTTACCCAACCTTCGGCAAAAGCAGTATAGGCTTCCGGGTCGAGATCGTTGCGCGTCTCCAATGAGTCCACGGTTCCTCCAGGCTTAAGATCGGTCACCGATGTAAAGCCGTTAGCATAGGCACCAAAGGGCACCTCACACGCTTTCGCAAAATCTGACCATATCGCATCGATGGTCTCAGGGCGCGAACAATTCAGCAGCACGGCCGCAGCACCGCGCTCCTGTACACGCTGCACTGCTTCTTGCCAGGGATCCCCACCCCTTAGACAATTTGGTTTTTTATCGTCTAACGTCAATGCAACCCAGACAGGCTTACCAAAAACAGACGCCCCTTCCAACGCATATTCCGCCTCAGCAACGCTTGCCATGGTCTCGCACATAAAGAAGTCAACGGCTTCGTTTTGAGCCGCTGCAATTTTGGTATAAGTATCGACAGCGATTTCCCTGGCGGGTGTTAGCTCAGGGTGATAACTTGCGACCAAAGGCGGCAAACACCCCGCAATTTGCACGTTGGGTACACCCGCTTTTACGATCGCGCTTTTAGCCACCTCGCACGCGGCCTGCTGCACGGGTTCAAACAGTTCAACACGGCTGTGCGCTTCAAGCCTTTCAGGAGTCGCACTATAGGTATTCAGTGTAATAACAGACGCACCGGCTTGAATAAAATCAATGTGTAGTTGCTCTACAAGGTCGGGGGCATCGAGCATGACCTGGGCAGACCACAACGGAGATGGATCTTTGCCCGAACGCCGAACGAGCTCTTGTCCCATACCGCCATCGAGTAATGTGACACTTTGCATATTGATATTCCTAAAAAATACTGGCAACGGGATGTTCGCCGACACTGTATATTCCCCAATGAAACGGCTTGTACTGCACCTTACGGTTATTTCCGCTCAAACTGGCCGCAAACACTGCGCCAAATCCATATAACTTATCGCAATATTTCATGAGAAGTGTCAACAAGCCATTGATCGAAGGGTCAATACTCCATCATCTGGTGCGGTTGTCCATACCAGCGTCAATGGGCATGATATTCAATACTCTGTACAACCTCAGTGATTTCTGGTTTGCGGGTCGTGTCTCCGATGAGGCTCTGGCAGGTGTGTCTATTGCCGGCAGCGTGTTTTTCCTGTTACTGGCCCTAGGTATCGGCATACAAACCGGAGCCTCGGCCATTATCGCCCCGGCAGTCGGCAAAAGCGACAATGACGAGGTGGCTAACTGGGTTGATCATGTATTTGGGCTAGCCATCTTATTGAGTATTTTGGTGACCGCGTTGGGTTGGTGGGTAGCAGAGCCTCTAGTCGTATTCCTTGGAGCGGAACCTGATATTGCCCCTCTGGCCATGGAATACGTGACGATCACCCTGCTAGGAGCATCTACGTTTATTTTAAGTTTCGCAGCCGCCGGGGCTCTGATGGCAATGGGTGACACGAAATCCAATAGAAATGCGCTGGCTGCAGGTTTCTTTATCAACCTCGCATTGAACCCTTTACTGACGTTTGCGTTGGAGCTAGGAGTATCAGGGCTTGCTCTTGCAACGGTACTAATTAAAGCTGGGTCCGCTGTTTACCTCTATTGGGTACTTTGCCGCGAAATTGGACGCTATAGCAAACCAAAAATCAGCATCAATAGATGGCTAGACTTGTTGAAACAAGTGCTTCCAGCAAGCTTCAATATGCTGACGATTATTTTGGGTAGCTTTATCACTATCTCACTCATTGGGCGGTTCGGAAGTGAACATGTCGCAGGCTATGCCGTCGGACTCAGACTAGAACAAGTACTCTTACTTCCGGCACTGGGCTTAAATGCTGCGGTTATGGCCATTGCCGGTCAAAATCTAGGAGCAGGTCATTACAAACGCGTACATGAAACTTACAAAACGGCGCTTATCGTTGGGTTAGCGATGGCTGCGGTTTCTATCCCCATTATGGTGTTCTTGTCTCCGGCCATGATGGACTTCTTTACCGATGATCAATCGATAAGAGATACCGGGGCCGCTTACTTAAAAATTGATGCTATTGCCTTCTATGCTTATGTAGTACTTTTTCTGAGTACAGCAACATTGCAGGCGATGAAACAACCGATGTTTCCTATGGTGTTGGGTATCGCAAGGCAACTGGTCATTCCAGCCAGTATTAACTATTGGCTTATTACACAAGTAAATTCACCCATGATGACGGTGTTCTACACCATTATTTCTGTGGTGGTAGTCGCAGCGTTTGTCGCACACTGGTACACCTCAAGACAACTTAAAGAGCTGACATCTTCATAGCGTTTGGAGTGTATTTTGTGTACAGATTTACTGCACACTGACGCGCATGTCCTCAGTTTCAAATAGGTGTAGCTATCTACTGAACAGCACACCCGCTAAATTGCGTGGAGCTGAAAAGCTGTAAACGTTTTAGATCCAAAAGTAGACTCAGTGGCGCATCAACGCGAGGCTAAGACATTCTTACAAGCGAAGAGAAGATTGGGTTAGAGCTCAGACAATGAGCGATGACACAAAGCTAACGTATAGCTGTGAATCTTCGGATGACCGGGCATCCAACCTAACAAGAAACGATAGAAATCTGTCCATGCTATCGGATAAAGAGACCGCCATTCCGTTTCGAGTTGTTGTTTGCTTTGCCCATCTAACGAGTCATCAATGGCGTTGTGTAAACAATAAAAATAATGGTCAAGCAGTTGAGTTTCATATTCTGCACATTGTGTATCGCTTAGACAACTGCCCAGAAAGTACGCTATATCTTTTATTCCACAGCCGCGCCCTACGTACTGAAAATCAACTGCTGCCACATCACTCATTGTTTCGTTGAAACAGAAATTAGCAACTTTCGCATCGCCATGAACCAGGGTTTGAAATTGTGCGCATTTTAGTTTTTCATCAAGCAACACAGCCGCCTCTTTGACTGGCCCAGCGTCCATTGCGGCGAACTCGTCAGGCCGTGTCGATAAATGCCAATAACAACCCTCTTCCCACAGACCGTCAGCCGAATCATCTAAAAATTTTGCGTGAAATTCAGCCAACCATCGTAGACAGATCTGCACTTCGCTGATGCTCAGTTGCGAGCATAGGCTGGGGTATTCTGACGATAAATCTTCTAATAGAATGTAACTTGCGTGCTCATCAGCATGGGTACCTAGCGAAGCAGGCACCCTACAACCGCTGTGGCATCGATTGGCATAGTGCTCATACCAATAGCGTTCGACTCTATACGATTGGGCTTTACGCTCATGAGAGCGTTTGCCGTTCCAACCTCGCGGATGCTGAGCTGCGCGATCCGGAGTAATGAGCTTTAACACACATGACGGATGTGTCGGGGAGTTGCTACACAGCCTAAGCAGGCTTCCCTGTCCACCCCATAAAGCTTGCATTGTTGTCGCTGAGTGAATCACTGACGCGTCAAGTTGATCGCATACAAATTGATGGGCTGATTCTGGGAACTTGACGTGGGCCCTATCGGGTTCGTTTTTCATATTCACCAATCCATGCTTAAACAAACCCCAGGTCAGGAGATTTGGGGGTTATTGCAACTTAAGTCTTAGGCTTCACACACCTTGAGAATGACCCGCACGCCAGTATACTAGGGTTCTCTTTTACTCCCGCGTTTTCCATTTTGATCATGAGCAATTCAAACTTCAAACCCGTCGCAGGTCAAACCTTCCCCGCATTTAACAGTACGCTCGCCAATGGTGAGACTCAGACAGTGGGCGCTCCAAATGGTCGTTGGCAACTAATCGTTATCTATCGCGGTAAGCACTGCGGCAGATGTAAAAAGTACCTTGGGATTTTGGAAAACATGCAATCTGAATGGAAAACGGCAGGATTCGACATCGTGGCGGTATCAGCCGACCCTATTGAAAAATTACAAGCTGACTTAAATGAATTTGGATGGACGTTTCCGGTTGGCTACGACTTATCAGTAGATGACATGAAAAATCTCGGCGTCTACATCAGCGATCCACTGACGCCAGAAGAAACAGATCGCCAGTTTGCTGAACCCGCTGTTTTCTGCCTGCGCCCTGACGGTACCATTCAAATTGCCGCTATCTCTAACGGACCGTCCGCGCGACCTGATTTGGCCGAGCTTCTCGACGGCATGATATTCACTATTGAGCACGGCAAACCCGCTCGCGGCACAGCTTCATAATGCCCAGTAAAGCAATAGCGCCTTATGGCACCTGGGCGTCTCCAATATCAGCCAACATGTTGGTAGCCGGTGCAAAAGGCATCAGCGAAGTGATTCCCGATGGAGATGCCGTGTGGTGGGCAGAGTCCAGACCCGAAGAAGGCGGCCGCGTTGCCGTCATGCGCTGGTGCGATGGCCTCACTGAAGAGATAACGCCCGATGGCGCGAATGTCAGAACCAACATGCATGAATACGGCGGTGGAGCCTGGTGGGCGACGGACGGCGTTCTTTGGTACGTCGATTATGCTGATCAACGGTTACGCCGCCTGTTCCCAGGCAACAGTCCAATCCTGCTGAGTAATGAGCCTGAAACGCCCAAGGCTGATCGGTTTGCCGATATTAGGCCCACGCCTTGCCGACAATGGGTTATCAGCGTTCTAGAAAGACATCGTAAAGAGCAAACTGAACCGCAGAATTTGATTGCAGCCACCGCCAACGACGGATCCGGAAAACAAATAGATCTTGCCACAGGAGCAGATTTTTATGGCTCTCCTTGTCTGTCACCGGACGGTAAACGGCTCGCCTGGGTGCAGTGGGATCACCCGAATATGCCTTGGGACGATACTCAGCTGATGCTGGCTGATATCGAAATAACCTCTGAAGAGGTCACCATCAGTAACGTTAAGACTGTCGCAGGTGGAGAAAACGAATCCATCGTTCAGCCATTGTGGTCTCCAACGGGTGTTCTGCACTACCTTTCAGATCGTAACGATCTCTGGCATCTGTACGCGCACGGTACTGACAAGCCCATATTGGCACCGGAGGGAGAAATTGGTTATCCACCGTGGGTACATGGCATGGCTCGCTACGCTTTCAAAGAAGATGGCTCCCTAGTGTTCGCACAATACAAAGGTGGAATTGATTATCTGGACGGCTACCCAAAACAAACTAATTTTCACAGTGTTCGTGCTTCCGGGTCGCACATCAGCTTTACCAGTGGATCATGGTCGAGCGAAGCCGCCGTTTTTCAAGATCATCAACAGATCGTCAAGCCGCGAGATTTAAACCTGCAGCCTGAGTATCTCAGTGAACCAGAAGTTATTTCTTTTCCTACAGGGAGCGCGAAAAACGAGGTAGCTCACGCCTTGTATTATTCGCCAGCACATCCGGATGTTGAAGGTCCAGCAGAGGAACGACCTCCTTTAATCGTACTCGCCCATGGGGGCCCAACAGCACCAGCACGGCCGCAATTGTCATTAGCCCACAGGTTTTGGACCAGCCGTGGTTTCGCTATAGCCGATGTGAATTATCGCGGAAGTAGCGGTTTCGGACGTAAATACCGCAAGAAATTGGAAGGCCAATGGGGTATAGCTGACGTTGAAGACTGCGTCGCCGTAGCTCAGTATCTGGCTGAAAGAGGATCGGTTGACCCCGAACGGCTACTCATTCGCGGAGGAAGTGCAGGTGGCTTTACGGTACTCTCGGCACTGGCTTTTCATGACACGTTCACAGCAGGCGCTAGCTTGTACGGCGTGGCGGATTTGGAAGCATTAGCAAACGATACGCATAAATTCGAGTCAAGGTACTTGGATAGCCTGATCGGACCATGGCCAGAAGCCTCAGAGGTTTACGAGCAGCGATCACCCATTAACCATTTGGACGGATTTACAGCGCCCATGATTATTCTTCAAGGCTCTGAAGATGCGATCGTTCCACCGAATCAATCACGCATGATAGTCGAGGCCCTAGAAAAGCGTGGAATTCCTGTGTCGTATCTTGAATTTGAAGGCGAACAACACGGGTTCAGACAGGCCGCGACCATCATAAAAGCTATACAGGCTGAGCTGACGTTTTACGGCCGGGTATTCAATTTCGAACCCGCCGGTGACACCATAGATCTAGAAATACGCAACATGTGATTGATGCTAGCTGACCTCTCTTGCCCTGCTCATAGGCAGGAGGTTAGCCTGCTTGCGCAACGCACTTTTTCTAAAACTCTGGGTCACCAAGCCTGTATTGCACACTAGCGAATTCTTTGCACTTGTGTTTCCGGCTTTCGGTTATGCAGCATCGTGATCGACAACCATGTTTAATCGGATGCAATCGAAATCTATAACGTCATTCCGGCGGATTTTCCTGCGACGGCGTGTTTCAAGCTCACCGTTAACAAAAACCAAGCCATCGTCAATGACCATTTTGGCCTCGCCACCACTACTCACCAACGCTTCAAACTTTAATATTTTATAAAGCTCCACGGGCTCTGTCTCTAAAATCACATCTCTGGACTCAGATGGTGGAGGAGCACTCTCGGAAGACATATTTTTTCACAAATACAAAAAAGTGCCGCTAGGGTACACCCTAGCGGCACTGACTACGTCTTCTACTGATATTTATAAATAAATCGTATTTTTCGAAGGTTCAGACTGAGTACTAACTTGCCTTTGCCAAAGGCTCTTCGTTGGCATTAATGGTTGCAATGAGTTCTTTGAGTACATCATCGGCTTTCTCGTTGTCAATTTGACAAGTACCAGCCGCAGCATGACCACCGCCTGCGTATTCAAGCATCAGATCACCAACGTGAGTTTTGCAACTCCGATCGAAGATAGATTTTCCTGTAGCGAAAACTGTATTCTGCTGGCGAAAGCCCCAAAGCTGATGAATTGAAATATTGCATTGAGGATAGAGCGCATAGATGCTAAAACGACTACCTGGGTAAATGGTTTCTTCATCGCGAAGATCTAGCACGACTACATTACCGTGAACGGTGCCACAACGCAGGAGTTGCTCCTTGAATTTATCGGCATGCTGCTCGTATAGCTCTACCCGCTCCACTACATCGGGAAGCTTAAGAATCTCCTCAATAGACTGGGTACTGCAGGCATCAATGAGCTCCATCATTAATGCATAGTTAGAAATTCTGAATTCGCGGAATCGCCCGAGTCCGGTTCTGGAATCCATAAGCATGTTAAGCAATTCCCAGTTTTTAGGCTCGAGCACTTCCTCCATGGAGTATTGCGCCGAATCGGCTTTATCGACCGCCTCCATCATTTCATCCCACTGAGAAGGGAACGTGTCATGCCCGCCATAGTGCTTCCACACGACTCGTGCGGCTGACGGCGCATCTGGGTCAATGATGTAATTCGACACGCTTACATCATTGCGCTTGGTTTCAGAATCATGGTGATCGAACACCAAATGAGCACCCTCGCAGAAAGGTAGATTAGTCGTGATATCTGATGCCAAGATATCAATTTTGCCGTCCTGCATATCTTTGGGATGAACAAAACTAATATCATCGATCATGTCCATGTGCTTGAACAAAACAGCACATACGAGGCCGTCAAAGTCACTGCGAGTTACTAGGCGATATTTTTCGGTCATTTACTTTTCTTTTCCAAACACAACGGATAGAACAGAACAGCGGCTGACAGCACTTCGGTTTGAGTAGATAGGGGTTAGCTTTTCCTCTTATAACCCGGTTACTGTGAACGGATCACAAAACAACTCAGCTCCAGGGTATTTCTAACCCGAATCAACGACTAGATTACCCCCTAACGTTTACCTTCCAGAGCTGCTTTTAGAGATAACGCTAGCGCCGATGGAGCGTCATCGCTCGTAGAGCGACTGCCCCCGTTTTTCGACGGCTGATGACGTGCAGATTGGCGATTTGGCTTGGATTCCCGCGTATTTCTCGCCGATTGACGCGCACCACCCTTTTCAGATGTCTCATGTGCATCGTCACTCATGCGCATAGACAACCCTATTCGCATGCGCGCTACATCAACGGACATCACTTTTACTTTTACAATGTCTCCAGCTTTCACTACATCTCTCGGGTCCTTTACGAAGGTATCGCTCAGTGCAGATATATGGACCAAACCATCCTGATGTACTCCTATATCGACGAAAGCACCAAACGCTGTGACGTTAGTGACTTTTCCTTCCAGGACCTGGTTAGGGACTAAATCGTTAACTGATTGCACACCATCGGCAAAACGGACAGCACGAAATTCCGGTCGAGGATCTCTGCCGGGTTTGTCCAGCTCTTCGATGATATCTCTGACGGTGGGAACACCGAACTGATCATCAACAAACTGTTCCGCACTTAGTGTTTTAAGCAGCGCCCCGTTGCCGATGACATCATCGATGGGTTTTCCGAGGTGCTTAATGATCCGCTCGACAACCGGATAAGCCTCTGGATGCACGCCTGAAGCATCTAATGGGTTAGTACCGTTGGGTATACGTAGAAACCCTGCTGCCTGTTCAAATGCTTTCGGGCCCAGTCTTGGCACTTTCGTCAGCTGCTTTCGACTTTGAAACGCACCTTGTTCATCTCTGTAAGCAACAATATTGCTGGCAAGTGTGGGTGTTAAACCTGCAACACGTCCTAACAACGCAGCCGATGCAGTGTCTAAATCGACGCCCACAGCATTAACGCAATCTTCAACCGTCGCTTCAAGACTTTTGGCAAGAGCCGTTTGAGATACATCATGCTGGTATTGACCGACACCTATCGCCTTAGGATCAATTTTGACAAGCTCAGCCAAAGGATCCTGCAAACGTCTTGCTATGGAGATCGCGCCACGAATTGTCACGTCCAAATCGGGGAACTCATCTTCTGCGATTTTAGAGGCTGAGTAAACCGATGCGCCCGCTTCTGATACAACGACCTTGATTAAATCTGCCCTTCGCTCTTTTAGCGTTTTCCGTAAACGTACAATTAATTCATCTGCCAACTTTTCGGTCTCACGACTTGCAGTGCCGTTACCGATTGCGATCAAATCAACATTATGGCGTTCGCAAAGCGCGCCCAGTATGGCCAAGGATTGTTCCCACTGTGCCTGAGGCTTGTGCGGGAAAACGGCTGTGTGATCGACAACCTTCCCCGTACTATCAACGACTGTGACTTTTACTCCTGAGCGATACCCCGGATCTAAACCCAGAGTCGGCCTTGGGCCTGCGGGTGCTGCCAGTAAGAGATCTTGTAAGTTTGCCGCAAAGACGCTAATGGCTTCAGCATCTGCCCTGTTACGCAGCCCGGACATCATCTCACTTTCTAAATGCAGTGATAACTTAACCTTCCACGTCCATGAGACGACTTGCCCCCGCCAATCATCAGCCGGTTTGCTTTGATGAACAAACCCAAGATGTTTGGCAACTGTATCGACGCAGGCCTTATCATTGTATTCATCGCTGTCCTTCATCAGTAGGCTTAGCGATAACACCCCTTCTGTACGTCCACGAAACATTGCCAGTGCCCTATGCCCAGGGACCCGCGCATAGCTCTCTTGATGATCAAAATAATCTCGAAACTTTGCACCTTCTGAATCTTTGCCTTTGACAACACTTGCGCATAAAAAAGCCTGATTACTGAGTTGCTCACGTAGTTTTGCAATCAACGCTGCATCCTCTGCAAAGCGCTCCATAAGAATGTAGCGAGCACCATCTAATGCAGACTTCTCATCGACAACCGGCGCCTCCGAGGCAGGATCGCTGTTTATATATTTTTTCGCCTCTATTGCCGGGTCTTTTTCCGGATCGTTCCACAAACTCTCGGCTAAAGGTTCAAGCCCAGCTTCAATAGCTATCTGCCCTTTGGTTCGCCGTTTCTTTTTAAAAGGTAAATATAGGTCTTCGAGTTCAGCCTTTGTTGATGCCTGCAAGATGCGTTGTTGCAACGCACTATCAAGCTTCCCTTGTTCATCAATCGCGTTAGCAATAGCACTGCGTCGATCGTCCAGTTCCCTTAAATAAATGAGTTTTTCTTCTAAGGTTCGCAACTGAGAATCGGTCAAGCCTCCGGTGGCCTCTTTGCGATAACGCGAAATAAACGGCACGGTTGCACCACCATCTAATAGCTCAATGGCAGCTATAACCTGCCGAGTCTCAGCGGCAATTGCCTCTGCAATTTTTGAAGGTATAGATGCGGCAGATACTGCTAAACCTGAGTTCATAAACGTAGCAAAGCTCTATTGATGTGATCTGCCGCCAGCGCAGCAGAATGGCTCGGGGTGGTGAAGTTTACAGTAGCTTTCGGTGTCGCGGGTTAAAGATAATGATTGCGACGGTTGTGGCTAAGCGATAGATTCACTCTCTGATGGGGACGATATTTGCAAACGATATTGTTTGGGGGAAGAGCCGCTAAGAGCCTTGAAGCGCTTACTAAAGTGTGCTCCGTTGGCAAAGCCTGTGGCAGCGGCTATTTCACTCACGGTTAGCGAGGTAGTATTCAACAAGTGTTGCGCTTTTTGTAAACGCATTAGGCTATAAAAATTGACGGCACTGTCTTGTAAGTGCGTTTTGAACACTCGATTTAGCTGCCGCGCGCTCAATCCACAAAGGGTAGCTACCTGGTTCAACTCCAGTGGGTCTGCAATGTGATTTTCCATCGCTTCCAGAGCTTTTAAAAGCGATTGATGACTAGTGTTATAGCGTTCCGCCAAACCCGAGCGTTGAGCGTCATCGCCCTGTCGAAAATCGGTGTGCAAAAACCAATCACTAACTCGCTGGGCGAACGCTGGACCGTGATGCTCTGTTATAACCGTGTGCATCATGTCCAATGCCGCCGTACCTCCCGCGCAAGTCAGTCGGTTTCGGTCGCGAACATATAGTGATCGCTCAAGCACAACTTTGTGAATTTCTGCACTCAACGCATTAACGTGATCCCAATGGATCGTCATGCGATGCCCTTGCATAATGCCCGCCCTTGCCAACACCAATGGGCCTCCGGATACACCGCCGACCAGAACACCTCGACTGTCTAATAAGCGCAGCCAGCTTGCGAGACGACGATCATGAAAATCGACGACATCACTCCCAGCGATAACCAGCACTAGGTCAAAATCCACATGCTCTCCGAGAAAGGCATCTGCCCGGATGACCGCACCGGACGAACTCGTAGAGCGGGCTCCGCTAACGGGCAAATGACGAATGTCGTACAGTTTCTCATTTGCCAGTAAGTTTGAGGCCCGTAACGGCTCTAGGGCGGAGGCATAGGCCATGAGCGGAAACCCGTCTATGAGGACTAATCCGACCCTAAATTCTTTTTGCACCGCGTCTTTGTCCATATAAGACAAGTTTACGTCTTTTTAGGACAGACACAAGTACTCGTAAATGATTCATTCTTCACTCAACAAGCAATCGAGTAAACGGCCGTGCGCTATTCCGCATTTCAAGTACTCAAAGAGGGTCTGACCGGTAATAAAGGATGGAAGCCTGCGTGGCGCGATCCCGAACCGAAAAAACAGTACGACGTCATCATCGTAGGTGGCGGAGGTCACGGGCTCGCAACAGCTCACTATTTAGCGAAAGAGCATGGCATCACTAACGTGGCGGTGCTGGAAAAAGGCTGGATTGGATCCGGCAACGTTGGCCGCAATACCACCATTATCCGATCAAACTACATGCTTCCGGGTAACGAGCCATTCTATGAACTCTCTTTAAAACTGTGGGAAGGCTTAGAGCAGGATTTCAACTACAACGCGATGGTATCCCAAAGGGGAATCGTCAATCTCTACCACAGCGATGCACAGCGGGATGCTTTCGCGAGACGCGGAAACTCCATGCGTCTGGCCGGTGCCGATTCTGTTTTACTCGATGAAGACGGCATCAGAAATCTTTGCCCTGATTTGGACTTCACCAATGCACGCTTTCCTATCAAAGGCGGCTTGTGGCAGCCACGAGGCGGCACGGTCCGGCACGACGCCGTAGCCTGGGGATACGCCAGAGGCGCAGACGGTCGCGGCGTCGATATCATTCAAAACTGCGAAGTCACCGGTTTCACTATGGACAATGGTCGATGCGTCGGAGTTGATACTAGCCGCGGTCGCATTGGCGCTAAGAAAGTGGCCGTTTGCGTGGCAGGCTCCTCAGGACGCGTGATGTCTTTAGCAGGCATGCGTCTGCCAATCGAAAGCCATGTGCTTCAGGCCTTTGTCTCAGAAGGATTAAAACCCGCCATTCCAGGTGTCATTACATTTGGTGCGGGACACTTCTACATCAGCCAATCTGATAAAGGAGGATTGGTATTCGGGGGAGATATAGACGGCTATAACTCCTACGCACAACGAGGCAATCTGCCGGTGGTTGAAGATGTTTGTGAAGGCGGAATGGCCATCATGCCAAAAATTGGCAGAGCGCGATTACTGCGTAGCTGGGGTGGCATCATGGATATGTCCATGGATGGCTCTCCGTTCATTGATAAAACTGACGTACCAGGATTGTATTTTAACGGGGGGTGGTGCTACGGCGGTTTTAAGGCAACTCCGGCCAGTGGGTGGTGCTATGCCCATCTGATAGCAACAGACAATCACCATGATGTAGCGACGGAACTTCTACTCAACCGCTTCAAGACAGGCGCTGTTGTTGATGAACGTGGTGCTGGCGCTCAACCCAACTTGCATTAAGGGGTAGACGACTATGATTATCAATCACCCTTTGTTGGGACCAAGAGATGCTGCCGAATTCGTCTACCTTGGAGACGCTTCGCTTATCAACCGACCAGACCCGCAATCAGAAACAGCCGCAGAAGAGTTTTACGAGTACTTGCATCTAAGGGATAACAATGCTGGCGAGCATCGCGAACTTTGGTACCACGAGCAAGGCGATCGATCTTGGTTAGTGGTGACTAGAAACACTCTGACGCACGACATAACTCGAGTAGAGCTTGCGCGAGATGTCGCTCGTATGCATTCAAACAGAGCTGGTGCTACATGAACGATTCAAACAACACTATCGCTGTAAATCGTATCGGCCAAGGCCTATTAGATTCCAGCGCACCGGTACCGTTTATTTTCAATGACCGTAAGTTCCATGGCCTGCAGGGAGATACATTAGCCTCTGCCCTATTAGCCAATGGCCAGCGTTTGGTGGGCAGATCATTCAAGTACCACCGACCCCGCGGGATAATCACCACCGGCTCTGAAGAACCTAACGCCTTAGTAGAACTGGGTACAGGTGCGTACAAAGAGCCTAATACTCGCGCAACTGTCATTGAACTGTACAAAGGGCTTGAAGCGCGAAGTCAAAACCATAAAGGGCCATTGTCTTTCGATTTGATGGCAATTAATGATCATCTGTCGTCGTTCTTAAGTGCCGGTTTTTACTACAAGACGTTTATGTGGCCCAAAGCCTTTTGGGAAAAACTCTACGAACCCATAATACGAGCGGCTGCAGGCTTAGGTTCGCTATCAGGCGAAGAAGATCCTGACGTTTATGACAAAGGCTTTCTCCACTGTGATTTGCTTGTTATCGGTGCTGGCGCTTCAGGTTTAAGCGCGGCTCTCACGGCAGGCAGAGGTGGTCTTCAGGTGATTATTGCCGACGAAGACTTCCTACCCGGTGGACGTTTGAACTATGAAACTGACACCGTAGACGACCAACCCAGTTCTCAATGGGCAGCAAATGCCTACGAAGAATTGAAGAGCATGGACAATGTGAGGTTCATGACTCGAACCACGGTCTATGGTGCCTACGATCACGGGGTATACGGCGCACTGGAAAAATGCACCGATCATCTGGCCGGTGTCAGCGACTTACCGCGACAAATTCTATGGCGCATCTATAGCAAGCGCGCACTCCTTGCCGCCGGTTCTACAGAGCGCTCTATCGGCTTTGGAAATAACGATCGCCCCGGGATCATGCTGGCCGGCTCTGTCCGCGGCTACGTCAACCGTTACGGAGTTGCCCCCGGCAAACGCGTTGCTGTATTCACCAACAATAACTCGGGCTGGCGAACAGCCCATGATCTTATCGATGCGGGAATTAACGTCGTCGCGGTCGTAGACTCTCGCTCGATAAGTCCGTTAATGGCGATACCTGGAGCATCGATTGTGATGGGTGGTCAGGTAATCGACACTCAAGGGCGCCTGGGAATCAAATCGATAACACTCAATGACGGCCGCATCATTCCATGCGATTGCCTGGCGGTCTCAGGTGGATGGAACCCTAATGTCCATTTAACGTGTCACCAGCGGGGACGCCCTACCTGGCGTAGCGACATAGCAGCTTTCGTCCCCGGGGATGATCTCCCAACGGGCATGCAGGTCGTAGGCTCTGCATCCGGCTCATTTGGACTTGCTGAACGCTTGCGCTCAGGTCATGAGGCTGCTGCCGACATTCTTCTCCAAGCGGGCAGCAAAGTCACGGCGACGCGTACGCCGCAGGCTCACAGTATTGACTACACAATCACGCCTCTCTGGCAGGTACCGGATTGTAAAGGTAAGGCATGGGTAGATTTACAAAACGATGTCACTTCGAAAGACATTGCGCAATCTGTACGTGAAGGATTCAAAGCTGTTGAGCATTTAAAACGCTATACCACTTTGGGTATGGCCACAGATCAAGGAAAAACCGCGAACGTGCTCGGTCTTGGCATCTTGTCTGAGATTAGCGGCAAATCCATTGAGGACACGGGTACCACGATATTCCGTCCACCGTACACGCCTGTGCCCATTGGCGCTTTAGCCGGTCGAGCCCGTGGCAAACACTTTCGTCCAACACGACTGACACCCAGCCACCAGTGGGCGGATGCACACGGCGCTGAGTTTGTTGAAGTGGGTATGTGGTTACGTGCTCAGTGGTATGCACTGCCCGGTGAATCGCATTGGCGTGAAAGTGTCGATCGGGAAGTCACAGCCACTCGTGAATCTGTGGGAATTTGCGACGTAACGACGCTTGGGAAAATCGATGTGCAAGGACGCGATGCTGCGGAATTCCTCGATAAGGTCTATGCCAACACGTTCTCAACACTGGCGATTGGCAAGGTTCGCTATGGCTTGATGTTAAGAGAAGACGGATTCGTCATGGACGATGGAACTACCGCACGACTGGGTCAAAATCACTACGTTATGACGACAACAACAGCCAATGCTGTCAGTGTTTTCCGACACATGGAGTTTGCTCGTCAGTGTTTGTACCCAACAATGGATGTGCATCTGATATCAGCCACTGAACAATGGGCACAGTTTGCTGTTGCAGGTCCAAACGCTCGAAACCTGTTGAGCAAAATTGTTGATGTACCTTTCGATATCAGTAACGAGGGGTTTCCATTTATGGCGTGCGGCGAACTTAATGTGTGCGGAGGAACTCCCGCTCGCTTGTTCCGCATCTCGTTCTCCGGAGAGCTTGCTTACGAAATAGCCGTACCTGCAAGATATGGTAACTCCCTCATGCATGCACTTATGCAGGCAGGAAAAACCTTTAACGCGGTGCCATACGGCACGGAAGCATTGGGTGTCATGAGAATTGAGAAAGGCCACGCAGCCGGCAATGAACTCAATGGTCAAACCACAGCAGCCAACTTGGGTTTAGGGCGCATGGTGTCAACCAAAAAAGACTGCTTGGGAGCTGTCCTGTCCCGCCGCCCCCAAATGAACCCGGAAAACCCCATCGAACTAGTCGGCTTTATGCCAACCGATGGTGCGGCAACACTCAGAGCAGGAGCTCATTTCATAGCCACTGATGCCGAAGCGACACTTGAAAATGATCAGGGCTGGATGACATCAGTTGCCTACTCCTCGTCTCTTCAAAGTTCTATAGGGCTCGGATTCATTCGCAATGGGCAACAGCGAATAGGTGAAACGGTCGTTGCTGCTGACCCTCTGCGTAACGAATCAATCACTGTAAAGATTGTGTCGCCACATTTTGTCGATCCTGATGGAGACCGCTTACGTGTCTGACTATACTTTAACGCCTGCCTCTCCATTAAAGGGTTTCAGTAAACGCTACGGTGACACTGAATTGTCCGAGCACTCCGCTCTGGATATTGTGTCGCTCGCCACCCCTAACGGAGGTTATGAAACACTTAATGCTCTTGTGCTTGAAAAAGTAGGTGCTGGACTGCCTGAGACAGGACGCATAAGCCGTGCTGATGATTCTTCAATGTTTCTTGGGCTGCAGCCTGATCAATGCTTTCTTGTGAGCGAATCGCAGAGGCTACAGCCTGCTCTGGAGTTAAAAAATTTACTCGGGGATGCCGCATACGTCAGCGATCAATCTGACAGTTGGGCGGTGCTTGAGATTAAGGGGCCTAAAGCCCATGCAGCGCTTGAAAGAATCTGCCCAATTGACATCAGCGCCAATGTCTTTGATGAAGATTCCGTAGCCCGTACGTCTATGGAGCATCTCTCGGTCATCATTCACAGACACGGCACCGATGGCTACCGACTGTACTCACCACGTTCATCCGCTAACAGTTTTCTTCATGCAGTGACTGAGTCTCTGTATAACGTTTCATCCACCACTCAGGGTTAATCTTTACCCGCTCTATTTGAGATCTACACAAAAAAATGGCTCATTTAACTGATATTGAAATTGCACGAGCTGCAACCAAAAAGCCCATTCAAGAAATTGGTGCAAAGCTTGGTATTGATAGCGAACACCTATTACCTTACGGCCACGACAAAGCAAAGTTATCTGCACAATTCATCGCAGATCAACAAAGTAAGCCGGACGGTAAGCTGATACTGGTGACAGCGATCAACCCGACACCTGCGGGTGAAGGAAAGACGACCACCACGGTTGGACTCGGTGACGGCCTGAATTCCATCGGCAAAAATACCATGATTTGTATCCGTGAAGCCTCGCTTGGCCCCTGTTTCGGGATGAAAGGCGGCGCAGCAGGCGGTGGATACGCGCAGGTTATTCCTATGGAAGAAATGAATCTGCATTTCACTGGCGATTTCCACGCAATTACCTCCGCACACAACTTACTGTCGGCAATGATTGACAACCATATCTACTGGGGCAATCAATTGGAGATCGATTCACGTCGAGTGGTTTGGCGTCGTGTTGTAGACATGAACGATCGTGCTCTTCGTCAGATTACTGCAAGTCTGGGTGGAGCGACCAACGGGTTCCCTCGCGAAGCGGGCTTTGATATCACGGTTGCCTCTGAAGTCATGGCCATCTTGTGTCTGGCCAACGACTTAGACGACTTAGAAAAGCGTCTTGGCGATATCATCGTTGCTTACCGTCGTGACTTAACGCCTATTTACTGTCGTGATATCAAAGCTGACGGCGCCATGACGGTATTATTGAAAGATGCTATGCAGCCGAACCTTGTGCAAACACTGGAAAATAATCCGGCATTTGTACATGGCGGCCCATTCGCCAACATTGCTCACGGCTGTAACTCGGTCGTTGCAACGAAAACTGCCTTAAAGCTTGCAGACTACGTTGTGACAGAAGCTGGATTCGGTGCTGACCTCGGTGCTGAAAAATTCATGAACATAAAGTGTCGCAAAGCCGGATTGGCACCCGATGCAGTGGTACTCGTTGCAACAGTACGCGCCATGAAAATGAACGGCGGCGTAGCCAAAGAAGACCTAGGACCAGAAAACGTCGCAGCAGTTAATCAAGGTTGTGCGAATCTTGGACGCCACATCGAAAACGTAAAGTCATTTGGTGTTCCTGTCGTTGTTGCTATCAATCATTTTGTAACCGATACCGATGCTGAAGTTAAGGCGGTTGCTGATTACGTTAAAACACTCGGCTCTGAGGCCATTCTTTGTAAGCATTGGGCAGACGGTTCTGGTGGTACGCAGGAACTGGCGACAAGAGTTGCCGAAATCGCCGACAGCGGTTCATCACAGTTCTCCCCGTTGTATCCCGATGAAATGCCACTGTTCGAAAAAATCGAAACTATTGCAAAACGCATTTACAGAGCAGATGAGGTCCTAGCAGATAAGAAAATTCGGGATCAGCTAAAGCAATGGGAAGACGCAGGATACGGCCACCTACCGGTATGCATGGCTAAAACTCAATACAGTTTTTCAACCGACCAAAACCTGCGTGGCGCACCTACCGGCCACTCCGTTCCAGTAAGAGAAGTACGTTTGTCAGCAGGTGCTGGTTTTATCGTTGTCGTGTGCGGCGAAATCATGACCATGCCAGGCTTGCCTCGCCAGCCAGCAGCTGAAGTTATTAAGCTGAACGAGGCCGGTGAGATTGAAGGCCTGTTCTAGATAGTTACAGACTTGTATTATTGACTTATGGGTTATTCGCTGATTAGCGGGTAGCCCATTTTTTTCAAATCAGATAAAAATGTAGTAAATTCAACACGTAATTAACACAGCCGAAAACTTAAAAAAAACTGAAATCCGGCAATATTCTTAGCAAAACCCGTACTTTACGATGCAGTTAAATACATGAACGTGTAACACGATACATTCCCATTAATTTTCGTCGTTGAAACTGGCAGGCAATTTGTAGCTATTGGCTCAACGCCAACTTAATTCAAGTAAAACGACGTTTATGACCACCATTGCCCTCATCGATGCGGACTCAGTCCTACTGAAGAAACAGGCTAAATCGCTATCTAAAACAAGACCTGAATGGGAAATTCTTACAGCAACGTCTGCTGCTGACGCAGTGATCCTTGTTGAAAGTCATCCCATTGATCTTCTGGTGACTGAAGCTCAATTACCGGACATGCAGGGCTTCCAATTATTAGAGAAGGTTAAGAATCTAAAACCTGAAATTATCCGGTTTACGTTATCGTCCGATTCAGAGTCAGAAGTGATACTCGAATGTGCTCGCGTTCATCACCGCTTTCTTGCCAAACCCTTAGAAGCAGACGCACTGGCTGAAACGATGGAAAGCTCACTAGAATTGAGAACAATTCTGGCAAACGAGCAGCTTATGACGTTCATGCAGTCCGTTGAATCGCTACCTGCAATACCGGCACTTTACGACGAACTCGTCGCAGAACTCGCCTCGAAGAACAGCTCATTAATGAAAGTGGCCGAGATCATAGAGGGGGATGCTGGACTCACGCTCACGATTTTAAAAGTCGTGAACTCTGCCTACTGCGGTCTTACACAGTCTGTCGAGTCTGTTTCCCAAGCAATTTCACTGTTGGGAGCAAGCTTTGTTAAAAACATAACCCTAACATCAAAAGTTTTCTCAAAGTTTGAAGGTGACAAATCCACACTGAAAAAGCTCACCGAACTGAATCAGGATGCGCTCAAGGTCGGGGCTCTAACTAATCAATTCGCACGGTACGCAAAGGTTCCACGATCGTCAGTCAATCATTGCCAAGTGGCCGGCATGATGTTCAATATAGGCGAGCTTATCGCTTTAACGGCAGAGTCTGACGATATGGCTGAAAACACTCCGTCACACCTGTTGGGTGCTTATTTAATGCGCTCTTGGATGATGCCAGACGCCGTGACTGAGGCTGTTGCATTGCAACATGAGGAAATCACTGAAAATCCTGGAAAAGTTACGCCTCTAGTTATTTTACACAGCATTCGTTATTTACAAGAACACTATATTGATACTGCCAATATGGAACAACGCCAACAGTGTGAAGAATATCTCTCCTCATTCGTCGCACCTTTCTTGGTTGATATATGGCTGGACACGTATCAGGCACTGGAGCAACTGGCCTCTTCTGGAGACCAAGAAGCAGCCTGACTCGTTTGGTTTATGCGGTGGTGGTAAAGTACCTGACACACACCGCTGCACAAACCGACACCGAAGCTGCCAAAGTTGTTCCCCAGGCAATGTCTACAACCGTCACAAGAACAGGCCAGTCCTTTAACGTGGCAAGGTTTGTTAAATCGTAAGTTCCATAGGCCATCAAACCAACAACAGCTCCATGTAGAGCAATATTCGCCAAAGACAGCTCTGGCTGCGATGGCCTGACTGCGAGAAACACCAAGCCTGCAGTAAACATTAGATAGAAGACCACACCGGGGAGCATCAGAAACTCTTTCCTGAGCAAATCACCTAAGTGGTCTGCATAGAAGTTTTTCGCGACTAAGCCTAACCAAATACCATCAATGATGAGAAATGAGGAGACTGCTGCTCCATAGGCAATCAAAAACGTTTTCATGGGCAAAATCTACTTATCTGGCGACGCAAATTGGGCTGGACACTCCACGGAGCACCGAATTCCGGTTATTGGATGGTTAAATGACAGGAAATCCGCGTGCAACATCATTCTGTCCGAGGATCGGTCATGAGAAGCTTTTCCATACAGTCTGTCTCCCCTTATAGGGACCCCGAGGCCTGCTGGATCTGCCAGATGGACCCTTAATTGATGACTTCGCCCCGTAATCGGATACAAAACAATGCTATTGGCACCTTTGGCAGGGTCTCGATGCCAGACGGTAGTCGATTTTTTGCCATGCTCGTAACAGACAATTTGCGTAGGTCGGTTATCGATATCAAGGCGAATCGGCAAATCAATTCGGCCTCCCAATCCCACAGGAGCTTCGGTTAATACAGCCCTGTAGCGTTTCCCGATGACTCTTTTTTCAAATTGTTGCTGTAACGTTCTATGAGCGACTTTATTTTTCGCCAGCATTAACAAGCCGGAGGTGTCCATATCCAGCCGGTGTACCAATACAGGCTCGGCCTCTGAATTGATTGCCTCAGCGACACGAACGGAAACCGAATCGTTAAGATACTTTCCAGGTTGGGACAGAAGTCCGGGCGGTTTGTTGACGATGATCACTGAATCATCTTCAAACACCACAGGAACTCCAGGTATGCGTGTATTCACCAAATAGCTCGACGAATCAGGTTTAGCCCCATTATCAGGAAAACAATTAGCAACAGTTTTTCAAAGCGTTTAGCTGACAACTGATGCCGTACGCGCTCACCTAGAACCATACCTAGCATGGAGGGGATTAGCAAAAAACACGATGACATTGCCACGGACGGACCAACAAGGCCAGTATTCCAGTAAGCAACAAATAGAACCACACTGCCTGAAAACAAAAACACACCGGCCGTTGCTACAAATTGTTCCTTTGAGACCCCGCGGGCACTAAGGTACATGACGATAGGCGGTGCCCAAACACCGGCTATCCCTCCCATGATACCGCTGGCGAGTCCAGCAACGGCCTGCGCCTGCTTATCTTTTTCCGGGCGAATAGTAAAAACCGGTTTATACAAGGTTGTAATTGAATAGAAACTTATGACAATGCCTAAAAAGAGCGTGACGTACTCAACGGGTATGAGGCTTGAAAGTTGTGCAAACAGGGCAATGAAAACGACACTGGTAATTAAAAGACGCCAGTAAGTTGAGACAATCTTCTGAATTTGTCGACTTCGCCATACCTGCCACGCGTTGGTGACTATCATTGGAATAATCACAACACTAATGGCAGTTCTAGCATCTGTGAATTGAGCGAAAAGACTAACTGCAGTCGTTGGAAAACCAATACCTAAGGTTCCTTTCACCAGCCCCGCAAACATATATATCAGCGCAGCTAGCGCTAACATTGATGCAGGTAAGCCTCCCAGGACACTACTGCCCCACAAGGTCTCAAACACGTGTTGTATTCACGAATCCATGGATTCCCAGCCGTGCCCGTTAAACGGATCTACGCCTAATTGCTGCATCACGTGAGGAAAATCTACCATGACATAGTTGTCTACGATTTTGCCGTCCACCACCTTCCAGAAATCCATATAGCGAATCTCAACCCGCTTACCGGTAGGTTCAATCCCCATGAATTTACCCGAGTGTGTGGCTTCCTGACGGCCGAATGCAGCCATCCACTCTCCTTCTGCGAGGCGAGCTTCGTCTATGCAAACCTTATCTGAAAAAGCAGCCTGAAAAGGTCTTTGCCAATTGTCTTGAAATTCTTTCAGACCGTTTTTGGTACCACAACCCGCGTTTCCCATCCACCGAAAGGTTTGCGCGAAGAAAGCGCCTATGCCATCAATTTCATGATCATTAAGTCCATCAACCATGGATGACACAACAGAGCGCGTCTCTTCGGTTTTGCTAACATCATTATTTTGGGTTAATACTGCTTGTTCAGGTCTAGAGCCCTTCACGGTGTTTTCTCCAAATTTCGCTTAAAGCGATTCTGTAGTTCGGGTAGCGGTAGTTCATTCCCAACATGCGTTTACTTGCTGTATTTAAAACGCGTTTGTTTTCACTGTAAAACGATCGCGCCATCGGGGTTATATCAGCTGTTAAAAAATCGATAGCCTGTGGTGCACTTTTTCCAACTAGCGCGTGAGCATATTGCACCACATGCTGTGGCGGAGCTGGATTGTCATCGGTGATATTTAATATTCCCGAAAATTCTTGCTTAGCCGCAAGTAGTGTCGCTCGCGCCAAATCATCTACATGAATTCTATTAAACACTTGATGAGGTTTGACCAGCATTCGAGCCTTGCCAATCAGTGCATCGCGTACAGCATTTCGTTCAGGACCATATATTCCCGAGAGTCGAAGGATCGCAACAGGAACACCGAGTCTCTCACCAAATAGCTGCCATGCCGTTTCTGCCTCGCGACGCATGATCGAGCGAGACTGAGCTGACAAGCATTGGCTCTCTTCGTCAACCCAACGTCCTTGATAATCACCGTAAACCCCTATGGTAGAAAGATAGCCAATCCATTTAAGATGGCTAAATGAAGCAGCCTCCAAAGGTTGCAACAATGACAACATAGGGTCGTGCAGCGGCGCTTCCCTATTGGGCGCAACACTGACAATTAAATGAGTTGTTTTAGCCAGCTGTGCAATGAACTCATCGCTGAGTTTGCTGTTGAGCTGCACACCTTCAATGCCTAGCGATGCGAGTTCATCGATACCAGCATGTTCGCGTCTCGTTCCTGTAACACTGCCACACAGCTTTGCTAGACGCGCAATACGTTTTCCGCTGTAACCGGCTCCTAGGATTAATGTATGCATTTGTCGCTAAACCGAATACCCAACTACATCGTTGCGCCGATTTGCCACGGTACAAACTCGTTGTCGCCTAGCCCATGTCCCTCGCTAAGCGTTATATCGCCGGACGCCACTTCCAATAGACGCTTATATATTCGCCGCCCTACGGCTTCTACGGAATCGCCTTCACTGACGATAGTGCCGGCGTTGATATCCATATCGTCGCTTAGCTTAAGGTACATATCAGTGTTAGTCGCAACTTTTAAACACGGCGATGGTTTACTACCAAACGTTGAACCCCGCCCAGTTGTAAACGTCACAAGATTACAACCGCAGGCTATTTGTCCAGTAACCGATGCGGGATCGTAACCCGGTGAATCCATAAAGAGAAACCCTTTACGATCCACCTGTTGCGCATAATGAAAAACGCCATTGAGCTCTGTGCTGCCACCTTTGGCCACCGCACCCAAGGATTTTTCCAAGATGGTGGTTAGGCCACCTAATTTATTGCCCGGCGAAGGATTATTGTCAAGGGAGCCATTGTTTTTCTTAACGTAATCCTGCCACCAGGCTATTCGATCCATTAGGTCGCTGGCCACTGAGTCATCGGCGGCTCGTTGGGTTAATAAATGTTCCGCACCGTATATTTCAGGGGTTTCAGCCAAGACAGCGGTACCACCTTGCTTGACCAGTAAATCAGCAGCGTAACCTAGCGCTGGATTTGCCGTTATACCCGACCACGCATCTGATCCGCCGCATTGCAGCGCCAGCGTCAGTTCAGACACGGGACAAGGTTGCCTATTAATGCTGTTAGCCTCATCGAGCATGCTTTGAATAAGTTCCACACCACGCGCTATCGTTTTCACATGTCCGCCAGTGGTCTGAATATTCATGGTACGCAACAACGGTCCACTAGCCAAACGGTGCGCTTCAAGTGTTCCAGCGATTTGACTGGTTTCACACCCTAAACCGACGAGCAACACACCACCCACGTTTGGGTGCCGTGCGTAACCGACCAGAACTCGCTGCAGGTTTTGAAACCCTTCACCTGCAGCATCCATCCCACAACCGGTACCGTGCGTGAAGGCTGCTACGCCGTCGACGTTGGAGTAGGTACTGAGTGCATCACCATCGAATGCTGCGGCGATTCGGTTAGCAACAGTTGCCGAGCAATTGACGCTGCTGATAACTGCAATGTAGTTGCGGGTACCCACTCGTCCATCGGGGCGCTGATAACCCATAAAGGTATCCGTACAATCAACCAGTGTGGGTTTCCGATGTTTCTCAGGTTTTAGCGATACATCGTTTTCGGTAAACGCAAGATTATGCGTATGCACCGACTCCCCGGCAGCAATAGACTCACTCGCAACGCCAATCAACTGATTGTACTTAGTGACCTTAGCGCCACGGGGGATTTCATGAAGGGCCACTTTGTGACCTTTCATGATTCGTTCTTTGATAATTAATGAGATCGAACTGATCTCTCCAGTCGCGTTGTCATTGTGCCCAATGACGATCTCCTCACCTTCTTTAAGCGTTCTTAATGCGACTGCTACATTGTCAGCCTCGGCCAACTTCAACAAAGGCTGCGCAGTCGATTGCTTACCGTCCAGCCATTGGACGGGGGTTGAATTATTCATATCGACCATGCCATGTTAAAACAACAACGCTTACGATTATTTATTGATGAGTCGCATCAGAGCAGGTATGTAGTCCTCTCCATGGCCATCGTTAACCGCCTGCTCCATTCGGGCAAATGCTGCTTTCGGTATTGATGCATTAACCCCAACCTCATCTGCCATCGCGTTGAAATAGCCCATGTCTTTAAACCCGTTTTTCAACGCAAATGCCAGTTTTGTTTCATCACCGTCAACAGCAGATGCCATCATCCACTCGAAGAAGTCACTGCGGTTAGGGCCGGCGACCATAACGTCTCTCACCCACGCTAAGTCCACGCCACCTGCACGAGCAGTTGCCATTGCCTCTGCAGCTAAACATGCAACAGCCATTGAAAAGCCGTTATTGATAAGTTTAATGCGGTGACCAATACCTAAAGCACCGACGTGAAATAGGTTTTCGGACATTGTTTGCAACAAGGGTTGTGCCCGATTGAAATCTTCTTCGCTTCCACCGGCCATCATATTAAGTGTGCCAGATTCAGCAGCGGCTGATGACTTACCCAATGGTACATCCATCATGCTACAGCCTTTTTCTGCAAGCATGGCCCCTAAAGCCACTGTTGAATCTGGTCGGGATGTACCGCAGTCTATTAACAGGAACGGGTTGTCAGAGGCTTCTGCGCTCAACAGCCCCTTATCACCTTTAACGATCTCCTCAACGGCATCGGATGTAGTGACGCATAAGATAATGACATCACAGTGCTGACGCATCTCAGCAGGTGTTGCGACCTCTTTAGCGCCTAATGCTAGCAACCTTTCAACGGGTTCGCGGCGAGTGTGGCCCATGATGGTTAACGGATATCCGGCCCCGATAACATTGGCAGCCATGCCAACGCCCATCGACCCTAACCCAATAAATCCGACTCTTTCTTTATTGCTCATTTAAGTTGTTTCACCGTTAAAGTTGTAATAGATGCGTTAGCGAATCGGTTAATGACTGTCACGTGGAACAGGAGCACCACTACCACCGCGCAGGAAATCCAAATCCGCTCCCTCATTGGCCTGCATGACCGTCTCTTGATACATTTTTACGTAACCGCGAGTAGCCTGCGGATGAATCGGCTTCCATTTTTGTCGGCGAGCCTCAAATTCCTGCTCATCAACATCAACCGACAATTCTCGTGTCGCAACGTCTAAGGTAATCATATCGCCATTGTGTATGAAGGCGAGAGGTCCACCAACAGCGGCTTCCGGGCAAGCGTGCAAGACGACAGTACCGTAAGCCGTGCCACTCATACGGGCATCTGACACACGGACCATATCCGTGACGCCAGTTTTTAGTATTTTTGCGGGCAAGGCCATATTCCCTACCTCAGCCATACCCGGATAGCCACGTGGGCCACAATTTTTTAGTACCAAAACACAGCTTGCGTCAACATCCAAGTCGTCGGAATCTATGCGGGCTTTGTAGTCGTCTATATCTTCAAAAACAACCGCCCTGCCAGTGTGCTGCATAAGCTCGGGGCTGGCTGCAGAGGGCTTCAAGACAGCTCCGTCCGGCGCAAGGTTTCCCCGGAGAACGACGATGCCACCTGCCTCTTTAAACGGTTTCTCAGTCGGGAATATGACGTTGTCATCATAGACGTCAGCAGCCTGAACGTTTTCCCAATGTGATTTTCCGTTAACCGTGAGCGTGTCTTTATGGAGCATTCCTGCATCGCCAAGCTTTCGCAGCACGGCGGGAAGCCCTCCGGCATAATAGAAATCTTCCATGAGGTAATCGCCCGAAGGCATTAGGTTTACCAGGCACGGTACATCGCGCCCCATCTGATCCCAATCGTCCAGCGAATGTTCAACACCCAATCGACCCGCCAAAGCTAATAGATGGATGACCGCGTTGGTTGACCCCCCTATTGCACCGTTAGCCCGTATCGCATTCTCAAAGGCTTCACGCGTGAGGATTTTAGATGGTGTCAGATCTTCAGAAACCATCTCAACAATTCGCCGACCGGCCATATGGGCCAGCGCCATACGCCGCGAATCTGCCGCTGGTATGGCAGCATTGCCAGGCATTCCCATACCGAGCGCCTCGACCATACAAGCCATGGTTGAAGCGGTGCCCATGGTCATGCAATGACCCACGGACCGGCTCATACACGCCTCGGTTTCCATGAATTCTTCAGTACTCAACTCACCGGCCTTGACCATGGCATCAAACTTCCACACGTGTGTGCCCGAACCAATTCGCTCATTGCGGAATCGACCATTGAGCATAGGCCCACCCGATACAACCAGCGTCGGAAGATCGCAACTAGCGGCCCCCATCATCAGAGAGGGCGTCGTCTTATCGCAGCCAACGAGCAACACGACAGCATCTAGAGGATTTCCACGTATCGATTCCTCTACATCCATGCTAGCCAGGTTACGAAAGAGCATGGCGGTCGGCCTTAACAAGGTTTCGCCCAGCGACATAACCGGAAATTCCACCGGAAAACCACCCATTTCATACACGCCGCGCTTTACGCGTTCGGCGATATCGCGCAGGTGAGCATTGCAAGGAGTTAGTTCAGACCACGTGTTGCAGATACCGATGACCGGCCTTCCATCAAACATATGATGCGGAAGCCCTTGGTTCTTCATCCAACTCCGGTACGCGAAACCATCCTTGTCCTGCCGGCCGAACCATTCAGAACTACGAAGCTTGCGAGTCGATTTTTTATTGTCCATTCGCGTATTAGACCGGTGTAACTAAATGCAGGCTATGTCGAAGGCGCACGGAATCAGACTTGGGAGGCGTGCTTTACCACGGTCTGTGAGATCTCACCTAAGCCCTCTATACCTAATTCCATTGTTTGACCAACGGATAAGTACCTGGGTGGTTTGAAACCAGCACCTACACCAGGAGGTGTACCCGTGATCACCAGATCTCCGGCCCTAAGCGTCATGAACTGACTCAGGTAGCTGATAATGTGAGCAACGCTGAAAATCATCAGCGACGTTGATCCTGTCTGTACTCGCTCACCGTCGACAGACAACCACAAGTCCAGAGTCTGCGGATCGGGAATTTCATCTCGGGTTGTAAGCACGGGGCCTATTGGGCAAAAGCTGTCGTGGCTCTTGCCTTTAACCCATTGTCCGGTGCTCTCAAGCTGAAACGCACGCTCAGAAATGTCATTGACCACACAATAACCAGCAACATGGCTAAGCGCTTCTTGTTCTCCAACGTAATGGGTGGTTTTGCCAATAATGACGCCCAACTCAACTTCCCAATCCAGCTTTGTACTGTGCACGGGCATGATGACGTTATCGTTCGGACCAGCAACCGAGGTGTCTGCTTTCATGAAAACAACCGGTTCTTCGGGAATCGGCATTCCAGATTCTGCCGCATGGTCACTGTAATTGAGTCCGATAGCAACCACCTTTCGAATATTACTTACTGGTGGTCCCCGTCTGACATCAGCATCCACTTCCGGAAGACTATGGTGATCCAGAGCTGCAAGCCTGGCTATCGTGGCATCTTCTAATTGAGCTGGCCCAATATCATCAATATGTGCGGACAAATCGCGAATTACACCGTTTTTATCCAGCATTCCCGGTTTTTCACAGCCTGCGTCACCGAACCGCAATAATTTCATATGCTCATTCCTCCATCTATTTTCATAACTGTGCCTGTAGTAAAAATAGACTCATCGCTGGCAAGATACACGGCCATGTGTGCAATTTCTTCTGCAGTGCCGATTCGGCCCATTGGCTGACGGGCAATAAACTGTTTTCTAGCGGCTACCGGATCATCAAATGCAGCAATACGCGATTCTAATGATGGTGATTGCACGGTACCAGGTGCAATAGCGTTGCATCGAATACCGTTTGCCACGTAATCCATAGCAATTGAGCGGGTAAGCCCGACAACCGCCGCTTTTGTCGCTCCGTATGCGAAGCGGTTTACCAGGCCTTTATGCGCCGCAATCGATGAGATATTAATGATGGATCCGCTTTGTCGTTCTAGCATTCCAGGCAGTACCGCTTTACTCATCGAGAACATGGACTTGACGTTCAAATCAAACGCCATATCCCATTCTTCGTTGGTGCAATCCAGCACCGAGCCATGATGCACGAAACCGGCACAATTAAAAAGAATGTCGAACGGGTCATGGGAGCTCACCAATGCAGAGATCGCAGCTTGATCAGTCACATCCAACACGACTGGCTGAATACCCTTCACGCCGTCAAACTTATCAAGCGCCTGCGCGTTGATATCGGTCGCTATGACAGTAGCACCTTCGGCTGCAAAGGCTCTTGATGTCGCCTCACCGATTCCTTGAGCTGCGGCTGTCACCAGCGCAAGCTTCCCACTCAATCTTTTATTCATGCGAGCGAGACTACCCGAAGGTGCACCTAATTGCCAAGTTCACCCGTATGAATTAGTCATGACGGACAGGGAACAAAAAGCTAGATCTTGCAACCAAACACTATGAAATTTCGATGGCGCAGCGTGCTCACCGCCTTGGCAGCAATTCTGGTGGTTTTCTTTCTGCCAGTGGGCAGCATGCTCGCCGTTTACTATTTCGATGACAACGCCGGGTTTCGAGGCTTCTCTCGTCACAGCAGCACAAACCAGGCGCCCGACGCATCATCGAATGAAGCGGTCATACAGGTTTACGCCGCCAGAGCTGCCCGGTGGCGAGGGGCCATTGGCGTTCATACGTGGATTGCCACCAAACGCCATGACGAAAAACATTACACCCGTTTGGAGGTTATTGGGTATCGGGTACGTTGGGGTGGAGATGCTGTTCGAATTCGACCGGGCACACCGGATGCTATGTGGTTCGGTCAATTTCCGACCCTGCTTCGTGAGATTCGAGGAGATCAGTCACTGGATGCCCTGATCGACAAGCTTCACGCTGTTGCACAAGACTATCCGCATACAGACAGCTACACCATCTGGCCAGGCCCTAACAGCAATACCTTCACGGCCCATATTTCGCGGAAAATTCCAGAGCTAAGTTTAGAACTACCCAGCAATGCAATTGGCAAAGACTATTTGCCTGACAATGGCGTTGTCGCTCGCACGCCTAGCGGCACAGGTTTCCAAATCTCAGCCAGAGGCTACGCCGGTTTGCTTGTCGCTTTGGAGGAGGGAATCGAAATAAATTTCCTCGGGCTGACAGTCGGTATCGATCTCTCCCCTCCCGCCCTAAAATTACCCGGTGTAGGACGAGTGGGTTTTTCTGACATGAAATCCTTTGATCATTACTCTTCCGACGCTAAGCTGCACTAATTTTTGCATTTGAGCATTTGAGCATTCGACATCGGCCAAGCCTAAGACGAAACGGACTGTGATTTTCATCACATATTTCGTGTGGTAATCCCCATCGGATATAGCGATCCGATCACACTAATTTAACAAGCACGACCGATTCGAAAAGTGTTGGGACACTTATGCAGAATCGTTAGCAAACTAAATAGCGTAGTGACCTTAGGCTACGTAGAACCTTCATTTTTACGTCTGGTTTCAATCAGAAAGAACGACAAAAAAACTATGGAAAAATGGTCAAATTTACGAACTGCAGCGCTGTTGTTTGCTGTCGTTGGTTTATCAGCATGTGGCGGAGGCTCATCAACGTCCGCACCTCCAGCAAACGATGCACCTGGTAGCGACGACTCCACAGATGATGGCAATACCGATTCAAATTCCGACGACCTTGTCGGCGGGGCCGGTTCGACCACTATTCGGCCAAACCGAGTGTTGGCTGAATTACCTTCACCGCCGCTCACTGGAGCTCCAGGAGAGGACAGCGAACCCGTGCGTGCAACGGGACCTGTTAGCACTGTCAGAGAATTTTTTCTCGTTAGAAATCCAGCGGGCGATTTGATCGATACGTTCGGCATTATCACTGATGAAGAATTTGCCACAGGCCCTCTGCCTCCGGTGTTCTATACACCCGACCACATCGATACCAGCACCAATTCACCGCCCTATTTCGAGAACCTGAACGATGTAGAAGTTCTTGCAGGTCAAACTATGACTCTCGTGCTCAAGCCACTCGATCTGGACGGTGGAATTCCGGGACTGTTTCCGCAAGAAATTCCTAGCGGCGCGCAGTACGTTGATAATTTAGATGGAACTCGCTCGTTGATTTGGAACCCGCTGGAACCGGATGTCGGTATTCGGGAATTTACGATAACGGCAACCGACCCGATAGAGCCTTTTTACCGAACCGAACGCACGGTACGCATTAAGGTTTCTATGCCCAGTGATCCTTCGACAATTACCAATCTACCTCCTGTGGTGAATCTGATCCGGCCAGCAACCGTTCGTGTTAACGATCCAGTTGTCTTGTACATAAAAGCTGATGATCAAAATGGATCTATACCCACACTCGAGATAAACAACCCTCCAACTGGGTCAACTATCACGCCGCACTTTGATGATCCAAAAGTCACCATCCTCAGATTCACGCCACGGGTTGCTGAAAACATCAACTTAGAACTTATTGCATACGATCAATTTGATCGCTCTTTGACGGGACGTAATACGGTGAGCATCGAGGTCCTTGGGCAAAGCGCATTCGACAGGCCTGGTGCCAGACTGCGTGAACTGGCGGCAGCTCGTGACTTGCTATTTGGCTATGCCGCCCTTCTAAAGTTTTATGAGCAGCCAGACGGTGCAGTTTATGCCGATATCGCTGCAGAAGAATTTAATTTGGTAACAACCGAAAACTCGCTTAAGTGGGATCGTTTAAATCCACTACCTGGCAAGTATCGCTGGGCAGAGGCAGATAACCTGGTGGCCCATGCTAAAGCGCGTCGTCAAGCAGTTCACGGCCATACACTAGTCTGGCATAGACAGCTTCCTGCTTGGATTCAACGAACAGAGCCAGCTGAACGCGAGATTCACATGCGCGAATTCATTGATCGGGTTCTGACGAGATACGGCAACGATATTCCTATTTGGGACGTTGTAAACGAGGCGTTGGAAGAAGACGGTAGTTTCCGCAGCTCCATTTGGTTTGAGGCCATGGGTGCTGAATTTATAGATACCGCCTTCAGGCAAGCACGAGCATCCGCTCCAAACGCCACCTTGCTTTACAACGACTATGACGTCAGCTTTGCAGGCCCGAAAGCCGATGGCCTAATGGCCTTAATGCAATCATTAAAGGATGCCAACACACCTGTTGATGGCGTCGGGTTTCAAATGCACCTAGACTCGGACTTTGATCGTTACGATGAAGTGGCAGCAAATTTCCAAACCATTGCCGATATGGACCTGGACATCTACATCACAGAACTTGATGTTTCTATCCGTGACGGACAAACCGAAGAACAGCAAGCCACGGTATATGCGGAAGTCTTATCACTATGCTTAGAGCAACCCCGATGTAAGGCGTTTCAAATCTGGGGCTTTACGGATATGTACTCATGGAGAAGCGAATACCGTCCACTGATAATGGATGATCGGTATCAAATCAAACCGGCCTATGAAGCTTTGCAGCGTAGACTCAGTGAGAACTAAGGGCAGCATAACTCAAGGAGGGGGCTGATCAATCAGCAGCCCTCTGCTTTAAAGCTGTTTTTCGACGAGAAACTACGCAGACTGATGGCGTTTAAAGAGCAACGTTAAAGCCACCAGCAACAACACGACAAACCACGCCAATGACCATTCGCCCATACTAAAACCCAGAAACGTCCAAACAACTTCAGCACAATTTCCATCACCTTTAAATAGCAAAGAGAGTGTCTGTAACCAAGGTTCGTTCTCTAACCAGTACTGTAAGCCTGGACCGCACTCGGGCACCTGATCTTTAGGTAGGTGCTGTAACCAAACTTGACGACCCGCGGTACCAATACCGCCTATCGCACACAAAGCCATAAGCGCGGCGCAAAAACGCTGAAGTGCGTATATTTTCATCGTGCACAGACCGATGAAGGTAAACAATCCAATGCCGACATAGAACATTCGCTGTGTGATACACAAAGGGCAAGGATCGAGATACAACACACGCTCGGCGTAAATTCCGTAGCTCATCAGACCGATTACGGATAACAAAGCGCCCAGCCAAAGCATGACACGTGAATAGGGAGAAGATAAGCTCATTGATGCTGGTTGGATAAGGTCGGTGGCCTTAAAGCTTAGCAAATTCGATGCAAACCGTTGCAGATTCGCCGATGGATCAGCTACGGTACACTCTGCCACTGACACGAAAGCGGAGTAGAAGGCATGGAGTACTGGCAAGAGTTTCTGCGATACGAACACGCCAACGGTATAATGATGGCCGTAGGGGCAGTTTTAGTCTGTATCAGCATACTGAAAATTGTGAAAAGCAGCTTGAAGCTTTTACTGTGGGTGTTGGTCGCAAGTGTTGGCGCTGCTTCTATCGCCTACGGATTTGAGCACTCGCCCTATGATCTTCCGGCCCTGAACAACCTCACCCTGGATGATTTAAAAGAGATGGCGCCCGGCGTTGACAATGACGTACTACAGTACCTTTGCCAGAAATTTGACTTGGCCACGGGCAATTGAGTATCGCTTTCCCGGCTTTTAAGCTTGCCCGGCTTTTAATGGAGCAGCACGTAGTCTACAAAATATCGCCCACCCTTAACTGCGATAGTTAACATGGCGACAACCTGTCCGTGGGTTTTAGAATAAATTTGATTCCATATCAGCGTGAAGGATTTCTCTTTCCGAAATATAGTGATTAACTCACGATGCTCGGGAAGGCCCCAGTCACGCTCTCTCTGGTCGCAGGCTTCGAGAAACTCTTCACTTCCAAGCACGCTTTTCAAACTGACAGAAAAGTGGGTGGAATGTAATCGGTAATCGCGCCGCGATACTCCGAGCATGACGTCATCCATCATCGGCTCAGCAATTTTAAGTATGTCGGCGTCACTTAGATCCATGCAGCTCATGCCGTAATTTTACACCGCGTCCCCGTGTTTGTGGGCAGCCTTCAGCTGATATGTGGATTCAGCTGGAAAAAAACGTCAGATCAATCCTTTGATCTATCCAGTCTAAATACTACGCTTCTTCGCGATTTTGTTTACCCATTCGATAACCGCGGTACCACTCACTTTCCAACTCTTCATCTGCAAAATACGAATGGTGGCAGTTAGAAGGCGTAGTGCCTTTAATTCCTGCATCCATTCCAGCCTTGCGAGCTAACGCAGGGGTGACCTGATGCATGGGCTTGAAGGCTTCGGATATAACCGTGTTCAAACCGACGAAATCAAACGTACGCTTCATTGAGACAACTCCATACAATATAGTAACCCGGGTATGTCCCGGAGTGATGGAGAAGTTAACATGAGCTGTTGCCGCCCTTTTCCGACTGGTTCTCATAAGACGGTCATTGAAATTCCACACTGGGTGAGCAAACTGAAAAGTCAGAACGCTGACGCATTTACTCACGCATGCGGGACAATTTGATAAATTAAGGGGGCGTTTTAAAAACCTATTTAACCGAGTTCTTAGCATTTATCGTCGTGCACGATTTTGGTTCATATGACTCCAGGCGATGAACACGTTTCACGAATTACCCCTACACGATTCTCACTTATCTGTTAACCCTCCTACACATTAGACTGATACGTCACCGAATAGGTTAAACACGAGGTTGTTATAAGACTAATTTGCATAATTCGTGAAACCAGAAATAACGTCTCTCGGTTTTCTGACACGCGAGTTATCTTGTCTCATTTCGATATCAACGAAAGCGATTGCGTCCTCTCTTTGTCGAATATACATTCGCCGACTTGGATCATGGACCAAAACTTCACCACATTGCTGTGGGCAAATGATGCGGGGCTGCGGTTCTGGGGTATCACGCAGCCTGATGTATCAAGCGCTCAAGATTTCATGTCCGAACTGAATTTACGAAAAAAGTCGGAATGGCGAGGTTTTTTTAGAACACTTGATAACCTAGAAGAGCCCAGAGTTATTCGATGTCCCAACCGGATCTCGCAACCTGCGGAAGTAGTAACGACGGTCAGAGTTGAATCTCAAGTAGATACTCATCAAATTGAGGTTGTCACTTTTCGCGTATTATCGGAAGAGTCGTTTAACAAAATTGAAACCTCAATAGAGGCGACCTCGTTAAACCATACTGACACGATATTTATGTTGTTTGATGCCAACAACCAATTAACCTATCGAAACGCTGCCGCCTTACGGGACCTCCCCGAAACAAGCCTGACCTTTAGTGAAGTCTTTAGCGACCCCACGGCTAGTGAAACACTACTCAAAAGCTTACGCAACAAACGCGAAGTGCAAGTCGAGCAGGAATTAAAAACGCGCCATGGCTCGTGCTGGCATACGGTCAGCTTAAAGAAAATTACCGCAGCCACTGACACTGGTTTTTCGGTACTAATGACAGCGAATAACTCGTCACGCTGGCACGTCTCCGAGCAAAGAGCGAAAGACTTAGCTCAGAAAGACTCGCTAACATCACTACCAAATCGCGCCGCAATGAGCGCGTTTTTACGAAAACTCACTTACCGAAAAACCAGTGACAAACACGAAACTGAATTCGGACTGTTCTTCTTAGATCTAGACCGCTTTAAAATCATTAATGATTCACTGGGGCACGCTGCCGGTGATGAGCTTCTTATCGAAGTCGCAAACCGGCTAAGACATTCTGTGGGTGAAACGGGAAATGTCTATCGACTAGGAGGCGATGAGTTTGTTGTTATTTTCGATGGCATAGCCGGATATGATGAACTAACCGAACAGGCAGAAAACATTTTGAACGACATGAGCAAGCCCGCCAATATTGCCGATCAAAAATTACGCATCAGACCCAGCATCGGAATTTGCACGTATCCGGCTGATGGAAAATCGATAACAGAGGTGCTAGAGCATGCAGACGCTGCGATGTATCTGGCTAAAGCGGAGCATTCCGGCTACTGCTTCTTCGATGCGCAAATGACAAAATCACATTCCGACTCTTCCAAAAAACGACTAACACTCGAGAACGATTTAATTACCGCGCTGGAAGAGAATCAACTAGAAATATACTACCAGCCCAAGGTTTCTTGTCAGGATTTATCGGTTGCCGGAGTTGAGGCCCTACTTCGTTGGAATCACCCAGAACGCGGAATGATTCCGCCCGAAGAGTTTATTCGCATTGCCGAAGAGACCAATCATATTTCTGCTATTGGTCGATGGGTACTAGAAACGGCAATGAAGCAACAACGTGAATGGCATGACGCCGGTCGAACATTACCCATGGCTATCAATATTTCTGCACAACAATTTCACAATGGTGATCTTGTTGAGCACGTTTCTGGAGCACTAAAAGTCAGCGGCTGCGACCCTGACAGGGTAGAACTTGAGATTACCGAGTCCATGCTCTTGGGTGATACCGACCAGATACAAGCAACGCTTCAACAATTGAGCAGTATGGGTATCACGCTAGCCCTTGATGACTTTGGAACAGGCTTTTCCAACCTTGCCTACTTGCAAAAATACCCACTGGACGTCATGAAAATAGACCGTATATTTTTGGCTGATCAAAAGCGATCGATGCTTATGGGTACCATTTTAAACATCGGGAAGGTACTGGGTCTGACCGTAGTTGCTGAAGGTGTTGAAAACTCCGTTCAAGCAGACTGGTTGATTTCCAGGGGCTGTGACCAGTTGCAAGGTTTCTATTTCAGCAAGCCCTTGCCGGTGGAAGAGATCACGCTCTACCTGATGGATAAGTGTTTTACCGATAGTGGTGAAACTCGGTCAGCCGCATAGACTAATCCGAGCAACACGTTTAACTCTCCTGTTCTTCAGTAGTTAACCTTAGCTCCACCATTTCGCGGCAGCGTCATTAACCTCAGCGGTGTGGAATCGTGCTGCACGATCACTGGGTGGTAGATGTTCTTTATAGAAAAATTCGGGTAGTTCGTCGTCACTGTCAGTGAATCCCGCAGAACGATTAAACTCATCTTCTAGTTTTAAGGTCTCTTTTCCTAACTGTACAAAGAAACTCTCAGGCAGCTCTACGCCATGTGCATCATTGATAGCTTGAACAATAAAGTCGACATGTTCGTTGGTCACGGAACGACCGAACACACAAAGACCCAGTGAATCAACGGCTGCGCACATTGCCTGCATGTCGAGACTGACAGCCACCAACTCCTCAGTGGTTTTGTCTTTACTGTCGTATGAGGGTAGATTCCCGGCTGTGTGATCAGCCCCTTGCGCCGTCATCATCATTGTGAGCCCCGTCACTTCGATAACACGTGGATCGTAAGCACTGATCGCCTGACGCTTGATGACGGGCACGCGTTCAACTCCCAAGGCTTCGCCCACTCGCGCTGTACCCATTGCATACAACTTACCCTCTTCCGTGCCATGGCGAATGCCATCAAGTACCGAGTGCATGTACTCGACATCACCGAATTTGCCGCGGCCTGAATCCATCAATACACCGATCGTACCGCCAAGCTCAATAGTATCGATACCTAAATCATTTGCTTCGTAATTCAATTTAGCAAGATCATCGGGGTCGCTCAGTCCGCAGTTCGTGCCCAGCAAACCGATAGTTTCGTATTCAATTGGTGATACCACCTCGTTGCCGTTTTCATCGGCATATACGTTACTGCATTGAATGATACAACCAGGCATACAAGCATGAGTTTGCTCACCACCACGGGCGATATTCTGCTCTCTTAAGAAATCTCCACCCAGCTTAAAGGGCCCGGTTTCTGTATCCACTGCCTGACCCGCGGTAAAATTCCTTACAGGGATACCGCCGACATGATTGGTGTAGTCGGCAACCATTGCGGTACCGGTTTGTTGAAAAGCCTGGATAGCGGGCTCTGCATCGAGCATTTTTCGGTATTGTTTGACCGCGCCCATGACTTTCTTGCGCTCGTGCAACGGTGGCATACGATCGAGGTCGATGACAATAGCCTTCACTTTTTTCGAACCCATAACAGCACCCACACCGCCACGGGCAGCTAGACGACTAGGCCGTAAATCAACGTCACTAAATGCAATTCCTGAGAGTAAGCCCTGGTATTCACCAACCGGACCACACAGTCCCAGGCTGACTTTTTTACCAAAGCGTTCGTGCAGCTTTTCCGCTGTTTCAAAGTTGCCCATACCGAGAAATTCTGATGCGTCGTGAAATTCAATCAGACCCTCTTTACCAAAATGAATGATAGTCCAGTCATCAGCCACACCGTTGAGCGTAATACCCGCTATCTTCAGCTGCCCCATAGCAAAGGCAAATGTGCCCCCACCGTTGGCCTCTTTGACCCCTAAAGTAAGTGGACTTTTACACCCAACACTGACCCTGTTGGCATTGGAGAAGTTGGTCCCCGCAAAGGGGCCCGCTGAAAATATAAGTGGGTTGGCTCCCGAGAGCGGGTCTACATCACCTAATCCGGCATCGGTTAGTGTCTTTGCTATAAGGTAACGCCCGGCACGCACGATAGCCTCACCTTCGAGATCTTCAGTGCGAATTTGACGGGTAGACAACTCGATATGATGATATTGACGCATAACTCTGGAATGGAAACTCTAAATAAAGTGCTATGAAATATAGTAACCGGAAACGCTATTAATCGGAATCTAAGGGCTTGTTCCTTCAGATTCTGTAATCACGGTATCTAACAGTTCAATCCAATGGACGACCCGCCGCCCACTGCCGGCTTGTATGTGTAACTGACATCCAATATTCGCTGTCGCAATAATGTCGGGCTCATCTGCCAGCAATGAGGCAACCTTGTTGTCTCTTAATTGTTGACTTATCTCAGGCTGAAAAATGGAGTACGTTCCCGCTGAACCGCAGCAGGTATGAGAATCGGCGACTGGGGATAGTTTGAATCCGAATCGAGAGAGGATAGTCTCAGCAGCCTGGGGCAGTTTTTGTCCATGTTGCAGAGTACAAGGCGGATGATAGGCAACTTTCCCCATAGCGAGCGACGATGACTTGTATTTTGAAACGTCTTCTCCTGACAACACCTGGCTCAGTGCTTCGACGATATCGCAACTAAGCTCGCTTATTTTTTTGGCTTTTTCGGCATACTGCGGGTCGTCAGCTAACACGTGCCCGTAGTCTTTAACCATGACACCACATCCGCTTGCTGTGGTGATAATTGCCTCGCAACCACGTTCCACAAACGGCCACCAGGCATCAATATTTTGTTTCATGAAGTCCCGGGCTTTATCTTGCTCGTTTAGATGAAAATGCACAGCGCCACAACAACCTGACGATTTCACGCTCTCTAGTGATATTCCAAAAGCCGAGAGAACTCGAGCAGCGCTGACGTTAGTTGCTGGCGCCATCGACGGCTGAACGCAGCCATCCAGCACCAACATGGTCCTGGGGTGAGTTTGAATTCTTGGAGCCCACGGCACTGTTTGTCGCATCGGAATGCTTGATGCTAATTTTGCTGGCATCAGTGGTCGCACCCACTGCCCCATTTTAACCAGAGGCCCAACACGCTTTGAATAGGGCAACACCGACAGAATTAGCTTGCGTAACCAAACCGCTTTACCTGATCGAGGAACACGATCCTCGACCAGAGATCTACCGGCATCCACTAAATGACCATACTCGACACCGGATGGGCAAGTCGTCTCACAGTTGCGACACGTAAGACATCTGTCCAGATGCGTACGCGTCACCTCGGTGGGTTCATGGCCTTCAACTACTTGTTTGATGAGATAGATTCTTCCCCGGGGACTATCCTGCTCATCTCCCAACAAATTATAAGTTGGGCAAGTTGCCAGACAAAAGCCACAGTGGACACATTTCTTTAAGACATCCGCAGCCGCAATGGCGCGAGGATCATTTGCCAGCGAAGGCGCTATCGTAGTTTGCATAGCTCAGACACTCACCGCGCCAGAAGGCGCATCACTATGGTCGAATTCAGGGTGAAAACGACCACGATTGAAAAGTCGATGGGGATCAAAACTGTCACGAACGCGACTTTGCAAACGTCTCATCGGATCTTTTACCGGTTGGAAGGCAGGCTGCGAGGGATCGTCACTTGCACTGTAGCGCGTGGCATGACCTGCATGCCGTGCAACAACATCGTAAATCTGTTCAGCTGTCTCGGTTGTTTTCAACCACCGCTGCGCCCCCGCCCAGTCATACAACCACTCTCCCTGTAGATCGATGCTTGGCACATAATCGGCAACCGATATTCGCCAAAGCGCTTTATCACCACCATGAGTTTGCACGCCTTGCGTGAAAAACTCATGGCGGTGATCCTTAACGGATGCCCATAGTGCCTCATCGTTATCGACAATATCTCCACCGAGCTTTGCAGCGGCAGCATCGACAGCCGTATCGCTACCGCTAAGTCTTAAATACCGGGCATCGTCAATAAGCATGGCTGCAGACAATGGCAAAGGTTGCCGCAATAGTGCAGCGAACTCATTACTGGCATGAGCTTTACTGCTCTGTCGAAGCGTTAGCTCCTTAACGGGTTTAGGCAGCACCTTCATAGACATGTCGAGCAATACGCCCAATGTTCCCCACGCCCCCACTTGCACCCTTGAAACGTCATAACCTGCTACGTTCTTCATGACCTCTCCGCCAAAGGAGAGATCCTGCGCTTGACCGTTAATGACACGCATACCCAACACATAGTCACGTGCAGATCCGAGGAATGGACGACGCGGTCCGGATAATCCGCAGGCCAGTACACCACCAATGGTGCTACCTCCGAATTCAGGGGGTTCAAACGGGAGCATTTGCCCGGCACTATTTAAAGCCTCATTGAGCTCTTTCAAAGGCGTCCCCGCTCTGACGGTTACGACAAGCTCAGTCGGTTCATAAGAAATGATTCCGGTATGCCCCGCAATAGAGAGCTCTGTTTGTGCCTCTTCAACCGCATTGCCCAGAAACTTTTTGCTATTACCGCCTACGATACGCAAGGGTGCCTTTCCTTGGCAGGCTTCGTTTACGCGTTCGAGTAGCGCAGCACTGTCATCTTTTGATGTCACGTTTTAAGTTGGCCTTTAAAATCGTTCCAATTCTGGGAATGGTAGTTCTCCATGATGTACATGCATGGCTCCAAATTCTGCACATCGCTGAAGCGTGGGAACCGCTTTTCCAGGATTAAGTAAACCGTCCGGATCAAATGCAGCTTTCACACTATGAAACTGCGTTAGTGTGTTTTCATCAAACTGCACACACATCTCATTAATCTTTTCGACGCCCACGCCATGTTCCCCGGTTACGGTTCCTCCCACTTCAACACACAATTGCAGTATTTTGCTGCCAAGTTCTTCTGTGCGGTGTAATTCACCGGGTTTGCCTGCGTCAAACATGATCAGTGGATGTAAATTGCCATCGCCTGCGTGAAAAACGTTGGCTATCGGGAGCTCGTACTCAGCCGACATCTCATCCATGCGTTGCAGCACGAATGACAACTGCTTGCGCGGTATCGTGCCGTCAATGCAATAGTAATCTGGAGCCAGTCGGCCGACCGCAGGAAACGCAGATTTTCGTCCTTTCCACAGTAATAAACGTTCTTCTTCGCTCTCAGCGACGTGCAAGCTCGAAACCGAACAACGAGAAAAAACCTCGGACACACCCGTAACCTGTGCTTCGACTTCTTCGGCAAGTCCATCGAGTTCGCACAACAGCAAAGCTGCAGCATCCGTGGGATACCCGCATTTAGCAAACGCCTCAGCGGCAATAATGGCAGGCTTATCCATAAGCTCCAGTCCCGCAGGGATAATGCCCGCCGCAATTACCTCACCCACAGCATCACCGGCGGCCTCAACACTATCAAAAGCTGCGACCACTAATTTTGCTACCGGGGGTACAGGCAATAATTTGACTTTCACTTCGACGGTTACGGCCAGCATGCCTTCCGAGCCTGTGAGTAATGCCAGCAAGTCGTAACCTTCACTATCATGCCCATCACCACCAAAGGTCATGATGTCACCGTCGATAGTCACCACCGTCGCTGACAGCACATTGTGAACCGTCAGACCATACTTAAGACAGTGGACGCCTCCGGAATTCTCAGCCACGTTGCCACCAATCGTGCAGGCAATTTGTGACGATGGATCTGGCGCGTAATAAAGCCCATGGGGACGAGCAGCATCGGAAATAGCCAGATTTCTAACACCAGGTTGTACGCGAGCAAAACCCAGTTCTTCGTTCAGTTCCAGAATTTTGTTGAATTTGGCCAACCCCAAAATGATGCCGTCTTCGTGAGGAAGCGCCCCTCCAGACAGGCCAGTCCCGGCACCACGCGCAACAACCGGCACTTCATGCTTCTTCGCCCAGCGCATGATGGCCTGGATTTGCTCGATGCTATCGGGCAATACCACCAACAGTGGCGTTGCTTTCAACGCGGTCAGTCCGTCAGATTCATAAGGACGCAGCTGCTCGACTGTTGATAGTATGGACCCTTCGGGAAGTATGGCCTGGAGTGCTATTGCATAACGTTCCCGCCGTTGTTGCCGGTCTACGACAATGTCGGAGGTCTCCGACACGTCGGCCAATGGCACCGATGGATTAGCGGACATGCACTGCCTCCTTAGATAACAATAATTTCACCTGAGTCGCCCTAGATTACGTCGATCTGGGCAGTTTCGCTCAGTTTCACGGATATTTTTCGCAATTCCAACTGCGAAAGACTGAAGTTTAATGCTTTGAACCTGTGTTGATGCGATTCAGCTGTCTTGTAGTTTGACTACAAATAAATTTCAAATTATTTGATATTAGTGATAAAAACACGCTAAGCATTTTGTGAGACATATTCATCAAAACACATATTGGGTTAAACTTAAGCACCAAACGTATCACTCTACCAACGCTGATACGGCAGTCACCGCTGTGTAAATTAACTACAAATACAAATTAAAATTCGATGAGACGCAGACGCAACGCAAAAATCATTGGCACACTCGGGCCTTCAAGCAATAGTCACGAGACCATTCGTGCACTCTTCGATGCAGGCATTGACGTTTTCCGTCTCAATTTCAGTCACGGCACTCACGAAGATCACGCCCGAACCTACGGCATAATCCGCGAAATCGAGATTGAGCGTGGCAGGCCTATCGGCATACTTGCAGACTTGCAAGGCCCCAAGCTTCGCGTTGGTACCTTCGCCAACAAAAGCGAGATGCTCAAACCTGGAGAAAAGTTTGTTCTCGACCAAGACCCCACCCCCGGTGATGCGACGCGTGCACCGCTGCTGCACCCTGAAATTTTTGCAGCCTTGACGGTAGGTGCACAACTGCTGATCAATGATGGAAAAATCCGCCTCAAAGTACTTGAGTTTGATGAGCAGCGTGCATTAACGGAAGTTATGGTCGGCGGAGAAATCAGCGGGAACAAAGGCGTAAACGTGCCCGATTTGTATCTTCCCATTTCACCACTGACTAAAAAAGACCGCCGTGATCTTGATTACGCGTTAGAGCTTGGTGTCGACTGGGTTGCAATGTCTTTCGTACAAAGACCGGAAGACATGATAGAGCTAAGAGAACTTGTCGGACAGCGCGCGGCAATCATGGCAAAACTTGAAAAACCGTCTGCCATTGAGCATCTCTCCGACATCGTTCAACATAGCGACGGCATCATGGTCGCCAGGGGCGATCTTGGCGTCGAGATGCCGCAAGAAAAAGTACCTGTTGTACAAAAACAGATTCTTCGCTGCGCCCGTCAGGAAGGCAAACCAGTTGTGGTTGCCACCCAGATGCTGGAATCCATGATTCATTCCCCCATACCAACACGCGCTGAAAGCTCAGATGTCGCCACAGCTGTCTATGACGGAGCCGATGCCGTTATGCTCTCAGCCGAAACCGCTGCAGGTAGCTACCCGGTTGAAGCCGCTACCGCCATGAACCGTATCATCATTGAAGTAGAGCGAGACCCTTACCATCGCAAGATGGTCGATGTTTCTATTCCGACTCCTGGCGACACTGTGGCTGATGCCATCAGTTCATCACTGCGCCATGTCGCTACAGTGATGCCTCTAGCTGCTACTTTTACGTACACAGAATCTGGATTCTCCAGTTTCAGAGCTGCCCGTGAACGTCCTGAGGCACCGGTAATTGGGTGCACACCCAATCGTGAAACTGCTCGTAAATTGGCGTTAGTTTGGGGAGTTCACGCGGTAATCAATGAGGTTATGAATAGCATTGATGAGATGGTTTCAACCGCCATTAAACTGACACTGCGTGAAGGGTTTGGTGAAATGGGTGAAATCATCGCCATCACTGCGGGTATGCCATTTGGCCGCACCGGAACCACTAATATGCTGCGACTGACCCGACTTAAAGAGCTTCCTAATTAAACACGTATAACTACTGCATCACGTTTTTTGGAAAGTAAACAATCTTGTCAAGAACACCTGCCAGCTCACTGTAGCCGTGGGTAGTCAGGTATCCTTGTGCAAACAATGTTCGACCACCCTAAGAGCGCGCTTCGTGAAACTAACCCCTTGGACGCTGTTTATCACACTGCTTTTTATTTGGGCAAACAGCCTTGCTCAGGAAGCGGCTGCCGCAGTTACTCAACCACAACCTCACACGATTATTTCACGTGACGTGATCGTTACACCCGGAGATACCTTCCAAACAATCTCTAAGAAAACGTTAGGGCGCGCAGGATTCGCTCCACACATTGCTGATTTCAACAACATCCCCATTGAGACCCCTTTAGTTCCCGGCGACATCATTCGCATACCTATTCACGTTCCAGCTAGAAGAGAATTTGCTCAGGTTGTTTTTGTGAAAGGTTCCGTCGTCGCACATCGCACCACCAAGATAGCAAGAGAGGCAGCTGAGAATATCGACCAAGCTCCACAGCAATCCGAGTACAGCAGTTCTCAAATGGTGTCTCTGTCACGCGACTCTGAGGTGTTTCCTGGCGACCTAATAGACACCGGAACAAACGGCTTTGCCAGCATCGAATTCTCTTCAGGCTCAGTCATTAATCTGCAGCCTAATACGGAAGCGCGTCTAAATCGCCTTAATTGCCTGCCGGCTGACGATAGCTGCGTCATCGATATTAGGACCATTCGTGGCAAGGTCACCTCAAATGTCAAAACCCGGGAAGATCAACCGATGGACTTCCGGATCAGCACGCCATACGCATCAGCTGCGGTTCGCGGCACCGTATTCGACATCGATGTTGATGCAAGCGCCCTCTTGGTGGGTGTTACCGAGGGAGCTGTGGATCTATCCTCTGACGCTGCCGACACCAAGACAACGTTGAACTTAGGTTTTGGTAGTGTTGTTAAACAAGGGCAAGCCCCGAGCGACCCTATTGCCCTGTTACCTGCGCCCGTTTTCCAGCGAATCCCCGCGCGTCTCGCTGCCGGCGACACCATTGGCTGGTGGCCCAATCCGCGAGCTGCGGAATACGCCGCGCTGGTTTCTACCAACGCGTCTGGATTAGAGTCCTTGACAGCCTTCAACGTCCGCGATCAGCGAGTCGGCTTTGACGACATTGAATCAGGTGACTACTACTTGCACCTTCGGGCCATCGACGCTAACGGACTGCGAGGGTTTTCAACCAGCTCTTTAATTACCATTGCAGATATTGACCCTAGCGTCGAGCCTGTGGACACGAACGTCGTCACCCAAGGTAGTGAGTACCTGGTTGAAGTGATCAATCCAGTCATTGAAGCATTGGGATACGAAATACAGATCTCAAACGACCAATCTTTCAGCGACCCACTTAGCGTTGACGTCGATGATAGCGGTGCCGCTGTATTCCGTATAGACGATGACACGGTTTTTACACGAGCCAGGGTTTTACTCGATCCGTTTACCGTTTCCGCTTTTGGCCAAACAAGCAGTACCAGCCGCTAAACGAACTTGAAATCGATAGCTCGGCGAGCTCTGGATAATTGCTCCAGCATGTGATCGCCACCGCGCACTGCCACCCCCACGGCTAATACATCCAGCACCACCATCTGCCCGAGCCGAGATTTAACCGGCGAGAAGATATCGCTGTCCTCATTAACATCGACGGTTAAAGCGACGTCACTAACCTGAGCTAACGGTGATCGTGTTGCGGTGACAGAAATAACTTTGGCCTGCGACTGACGGGCAATTTCTACGGTCTTCAGGATATCGCTACTTCGACCTGAATGGGAAATAGCGATGACCAACGCGTTTCTATCCAGTAGCGCCGCCGATGCATGTTGTATATGGGGATCCGAATAAGCAATAGCTGGCTTACCCAAGCGGAAAAATTTTAACTGAGCGTCCTCTGCCACAACAGCAGAACCACCCGACCCGTAAAGCTCTACCCGCTCACAAGCCTCATACATGGCGATTGCTCTATCCAGTTGATCTTCGTTGATTTGATTACGAATTTGCACAAGCGATGCAATGGCTCCGTCGAGCAACTTATTCGCCAGCTCTTTGCTTGAATCATCAACCGTGACGTCCTGATAGAAAAAAGTACCTCTACGGGCTAAATCTTGTGCAAGTTTTAGTTTGAATTGCTGAAAACCCACGCAATCGAGCGCTCGGCAAAATCGTATCACTGTCGGCTCACTTACCGAGGCAAGCGATGCAATAGCCTGAATAGAGGATTGAACACTCTGCTCTGGATCGGCGATAACGACATCGGCGACTTTTTGCTCGGACTTTCTGAGCGTATCTCTCGCAGCTTTAATTTTCGCCAGCACTATTTAGGGGCTCCAGTACACCGATACTGATTCCGGTGACTCTAACAATAAACCGGTGACCGGCGCCATGCCAGCTTGATAGCGGGCACCGGGATCATTCCCGACAGCATCGCATAAAACCTGACATTTCTGTTCACCCGTTATATGTAAATAACGATGTTTAGCGTTCAACAAAGCCGCCCTCGTTAGCGTGATTCGCGCCTGAGGCACCGAAGGCGGATGCATCATCATAACTGTTTCCGTGTTGTTCAGATCCATAGCAGAGACCAACTCGTGTTCTGGCGCATCGGGAAACAACGACGCGGTATGACCATCATTTCCCATACCGAGCACGACTGCGGTAAATGGACTGCCCATGGCCTTCACATCGGTAGTGATGCTTGCCAGCGCCTGTTCCGGAGCGATATCGGGGCGATACAAGGACACAAATTTTGCTGAGGCTGCTTTATCAACCATCAGCGTATCGCGTACCAGCGATTCATTACTATCAGCATGGCCCGGAGGAACCCAACGCTCATCCGCAAGCGTCACCGAAACTCGTGACCAATCGATGTCAGCACCAGACAATGACTTAAACACCGGCGCGGGCGTGCTGCCGCCGGAGACGATCAAGGAAGCGCTGCTTGATTCACTGATCGATGCCTGCAAACGCGTAAGCACTGATGTCGCAAGGGCTTCGGCTATAAGAATTTTGTCTTCCGCCTGAACCCAGCCCGCACCACGCGTACTTATGAGTTCTTTTGCGATACTAATATGGTCAATACTGCTCATGTTGTGTCCTTAGCCTATTATTCAGTCTTCATTCCAATGCAAGCCTTCCTTACTAATCAGCGCGTTCGCCGCAGCTGGGCCCCAAGTGCCAGCAGTGTAACTCTTAGGTTTGTATTGATATTGCTCCCAAGCCTCTCTTATCGGGTCTATCCATGCCCATGCTGCAGCAACTTCATCACGACGCATAAATAACGTTGGGTTCCCCCTTATAACATCCAGTAGTAATCGTTCGTAAGCGATCATCTTGCGCTTTTGAAATACATCGTTGAAGTCAAGGTTTAAGAATACTGGCTGTAGCTGGATGTCGTCACCCCACGCCTTTACGTAAATTCTCATGCGTATACTTTCTTCAGGCTGCAAACGGATAATCAACTGATTAGGCGTACTGAAACCATCTGCTGTTTCGAAAATCGAATGAGGAACCTTCTTAAAATTGATGACGATTTCGGTTGTTTTACTCTCCATACGCTTGCCGGTACGAAGAAAAAATGGTACTCCTTCCCACCGCCAGGACGCTATTTCAGCGCGCAAAGCGACAAACGTTTCTGTTGTGCTGTCAGGCGGGATATCTTTTTCGTCAAAATAGCCTTGGACCGGACCATCGACGTAAGCACCAGCCTTGTATTGTCCTCGCACCGAGTTTTCTATAGCGTCGGTTCCCTTTAGTGGTTTTAAGGCTCTGAGTACTTTGATTTTCTCATCACGCACAGCATCGGGGTCGATACTAACCGGCGGTTCCATCGCGAGTATAACCAGTAGTTGCAGCAAGTGATTTTGCACCATATCTCGCAACGCACCCGTTTGATCGTAGAAACCTCCGCGACCTTCAACGCCAAGAGATTCGGCAATGGTAATTTGAACATCGTTGATGCGCTCGCTACGCCATAGAGGTTCAAACAAGGCGTTACCAAAACGCAGCGCTAACAAGTTCTGAACCGTTTCTTTTCCCAGGTAGTGATCTATGCGATAGATTTGGTCTTCGCTAAACGCTGCCGACAGCTTGTCATTGATGTCCTCTGCCGACTGACGGTCGCGACCGAGCGGTTTTTCCAACGCCACACGACTGGTGGGTGTGATGAGCCCGGCAGCCTGCACGCCTTTTGTAATGTGGGTAAACAGACTAGGCGCTACGGAGAGATAGAAAACACGTACGTGCGACTCTCTTCCGGCTAATGCGTCGACAAGCGACTGATAGCTTTCAACGTTGGTGACATCTACTTTGAAGTACAAAACCCGCTGCAGGAACTCCAACCAATCCGACTCGTTGAAGTCATCGTCGCTGATATGCTGTCTAACTTCCTCGTTCAGCCATTGTTTAAACGCTTCGGTGTCGTAGTCTGATCGCGCCACCGCTATAATACGACCGTCGTCAGGCAGCTGATTCTCGCAGTGGCGAAAATACAAGGCCGGGATTAATTTACGAACGGACAGATCCCCGGTGCCACCAAACAAAACAAAATCGAATGGCTGCAATTTATCGTTAGATATCAGATTCATTATGTAATTTTACTACAAACTGTTATTTGACCGTGTACCTATACTATTTTAAACAATTTCAACACTTATAACCTCAACTATTTCATGGAATATTCAAACTAATATGACATAATTATGTAATTCATTTACAACCTTGACGTTAAAGTTAAATGCCATCTATAAGCCCGGCGGTAGACGATGTCACCCAGCGTATTGTTGAGCGTAGCCGAACAACCCGTGCCGCTTACCTAGCCCGAATAAACAAACTGGCAGACGAGCCACCCAACAGAGGCGTCATGGGGTGTACTAACCTCGCACACGCTTTTGCCGCAGCGCCTGTCAACGACAAACTCGTTCTTCATGCTGAACGCGCGCCCAATTTAGCCATTGTGACGGCCTACAACGATATGTTGTCGGCACATCAACCCTACGAATATGCTCCCGAGAAAATTCGCGAAGCAGTTCGTGAAGTTGGTGCGACAGCTCAAGTTGCCGGCGGCACACCTGCCATGTGTGACGGTGTCACACAAGGACAGCTTGGCATGGAATTATCGCTATTCAGCCGTGACGTCATCGCCATGTCAACGGCTATAGCACTCTCTCATAATGTATTTGATGCCAGCGTGTACCTGGGTGTTTGCGACAAGATCGTTCCAGGATTATTAATGGGTGCGCTTTCATTTGGTCATCTACCGGCTGTATTCATACCAGCGGGCCCCATGACCACCGGCATCCCAAACAAGGATAAAGCACGGACTCGACAACGTTTTGCCGAAGGCAAAGCCACTCGTGAAGAGCTTTTAGAATCTGAAAGCGCTTCGTATCACGGGCCTGGCACTTGTACGTTCTACGGCACAGCCAACAGCAACCAAATGCTAATGGAAATAATGGGACTACACATGCCCGGAGCTGCATTCATTAACCCGGGTACTGAGCTTCGCTCCGCATTAACCGTCGCCGCGGCTCAGCGCGCAGTATCTATCACTGCACGTAGTCAGGAGTTCACACCCCTTGGGCGTATGATTGACGAAAAGTCGATTGTCAATGCACTGGTCGGCCTTTTGGCTACTGGCGGTTCAACGAACCACACGCTTCACCTCGTTGCCATTGCAAGAACAGCAGGCATCATCATCAACTGGAACGATTTTGATGATCTGAGCAAGGCTGTGCCTCTGCTCACCCACGTCTACCCTAGCGGACAAGCAGATGTCAATCAGTTCCATGCTGCAGGCGGAATGTCTTTAGTTATTCGCGAGTTACTCGATGCAGGCTTTGCTCATAATGACGTGCAAACCATTGCAGGTTCTGAAGGACTGTATCAATACACCAGTGAGCCATGGCTAGACGATGGCAAACTGAGTTGGCGTGAAGGTCAGAAAAAGTCCGTTGATGATTCAATTGTCAGAAGTGCAAGCGATCCGTTTCAAGCTGACGGTGGTCTTCGACTGTTATCAGGCAATCTGGGACGCGCTGTAATCAAAACATCAGCGGTTAAACCTGAGCACACGGTTATTGAAGCACCGGCCATGGTTTTTTACTCTCAAGATGCGCTGCGCGTTGCGTTTGATAATGGTGAGTTGGAAAAAGACTTCATTGCTGTCATTGCCTACCAAGGCCCTAGAGCCAACGGCATGCCTGAACTCCACAAGCTCACGCCTATTCTGGGCGTACTTCTAGACCGTGGCTTTAAAGTCGGCCTTGTCACCGATGGAAGAATGTCCGGAGCGTCAGGCAAAGTGCCTGCGGCCATTCATGTTTCACCCGAATGTGTACTAGACGGCCCTCTAGCCAAAGTTCGCACGGGCGATATCATCAGGCTCGATGCTGAAACAGGTGATTTGAACGCACTGGTTGATGAAGCAGACTGGAACTCACGAGAAGTAGAAGTCCCTGATCTCAGCCGCAAAACCGTCAATATGGGTAGAGAACTATTCAGCGCTTTTCGCCATCACGTCAGCAGTGCGGAACTCGGCGCTGTTGCTATGTTTGACGAATAGCCCCTACCCTACAATCGATAACTAAGGACACAGACGCACAATGAATGTTCGCGAACTTATGCAAGTCGCACCGGTTATTCCTGTACTTGTTATAGACGACGTAGCCGCTGCCAAGCCATTGGCCGAGGCACTGGTAAAAGGCGGCTTAAGAGTACTGGAAATTACGCTTCGCACACCGGTTGCACTCGATGCAATAAAAGCGATGACAGAGATTGATGGCGCTATCGTTGGTGTGGGTACAGCCTTGGATGGCGACGACCTAAAACGCGCCCAAGATCACGGCGCTGAATTCGCCGTTAGCCCGGGATTCACCGCAGAACTGGGCAAAGCCGCTCAGGACATCTCCATGCCTTTATTGCCCGGTGTCGCAACATCAGCTGACATCATGCGTGCCCGTGATGGCGGATGCACTGAAGTGAAATTCTTTCCGGCGGCACAATCAGGCGGCCCCACCATGCTCAAAGCACTGGGAGGTCCATTCACCGAAACTAAATTTTGCCCCACGGGTGGCATCAACGCGACGTCTGCAAAGGATTATCTAGCGCTAAGCAACGTGCTATGCGTGGGTGGTTCCTGGGTAGCGCCTCGCAGCATGGTTGAAGCTGGCGACTGGGACGGCATCACTAAACTTGCTAGCGAGTGCCTAACCCTAAATTAACAACGTGAAACGACTTCGGGTCGGACCATGAAAGTTAGCTATGGCTAACTTTCATGGTCCGACCCGAATTGGTTTACGATTGATTAGGCTAGGAGTTGGTAGGGATGCTGCCAACCGTCGAGGTTGGACAAGCGATTCAGCCAGGCTTTGACATTGACCGGCATGTCAACGCCGGCCTCATCGGCAAAGAACAAATAGCCGCACACAGAAAAATCGGCAATAGATGGCTCTGCACCTGCCAGCAGCCAGGTTCGCCCGTGCGACAAGGCCGACTCAATGGTCGCGACATCGCTTTCATATCGGGCTTTTAGCCAAGGTAATGCGTTTTCAAGCAACGCCTCTTTCTCAAATTTTTCATAACTACGAATTTGCGGCAGGCACATACCAATTTTATTAGCCTCCCAGACGAGCCACTGCTCACACGCGTTCATGCGTTGACTCGACTCGCCACCCCATAACCCGGTAGATCTTGCCAAGTGCAGCAATATTGCGTTGGATTGTGCGTAAGCCTGTCCGTCTTCAATTAACACAGGCACTTCACCTAACGGTGCAACTGATTGGAACTCCGCGGATCTCTGATCCCTTGGCTTCCAAATATCCACCACCTCGTAATCGTGCTCAATACCGGCAACGCTTAAAAATAAGCGAACCTTATACGCATGACCTGAATCAGGATGGCCGAATAGTTTTCTCACGTTTGTAGATCCTTGTAGCCTGTGATGTGCAGCTTAAAAATCTATAGCAAGATTCTCTTAGCCCGCACGATCAATTCATTGGCAACAAACACTACCAAAGATTGAGGATTAGCACCAAGCACATGACCACAATAACCACAAACATCATACTGGCAACACTCCAACCTCGCGCCAGTAACGCATCGGGTTTTGAAACACGCTCTACCAGCCCAACACCACCACCGATTACATTTAAAGCGGCGCTTCTTATTGCGCTGTTTGACGCCACAATCAATGACACGACTATCGGGAAAACACTGGGTATAAATTTGCGGTAGACAACATCGGTATCGATGTTTGTCGCACGCACTTCAGGCGGATGGATACCGGTCTTCATGAGGAAGACAAAGGCTAACAACGCAAAGACCAACAACTGCATTTGCACGAGAACGTGGTCGACGGTGTACGGTTGATAATCGATATCATATGGCAGCAAGCCGTACAACAAACCGGGGAACACACCTATCAAGACACATAAAGCTGCAGTGAGGATCATGGCAATGCGCATATGCACAGGCGCTTCAGCGGGACGCTTGCCGCTGTCGTGAGCAAAGAACGTAAAGTACGGTATTTTGATGCCGGAATGACTGAGTACCCCAGCCGATGCAATAAGCAATGCAAGCCAAACCATGTAATAGCCATTAGATGCAGACGCATCGAGAATCAGTGATTTCGAAACGAAACCGCTGAACAATGGGAAAGCCGAAATTGAAGCTGCACCGATAAGACAACACACCATCGTCACAGGCATGGACTTGTACAGCCCTCCCAGTTCGGAGGCTTTTGAAGTCCCCGTGCGATACATCACTGCACCCACACTCATAAACAACAGTGATTTATAAAGGATATGACAAAAGGCGTGAGCCGCTGTGCCGTTCAGCGCCATCTCTGTACCGATACCAACACCGACCACCATAAACCCGAGTTGGTTATTAAGGCTGTATGCCAACACCCTGCGTAAATCGTTTTCAATTTCAGCAAAGAATATCGGGAACAAGGTCATGATGGCGCCGATATAGATAAGCATCTCGGTGCCAGCATAACCGCGGGCAAGTGCATAAACAGCCATCTTGGTGGTAAAGACTGATAGCACAACCGTACCGGTAATCGTTGCTGCCGGATACGCATCTTGCAGCCAGTTGTGCAAAAACGGAAACGCACACTTAATACCGAACGACAGGAATATCAACCACGTACCTAAACTAACCAGACCCAGATGTTCAAAGGCGATTGAACCGGTATCGTGGTAATGAACCAGCAATCCTGCCAGCAGTAGCACGCCTGACAAAACCTGGATGATCAGATAACGCATACCCGTTGAGTATGCTGCTGGTGTACGACGAGCCCAAATGAGGAATACAGACGCGACTGCCGTACCTTCCCACCACAGGAACAACGTAATTAAATCACCTGCAAAGACACCGCCCACCGCAGAGCCTGCATAGGCCAAGGTGGCAATCTGCTGGATGTGATCACGAACATGCCAAGCATAGAGTCCGGCTAAAAAAGCTGCGATACAAAATATGATGCCGAAAATGAGGGATAACTTGTCGACCCTCATAAACGTAAGTTCAAAACCAACGACGTTTACGACCGCGTGTTGTCCCGTGGCATATCCCAATATAACGATTAGCGCAATGACAGGTACGCCCAGCAGCAGCAACGCCCGCCAGCGAGTGGGTAACAACGGGCACAGAATAGCCGCAAACAGAAATATAAACGGAGGCGCAAAAACTGTGCTCATGACTCAGACCCGCTTTGAGATCGATCGCCGGTCGGGGCGCGCCCCAACAATTCGTTTTTTAGCGTTGATAGATTATCAGGCAAGCGTTCTTCGTGGCTCAATCGTTCCGTACCTTCTAACGGATATTCTTCAGCATCGACACCATGAGGTGCATAGAAAGATTCGTCACGAACAATAAAAACTCTAAGCGCTTTAGCGCCTAGCACAATAACCGTAAACGAAATAAAACCGGCTAACGCATAAAATCCATACACGCCTTCACCTGGAACTTTCGTATGCCGGTGCCATAGAAAATCCATAAGAAACAAAAAAACGCACAACACCGACAAGCCCAGAATGAGTTTATTAACACTCTTGGGAGAATCAGCCCATAGAAATCGCTTTGCCAACGGCGCCACAGTATCAGCTGAATCTGTCGATTGATGTTCAGGTGTCATCGCCATTGAATGAGTCCAATTAGTTCAGTCAGCGGCTGCGGATAAACAAACAGCAACAAGCAAGTAAACGCGGTTAGCACAATAGCCCATAGGCAAGCAGGTGGAGCTTCCTGAAGCGTGGCTTTTTCACCCGGAGCCAGTGAAGGATCTGGCTTAAAAAAGGCCCTGAGCGGAATAGGCAGTAGGTAGGCAATATTCAGCAAGGTACTTAGCATAAGCACTGATGCCCATATGATCGTTCCGGTATCCAGTGAGCCACCGGCAATAAGCAACTTACTCCAGACACCGCCTGCCGGAGGCAATCCGATGATACTCACCGCCCCAATGAAAAATGCCCCCATCGTAATAGGCATGCGGCGACCGATTCCATCCAGTTTTGAAATCTCAGACTTATGCAGCGCAACTAATATTGCCCCGGCACAAAAGAATAACGTTATTTTTCCAAAGGCGTGCATGACGATATGGAGCACACCACCACTAACGGACATAACGGTTGCCAACAACGCCGCCATCACTATGTAAGACAATTGACTAATAGTGGAATAAGCCAAGCGCGCTTTTAAGTTGTCTTTTGTAAACGCCACGATAGACGACACAATGACCGTAAATGCTGCAACTGGCAGAAACCATTGCGCGGCTCCTGAGCCCACAACGGTGTCGATTCCAAACGTGTAGGTGACAATCTTCAGTAAACTGAAAACACCGGTTTTTACAACGGCTACCGCATGCAGTAATGCACTGACAGGTGTCGGCGCTACCATCGCAGCCGGAAGCCATCGATGAAACGGCATTATCCCTGCCTTGGCAATACCGAACACAAAGAGCCCAAGCAAACAGGCCATCGCGCCATGACTCAGACCGGAATCTGCTAGCACGCCGCCGGGAACAAAATCTAAAGAACTCCCCACAGTGGCTGTCCACACAATCGCGGGTAACAAAAAACCGATAGACGTGGTCATCAAAATGCCCAAGTACACTCTTCCGGCTTTCTTTGCATCAGCACCGCCAGCATGGGTGACTAAAGGGAACGTTGATAGGGTGATGACTTCGTAGGCAACAAATAAGGTCAGTAGGTTATCGGCATAAGCTGCGCCCATAACCGCTGCTAATGCGATCGCAAAACAGGTGTAAAAACGAGTTTGATTGATTTCATGATGCCCGCGCATGTACCCAATACTGTAAACCGTGGTGACCACCCACAAAAAGCTTGCAAGTAAGCCAAACATAACCCCCATGGGTTCGGCTGACAGCTTCAAGGTGTAATCTGCTAGCAGTCCGATCTCACCACTTTGTGGTGTCCTACCTGCCATCAGATCGTTATAGATGCTCTTATTGACTACAAACAGTGCCACCCCGGCAATGAGGATGGACACTTCGCGCCAGTTCTTACGCTTCTCACCGAGCAGCAAAATAAACGGTATGACCGCCAAGGGCGGTACGAGTGCCCAGAGTGGATTCATTTAAAACCACCCAGAAGTTGAAGCGCCGCTTCGTTCGCAACACCCAACGTCTCGCTTCCGTAAATTCCGAAATACAGAGCCACTATCACCAATGCATACATAGGAATCAACATACTCAATGGCGCCTCGGCCATACCAGTGGATGCCTGACCGCTCTCACGTGATTGTCTAAACAACATAATTTCAACCACCCGACCGATATACATCACAGCGAGCAGAGAGCTAATCAGAATTAACGCTGCCAGCAACCACCATCCTTTATCCATTGCAGCTCCGATAAGCGTGAATTTACTAACAAACCCAACGGTTAACGGAATTCCAATAAGCCCTGCACCTGACAACATAAAGGCTACACAGGTAAAAGGCATTCTCTTAAAGAGGTTATCAAAGGATGGTATGTGGGCGTGACCGACCCGATAAATGATACAACCCACCGCCATAAATAAGCTCGCTTTAATGAGAGCGTGATTAACAATGTGCACGATACCCGCAGCCAAACCGGCCTGACTGGCCATGGAGAAACCGGCCACGATGTATCCAATCTGAGCAACACTTGAATAAGCCAGCATACGGCGTAAATCAGTTTGAAATACGGCTACCAATGACATTAATACGAAGCCACCGATGGCTGCTGGCAATAATATAGCGTTAAGGAACAACTGACCAAAACTGTAGTCTTCTCCAAAAATACTGAAGAAAAATCGCAACAGCACGTACAACGAGACTTTCGTCGCCGTTCCGGCCAAGAACGCAGTAACCGCCACGGGAGCATACGTATATGCATTAGGTAGCCATGCGTGCAAAGGGAACACTGCCGCTTTTATGAGCACACCCAGGGTGATAAAACTAAACGCAACCAATACCGCTCTTTGCGATTGACTGTCCGGGATGCGCTCGGCCAAGTCGATCATGTTAAGCGTCCCGGTGGCGGCGTACAAAAATCCGATACCGATAAGAATAAAAGAGGCCCCAACACTGCCTAAAATCAAGTAGCGAAAACTGGCCGTCAACGCTCGTCGGTCATCCCCAAACGATATGAGCATGTAAGTGGCAAGCGATGACACTTCCAAAAACACGAAAACATTAAACGCATCACCAGTAATCACTATTCCCATTAGACCTGTGACACAAAGCAGCCATGCTGCATAAAAGAGGTAGTGCTTTGCCCTTGGGATTGCCTTAGCTACGCTGCTGTATGCGTAGAGCAATACGACAGAACTAATTCCAGACACGAGCATAACAATGGCCGCATTAACAGTGTCTATGTAGTACTCGATACCGGTAGGTGCAGCCCAACCTCCCAAGGCATAGCGTATCGCGCCGTTGTCCTGAACCTGCAGCAATAGTTGCCATGCCACCCAGAATGCAAAGATGTTTGCGCCGAAGGCGATGGCCCAACTGACTTTCGCATGCCGGACAAGCACACACATTGGTGCTGCCAGCATGGTGATGAGAATCTGCAGCGCTGGAAGTTGCTCAGTCATCAAGCATCAGGCTCCATAGCTTCAATATCTCTAATCTCGTCTTCTTCGATGGAACCATAGGTTTCATGAATGCGAACAATAAGCGCTAACGCCACAGCACTGGTGGCGACACCCACCACAATCGCAGTGAGGATAAGGACATGTGGCAACGGATTTGAGTAAACAAGATCTTTACCTTTGACAAGGATGGGTGCTGTTCCCCCGTCCACTTTACCCATGGTGATATACAGGTAAAAAATAGAGGTCTGGAACAACCCTAAGCCAATCACTTTCTTGACCAGGTTGTATCGCGCGATCATGATGTACAAACCAGCCATCATCAACACGATCACGACCCAATAACTGTACAAACCTATCAGTTGAGTCATCGTTTGCTGGCAAAATTGTAGAAAAGACTGATCATCACAGCACTCACTGTTACCCCCACACCCAGCTCGATGGCAAAAAGTCCCCAGTGCTGTCCATGTAATGGGTCATGCGCCAGAGCATCATAGTCAAGTAAGTTGCCCCCTAGGAGCATAGTCACGGCCCCTGTACCGGCGTATAGCAACACCCCCATAGACATCATGATGTGCAGCACTCTGGGCGCAAGTATTTCCCGTGTTCGTTGTAGGCCAAATATCAGTCCGTACAAAATAAACGCACTACCGAAAATAACACCGGCCTGAAAGCCACCGCCTGGTCCGTAATCGCCGTGGAACTGGACATAGAGTCCTACCATCAAAACAAACGGTACCAAGAGCTTGGTAACAACTTGCAATACACGGTGACGTTGTCTTGGGTAGAGTTTCACCGACACCTTACTCCTTGTACGCCTGTTGATTATCGGATGAGCCTTGAGTTGTATCGCCGGGAGCATCCTCTAAAACCTCGTCCTCGGGTCTTCTTCGTTTCAGCCCTAGAATACTGAGCACAGCTATACCCGCTGCGAATACCACCAACGTCTCACCCAGCGTATCGTAGCCCCGGTAGCTACCCAGTACTGAGGTCACGATGTTCGGTGGCCCTACCTCCGAGGCAGACTCCTCAATAAACCGAACTGCCAATTCCGGATGTGTTTGGGTGGGCGATTCAGCACTACCGTAGTACGGCATGTCCAAAGTCCCATAGATAAGCACGCCGCCCGTTATTACGACAAATACCAACGCTGCCAAACTGTCGTGACCTCTTGGCTTTTGCTTATGACTGGTAAACGACAAAGCGCCCAGAAACAATATGGTTGATATGCCTGAACCAACTGCCGCCTCGGTAAAGGCAACGTCCACAGCGTCCATCACCACAAACGCCCCTGCAGCAACAAGGCTGTAGACTCCTAACAGTATAACTGCGCCCAGCAAGTCCCTCAGAACGATAATGCCAATGGCAATTACCACCAGAAATGTCAGGAGGATGGCAACGATAAACGTTTCCACTAGTTCAGCCCCCCTGAACTACGGCTTCCAGCACTCAATTCACTATTAAAGAACTGGGACTCTTGAGCGAATGCTTCACTGTCTTGCCCGCTTTGGTAATCAGTCGGTCGAGAGCGAGCCAATTGTGTGGCCTCTTCTGACGATTCCAGTAATGGTTTGCCGCTAGCGTCGGTGGGAACCAGTCCGCTTAGCAATGCAGTTTTAGCCAGCGCATGCGATGCTGTTGGCGCAGTGAAAAGCGTAAAGAACAAAATCAGCGTGACCTTAATCGCCGCCATGGCGCTGCCAAATACAAATATGGACTGAATAATCAAGGCTGCCGAAATAAACAGAGCGCCACCGGTATCCGTCAGACTCGCTGCATGTAAACGCGTATACAAATCAGGCATCCGAATGACACCAACCGCCCCCGAGACAACGAACACGCAGCCTATCAAAATCAGAGCCCAACTCACCAACCAGACAAATGCATCCAACATTTAGTAGTCATCCTCTTGGTAAGTGGTAGCTGCCGGATCGTCGTATTCGAAGAATTTCAAGACAGCAACTGTTCCTAGAAAATTGATGAGAGCATAAACCAATGCAATATCCAAGAAGTCAGGACGGCCGGTCATGAATCCGTAAACGGCAATAAGCATGACTGTTTTCGTACCGAAGGAATTAACAGCCAGAAGCCGGTCAAATAACGTGGGGCCCATAAGCGCGCGCATCAGCGTAAGGGCCATCGTGATTAGTACCGCAATAGCAGCCGCGATAAACATCTAACGACTCTCCTCTTGAACTTGATAGTACGGCTCAGCATCACGCACCCGTGCAGCCATTTCCCCCGCCTCCAATTCCGCCAAGCTGTCTTCATGCAGGGCATGGACAAGTACATCATCGCCAAGGGTGAAATTGATCGCTGTCGTGCCGGGAGTCAGCGTTATGGAATTTGCATAAACAACTCGACCCAATTCGGTATTAGGCGTGGCACTGATCTTTTTAAGCTTTGGCTTGATATTTAAATCTGGAGACCAAACTCTTTTAGTAACGTCAATGTTGCTCAACACTATTTGATGGAGCAACCAGCGCCAATACATAAGGCTATGGAAAATGCCTGCATAGAACGACTGCCCCTGATGTTGCATTAGCCTCATACGGCGAGCTAAAAAAACAACCAACGCAACGGACAGAATTCCGAGGATAAGCAATTGAGCTTTGAACAGGCCAGACAACAGCAGCCAGAGGCACGCCATTGTCACGATAAATCGATAGCTTAGGGTCATTTGCAGAGTTGGCGATTTTTCTTGGAGAGTTTCAAGGCAAACTAACGCTTCGTGTGGATCGTTCTAGTAGTATTTTGGAACTAATAACCCAGTTAAAAGTCTCAACGCCGGTGCATGAACCTACGTTGCATTTCCGTTAGTACGGCAACATTCCACGAATGAACCGCCTCACATTTGATAGACTCCGCAGCGG
>JBGCGD010000056.1:0-23580 GCA_045110515.1 Granulosicoccus sp. | reverse complement strand
TAGCCAGGATCTGTAGTCGGTAACCGGTGTGTTGGTAAAGCCAATGTCGAAAAGGGTGGGGTGACCTAAAACGACATGAGGGTGCCCATCTCGATCGAGTATCTTTGTGATCATCTTCATGATGCGCTCACCGGTGTTCCTCAAAGTTTGGTAGTTCTCGCCGCGTCGGAGAATTTCCATAGTTTTAAGACCTGCAACTGCTGCAACAGGATTACCTGAAAGCGTGCCGAGTTGCATTAAGAATTTGTCCTGTCCGACTACGCTTTTATCGAAATGATCCATAATCTCTTTCCGCCCGACGACAGCCGCTAACGGAAAACCGCCACCGATGATCTTGCCCAAACTGCAAAGGTCGGGTATGACGTTGTATTCTTCTTGTGCTCCTCCGTATGACAATCTAAAGCCGGTGACTATTTCATCAAAGATAAGAATGATTGAGCGCGCAGTACACTCGTCTCTCAAGTCTTTTAGAAAGCCAGGAGCCGGGGGGATAATGCGCTGGAGTGGTTCTACGATAATGGCGGCAACATCATGCCCATATTCATCTAACAACGCTCTTACACTTTCTATGTCGTTGAAGGGGGCAATAAGCATTTGTTCTTTTACGCCATCTGGAATTCCTGCGCTGTCAGGTACTGCTTGTGGAAAGTTAGCCAGACGTTGAGGAGCTAAACTCATTTGTGCCTCGGCACTCATACCGTGATAGCCACCTTCAAATTTTAGTATTTTATTTTTCCCGGTAAACGCTCTGGCTAGTCGAAGTGCGTACATATCTGCCTCACCACCGGATGTCACATAGCGAACTTGCTCGGCGCAGGGCACTGCTTTAATGATCTCTTCAGCCAATTCAATAGAGGCGCTATTGTTAGCAAAAAAGGTCATTCCTTTTCCCAGTTGTGACTGAACTGCATCGAGCACTTCCGGGTGACCATGGCCTAAAAGCATCGGGCCCGAACCAATCAGGTAGTCGATGTACTCTTTACCGTTCTCATCGATAACTCGCGAGCCCTTACCTTCACGGATAAATATGGAAGGGTCGAAATTTCCAAGCCCACCTGCTGGAAGCACTTGGTGTGCTCGCTGAATCCAATCGTTTTGTTGTGGCATGTTCAGTGTCGATCAGGTGAGTGACAAAGGGTTTCAGTGCGTGTATACAGCGACCGGATTGCCCAGGATGTGCTCATCAGGGGTGACTCCTAATCCGGGTGTATCGTCTATCGTAATGACACCGTTTACACAGCGAGGTCCGCTGCCCGGTGCTATGTCGATATCAAGCATATCCTGACAGGACCAACATGCCCGGATAAATTCTTGAGGTATAGATTGCGCCAGATGCGCGGCTTCCGTATCGGCTAATACAGAGCCGCCAGTGGCCATGATGAACATTTGAATGCCATGTGCCAACGCGATATCTCGAATTCTGCGAGCTTTGGTGAGTCCGCCAACCCGGTTAAGTTTAATGCCAAATACATCGGCAATTCCGTCGCGTGCGATGCGCGCTGCATCTTGAAGCGTCACCAGTGATTCATCAACGCTTATTGGAGAGGTCGTGACCTGACGTATCCTTTCAATATCGTCTAGTGTTTCTCCAGGTTGTTCGAAAGTGACACCCAGATCGGCGACTGCGTTCATCACGATGGCAGCTTCACGGCGTGTCCAAGCTCGGTTTACGTCATAGAGAACAATCTCGTTATCCAACCTTTGCGACTCAATATGGCGTATACGTTTGATGTCTTCGTCAGTATCGCTACCGCCAACTTTCGCTGAGTGTGCGGTGTAGCCCAGCTTACGGTAGTTCTCAATGATACCCATCATGTAGTCCGGTGCGCCGCTGGAAACTGATGAGGCGGCTGCTGTACCGTTTTCCCGCTTTCCGCCCAGTAGGTCTACTATCGGCAAGCCGCAGCTTTGTCCGAGTATGTCCCAACAGGCCATGTCTATGGGCTGTTTTGCATAGAGGTGCCCCGGCAACGATAAATCTAACGCGCGTTCAACCAGCTCGAGTTTCCGCGGGTCCAGTCCCAAAACGGCTGATGCCATCGTTTCAATACCGGCTCGAATACCCGGACCGTGGGCGGGTACATAGGTGTTACCCCAGGGCGTACCTTCTCCCCATCCGGTAATACCTGCATCGGTCTCTACTTTGACAAGCGTGGCATCAAGAACGTCGAACCTGAGCCGACCACCCGATAACCAGTAGGGATCGGATAAGGGTAATTCTTTTTGGAAAACAGAGATTCGAGTAATTTTCATGCCTTACTCCATGGTGACTACGATGTTGCCGACATGTTGTTTATCGATAAAGGCTTGTTGTGCTGCGTGTAATTCTGCAAGCGGGAACGACTTCGCCAGTAGAGGCTTAATTTCGCCTGCTTCGATATAACGGATGAGGTCGTGGAAAACCTGGGGGTCTACGACGGTTGAACCGGTAAAGGTCAGGTCATTTAAATAAAATGTTCTTAAATCAAAATCTACAATAGGGCCTGCGATAGCCCCTGAACAGGTGTAGCGTCCACCTCGACACAGAGTGTTTATCATTGTCGTGAATGTCGGTCCGCCGACTATATCTGCTGCGACAGTCACAGTGTCTCGACCAATGGATGTTTGCAGAGCCTGCTTTAAGTCAGCAGGTTCTCTTGGCAGTAGAACATCAGCACCGAGGGGTGCTAATGCTGCGTGTTTGGATTCTAAGGCCATAGCGACAACAGTTGCACCGCGACGTTTGGCTAACTGAATAAGGGCAGAGCCAACACCACCGGACGCACCGCTAATTAAGACAACATCGGATTCAGTGACACAGGCTCTTGCGAGCATTCCCTCAGCGGTTGTGTATGAGCAGGAAAAGGTTGCAAGTTCTGCATCAGAGAGTGGGGAGTCTACGACGCCGACATTTCGGCTATCGATACAAGTATATTGCGCAAAGCCTCCGTCTCTCTCCGATCCGAAGTAACCCGAGGAATCTTTGTTGAGAGGATCATTCCAGTTGCGCAACCAGTTATCCGTGATTACCCGTTTACCGATTAACGCTGGGTCGGCAGAGTCTCCAACGGCAACCACCGTTCCTGCAACATCCGCCCCCTGTATTCTTGGGAAGGTAATAGGTGCTCCGCCCCAGGTCGGATCGGACTCATCTACTTCAGCGTATTGTCCGCCGGTAGTCGCTTCGGTAACAGCTTTTGAATACCAACCGGAGCGGGTGTTAACGTCTGTATTGTTTAAGCCACAAGCAGATACTTTAATAATGACATCGTTGTCACCGGGTACCGGCGTCGGCCATTGTTCGTGAAATACCAACTGATCTAAGCCGCCGTGCCCCATAAGCACGAAGGCGTTCATCTGTGTAGGAATTGAATGTTTCATTGGCGTGGTTTGCTGCTGCTTGGATCGTAGGCCGGCTCGGATAAAACGATTGCATTGCGGGGTTTGCCTGCGATGATGACAGTGAGTTTTTGGCCCGGTTTTGCCGCATCAACTTTAATATACGAGAAGGCAAGGATCTTCTTTACGGTAGGGCTGTAAACAACCGATGTTGTGGAACCAACCACAATGCCGTCTTTTAAGATGGCTTCGCCGCCGTGTCCGTCAACTTCACCATCAGGTTCAATGGCTAAATAGGCGCATATCCAGCGTTTGGAGCTGCTTATAGATTCTTCAGTGGCTTCCCGGCCGATGAATGTTTTATCCATTTTGACGAAACGCATAACATCTGCTTCAGGTAATGTGACTTCATTGGTGAGTTCACCGGCACCTTTAAACATTTTTTCCATGCGCATGACGTTCATGGCAAACGAACCGTAGTCGGCTATACCAAAACCTTGGCCTGCAGAATCCAGTGCATCGTAGATGGGTAGCAGTGAATCTCTAGGGGCGTGTATTTCCCATCCCAGTTCTCCTGCATAGGACATTCTAAAAGCCCAGCATGAGTGGTTTGCGATGTCGATTTGTTTTGCTCTCATCCACGGGAAAGCGTCGTTGTCCAGAGACTCAGAGGTACATTGGCTTAACACCTCGCGTGATTTGGGTCCGTTGATGGTTAGGGCTGCCCAGTCCAATGAACGATTTACAATGTGAATGTCCTTGCGATCTTCGAAGTGTCGCAACTGAGCCTGTAGTAAATCGAGAAGCCGTTGTTCGAAAAATGCAGCGCAGACAAAGTAATATCGATGTTCACTTAAACGCACGCAAGTGGCTTCTAACTCTATTCGCCCGCTATCGGTCAAGAAGTGCGTGAGAATAATACGCCCCTCGTCCTTAGGTAGTGTGTTCGCAATTAGCGGTTCAAGAAATGGCTCTGAGAGTTCCCCGCAGACTTCTATTTTGGTGAACGCGGATATGTCCATTAGGCCGACACTTTGACGAACCGCTGCAACCTCGATATCAATCATGTCGTGAACAACATTACGTCGGAATGAGTAATGATCTTTTTGCTCTACGCCATCTCTGGCAAACCAGCGAGGACGCTCATGGCCAAAAACTTCCTCATGTACTGCACCTTTTGTATTGAGCCGCTCAAACAGTGGTGATGGCTTAATAGGACGGCCGGCCAGTCGATTGAAATGTGGGTAGGGAATTTCGTGGCGAAGGCAGTAGTCCTCATGGGCTTTGGTAACTTGCCATTTTTTATCGGCATAGGAACCGAAACGTCTGGGGTCGTAGTCTCTCATGGAGATGTCTGCCGCACCGTGCACCATCCAGCGCGCCAATTCGCGGGTAAGTCCGGGGCCCCATCCGATCCCAATTTGTGTGCCGCAGCAGCACCAATAGTTTTTCACACCCGGTACAGGCCCTATTAGCGGATTGCCGTCTGGTGGGTGGGAGATTGCGCCGTGTACGACGCGTTTAATGCCTAGATCCTCAAAGATAGGCATGCGATTCATGGCGTTTTCAAGCCATGGCATCACCCGATCATAGTCAGCATCGAACAGCTCGTTTTCTGCCGCCCAAGGGCAATGGTCTTCCCAGACAGAGTTTGAATTTTCTTTTTCGTAAATGCCGATTAGACCGGATTTCTGTTCCATGCGTATGTAGCCTGAAACACGTCTGTCGTCTCTGATTACAGGCAGTTCTTTGTCCAGATTTTCAAATTGCGGAACGGTATCTGTGACAAAGTAATGATGCGTCATTGATGTCGTGGGAATTTGAATACCTGACCATTCACCCATTTGCCTGGCATAGGTACCACCGGCGTTAACAACATGTTCGCAAGTGATATCGCCGAGCTCCGTCGACACCTTCCATTCGCCGTTTGCCTGTTGCTCGATATTGGCGGCCTGGCATCGGCGGATTATTTTTACACCGAGTTGTCTGGCACCTGTCGCAAGCGCTTGAGTGATTCCTGATGGATCTACATGTCCATCATCGGGTGTGTAAAGGGCTCCGAGTACACCTTCGAGGTTATAAAAGGGGTGGTGTTTTGCAACGAAAGCCGGATCAACGAGTTCGATATTGAAGCCTAAGGAGCGCCCAACACTGAGCGTATGACGCAACCAGTCCATTTCATCAGGCTCATAGGCTAAACGAAACGATCCGCAGCCATGCCAGGTGACGTTTTGCCCGGTTTCTTTTTCAAGAGCACCTGAATAGAGTCCTATGTTGTAATCCACACATTTCCCTAAACCGAAGCTGGATGTGGAGTGAGTTATCTGCCCTGCGGCGTGCCATGTCGATCCTGATGTGAGTTCGGCTTTTTCTAGCAGAACGACATCGCATTGTCCTTCATGAGCCAAGTGGTAGGCGAGGCTGCACCCCATAATGCCCCCACCGACAATGACGACTTGCGCATGAGCCGGCAAACGGTTTGTAGATTGAATTGATGACATAGAATTATTTTTAACTTACCCCAAGGGCTGAGTTATTCAGACGCCGTAGACGAGCTTGTCGAACAGTGATGTTCAATGTGTTGTCATACTAATGAAACAAATGTACCCTAGTCAACTATGAATAGTATATCTGTACCAATGCCAGGTGGCGCTGATTCAACTCAGGTCTTGTCGTCGCTCTCTGAGGAGCTGCCTCAGTTGACCCCCGAGCTTCGTAAAGCCGCCTCTTATGTTCTGGAAAATCCGAACGACGTGGGCGTATCATCCATTCGCGAAATTGCTGACGCTGCAGATGTCAAACCCAACACGTTTGTAAGGCTCGCAAGGTCAATCGGTTTCGACGGGTATGAGGGATTCAGATCACCTTTTCGTGAAGAGATCCGAAAGGGTGTTGTCAACTTCCCGGACCGAGCCCGATGGCTTCAGTCTATTGGTCGCAGTGGGAAGCTGGGTGGGCTGTACCGAAATATGGTGAGCGCAGCGATTACCAATATAGAAGAGACCTTCGCCGGTATTGATGAAAGGCAGTTGATGATGGCTGCAAAAACCATTTGGAAATCGCGACAAACGCTCACACTGGGTGTTGGTGTCAATAGCTCTAATGCTCAGAATTTCACTTACCTTGCCAGTACAGGTATGAAGCACTTCCACGCAATACCCCGATCGGGCAGTACACCCATTGATGATCTGGCTTGGGCTGATAAACGTGATGTGCTTATAGCCATAACATGCAAGCCTTATCGTTCAGAGGTGGTAGAAGCTGTCAGGGTGGCAAAAGAGCAGGGCGTTAAGGTCATAGGAATTTCAGATAGCGCGGCTTCTCCAATCATCGTTGAGGCCGATCATGGTTTTGTAGTCTCAGCAGATACTCCGCAGTTTTTTCCCTCATCAGTCTCAACGATTGCGTTACTCGAAACCTTATTGTCGTTTGTTATCGCGGTTGCGACACCCAATGTGGTCAGTCGTGTAGAAGAGTTTCATGATAGGCGGCATCAACTTGGCATTTATGAAGAGGATTGCTAAATGGACACTCAAGCTGAGGCTATTAGATCCTTAGATGCAAAGTATTACGTCGACCCGGAGTTCTTTGAGCGCGAAAAAAACGGTGTATTAGCGCACAGTTGGCAGTTCGCCGGTCATGCGTCTTTGCTTGAAAATTCCGGAGACTATTTCACCTTTGAGATTGCGGGTGAAAGTCTGTTTTGTGTTCGTACGTCCAACATGGAAATAAAAGCGTTTTATAACGTTTGCCAACATCGCGCTCACCAATTAGTACAAGGTGCGGGCAATATGAACACGATCGTTTGCCCCTATCATGCGTGGACCTATGCTTTAACAGGAGAGCTACGCAGTGGTCCGAACATAAAGGTTGTCCCTGGCTTTAAAAAAGAGAGCATCTGTCTGAGTGATGTCAGGCTTGAAAATTTTTGCGGATTTCTATTCGTCAATCTTGACCCGGATGCGAAATCAATGGATGAGTGCTTTCCAAACGTCCGTAAAGAATTAACGAGCTTTGTTCCGCACATAGAATCTCTCAAACCGTTGGAATGGATTTCTATACCTGAAAAATGCAATTGGAAAGTATCGGTTGAGAATTACTCTGAGTGCTATCACTGCCAACTGAATCACCCTACGTTTGCAAGGGGAGTTGTTAAGCCGCAAACCTACGATATCCAACCTCATGGATACTGTTTGCGTCACACCACCGAATGTCAGAACTTGGACAAGATGTCCTACCCCATTGACTTGAGCTCGAACGAACATGCCGGTGAATATTCATCATGGTTCTTATGGCCGCTGTTTTCGTTTCAGGTATATCCGGGGAATATACTGAACACGTATCACTGGAGGGTGATAGACCACGAACATGTGATAGTTTGGCGGGGCTGGTACTCTATGCAAGGTATTGATGAGAACGTTATTCATTCACTAGCGGTGCAGGACAGACAAACGACTGTCGAAGAAGATATACACCTGGTTGAATCCGTACAACGAGGCTTGCAGAGCCGGGGTTATAAGCCAGGGCCTCTGGTGCTGGATCCCTCTTGTGGCGTTAAATCTGAACACTCAATAAAAGTGCTTCAGCAATGGATGAGAGAGGGCGTATTAACCGCCGGTAACATTGTCAGCAACGATAGTCGTTAAAACCTTAATCAAAGACAGGAACTAAATTCGTGAGCACAGAATTATTTGACGAAGATCTATTTAAGAAAGGTTTAGAGCAACGAAAGGCAACTTTGGGTGCCGAGTATGTTGAGAATAATTTGTCAGCGGCGGATGAATTTACACGACCGTTTCAAGAGGCGATGACCGCTTGGTGTTGGGGGTTTGGTTGGGGTGATGATGCCATTGATGCGAAGACCCGGTCAATGATGAATTTATGCATGATTGGTGCTCTGGGTAGGATGCACGAATGGAAGATCCATTGTCGGGGTGCACTAAATAACGGAGTGACTAAGGAGCAAATACGGGCCATCGTTCATGTCGTTGGGATTTACTGTGGCGTTCCTATGGCCTTGGAGTGTTTCCGAGTTGCTCGAGAAGTGCTGGAAGAGGCTGGCGAGTTATAGGTTTGTCATCACGTTTGATGCAACTGTAATGCTAGTTGACGGTTGAATTTGTGGTTAGTGCTCCTAAAAATTTGAGTAATTCGCTCATCTGTTGGTTTGTAAAAACGTAACCCGAAATAGCTCGTCCCGATAGGGTTACCATTGTGCTGTTCGCATCACGATTTACCTATTAAGTTCTGCAGCTTTGCTACGTTCGCCGCATAATATAGCCACTCCAGATCTCGGGAACACGTGTGCTTTGCTCACGAAATCCATGGATCGATAAATTGCTATAACCCTTAAAGCGCAAGGAATACGCGGCTATTGACATGACAATGTTTTCAGTACTATTGCTGCCGTTGGTGGCTTTGGCAATGTTGATATTTCTACCGTTGTTAGGTGGTGACAGAAATATTTCGACGAAATTCCGAAGCCGCAAGCGTCGAAAGATCTGGTTAGGTCGTTTGGCGGTTTTCATGTTGCTTATATCAACCGTGATAACACTGGCTTGGCCAGTGCAGGGAATGAGTAGCTTAGTTCAGGGCTTGCTCATCACCGCTTTGGTTATGGTGCCGGCAATTTTCTTTAACCTGTTGGTAACCCTTCACTATGGCTCTTCTTCGAACGGGTTTTCTCGATGGTCTAGTGACGATGATGAAGATCAGTGGTTTGATTCAGCTGGTGATAATCGCCAAGGCGCTGCGGCGTCTGTTGCCGCAGACGATGTAGACCAAGCCGTGCGCCCTGCCAGAGACGTTTCAACAGCAATTCCACTTAACTCGGATCACACACCGTATCGTCAACCCTCCACGGCGATTCCACTCTCTTCTGCACATCCATCAGGTCGTCGATCAACGTCAGCGATACACTTGCCGACTGAAACGTCTGAAGCAGGTGTATCGAGTGCGTTTTCACCCCCACGAGAAGCCCCGAAGGATCGTTTCTCTACACCGGTTCCGCTCGCATCGGAAGGCTATGGCCGAGCCGAGTCAGAGGCCATTTCTCTAGGCCAGCAACGTGACGAAAGCTTGCGTCCCATAATTTTGGGCGGTGAAGACCATAGATCCGTTCATACAACCCCCGAGGTCGAAGATCAGCTTAGGCAGGTTTCAAAGCTTGTTCAATCGCACAATATCGGGGGTGATACCAAATTCGATGATGAATCGATGATGCCTATGACAACCGAGTTGACTCGGGGCGCTACCCATTCGGTACTGAATCAGTCGATAGATCTCTCAGGCTCAACGGATTTGAGCGCCATGACGACTCAGCAAATCTCATCTTTGGTGACGTCACTGAAAGAGGAGAAAGGGAAGCTGCAAAAGCTTGTTATTGCGCAGCACGCTGTCATAGAGTCAGAGCGAGAGGCCAGTACTAGAAATCGTGGTTTGGCACGTGATGCGATTAAAATCATGCAAGGCGCGCGCAAGCACCAAAAAATGGCTGAGAAAATGGCTCGGCGAGAGCGTACGGAAAGACAACGGCTTGAGCTTGAGTACAAAAAAGTGTCTGTTGCTCTGAGCAACGCAATGTCGATTATCTCTAGCAGACAGGGTTCGTCAAACCCCGCTGGTGGCCAATAGACACAGCTCTTAAACCGGCTTGGGACCGCGGGCAAAAATTATCACGATCTACACCGTCATTTAAGGGTACCATTTCGCTTGGAATTCGTTAGCAGTTTCCAAGAAATCGAGGATGCCTTACCTTCTTATTGCAGAGCAGATCCTTAACGGACTTCAGTTTGGTGTCATGCTTTTCCTCATGGCGGCCGGTCTGACACTGGTTTTTGGCGTCATGGGGTTGATCAACCTCGCACATGGTTCCTTGTTCATGGTGGGGGCTTTTTGTGCCGCCTGGGTGTCGGGTGTCAGTGGATCATTCACCTTTGGCCTTATAGCCGCATTAGCGGCTTCTGCCGCCGCAGGTGCGTTAATGGAGGTCGTGGTTATCCGCCGTCTCTATCAGCGTGACCATCTTGATCAGGTGTTGGCGACATTTGCTCTAATTTTGATTTTCTCTGAAGGGACACGATGGGTTTTTGGTTCATTTCCCTTGTATCTAAACATTCCTGAAGCGCTTTCAGGGTCCGTCACGTTGCCCGGTGGAATTCGGTATTCGCTGTATCGACTCACGCTTATTGCCGTCGGGTTACTTATAGCCTTGGGTTTGTATTTTCTTATTGCCCATACACGACTGGGCGTTCAAGTGCGCGCTGGTGAGAGCGATAGGGAAATGATCGCCGCCTTGGGTGTTGATATTTCAAAGCTCTATACCATTGTCTTTGCACTAGGTGCAGCTCTCGCAGGCCTTGCCGGGGCCCTGGTCGGGGCTATTCAATCGGTTCAGGTTGGAATGGGAGAGCCGGTGTTGATACTGGCTTTCGTTGTCATCGTTATTGGCGGAATCGGATCTGTAAAAGGTGCGTTTGTCGGGGCCTTGCTAGTGGGCTTGACCGACACCTTGGGTGGCTTATTTTTACCGCCTTTGTTCGAGTTATTTATGGATGCGTCGGCTGCAGCATCGGCAGGTTCATCGTTGGCGTCTATGTCCATTTACATACTGATGGCTGTTGTACTCATTGTTAAGCCAACGGGCTTGTTCGGTGCCAAAGGATGAGCCGTGAGTCGATATTTGATTGTGTGCTTATCCTGTGTCTGGCCGCGGTGCCAATCTGGGCGCACATTGCTGAAGAACCTTTCATTATTACGCTAGCAACGCGAGCTGCTATTTTTGCCATAGCGGGTATTGGCTTAAATCTGGTTTTAGGGCAGGGGGGGCTTGTCAGCCTTGGGCATGCCACTTTTTTTGGTTTGGGTGGCTATGCCATGGGTATTTTAGCCAGCCATGCCCAAACGTATATGCCATTGAGCGAATGGCCAATCTTAATTGAAGGTACGAAATCAATGCCTGTCATTTGGGTAGTTGCGCTGCTTGCGTCGGGTATTGCGGCGCTATTGATTGGTGCTTTGAGTTTAAGAACCAGCGGTGTTTACTTCATTATGATCACGCTGGCGTTCGGGCAAATGTTTTATTACTTTGCGGTGAGTTGGTCTGCCTACGGCGGTGACGATGGTCTATCCATTTACTTGCGTAACGATTTTCCCGGACTCAATACCTTAGACCCCATCCAGTTCTTTCTTATCGTCTTTGTTTGGTTGCTTGTGGTTTGGATTTTCACTGCAATGCTTATACGATCTCCCTTTGGATTGGCCTTAAATGCCTCACGTCAGTCTACTCAGCGGGTGGAGACAGTCGGAATCAATCCATACCACCTAAGATTAACCGCCTTTGTTATTTCCGGAATGATTACGGGCATAGCAGGAGCGCTCTTTGCCGATTTAAATCGGTTTATAAGCCCTAGTATGTTTAGCTGGCAGACCAGTGGCGAGATCATGGTGTTCGTCATATTGGGCGGTGTTGCCAGGCGCAGTGGGCCCATCTTAGGGGCCGTTGTATTTATCGCGCTGGAGCATTTTTTAGGCGGGCTAAGTGACTACTGGCATATCTATTTAGGGGCGCTACTGCTGTTAGTCGTGTTGTTTGCGCGAGGTGGTTTAATCGGATTGCTGCTAGGCCGTGAGCGTGTGCATGAATAAGCCGCTGCTCGAGACTCGAGATATCTGTAAGTCATTTGGTGCCGTTCGTGCTGCACATAAAATAAATCTAGACTTGCGTAGCGGTGAGATACACGCGCTTATCGGTCCTAACGGTGCAGGTAAATCTACGCTCATTCAGCAAATTGCAGGCGGTTTGATCCCCGACTCAGGTAGCGTCCATCTATGCGGCGAAGACGTGACAAAGCTATCCACTGTCAGTCGTGCCAGACGTGGTTTGGCCCGTACTTTCCAAGTGTCAGCTCTGGCCATGGAAGACTCCGTTCTACAAAATACATTGTTGGGTGCAATGGGGAAGACGAGACAATCGTTTAAGTTATTTAGTGCAGCAGTCTCAGAGCCGACGATGCGCGCCATGGCTGAACATGCGTTGGATCGGGTCGGTCTTATCGACCACGCACTCTCGCGCACCTCAGAGTTATCGCACGGCCAACGACGACAATTGGAAATAGCCATTGCATTAACGCTCAACCCCAAAGTTTTCGTGATGGACGAACCGATGGCCGGACTCGGTACGGAGGGTTCTCAGCAGTTGACGCAGTTTTTAGATGGCTTGAGGGAAGAGGCCCCCATACTGTTAGTCGAACACGATATGGATGCGGTGTTTGCATTGGCCGATCGAATTAGTGTGCTTGTTTACGGAGAGATACTTATCACGGGAACCGTTGACGAGGTTCGATCCAATGATGCCGTCCGCGAAGCCTACCTAGGCGGTGAGTGATGAGTTTACTATCCCTTAAGCATGTAGCGAGTTGGTACGGTAATACGCAAGCCTTATTCGATGTGTCTTTCTCGCTTGAAGAGGGAGAAGTCCTGGCACTGATGGGTCGAAATGGCATGGGGAAATCAACGACCATAAAGACGATCTGTAAGATGTTACCTGTTGGTAGTGGGCAAATTCACATTGCAACGGAAAGTATTAACCCTTTGCCTTCCTTTAAAGTGGCACGTCTGGGAGTGGGGCTTGTACCCGAGGGGCGTCGATGTTTTCCCAATTTGACCGTAGAAGAAAATCTCATTGCGGCCGCACGACCCGGCAGTTGGGATTTATTGTCGGTATCAACATTATTTCCACGATTGCACGAACGCCGTAGTCAAATGGCAAACACTTTGTCGGGTGGAGAGCAACAGATGTTGGCGATAGGGCGTGCATTGATGACTAACCCCAGACTACTTATATTGGACGAAGCGACAGAAGGCCTTGCGCCATTGGTCAGACAAGAGATTTGGTCCGCTTTACATTCCTTAAAAAATAATTCGAATTTATCGCTGCTTGTTGTGGATAAGTCGCTAAGCGAACTTAAACAAGTTGCGGATAAGGTGGTTATCTTAGAAAGAGGTACATCTGTATGGTCGGGTGCGACGGAAGAGTTGTCTGACACGGTTGTACAGCAGTATCTGGGTATCTGAGCCACCGTGACTACACCCCAACAAAGTCATCGCGCTGATGTGTTAGTGCTTGCCGCTGCTCTTATTTGGGGTGTAGCGTTTTACTTTCAAAAAACTGCGATGGATGATATTGGTCCATTGCTGTTTATTGGGTTAAGAGGAATGCTGGCGTCAGTGGCCTTGTTGCCCTTAGCGTTTTATGAACGAAAAAACACCTCATCTCCCGTGACATCGCTAGTGCCTATTGCCATGTTGGGTGGTTTGCTTTTTTTTATTGCAGGTTCTATTCAACAGATTGGACTGGTCACAGCAACAGTGACGAATACCGGATTTTTAACGGCAATCTATGTGGTTATCACGCCATTCCTATATTGGATAATTAAAAAGCGTGCGCCGGATAAGGTAACTTGGTTTGCGGTTGTCTTGGCTTTCTTTGGTGTCTGGGGATTGAGTGGAGGAACACTTGACGGTTTATCGAATGGGGATATTCTGGTCGCCTGTTCTTCGATATTCTGGGCTCTTTTGCTTATTACTACCGGTGAGTCTGCTAAACACCAGCAGCCGCTAACCTATACCTGCATACAGTTTTTCGTTGTGGGTGTTCTTGGACTACTCTCGGCATTACTGTTTGAAACTGTGGAGTGGGAATCGATTAAGCAAGCGGCTGTTCCTGTCCTGTATGTGGGTCTTCTATCAACTGCGTTTACGTTCGCTTTAATGGCAATGGCGCTCAAACATGTCGCAGCACCGAGAGCGTCCATACTGCTCTCGACAGAAACATTATTTGCCGCGGCGGCAGGCTATGTCATGCTGGGCGAAAGATTAAGCATCATCGCTTGGATAGGTGCAGCCTTAATTTTAACCGCTGTACTGGTACTAACTCGTTCGCGGGCTTAAGCGCTTAGTACTTTGTTGGCCTTTTCAAAGAAATCCAAAGCGCCAAAATTTCCTGATTTCAACGCAATGGTTACGGGTTTACCGCTGATTCTTAATGCAGGAACACCAGGGTCTATCATAGGTCCGATTTCAAGCGCTTCCAGATTAAGTGCCTGAACGATAGCCCCGGACGTTTCCCCACCCGCGCAGATAAGCGATTTAAAATTATTTTCCAGCGCCAGTACAGCTACCTGACCGAAAAAATGTTCAATGGTGTTGGCGACGTGTTCCGCTCCGTGGCTTTGCTGCAGTGCTTTAACATTGTCTGGCGTGTCTGATGTAGACACTAAGGGTAGTGTACTCTGTGCTTTAGCCCACTCTACGACATCGCTTGGGGTCACCTGTCCGCTTAAAAGCGCTGCGATATCGATAGCCTGATGCGCGCCACCTTGTTGTACATGATGCTGCACTTGAAAGAGGGTAGTGGAGGAACAGGATCCGGATAACGCAAGCGTTGGGCCGGTCTCTCCACGCCAGTGTGCTTGATCGGAACTTGTTTTACCGTAAAGATTCGGAAGACCTATCGCTATGCCTGAGCCGCCAGTGAGAAGTTTGCAACCTTGTGTTGCTTCGGCTAGTTTTATTAAGTCGCTGTCGGCTACTGCATCAGCTACGATGTATTGGCGTCCGGCCGAAACTTCCTTCGTCAATTGCTCAGACGCTTTGCCATCTCTGAGTTCGTTTAAGGGTAAATGCCCGACGGGTACTGAGGTTTGATACCCCAGCCAACGGCGCAGATCGGAATCGGTCATCGGAGTAATAGGGTGGTTTTGCATGCCGCTCTCCGAGAGCAGAGTGTCGAATACAAATAAATGACCCTGATAGATGGTGCGGCCAGTGGCCGGAAAGGCTGGACAAACGAGCACAGCATCTTTAGTGTCCAGCGCGCCCACTAAGGCGTCTATTACAGGCCCGATGTTGCCTTCCGGGGTTGAATCGAACGTTGAGCAATATTTAAAAATAATCTGTTCACAGCCTTGTTCCAACAACCAGCTTAATGCCTCTAGTGAGTCTTTCACGGCGACTTCGACAGCGCAGGAGCGTGACTTAAGTGAAATGATGCCGGCTTCAACGTCGGTCGCTGCGGGCACGGACGGGGTGCGTACGTACTGGACAGTATTCATACCGCCTTGTGCAAGCGTTAACGCAATATCGGAAGAGCCAGTGAAGTCGTCACCGATTACCCCTATCTTCATTTGTCATCTCCTTCGGGTAGCGTCAGATTCGCTTGAGCCGCATATACCTTGGCTACTGCCGAGTCGTCTTCACCGCCCAGACCCATGCCGGAGGCAGCTATAAACTGTTGCAATGCAGTCGCCGCAATAGGGGCTGCAAATCGGCTTTGTCTGGCGATGTCACTCACTATTCCAAGGTCTTTAACAAATATCTCTACAGATGAATGAGGGGTGTAGTCGCCTTGTGCAATGTGAGGACCTCGATTCTCGAACATCCATGATGTACCAGCACATTGTGATATCACATCGACGCAATCGGATGCCTCTATACCTTGGCTGATGCCGAATGTAAGAGCTTCGGCCGCTGCGGCTATATGCACGCCGGCCAGCAACTGATTGACCACTTTCATCGCGGAGCCGGGGCCCGCCGCATTGCCCAGCTCGAATACCTTCTCAGCTAGGGCATCCAGTACAGGTCTAGCGCAGTTGAATGCCTGTGGCGTGCCGCTCGCCATAATGGTGAGTTGGCCTGATGCCGCTTTCACTGAGCCTCCGGATATGGGAGCGTCAAGGTAATGAATGCCCCGTGCGTCGCATAGTGCTTCCATCTGCTTGGCGAATTCCGGTGGAACGGTTGCACAGGCCACAATCGTTGAACCCGGCTTCATGCGATCCACTATGCCATTGTTGCCCGCGAGTACAGATTCTGTTTGTGCGGCATTGACGACTACAACGACTACGACATCTAACTCTGCAGCTATGTCATCCAGAGAAGCATGCTTGCCTTCCAAATCTACGAACCGTTGTACCGCGTCCTGATTAGGATCAAATCCGTAGACCGTAAAACCTGCCGCCACAGCCGACTTTGCCATGCCGAAACCCATTGAGCCTAAACCGAAAACTCCAACGTTCAAGGTTGAATTGTTTGCTGTATTCATAGAAAGCGTGTGTGAAAGAACGAGTTTGATGACAAAGAAAAGGGCCCCGTAGGGCCCTTTTCTGCAACGGAAGCCAATTTTATAACAGCTTAGCCTTTCGTTGCTCCCAATGTAAGACCAGCGATAAAGTGTTTTTGCATGGCGAAAAACATAACCACAGGTGGCACCGCAGCCAGTAATGAAGCGGCCGATACCAATTGCCATTGGCTGACAAATTGACCATTCAACGCTCGGACGCCGGCGGTAATTGGCAGGGCATGGTCCCCTTGAATAAGCACCGTGGCCCAGAAAAAGTCATTCCAGATGAAGGTAAATATGAGAACCGATAGCGCCGCGATCGCAGGCTTAACCAACGGTAAAACGAGATACCAGAAAATTTTAAATTCACCGACGCCATCTATTCGCGCAGATTCTATGAGTTCATAGGGCAGGGCTTTGATGAAATTACGCATGAAGAGCGTACAAAAACCCAACTGAAAAGCGGAGTGAAATAAAACTAAGCCGGTGACCGTGTTGTATAGCCCCGTATTAACCGATAAGTCCCTTACAGGAACCATAAGAATCTGGAAGGGCACAAAATTACCAGCAACGAATACGAAAAATAACGGAACGGCCCACTTGAATCGATATACCGACAACGCATAGCCCGTAAGGCAGGATAAGCCGACAGCAAAAATGACCGTTGGTATGGTTATTCTGACGGAGTTCCATAGATACACGCCCGCCTTTGACTGAACGAATACGGCCTTGTAGTTTTCAATAAGCAGAAAGTCAGATGGAACGCCGAAAACATTTCCAGAGTTGATGTCTATAGCGGGTCTGATTGACGTTAAAAATATTGCAAGTAATGGCAATAACCATATGAACAACGCAATAGGCAGAAGAATTTGATAACCCTTGCGTACACCGGCTGAGGATTTTTCTATCGGTTTGGGAAACATACTCTTATCCTCTCTCGTCTTGGTACATGCGCCACAAGAAGAAACTGATATAGACAAGCATAATCAGAAATAGCACCGTGGCTATTGCGGAGCCATAACCCATCCTGAATCCGTATTCGGACAGGGCAGTTTCGTACATGTAGTACGCCAGCACGTTTGAAGAACCGTAAGGTCCACCTTGCGTCATGATCGCGATTAAGTCGAATGATCGCAATGCGCCTATGACGGTAACAACAATAGCGATAAAAGTTGCAGGCTTTAACTGAGGCAAGATAACGTACCAGAGCATTTTCCACCCCTTGGCATTGTCTAATCGTCCTGCTTCTACTTGGTCAGGTGACACGTTGTTTAGCCCAGTAAGATACAAAATCATGCAATAGGCAATCTGTGGCCAAAGCCCGGCGAAGATAATGCCGAAAGTGACGAGATCTTCGTCGGCGAGAATAGCGGGTGGTGTTGCTCCAAAGAATTCCCAGACGATTCCGACAATGCCGAAGTCAGGGTTATAGAACCAACTGAAAATCAGGCCCACAACCACTTGACTGATAACAAAAGGGAAAAAGAAGAGGGACTTATAAAGACGTATGCCGGTGACTGTTTGGTTTAGGAATAACGCGATACCTAAGCCTGCGGGAACTGCCAGCATATACAGAAGCAGCCACCAGACGTTGTTGACCAGTGAAGTAAAGAATCGGTCATCGTCCATCAATTCAACGTAGTTGGCGAAGCCGACCCATTCTTTATCGCTTAGTCCATCCCATTCGTAAAAGGAGATCCAGATAGACTGGAAGATGGGGGCTATAACGTAAATAAAGAAAAAGATAAGACCTGGCAGAAGGAATAACCAGGGAGCTAGCTTGATTCTGTTTCGATGAAGCCAGCTTCGTTGACCACTGGGTTGGCCGCTTGAATTGTTTAAAGCAAGTTCTGCACTATCGGTGCTAGACATAATTCGTTCTCCCCAGTGTTGATTACAAACCGCGGCAGCTGGTAATGGAATTCCTTAACCAACCGCCGCGTTACTACGGATACTTAAGTATTACTTGTAAACACGTTCTTGAACTTTGTCCAAACGCTTAAGGATTGCGTCTAAACGGTCAGGCTTAACCATGAATTCCTGGAAGCCTTCCATGCCTGCTTTAGCCATTTCAGCTGGAGCATCACGGTCGAAGAACTGAGCCAGGCCGCTAGCCGTGCTCACAGTTTCAAAACCTTTCTGCAAGAACTTGTCGTCGCCAACAGAGGCGTTCTTGTTGATAGGAAGCTGACCGATAGTCGCGTTCCACTCAGTCTGAACGTCAGGCTGTGCGATGAATGCTAAGAACTTACGTGCATCTTCTTTGTTCTTCGCGTTTGAAGGAATGAAGAAAGCATCAGCAGGCGCTTCTTCAGCTCGAGGAACTCCCGGAGTGATTTCTGGAAATGGGAAGTAGTCGATTTGATCGTCAGTAAGACCAGCGTCACGCATGGCTGCAACACTGAAGTTACCCATAACGTACATAGCCGCTTCGCCTGCAACGAAAGGTGCTAGCGCTTCCTGCCAGCTCATTGTTGCGTGGTTTTCTACGAAGTAGCCTGGCTCAACCAGTTGCTTCCACTTTTCGAACACATCAACGATGCGCGGATCAGTGTATTTGATTTTTCCAGCAGTCAGATCGTTGTGAACATCGTAGCCGTTTGTACGCAGGTTCAGGTAGTCGAAAACACCTGCTGCAGTCCAGAGGTACTTAGTACCGATAGTGAAAGGAGTTACGCCTGCTTCTTTCAATTTTGCAGATGCAGCCAGTAGCTCCTCCCAGTTTGCAGGTACGTCGATACCTTGGGCTTCGAATACATCTTTGCGGTAGTAGATGCCCCACTGGTAGTAAGTGTATGGAACACCCCATTGCTTACCATCGATTGTCATTGCAGAGCTTGTAGACGCCAAAGACTCGTTGAAGCCTTCTGATTCCCAAAGATCAGATACATCTTCAAACTGACCTGCGTTGACGAAAGGAGCCATACGGTTGCCCGGGTACCAAGAAGTAACGTCAGGTGCGTCGGCACTTAGGAAGTTACGGATCGCAGTCTTGTGAGCTTCACGATCAGTGATGTTCACAATGACGTTGATGTCAGGGTTTGCAGCTTTGAACTTCTCAACTGCAGTTTCAAAACCTTCTTTAGGTGCTGGGTTTGGATCATCAAAATTGATGACCAAGTCACCGGCAATGGCCGGTGCGCTGATCAGACTGGCGATTGCCAGTGCTGCAGCGGATTTTTTAAGTGTATTGAACATACGAATCATAATCTCCAAAATATGGCTTACTTTAGTTTGGCAATCAATTTTACGGGCATCGCCGTTACCCGTGATCCTGTGTGGATCGAGGTGATACGTCTATCGACGTATGAATCACCAGTACAAATTTATCGATAACATAACAATAACATTATCCCACTATCCGGCTGCCCAGACAGCGATTTCGCCTTGGTGCAGAGTCCGTGAACCCACGATTACTGGTGTTTGTTCATCAAAATTGAAAAGTGGACCCAGATTGTTGGCTAAATCTACCGTTTCTTTGCCGTAATTGAAGGCGAGCCGCCAGGGGCCGATTCTTTGCGTTCTTAGATACGGGCCTAAATCAACTGCGTCGATATCGGCTTCACGGAGAAAATCCCCGATAATTTTCAACAGCGTTAAATTCTCCGGAATTGCATTAACGTAATGAGTTCGTTTATCTGCATAGTGAAAGCCCCAGTTATCCTCAAAAACCGCAGCGGGCTTTAAATCACTTTGTATGCACTCGCGCCATTGTCCACACGCAAATGTCTGATTGTCATCCGTTTGGGCAGTTAATGATTCATGTGGGGGCAAGGATTCACTGCGTATTACGCGCAATGCGATGAGTTCTTGTAAACCACCGGGCGGCAGTGAATCAGGGATTCTGTAGTTTGAGTTACGGCTAGCGGTTCCAGGGAAAATAGCGATTACCGTATTTGATTGATTTCGTGCGTTGAGTAAATTATCCAATAGGGCAGGTTTGTCTTCCGTGCTGGTACAAAGGATGACGAGCTTATAGCCGAGCAATGATGCATCGGGTGAGACAACATCAACGTTCGCTCCCCATTGACGACACGCTCCGTATACCTTTTGGCAGAATCCTAAAGCGCTAAAGTGTTGGCCACCGGGCGGTTGAATGTCCTGAATAGCGATACCTGCATAGTCAAAGATAATTGCGATATCAGATTTAAGAGAGACTGCAGCGTTTATTGCACATTGACTACCGGCATCAATCAGAGAGTGAGTTTCGGCATGCGTCTGAAGTTTTTGAAGTTCTCTATTGAGCTGCGCCACTTCCCGTGCCGCGACATCTTCAGTAGCATCTGATAACAACAGACCGGCGTGTGTTTGTTCCTGAGCAAATGGTGCTTGACGCCAGCGAAAGTAGCTCATGACTTCTGCACCGTGAGCAAAAGCTTCCCAGCCCCATAGGCGAACCATACCATCCACGGGTGAGGGGTTGTACGGTGCCCAGTTGACCGGCCCCGGTTGTTGTTCCATAACCCACCAACGACCGTTACAGCAGCCCCTGTATAAATCATGATGAAATGATGACCCGTCCGGGTGACCGGTTCGGGAGAAGCGCTCCTGATCCAATGGATCGGTATTGTCGCGTGTCAAAAAGCCCAGCGGATAATTGTCCCATGTTGCAATATCCAGATCTTTTGACACGAGGTGATGATCAAACTCTACAAAATTGCCCATAAAATTATGCAGAACATCTTTGCCTGGAGAGTGCTCTCTTAGTACGTCAACTTGCGCTTTGTTGAAGCTGCGAATCTGGTCGCTGGAGAATCGCCAATACGCCAGTTGATGCGAAGGGTTGCTCTCGGTGACTGTGCCAGTGGGCAAGCCGATTTGATCGTAGCTGTCGTATTCCATACTCCAGAACACATTGCCCCATGCTGCGTTTAGCTGATGTATGGAGTCGTAGTGTTCACTGCACCAGCGCTGAAAAGCGGTTAACGCATGCTTCGAATAGCTGATGCTTGTCTCATGGCATCCATACTCATTGTCAGTTTGCCAGGCAATAACAGCCGGGTGGTTTCCAAACTTTTGCGCAAGCAGCGTAACGATGCGCTTACATTCTTCTACATAAGGTTGATAAGAAAAGCAGTAATGCCGGCGTGATCCGAAGTCGCGTATGCGTCCGTTTACATCTACCGCTAGCATGTCAGGATGTTTGTCCAGCATCCAGCGAGGCGGCGTGGCTGTCGGGGTTCCCAGCACGATCGATAAGCCTTCGTTATGAAGCGTATCAACTGCACGCTCCAACCAGTCAAAACTCAATTGCCCTTCATGATTTTCTAATTTACTCCACGCGAATTCACCAATGCGAATAACCTGCAGGCCCATGTCACGCATTTGTTTTGCGTCGACTGCCCAGCGCTCTTCTGGCCAATGTTCCGGGTAATAGCAAACGCCGAGTTCTGGCTTAGATTTAGTGGTCATTGAGCGCCCGGTTCAAAACTTCAGCATCGACATTACCGCCGGACAGAATGACAGCGACGGTTTCGATGTTGTCGGGAAGATTGCTCCCTAAAACAGCCGCGATTGCGGCCGCACCACCGGGTTCTAACGTTACGCCCAGCTCTTCATGAGCAACCTTTATCGCGCCGAGGCATTCTTCGTCGCTGACGGTAAATACATCGCTGAGGGATTTTGAATTAATCGCCCATGTCAACGCACCGGGTTGCGGCGTCATGATGGCATCACAGAGCGTCGGCGCCGTTGTCTCAATGCGTATGCGCCGGCCTGCCCGTAGGCTTTGTTGATGGTCATTATAATCCGTCGGTTCTGCGCCGTATATTTTAGTGTGCGGAGACAGCTCACCCAGTGCGAGGGATATGCCTGCGCACATGCCGCCCCCGCCAAGACAGGTAATCATCGCGTCAAATTGAGGCGCAGCCTGGGCGAGTTCGACACCAATCGTGCCCTGCCCGGCAATAATATACACATCGTCATAACTTGGCACGAGGGTCCGTCCGTCCCGCGCCGCTATATCTGCAGCGATATCTTCGCGGCTCTCGGTGTGCCGATCATAACTAACGATGGTTGCGCCGTCGGCCAGCACGCCGTCGACTTTCACCTTTGGTGCATCGGTGGGCATAACAATGATTGCATCCATACCGAGTTCTTTGGCGGCACAAGAGACGCCCTGCGCATGATTTCCGGACGAGAACGCAACAACGCCGCGTGCGCGTTCTTCTGCACTCATGGCCGACAATCGATTAAATGCGCCCCGATATTTGAATGCATTTTTCTTTTGCAAGCATTCAGCTTTGAACCAAACTGACTTGCCAACCCGGGCATCTATCGCATCGGAACGTAAAAGCGGCGTTTTTATAGCATGCCCGTCCAATCTTTCGACGGCATCTCGCACATCAATATATGTCGGAAGTCGGTTCATCTTAGGTCCTGTGTTGACGCTGTCTTGGAATAATGAAAATACGTATCGCAACAAGTTAAAACAACGACCCGGGGAGATGCCATGTTAGGCCTCATGATGAAACACGAGCTCATGATCAGTGATCTGATCGAGCACGCCGCGACGGTTCATAAGGACCGCGAAATCTACACCCTCAATACCGACCTGACAGAGCATAGCTACACGTGGTCTGATTGCGCCGTTCGGGTGCGCAAGCTGGCAAACGCCCTTCTCAATGCGGGTGTTCAAACAGGTGACCGCGTCGCGACAATCGCTTGGAACAATTATCGTCATATTGAAATTTATTATGCGGTGAGCTCTATCGGCGCTGTTGTCCACACGATCAATCCACGACTGAAGCCTGAGCAAATCGCCTGGATGGTCAATCATGCCGAAGATAAATTTGTCATGTTCGACACAACTTTTGCACCGATTATCAATGGTGTGGGCGCGATGTGTCCAACCGTCGACAAATTTATTTGCCTGACGGACGCAGTCGGAATGCCGGAGATGAAAGTCCCGACTGAGGATTATGAGAGCTTTATTGCGGATGCGTCTGACGAGATTATGTGGGAGCGCTTTGACGAAAACACCGCCTGTACGCTTTGCTATACATCCGGCACGACAGGCGACCCGAAAGGCGTATTATATTCGCACCGCTCAACAATCCTGCACGCGATGGCGGGAAGCTTCCAAGATGTTATCGGCGGCGGGTCCAATGATACAATTTTGGCCGTTGTGCCAATGTTCCATG
>JBGCGD010000055.1:0-21716 GCA_045110515.1 Granulosicoccus sp. | reverse complement strand
ATGAGAATGTGCTGGCCGCAGAATTCGAACGCGCCATACACCCTTTGGGGCGCACACCTCAGCTCGTTTTACCGCTACGACGCCAACTTCAAGATGTCATGTGGGATGAGGTAGGTGTTTTACGAACCGAACACGGCATGCATCGTGGCCTTGCCGGTATAGCTGACGTCTCTGAGTCACTTATGGATGTCGGCGTGGCCGATGATAATCTTGCCTTCAACTTAACGTGGCACGACTGGCTAAACCTACGCTCGCTATGCGATATCTCACAAGTGATCACCAAGGCCGGCATTGCTCGCGAGAATTCTCGCGGTGCCCATTTTCGTAGTGACTTTCCAGACTCTGGAAAAATGGAAGACAGTGATTTTACAGTGGCAAAACTCGATGGTGATCAAGTCAACGTCAGCCGCGAGCCTGTTCAATTCACAATTGTACGACCCGGTGAAACCATCCTGCCGGACGATGCACCCGACACCTTGGTAGCGGCACCATGATCACAATAGAACACCTGCAAAAAACGGCCGAGTCCCTGATGGACAAGGCGGCCATTGAGATCCCCAAAGATTATCATAATGCTTTGAAGCAGGCTTCAAAGACGGAAGATGGTGAGCTTTCCACATTTGTTCTTAAAGCCATGCTGGATAACTACGAGGTGGCTAAGGAAGATCGATGTGCCATGTGTGGAGATACGGGTGTACCGCGCTGGTTTGTGAAACTGGGGAACAATGCAAGTGTAGAAGGTGGAATGGTCGCGTTAGAGGCCGCCTTGCGACGCGCGACTGCTAATGCCACTCATGGAGTGCCGCTAAGGCCAAACAGAGTACACCCCTTGTGGCGTACCGACCACAACAACAACGTAGGTATCGGTGCACCTGAAATCGAATACGGCTACGAACCCGACGGTGATTGGATTGACTTAATTACAGTGCACAAAGGCGGTTTGTTCGGCACTGACTACAGAATGCTATTTCCCAGCGATGGAATCCAAGGCATAAAACGATTTTATCTAGACAGCCTAATGGCATTCGGAAAACGCGGCCTTGCCTGCCAACCGGCCATTATCGGTATAGGCTTAGGCGGATCCAAAGATACCTGCATGAGTTTAGGAAAACGCGCCAGCACACTACGGGTTGTCGGTAGTAAAAACCCAGACCCGCAAATTGCTCAGATGGAAGACGAATTTAAAGAGCTCGGCAACTCTATAGGTATGGGTGCCATGGGCTTTGTCGGCAAACACATGGTTATTGATTGCAATATAGAAGTTGGTTACTGCCATACCGGTGGCATGCCTATGTCAGTACACGCATTTTGTCTTTCATCGCGCCGTGCAGTAGCGCGCTTGTTTCCCGATGGTCGCGTTGAATATCGTACAGATCCAAACTGGTTTACGCCCTATCAACGTCGCGAAACCGTGGAATGGTCAGCCGATCAAATATCGGTGCACGACGTCGAGGAGGTATTAACATGAGTGGACCTCGCGAGATACGTTTATCAACAACACCCACGGCAGAGGCTATCGCCGAATTACGTCTGGGTGATGTCGTCTACCTCGACGGTTTAATCTATACCGCGCGCGAAGGCGTTTACATGCGTGCCTTGGAAGATAAGGCCAACATACCCATGGACTTACCCGGAGAATCTGCGGCAAACTTTCATTGTTCACCCGCTGCACGTATCAATGACGATGGTTCTTTCGATATGGGAGCTGTGACAGCCACAGCCTCTTTTCGGTTTAGCAAATGGCTTCCTGAATGGATGGAAAAAACCGGGGCGAAACTCATCATCGGTAAAGGCGGCATGAGTTCGAAAGATTACAAAGACTACTTTGTACCTAATGGTGCTGTCTACTTATCTACTGTGGGGTACGGCACAGGCGCTCTCCTCGGGCGCGGCATTGAACGCGTAGAAGCCGTTCATTGGAATGAAGAATTAGGCCTGGCACAAGCAATGTGGGTGATTAAATGCAACAAGATGGGACCTTTCATCGTCGCTTCAGATCTAACAGGCGAATGTTTATTCGAACGGGAAAACGAGAAAATCTCAAAAAACATTGAAAAGGTTTATGAAGGTACTAAACCCGCTGTACTTAAAAGGTATGGAGAAACTGACGATCCAGCAGACGAAGTCATTTAATCATCGATAATACGCTCTCCAACGACAACACCCGTTGAAATTAAATTAGAACAGCAATTGAAGCAGTATCCCTATCCCCATTAGCAGTGTTAAACCAATGAGCAATCGCCTGAACGTATTGTCGCTAACCTGTTTAAATATATAAATTCCGATTTGCGATGCAAGTAGCCCAACGGGCAAGACGACAAACAGGGATTTAACAGCAGCGGCATCGTAAGCGCCGCGAAAAAACAGCATCGTCACTGTGGTGCTCAGTATGGCGACATTGTACGGTTGCAAGACAGCGCGAGTTGCCGCTTTTGGCCATGGCCTCAAAGATAGCCACATGCCGGGAATGGCACCCGAAACCGAAGCAGCACCACCCAGCACACCACCAACAAACCCAATTCCACCATCCAGGATAGGTGTACGGCGTTCAAACTTAGGGAGCGATGTCCGTAAACTGAAATAAGCACCATAAACAATCAGAAGAATGGCAATGCCCATACGCAACGTTTCAGCATCGATTGCTTGTAATAGCAATATTCCTAAAGGCACTCCAACAAGTCCGGGAACTACAAAACGGAATAATCGCGCTGGCTTCTCCTTCATGGCAGAGCGAACGACCCAAAGCCCCTGTAGGCCTGCCAGTACCGACATCAATGCAACGATGGCAACCGCTGTTACAGGCGGCAACACTTGAAGAAAAAATCCCAAGGCAAATAACGCCGTACCTGTTCCTGCCAATCCATTAATAAACCCACCGGCAGTGGCACCTAGAACCAAAAGCGTAATGAATTCAGCGCTCAAAGCTGTCACATTCCTCAGTCGTTTTTTGCAGCGTCATCAATGACCGTTCTCAACGCATCGCGTATTTCTTCGACCACCCGGATTTTTGGGTAGTTCGAATGATAAGCCAATCCCAAACAACGCACCGGTGCATCTGCGCCTAACGATATTCGTTTCAATGGAATTGAATTATGAGGCCTAACCGATCGTTTGGGAACGATAGAAATGCCCAGGTTTGCTTGCACCATACTTTCAATAGCTTCAAGACTATCCAGCTCCATCGTTTCAGAGACATGGATACGTTTGGAAGTAAGCCAGTTCTCTATGAGAGTGCCAACAACTGCATTTCGATTAAACCGAATGAATGGCTGCGTGTTTAACAACTCAGTGACATCGGTCTCACTAATATCGTTGGATACGATCAGTTCAAGAGGCTCGGTGACCAGTTCTTGAAATTCGATACCTAAGGGCAGCAGATGCGGCTTACTCAACACTGCTGCATCCAATCTGCCACGCTCAAGGTCAGCGAGAAGAGCCCCCGTCAATGCAGGGCGTATGTGTAGTCGAAGTTCTGGAAAGCGTGTGCGTAGCCGAACCATCACAGCAGGCGTGAGTCCGGTGAGTAAGGTTGGCAGCACCCCGAATGTCACCTCACCGTTTAGGCCGTCATCCCCCACCACTGAGGGTACCAAGTCATCGTATTCTGCTACCAATTGACGCGCTTTCCTGACGATCTCATGGGCAACAGGTGTGAGTTCCGGAGTACGTTTACTACGGTCGAACAACACAATGCCCAGATCGGATTCCAGCGTTTGCATCTGCTGGCTGACGGCAGCGTGGGTAACACAAATCTGGCTGGCAGCAGCACTGAATGTCCGCGAATCAGCCACGGCAACCAAGGTTCGTAACAATCGTATGCTCATTTACCGCATGGACTTATGAAAGCTATGCTTTCAGAACATATAGGGTAAATCGTTTACTCGCAAGAAATATCGACATGAAGCGGAATGCGCGTTAAGTCTCAACCAATCCGCTCGTGCACTTCAATCACATTGCCTTCCGGATCCTGAAAAAACACCTGATGCCATTCAGCTGAAAACGTGGTGCCATAATCGGAGTATGGAATATCTCGAGCATCGAGTATGGCGAGGAAGCCAGCTAAATCATCCGTGCGGAATGCGATATGTCCCTTATCGATGGGATTGATGACTTGTCCGTTTTTAAAGGCAACCGTGAAATCACGTTGTGCCAGATGCATTTGCATCGAACCATCGGTCGCAAATTTTATCTGGCCATCAAAACCGCTGTCACCTTGTACCGGGGTGCGTACAAACTGATCTTCCGGAATATCATCCAGACCCAAAACATTCGTATAAAAATCATGCATACGATTTACATCGTCGGCAACAAAATTGATGTGGTGGAATTCCAGTTTCATATGTTTAGCTTCATAAAGGTTCTGCAGATATTGTACAGTCTATGGTGAAACCTGCTTTAAGGATCACATTGCCTGAGGGGCACAATGAAGCCGCCCCAGAACGCGAACTTTAAGTCGACTACACTGTCTCAGAGCATAGAAACAATACAACATAGGAAAGTCTGAATTATGCTTCGTCTATTCATTGATCAGCGATTTATTTCATATACGTTGGCTACTTCACGAGCCAGTATCCGCAAATTTTCTCTGTTATTTTCTTTTCTGTTGCTTAGCTGGGTGAGTTCAGCCAACGCTCTGGACGCCATACATCAAAGTTGGACAGGCAAAGCTATAGACGGGTATGACCCAGTGGCGTATTTCACTATCGGCAAACCCACAGAAGGTGTCAAAGACTTTCAATACGAATGGAATGACGCCACTTGGTATTTTGCATCTGAACGAAATCTGGAAAAATTTAAAGCATCACCAGAGAAATACGCCCCGCAGTACGGTGGCTATTGCGCATGGGCAGTCAGCCAAGGGTACACCGCATCAACCGATCCAACAGCCTGGGAAGTTCATGATGGAAAGCTGTATTTAAACTACAACAAGTCTGTTCGGCAGACGTGGCTAAAGGATAAAGAGAGCAATATCGTCGCAGGAGACAATAATTGGCCGGAATTGTTAAGGAACTAATGCAGATAAATCGTCTATGCAAATTGTATTTCTATTTCCGAACAAACACAGGTAGCAAGACATTACACCAAGCTATGTTTTAGAGATAATTGAAGTCATAAAAGATCTCAGTTAAGAATTGCCTAAATGTACTCAATAGATTACCGAAGCCAAGTTACAGGACTATACAACACAATATTATGCACAGTACGTCCCGAAACAGCAGCATCTGGCTGAGTATGCTTCCCAAGCAATCGCCACTTAAGAATAAGAAAGCAACAACAGCTCTTTATTAAGTACCTCTGAGAAATTTACATGGGAATTTACTTAACCTTCTACCTATTCATATTGTGCAGCGCTCTTACGTTTTTGATAATCACTGGGATAATATTCAAATACAAACTGCCAGTTTGGATTCACATCTCACATCTAATTCCGTCAGCTGTTGCACTCACAATGTTTTATATTTTTTCGCTGAATGGGCGGTCAACTCTTGAAAAGTTTCCCATCACTGAACCCAATCACTTGATGTTTAGGTTATGGGTCGACGTATTTCTGCTCGTGGTCTTTTCCGCAATGCTATCGGCAGCCGGAAATTTCATCGCTATATTGGTTTCTCTCTTCAGACAAAGACGTTGGACTGCACCGACTAGCATTGCCTTTATCAGTTTAGGAATATCCATATTTGCTTTATATACCGCAGTTATAAGGATGCCGTCGGCCTGAATATATTTCACATAAACGCGCTAGCCGTGAATAAGAACAAAAAGCAAACCGCCACCAACATTAAATCTGACAAGGAAATCCTTGCGCCGATATTTTGATTACTCCGCGGAGTAACAGGCGGAAACGGGCCAGCAACCACGAATCGATTGTGCCCGGCTATGGTTGCGGTATCGGTTAGTACGGGCATGGCAAAAGCGCAAGCCGAGTGAAACTCCCATAGAGTGGTCAGTACCAGCTTCACACTCGCTGCCCCCAGCCCCTCAATGCTTCATGCACAAACCCAACCGGCAAGTATTCCTGCTCAAGGCGACCATGCTCAAGCGTGAGCAACCAGTTATAGAGATCTCTTTCATCAACGTCGAGAGCAGCAGGTGGTTCTTCACCAGCACTCACCGGCTCTACAACAGAATTACCCGTGGCGTGTCGTTCGAATGTTTGCCGATCCATTAATATCGATGACAACTGAGGCAGGTATTGCCGAGCACGCGCCAGCATGACAAAACCCCAGGTATCAATATCACCCCAATAAGCGACGTCCTTACCTTTGAGCCATTTGGCCCCGAGCCAATCAAGATCAAAACCGCCACCGAGAATAGCAATTGTGTCATCAAGCTCTGGCAGCAAGTGCCAGCATTGACGGTTCTCAACCACAAGAATACGGCGTGCCCGGATCATGTCCGGTTTCAATATTAGGAGTTCCTGTGAACGGACCTGCTGAACCTGGAACGGTAGAACACCTTTTTGCATAGGCACGATAAACAACCAGTGCTCACCATCAGGGGCTGCATCCAGGAATCCGTGCAAGCCTTGTTCACTGACCTCGCCCTCAAATCGGGAGTCAAGCAGGCGGATCAGCAATTGGCTGTTTCGTTCGAAAAACTTAGTATCGACCCCATGACCTGAAAGCAGTCTAAGTGGACGCCCTTGGGCTTCACCTGGCTTGAGGCTGGCTGCCAGTTCGAGCGCCGTCAGAAGCTCTTCCGGAGAACGGCCTTGCAGTAATTTGAGGTTAATGATCAGCGCGTTGCGCAATTCAGAATCAGCATAGCCAATGAGGTACTCCAACATGTCGTATTCTGATATCACCTGGCGTGCGGCTGTAGCACGCACCCAGTCAGACGGTCGTTCCAGTACCCAGTGCGATGGCACACGGATAGGTTCTGAGCTCGCACGGTAGCTTACGTCGCGCCATACCACCTCGCCCACTGACACCCGATGCCAGCATTCAAGATGCTCGCGAATTGCATTGGGTGATGCCGTTATGTCACTCGCCGCTGGTTTCCCGATGTTGTATTGCATGGGCCACGCATTCACCGTGGTAAGCATCTCAAGCCGAAACTGTTTCCGCTGCCATTGGCGCTGCATACGTGCAGAAATGTCCTGCGGTGACTTCATGAACCGTTGCGATTTTGAGCGCCACTACCTGTAAGCTTGCGCGCGTCTTCCAGAGACTGCCAGCTCATCGATACCAATGTGGAAGACTGAGCATGCCGATGCACGATGATGGCCGACCTGGTGTGATTTCGCAGCAGTCGCATTTCCTTATTCGGAGTAACAAACACCGCGTGCAGGCCGAATTCCCCAAGCGCTGCGATGATGCGGCCAGCAACCACCTGTGAGCTTCTAGAGAAGGCCTCGTCGAGTATGATGGTACCGAAGAGCGGCAGGCTGGCACCAGCAGGACACAGCGCATAGCTTAAGGAAGCGGTCAGCACATAGGAAGCAATGATTTCCTTTTCGCCGCCACTACCGCCCTGTGAACTAGTACGGGTTTCGATGAGTGAATCATCTTCGCGACTGATGACCGAGACCGCGAATTCAAGCCGGTAACGCGGATCAAGAAGCGCGCGAGCACCAACGGTTCGGCGTCGTTCGCAGGCGTCTCGCAGCAATACAACAAGATGACGAAGCGCACGATACTGGCTCTCGCCATCATCGTCCTTGAAACGCGCAGCGTTGAGATCTTTTTGCGCGCGCTGAAGGGCGCGCAAGCTTTCATGCACAACCTTGTTTGAAACAAGCTTAAGGTAGCGCTCATGCTGAAAATCCACTCGTTTCAAAGTGCCATTGAGATCTGCGATGCGCTCTTCAATCAAGGACACTTCATTATCAACGCGACTTAATAGTTGCGTCACGCCTTCATCTGACGAATGATTGAGATACTGCAAAAATCTTCGGCGCTTTTCAGGAAGCGCTTCATCTTCCAGCACCCTAAGGCGCTCGAGATAAGCCGGTACATCGTCTAGCTCACGCCCCACTTCCGACAGAGCACCGCGATCGACACTCTTGGCATCGGACATTCGCTGCGAGAGTTGAGTCAGAACGGCAGTGAGTTTCGTAGCTAGTTCATCGATGTGCTTTTGTACCCTATCGATTTGTTCGCGCTCGATATTTACGATGTCGTTAAGGTTATCTTCTGTGATGGCCGGTGAATTCGTTTCAGCTAGCGTCCGCTGCTCATCGTCCAACCCTTCTTCAGCGCGTTTGCGCGCGCGCTCAAGTTCCTTTTCTGCCTGCTCAAGTTGCTGTACCAACCTAAGCACTTCTGTCTTGGTAGAGTCCAACGCTTTTTCAAGTTCTTTGAGCTCGGCTACAGCCTGATCCCACTGCCGTTTAAGCTTTGCGGTATCCGACGCAGGATCAACAAGCGCTGCGTGCTGCTTGGCAAGATCATCGAGCAACTTGTTGATGCCCACAACATCAATGCTTTCGAAGCGAATTTGGAGCAGGCTATCGAGCAACTGTCTTTCCTGTTGTAAGGCTTGCAGCTCCTTGCGCGCTTCCCTTGCCTGCATCGCTTTTGCTGTGAGTTCTATGTCTGCATCATCAAGTGCCTGCATTAGCCAAGCAAGCCGGTCACGGTTGTCAAATCCGGTCATCCAATCAGCACTTAGACGCTTCTGATCTTGTTTTTCAAACTGTCGTTTCTGGCCAGACATAAGCCCTTCAACGGTCATAGCATGTGGAGTCTGCCGCAACGCCTGGGAGTCTTCGACACAATGACGATCAATGCCTGCCAACAGAGACTTCAGAGCTTCCCGCATCGGATGAGGGCGATACGCTAGCTTACGAGTGAATCCGTCGTCAAAGAACACCGCACTTTTAGCGGGCTCCTTTGCCTCGAATAGCCGCACATGTAGACGATTGTCACGACTGTTCACCCAGCGCAAAGCTGTATCGATATGCTGTGGCGGCACAAGCACGCGCAATCTATGCGAGCCAATGGCACGCTCGATCGCGCCCCGCCAACGTTGCTCGTCTTCTTTTACTTGCACTAATTCTGCAACGAAAGGTAGCGCCTCTTCGTTGATGCCAAGCGTGTCTGCCAACGCACTACGAAACACTTGGTAAGCTGGCGGTAGATTCGAGTCTGGCCGCTTGCGTACTTCATCGAGTTCGTCGGCAAGTTCGGTGTGTTTTATTTGGGCTTCACGTTCGGCGCTACGTATGTCTAGCGTCTTGCGGTCGGCCTCCTCGATAATGGATTCCAGTGAAGCAAGGCGCTCACCCGCCACTCCTTGGTTGTTCTCCAGCTCTCTTGCCTCAAGAGTATCGCTCAACCCCAGTGCGGCCGTAAGTTTCTGGTAATCATCGGCATCCTTCCGCCGGCGTAATCGATCCTGTTGCTTGTCATTAATACGGTGCTCAAGCTGCTCGATATTTGTACCACCAGCACCGAGGTAGGCTTCGCGATGCGCATCACCGACATCGCGCTGCCGGTTGTAGGCGTCTTCGAGCTCTCCCGCATTACGCCGCGCCGCGTCTAACTTATCTAAGGTTTGCTTTGCCGTGACTTGCCAGAGTGTAGCCGCCTGTTCCGAATACCAAATGGGCAGCGCCTGGCGCAGCACGCGTTGACGTTCGAGATCTGTGCTGACCTTCTGGTGTTCCTTGCAACTTTTTGCCACAGGCAATAACTTGCGTTGCTGCTCACGCGCTACCTCCAACTCCTCGCGAATGTCGGTCAGGTCGTCAAAACTGTTCGCCACTTCCAGCGCACGATCGAACGCAGACTGGTCATCGAGCACGAGTTCACGAAAAATTTCGTCGATGCTGTTGAGCTGCTTCAGACCTGCCGCTCGGTTGAGAAGCGTGAAGGCATTTTCGCCAACGTCGAATCGATCGCGCAAGCGAGCGAGATAAGCCTTCTTGCTCGGGTAAGTCCAAATACCGGTTTGCTGTTTGTCCATCTGCCGTAGTGCTCTCATGCCACCGCCGTGATGAACTTCGAGCCAATGATCAAGCGTTTGTTCAGGGTCGTCGGCATAGAGCCAGAGCTTCTTCATGTCAGCAGCAGACGCACCGCTGCCGTCGAACCACAACACCGCACCGATGCGCAGGCTGTGTTCGGCATTTTGAAAACGTGCTGCAATACCAGTAACGGTTTTGCCCTTCCTGGCGATGTGGTTCTGCTCGCTACCGCCGTCACCTGGACCTGACACACCGCGCACATAGGAACCGAGGTCTCGATCGCTTTCATGTCCACCGGTGGACGCCAGGTTATAACGCGGATTCGCGCAGAGTAGCGTCATTAGCGCATCGATCAGCGTGGTCTTGCCACTGCCGGTGGAACCGACGATGGCCGTGCCATCGGGATCGATCTCTGCCTTGTGCCGCCCGCCGAAACCACCCCAGTTGTAGAGCTCGATTTCGGTCAGTATCAAGGGGTCTGATAGCGCATCGAAGGTAGCCTGACGGTTCATGCCGTGTCGCCGTCCTTGCTGGCTTGCTCGATTGGATCGCGAGCATCTTCATTTTCACTCGTGCGACGCTGACGTAGCCAAGCGAGCAGGTGCTGAAGGTTTTCGGGGCTGGCCAAATGCGCGATGATCGGACGGATAGTCACGCGTTCGTTCGCATCGGGTTCAGAGACGAGACCGTGTCCCTTAAGCTGATCAAGGAGTGTCAACATGCGGCTGCGTTCCTTTGCTTCGCTGCCCGGGTCTCCAAGATAAATCTGGAACTCGGGAATGAGATCATCCAATGCAACGCGCGCATCATCAGCACCAACTCCAGCCTCCTGCTCATGTGCCACAAAATGCTGACGAAGAATGGCGATGAGCAGGGATTGCTCCAACGTAAGACGCTGCCGTCGCACTAGAGGATGCGACCAGTCTTCCGGGTCATTTTCCTCTTCAATAGAGCACTGATGTTCGTCAGCGCGTACCGTCACGAATGCGATGCCGCGCACGTCATCTACGGCAAGGTCCAGATCCAATGGCTCGAGTATCTCAGTAAGCGCGTGCTGTTGGTTCTGCAGCACTCGGTATAGATTGGGTTTCCTCGTGGCTTCAATGAGACCATAGCGGGTAAGCTCCTTTGCTACCTCTCGAACCTGAAAAGATGTGCGGGGCTCAGCTGGATCTGTTATCGGATGGATTGCGTGTGGCGTTTCCGGGTTCGCAGACTCATCGACATCGAAGTTAACCTTCTTATTCTTCGCACTTTCATCATCAGGCAAGCGAGCGGTGCCGGTTAGTTCGTCAAAATTGCTAGGCATTCAGATGTCCCACTCGATCGCCGCAATCGAGGGCTCGTCAAGCTTCGTTAAAGGCAGCGTGAACCGCCATTGTTTCGCATCATCGTCCGTGATGTCGACCGTCTCATTTACATCGGCTGTAATGTCAATGCCCGCTTCGCGTGCCATCGTGATCCAGAGAGCAAAGGTTTCAAGGTCATGGGTAGGGGGCAGCGCTGCGGCGAGTTCGGCCAGCGACATAGGGCGGCGTTGCTCTTTGAGAAACGCAATCGTTGTCGCGATTACCACGTCTCGATCCAGACCATCAAAATCTGCCCAGAAATCCTTATCTAGAGCCGCCGATTCGGCATTGGCTTGCGAAAGATCAAGCTCTGCGGCGGTTTCGCTATCCAGCGACTTAAAACGCAGGCGTTCGATAAGCGGGATGCCGGCAATGGGGATCGCGACCGGTGGTAGAGGCGATGCTGTTCTGCGTGTTGCCGAGCGCTGCCAGTCAAGTTGTAGCATTTCCTGAAAGATCTCGGCAAGCAACTGGCCTACACGGTGGTGTTCTGCTGCAAGGCCGGTTTTCAGGAAGCCCTTCACATCGCGTTCGCTGCGCGACCGGGCTTGAAACACCACCTCAGATTCGTTGACGAGGCGACCAACAAGAAAACGCAGATCATTCTGCTGCTGTAGCGTCAGCGCTTTTTCACTGACGTCGTGGCTAAGAATTTCACGCAAGCGCTCACGCATGAGATCAAGATCAATGGACTCGCGCAACTGAGCTTGAAAACTCTCGAAGACACGCCCTTCTGCCGTATCGAGTAAAGCTTCATGGCCATTAAGCAACTGGTCGACTATGTTGCCACGGTTTTGTTGCTCGTTAATGATATTGTGCCGCAATGCTTTGTCTGCCTCCCGCCACGAATCTTCTACACGGCGAAAGTCTGCACGCAAACCTGTAGCAAGAGTATATATATCGCGGATGCGCTCTATAGCCTCGGCGTTATCAAGCACTGGCACATTGCCTTCTTGCGCCGCCGAAAGCTCTCGCTGCAACTCGGCAATACGACGCTCTAGACTCGCGATACGCTGACTGGCATCAGGATTTAGACCGGATTCAAGACGTTCAATTTCCCGCTGCACTACAGAGAGCCGTGACGCCGTCGACGTCATGATGCGATTATCCAGCCCCTCCACGAAATCGATCGCAGATTGCAAGGCATCGGTGGCGTAAAGACGGCCGCCCCGCTCTACAATTAGTGAACGGCGTATCCACTGCCGAAGCTCTCTGCCCGCCAGTTGAGGCAACCGTGTGCGGTCAATCTCATATTGCTCGTCATTGGCGTATGGTGAGAGCATCGCCGCCAGCGCGTGTAAAGCATCGTCGACAAGCACACCATCTTGCGCCTCTTCGAATAGTGATTGCAGGCAGGCGATAACCAACGGTGCACGGCGGGAGGCCAGCAAAACCCAGGCAGGGTTTTGGGTGCGGGCGGTGATGTAATCAGTTGTGCGAGAGCTGTTCACGGTATGGATGATAACGGATCGAGAATGATGGGATTGACGTTAATTTTCGATGGATCAGGACTTTTATTAAAAAAAGCACCCACTGATCGTCAAATCAAGAAATCGAGCGGCAACTGCAATAGCTCATGAAAAAGACTAGAGAGCAAGTAAGAAGTGCTGATCCATTATCAGGTGACTATTAAAGTAGCCGGTATTGCTCGATTCTCTCACATGGACAAGTTAACTATATTGGCCATCAAATACTCTAATAACTAATCGTTTTGCCTTTTCATGTTAGGCGTGAATGATCGCAAAGCAACGAATCTGCTCTCCATACGCTAAGAAAGGATTTTTTAACGGGAAGCAGATAAAGCGTGGTCGTAACCAACGCTTATAAACTGAAAACAATTTGTCGAATCGTGAAGGCAGACGCGATTACGAAACTTCAACTTTGTATTAATGGGGTCAGAAAATCACTCCACACCCACATTTCCCTTTTGAATTGAATAGGGATGATTCACTACCAGTGGTAGTCTAGTGAGTTAATGCATAAATAATGTAGTTCATGCCCAGCTGATAACCTAATGACGTCATGCTCAGCGGATAGTAAGCGTCATCAGCATGTTCCCAAGAGTCTCCCATATCCATATTGAAATTAATGGCAACAATCCATTGCCCATTGGAGTCTTTTATACCGCGCCACTTATGCGGGCTATGAGGCATCTGCACCTGTACGTTTCCTTGGGCATCATTGCTCATGATATGACGCCTACCCGGAATTTGAACACGATGATCTAAATCGTAAAGAATATTAATAATCGAGTCATCTAGTGGGATGTCTTCAACACTGTACTCGGGTATCACTCGCTTCATCGCATCAACAAAGGTGTCCCAATCTCTTGGACCGTGTATATCGTCGGCTAGTACAAAGCCACCTCGACGCAAATACTCACCCAACTGATTCGCACTAGCGTTATCAAGGTTCCAGCGGCCAGCTTGTTGAACGAATAACCAAGGATAATCGAATAAAGAATTGTCGCTTAACTCGATATGCACACTATCTAATGACGAATCAATAGCCGTATAACGATTTAAGCCGTCTAGAAAGTGCTCTTCTGCCTCTGGCCAATCAATTCGCCACCATGGACGCCCCGGCCCCCAGCCATGCTGACTGTTAACATCAAATACGAGACGTGCAAAATGGAATTCGGTTTCTGGGCCAGTTGACAAGGGAGGGTTAACGACATCACTTCGATTGCTGACAGTGTGCAGCATTGATGGCTCATGCGTTGTAGCCTCTATATGCGTATCGTTAGCTGCAGTACAGAGGGGCAGCAATAGAGCCGTAACGATACAGAATGCAGCTAGGGCACTGCGTGTTTCTTTCCACCCTGGTAGGGTTTGGGATTTGAACTCTTCTGTATAAATGGAATGCCCGCCTGATAGAGGTTATCTCGTGACTACGCTATCAAAGCTTGCTCTATTGTGCCAGTACAATATTGTGTAGTCACTTCTCAACATATCTGTGGATGTGTAGCGATCCTTAGGTGGCGGCATCATTGCCAGCCTACTCTGTCCTAATTGGACCCGCCTGCCTCACAAAGTACATCCGCCTAGCCATCTAGAGAATGGTAATTACTTACTGTGGTCAGTGACCAAACTTTATCTTTTATAGAAACAACCACCAATATGAAATCGACTTGCTGTTCAATCGAGGACGCTATCAAACAAATATTGAAATGGAATCAGCTGCCACATTGCAGACATCACTGATCAATAGCTTGAATAGATTTTAGCTTTAGATCATTAGATTTATTAATACATTCTATCTTTGACGCTATTTTTTATAACAATTAGGGTCTATTCATGGTGTTTAGGCTTTTACGAGGCATTGGATAACGACTTAATCAGCAAATCTTTACAAATTCATTCAAGGGAGAACGATCATGACTTGGCTAATTGGCGTTGCATTAATGGCGATTTTTTTGTCACGGATAGATTGGATATGCAGAATCCTAGTAACTTCACTCGTACTATCACTGGTTCTCCCTGCCCCCGATTCCTGGATCCGAGACACGATTCCATCAGTAGCCGTATCATCCCTTGCATTGTATTTTGTCTATAGCATTGTTAGTACACTGTACTTTGGACTATCAAACAGCCGCAATTCAATTGGTGGCGGCTCAGGCGCATCCAACAGTAGTTTTGGTGATATGGGCGGTGATAGCGGAGGAGATGGTGGCGGCGGTGTAGGTGGTGGGGACGGTGGTGGTGGTTAAGATTTAGGCTTAGTCTCAGGTTCTCTATTCCATTGGGCTTGAGACTCTGATCAGTTTGTGGAAACGCCCACAACAACCTAAAGCGTAACCAGGGCACAGCGACTTTCTTTGCACCTTGGTAGGTGTCGCGAGATGAGCCCTTATATACAAATGGAACACCCACCTAGCTGAAGTTGTAGACGCCTCCAAACCAGGCGCTTCAATAAAGTGCTCTTATGTAATGCCTTCAGCAATCAGATAAAAGTTGTACGATCGAAACTAATCCACACTGACGGTTCTCCCCTAGGCGTGTGCTTGGTCAACCAATTGATCGATCCGGATGATGACAAACTCGGCCGGTTTAACCGGCGCAATTCCTACTACGGCTTTCACCCGTCCATTTTCAATATCGACCTGAGTGGTGGTTTCACTATCACATTTTACAAAAAACGCATCTTCCGCCGTTGCACCCATCAGTGCTCCATCGCGCCACAGCTCGGTTAGGAAATTTCCAATATCCCGTCTAAGAGATTTCCATAGCGTGAGGTTATTCGTCTCGAATACAACCCAACGTGTACCCTGTTCTATCGACTGTGAAATCATTGTGACCAAGCGGCGCACTGGCACATGGCGAAAGTCACTGGAAGCATTCGCAAGAGTTCTTGCCCCACAAACTCGAATACCGTCTTCAAAAGCGCGAATGCAGTTTACGCCAGCAGGATTCAACAATGATTGCTCGCTGGGGGATATCGCATGCGTCAACCCTATAGCACCATGAATTGATATGTTAGCCGGCGCTTTATGTACTCCGCGCATTAAATCAACACTTGCGTACAGTCCACATATATGGCCTGAAGGAGCAGACGCTACCCTCTTGCTGGTAATTACGTCTATCGTTTCTATCCATGGCCAATAGCATGCCGCCACACCTTGATCAGTGCCTCGAGGCCTGTCACCACCTGCTGAGCTCGCTTGAACCAAATTCTTAACAGACTGCGGATTCTCCGCCGTATCTAGAACCGCGAACCGGTCGTTTCGCCCTTCACAGTGTGAAATCAATGCTTCCTGACTAACTTCATCGGTATAACCAGGTGCCGCAATCAGGTTTATTTCCTCAATTGCATCAATCAGTGAAAGATCATCGTTCGTGATCGTATCGACATCAGAGCCTAAATTAACGACGTATAGCCTACTTCCTCCGTTGATGAAAAAACCTGCGACAGACGATGCAAACGGTGAGGGTTCATTAATCTCTTCATCCGGTATGAATACTTGCTGGAATTCACTCATATTGGTTAATAACCAGGGAACTCTAAAATGCATGTTAGCTTTTGGTGCCACTCCGAATAACGCAGCGGTTGATGTTCCAACAGCGCTAATACGTCTTGCACCAGACGGCACTTCCTCCACATACACGCCAGGTGCTAAATACTCAACCATGGTTATCTCTCAACTCCTGTTTTTTCGGAAAGTTCTGTCAAGATATCGAAAATCAAAGGGTGTTTGACCGGTTCGTTAAGATTAGAGGGTAAGACAGGTTCAACCTTGAGACATACCGTAACAAATAAACCGGCCCCACTCTTCCAGTATGTGAAACTCCAAACCTAGCCTTACAGTTTTTTATTGTTTTGAACTGATGTGAGGTCTACGAACAAATAAGCAGGATCCGAAATACACGGGAAGAAAAAGTGGTGGAGTTTTCTCAGAAATGTAGCAACGTCAGCTCCGCATGACGCAAATTCGGAGTCTCGCCAGGCAGCTACTCTCGATGGGGACATCACTCTACGAAAACTATCACGCCTACGCCGTATTAGAGTAGCCACCGTTGAGCGCCGGTACAGAGACCACGCCAATCATTATTCAACGGAGTGTTCGAACCGATCATGCCCGACTGTCATGGGCATTGATGAGCACTTATTCACCCCGTAAAAAGGGCTAAGTCCCAATCTTTATGGGCTTAGACAAACACACAAGAAATTTGATGTGCAACTAGGGCAGTGAGAACCCAGAACGCTTTCAGGGAAAACTGAAGATGAGGTTCAGACGTGCGTATGGATTTAGGAATTTTGAGAACTACCGACGACGAGTCATAGCCCACAGTGTTTTTCAGGTTTTATCAATAGCTCAGATATTGTCGGAAACAGTGTTGACTAGATTGATAACACAACCGTACCCCATACCATGCTCTATGGCAGCGGATTTACAAGAGCATCAAGCCACAGCAGCTCTGAAGTTCAAGAACGCCTCTGCAGGCAGTGCTTCTTTCAATTTCCAAGTGATGGCCATCGGTCGTTCATTGACATGTGAAACGTAGTCTGCAAGACCTGCGCAGAGATAAGGGGCTGTGTGTCCATAGTCATCTTTTTTCCCGTGTCGAACGAACAAAGCTACTTGGCTGCCTTTGGAACTGTGATTGATGTAACGCTGCCCAGTTTCTGAACCTTCCCGCGTCCGCCCTTGGCTTTCCCAATGAAACAGTTCACGAGTTATCGCAAAGTCACGATACATAGTCGATGGACTGAAATCTCGGTCGCTCTTGTTCAACGTGATAAAGAACAGATCAATTTTGCGATCCTCAACCCACTTGACGCCTTCTCGTACCTGAGGAGGGTTCTCAGGCGAACCGACATCAAACGCGGCGAGTACTTCGTTAAGACTATAACTGGCGTGTAACAACAACGGAGCCTCTTTACCAAAGACAGCCCTGCTGGTCTTTAAATCGCGGCTTACGCGAAGCAGCTGTATCATCTGATGGAGCTCTTCTCGCAAAGGCTCACAGCCCCACAGGCGCTCCCATCCTTGCTCAAGTGAGAATCCCTTGCCAACTCCCCATAACAAGTAGTGTAGTTGTGTGGCAAGACGACGTTCTTCTGCACTCAGCTTAGTAGCAATAGGCGGACTATCAGCACTAAGCCATCTCAAGAAAATTGCACAACGTTTGTCATCGTCAATGTGTAGCATCCGCCCAATGGCCCGGCCCAGCGTTTTTTCATCTCCACTGGCATCTCCTTTTAAATATCCGGTCGCGCGGCGCAACTCCGTATAGTAGTGATTAGTTGTATATATATCGGCCAGCTCTAGCCCAGTTCCCTTGAGGAAATCGGCAAGATTTAAATCTCCTAGTGCCTTCGCTTCTCTTTTTCTATCCGCCCAGCTGATGGGAATGGCTGCCCTGATATTATCTAGAACCGCTTGTTTGCTAATTTTGTCTAGTGTTATCGAACAACCCGCGGGCAGGAAGGGAAAATCGTCTTGAATCTGCTTCTCTACCTCCGGACGTGTACCACCCAGTAGTTTTCTAAAACGTTGATCGAAGCGGAAGTCTTTTCGTTGGTGGCCGACGAAATCAAGTACCGTTAAGACATCCTTGACCGAATACGCACCATCGTCAGTTCGGCGTAAACCTCGACCGAGCTGTTGTAGAAAAATCGTTGCGCTCTCAGTTGGTCGTAGAAACAGTACAGTGTCGACTTCAGGAATATCGACCCCCTCGTTGAATACATCGACAGCAAATATAACTTGAATGTCACCAGTACGCAGATTTTGTATTGCAGCTGTTCGCTCTACTTTAGGTGTATTACCCGTCACTGCGACTGCGCCCAGTCCAGTCGCCTGGAACCGATCAGCCATGAAATTAGCATGTTCAACAGATACGCAGAAACCCAGCGCACGCATAGATGATGCATCAGTGATCCTATCCTTCACGGCTTGAAGTACCTTACCAAGCCACGCGTCGTTGGCCGTGTAGAGATTAGTCAGCTCTTTGGTGTGGTAACCCCCTTTATCCCAAGAAACATCGGATAAGTCGGTGCCGTCAGCAATACCGAAGTAGTGAAAGGGGGACAAATATTGTTGCTCAAGCGCATCCCACAATCGAAGCTCAGCAGCTATCCGTCCTTCAAATATATCTGCGACGTTCACGCCATCTGCACGTTCCGGGGTTGCAGTTAAACCCAGCAGTTCTTTTGGCTGCGCCCAATCAAGCAAGCTCTTGTAGCTGCTTGCTTCGGCATGATGGAATTCATCAATAATAACTACATCAAAATGATCACGCGGCAAGGCGTCTAACTCGCCAGCGTTAATGCTCTGAATAGACGCAAACACATGCGTCCAAAGAGCTGGCTTTTCACCATCAACCCACAACTCACCAAACGATGCAGATCGCAAAGCTAGTCTGAACGTGCTCAGACTCTGACGCAGTATTTCCTTCCTGTGTGCCACAAACAGCAAGTTTGCGCTCCCGGTGTCACCGTCCATGCTGTAACGAAGCTTGCGGTAATCGATTGCAGCCATCACGGTCTTACCGGTACCAGTGGCTGCGACAATCAGGTTGCGATGATGGCCCATGGTTCGCTCAAAATCGAGCTCTTCCAACAAACCCTGTTGGAAAGGCTTAGGCATCAAATCAACAAACGATAAATCAAAATTGTTGTCGTTCTTTGGCTGTGTCGCCACGCGATGTTGCGCTGCAAACTCATCTGGATTGTAGGGTACGAAATTGTCGTCGCACCAATAAGACTCGAAGGTAGCATCGAACTTCTCAACCAGAGCGGCATTGCCCACGACAGATGCACGAACGTTCCATTCGATTCCCGTGACCTGCGCTTGATGTGTCAAATTCGATGATCCGATATACACCGTGGTAAAGCCGCTATGACGACGAAATAGCCATGCCTTGGCGTGTAACCGTGTAGCCGTTCGATCATAGGACACTCGTACATTTGCACCTGCTGCACACAGCTCATCCAAAGCCCGCTGTTCTGTGGTGCCTGTGTAGGTTGTCGTCATGACCCGGACTACCCCACCCTTTTTTGTCAACTCACGGATGTGCGGGAGAAGCTCTCGAACACCTGTAAAGCGGATGAATGCGCCCAGAATGTCCACACCATCCGCCGATAGAAGCTCCGACTCCAATTGACCCACTAGCGTGGGCTCACCCGGAGCATTGGTTAACAAAGCGGTTTGCGCAAGAGCAGTCTTCGGCTGAGGAGCAACTACTTTCTCACCCGTTGGGGTAAACGCAAGCAGTGATGAGAGTACACGCGGCTTAGGATCGGTCGCAACAGAGTCTTCATCCGCTTGCGATTTTGATGAATGTTCGCCCAAGTGATCAATCAACACATTGACCAAGTCAGCCCCAGCGCTTACCCGTTCTTTCTCTGGCAATGCGGCGATTGCACGATGTACCACTGAGGCAATTAAGCGAGAATATTGCTCAGCAGCGTCAGCTGCATCGACGTCGTTTGCTGCACTTACAAGGTCTGTGCATGCTAACGCCTCCTCTACCGACTTTGTAATTAGCGTGTCGTAAGCGCCACTGGGTAGTTTCAATCGAGTCACTCGGCATTGGAATGATGGCTGCCAGGGTACTACAGCGTCAAGGCAAGCTAGAACACGAGATTTACCACATTGGATACCAGACGACTCATTTAAAAGGGCTAATTCACCGAGAATAATATCCATAACATATTGTTTTATATGTTTTTATTTATTTCATGTCGATTTATTGCATTTATTTCGACATATATACCTCTCATGTACGCTCAATAAACATATACTCCTAACGTGTCGAATTTATTCTACCAAATCGACATGACCTGCAAACATGTCGATTCTGCGTACATGTCAGAAAAAACCCAACCTAAGGGGGAGCGAATTGTCATTCCAAAAAGATCAGCCATACAACAATTTGCCTCCACTACCACCCGACGTGGAGCTGGAAACACGGTCCGTTCTCAAGCTATGCATCGAGGCGCGCGCGCAGCTAGCTGAACTTAAACAACTAGGCGAACGAATTCCTAATCAGTCCGTATTGATCAACACCATTTCCCTGCTAGAAGCCCAAGCAAGTTCAGAAATCGAAGATATAGTCACCACTAGCGATCAACTGTTCCGCTTTGCAGAGGAAGGAGATCAACAAGCAGACCCTGCCACCAAAGAAGTGTTGTGCTATCGAACAGCCCTCAAAGATGGGTTTTCATCACTAACCACAAGACCATTGTCAACGGCAACAGCTGTTGCTGTATGTCGAACAATAAAAAATGCCGATTTGGATATTCGGCGAGTACCAGGTACCAAACTGGCGAATGCAGAATCAGGTGAGGTTATTTATACACCACCCGAACGCGAGAACGTAATACGTGAAAAACTGGCGAATTGGGAAGCCTTCCTCCATGAGGAAACCGATCTCGACCCTCTGGTTCGAATGGCCGTCGCACACTATCAATTTGAAGCCATTCATCCGTTTACTGATGGCAATGGTAGAACCGGAAGAATATTGAATATCCTGTTCTTATGCGAACAAGAACTCATCTCGATACCCGTTTTATATCTATCGGCGTATATCAACAGAAACAAGACCGAATACTACGACCTACTCAATTCAGTCACTACTGCTAACAATTGGGTGGCATGGATCGAGTACATGCTTGAAGGTGTGCGCACAACAGCTCTGGATACTTGCCGCCGGATTGATGCCATTAATAATCTAAGACATGAAGTCAGCCATGAAATTCGGGAGACTCTGCCTAAAATTTATTCTCACGAACTTGTCGAACAACTGTTTGCCCAACCGTATACCCGCATCAGCAACATTGTTAACGCTGGTATTGCCAAACGTCAGACAGCATCCACTTATTTACAGGCCTTATGTGATGCTGGGTTACTTGAAGAACACACACTAGGAAAAGAAAAACTGTTTCTGTTCCCCAGGTTGGTTCGAGTGTTAACGCAAAACCTAACGGAATAGATTCGAATAGTATTACGGCAG
>JBGCGD010000054.1:0-20655 GCA_045110515.1 Granulosicoccus sp. | reverse complement strand
TTTAACGCAGGCTCAATGTATTTCATTTCGCGATCTTGCAATGTCACTTCCATACCTTGCAGTACACACCATGCAGCGATATCACCACCCATAACACCAGCGCCCACAACGTGAACACGGCGTACTTTAAAGTCGCTAGCTTTACCCAAACCCTTCATGCGCTCGGTTAAAAAAAAGATACGACGAAGGTTTTTAGCTGTGTCGCTAACCATCAGCTCGCCGACTTCGCGAGCCTCACCGTCGAACATACGTCGGCGATTATCACGATGCTTATTCCATAGCGATATCATGCGAAAAGGCGCTGGGTAATGATCCGGGTTGGCTTTCTCGGCAGTTTTCTTTTTAAGCACTGCCGCTAAGGCTGTGCGAAACGGTAATCGGTTTGTCAGATTGGCCGCTATTGACAGCGGACGTCTGTGACGTTTTTTTAAAATAGCGCGGCGTGCACTCCACTTTAGCGAGCTAAACTCATCAACGAGTTCATCGATGACGCCCATTCCGCGCGCAGCACCTGCACGAAGCATACGCCCGGTGAGCATCAACTGCATGCCTTGCAGTCCACCGACCCGTTCAGTGAGTCGAGTAGTGCCACCTAAGCCTGGAAAAATGCCTAGTTTGACTTCGGGTAATCCGAAGCGTGTTTCAGGAACATTAAGCGCGATGATGTAATCACAGCACAAGGCTAGCTCTAGGCCGCCACCTAAACAAAACCCATGTACAGACGCCACTTTGTGACACGCTAAATTTTCAAGTCGGGCGAACACATCATGACCTTGTTTAATTTTCTCAGTGACATCTGAGGCCTTATCGAAGTTATCGAATTCGCGAATATCGGCACCAAGAATAAAACTCCCCTCTTTAGCCGAGGAGATCACTAAACCTGCGGGTGTGTCTGCTTCCAGTGCAGAGACAATATCCCCCAGTTCTCGAATTACAGCTTCGGACAGAGAGTTTGTTGTTTCGCCTTGACGATCAAGCGCTAACCAGACGATATTTTCTGCGTCGCGCTCTAACTGCCAATGAGCAAACTGCCCAGCTTCTGTTGTCATTCGTCGTTCCTCGTCCAGTCGGAAATCTACCGACTATAGTGTCAAAATGTCAGACTGGTAGAAACATAGGGTGTCAGCTTTTGCCGCTTAGGATCCCATGCAACATCAATCCGTAAATCAGTACTAGTCAACTGTTCTAGTTTCCAGCGTAAACCAAAACCACCTCTGGCAATCTGTTTAAGTATATTGACATCATCTTTAAGGTAGACGTTCCCGATGTCGGCAAACGCCACCCAACGCCAGGCGGGATACGCAAAAAACCCTGACAGATACTCTGCATTTGCCAACACGAGAAAATCTCCTGTGGCAGAACTGGGGCGCATTCCGCGAATCAGTTCTCCGCCACCGATACCGTAATTTCGCTGGCCAAACGGCGCCATGGAACTCAAGCCCAATCGGAATTGTAAATTGAGATTGGTTTGCGGTCTTCGTAACGGTAGGTACCATCGTGACAGAGCATCCATCCGCACATAACTGAAGTCTCCTCCCAGAGCTTCATCTGCCACCCTGATTGTAACGCCATACTCGTATCCGCGCCGACTAAAAGTGGAACGATGGATCTGTTTTACTTCAAACCCTGTAAGCAACGTGACATTTAGACCATCGCTAAACGGTCCCGCCGTACCGGAACGAATGGCATAGTCTCGACGTTCAATACCTGCGCCAACAAAATAACTCAGGCCCTGCACGCCATCTGATTCATTTGCCCATCTTGCAACACGCCATTCAGCACGTTGCCGCTCCTGCAGCGCTTCACCGTAAACAATGCCGTCTTGTGTAAGTTCTGTGTTGTTGCGAATGCGGTCGAGACTGACACCGAGTCCAAAGCGACTGCCAAAAAACCTGGGGACCGTATAGTCCAGTGAATGCACGTAACCCGACCTTCCCTGCCCGTTATCTTCCTGTCGCTTTTCATACGTCAACTTAAGTTGATGCAAACGTCCTAGAAAATTGTCCCATCGAAGTTGTGCTCCAAATCGGAGCTCGCTATCAGATGTTCTACTAAACCTAGGAATGGGTAGAAAAAATATTTTCTCCACCACGTAATAGGCCAACTCCAAACGCCCCTCACTCAGGTGCAGTTCAGCACGTACTGACCTAAAGAGCCCTAAATCCAAGTTGTTTTGTATACCGTCGATAATGTTATCGAGCGAACAGGGCTCGCCGGGCTTTTGCAATAGCTCCCGGTTCATTACTTCAAAGCGAGTTACCTTGTTACCGACAAAGCGGATATTGTCCACGGGGCGATCGCACCATTGCTCACCCGGTATGGCATCTGCGGCATGGACGCTGGCCGTTGGGACATATAACAGGGTTAACAGTAATAACAAACGATACACCCAAGCACGCACACGTTCACCGGGAGAGTCAGTAATTTGTCTCCGCAGTGTTCGTTTGTGTGAGAGATAGGTAATGCGAGTGGTCACAGAGTACGTTTGAACAAGCCTCAAAGGGCTCGGGTGGTCTCATACTCTCAAGGATCGTGCCTAGTAATTCGCCCGTTTGGGGCTTTAATATAACCCCCTAAAGGGCTGGAAGTTCCTTGCCGGAACTAACACCTGAACGAGGTTGATCAGCTTGATTCGACGTCACGGCATTTTTGAGTAGTTCAGGTAACTCCTGCAACCGATCACGTAAGGCTGTTGAGTCTTCATCACGACCACGCTGACTGTACAGAGCCGCATCCAAATCAGCTATGAGTGTTCGCGCTGCCCCTACCGGAAGGCGGCCGGCTACATCCGTTAAACTCAGCGGCGTATTGTCGGGCCATTGCCTACTGGACCATTCGATTATTGCCGATCGGATTGTTTCCAATTCACCGCTTTTGCAACTCGCAGCAACACCGCCTAAGGGTTGCATGTTGCTCAATGACTGACTCGCTGCGTTTTTTACAGCGCCCAGTTTGCGACGAAGCGGTTCGGTGCCCTCACCCCGATTTGATCGTGCTTTTGCCCACCAAAACAACATCGCTGATCCCAACCACAACACCAGAACCCCAATCAGGAGCGATCGCCAGAATGACACTTCATCCTGAAGAGCTATGACGCGTGATTCGAGGCCCACCTCACCACCTGTGGCGACAGCCGTTTCATCAGCCGACGTGTCCTGCACAACCGAGCCTGGTGCCGACCTGATAGTTTGTTGCGGTGTTACGGCTGAATTGGTTATTTCCGCCGCAGGTCTCTGTACTGAATTTGCCGCCGCAGACGAGGTCACGCTTATGGTCTCAGCGGCAAGCGTCGCTTTTTCTACCTGACCCGTGGACGTGTTGAACCACTCCACCACAACGGGGGGCAAACTTACCTGCCCAACGCGCTGCGGAATTAAAGCCCACTTGAGCGTTAACTCCGAAACAAGTCCTTGTTGGTTGGCACCTAACTGTCTAACTGGTTGTTCTGCGTACAAACTTGCCCCTTCAACCGCGGGAATATTGATATCCGGCAACTGTGAATCAGCAACACCGCTCGCTCTTATCGTTATTGTTCGCGTTAGCGGTTGGTCCACAGTGGCATTATTGATATCGCCTATCCATTGGCTATTCAATTGCACCGCTTTTGCTGGTAACCACCACGCGGTACCGGATTCGGGTCGGGGTTTTACATTCAACGTAATGCTGTCACTGCGGCGAGTCAATTTGCGAGTGGGGGAAAAAAACGTCCTGACACGGTTAGGATCAGCAGGCACCGAGACGCTTAGCGTTATCGGCTTGAGCGTTATTTCCCCGCTCTTTTGCGGAAACAACGCAAACCGCCTCGTAGTGACACTGTATTGTCGTCCGTCACGGGTCTCGGTACTGCGAACATCCTCACCTAAACGCTCAACAACCAGATCGTCTGCTTCAGGAACATCCAACCCTCCATCGACGATTTCGATAGCTTGAAAGACCTTTAATGTCATCAATACCTGAGACTGAACCCACGGCGTCGTGGTATCGACAGAAGCTTCTATAAAGATATCTCTCTGTGCCCCCTTTGGGAGATCGTTGACCGTCAAGGTATGAGATTGACTGGAGACATCACCCACTCTAACTGAAGGTACCGTAAACACACCGACATCTTTAGGAAGGAGCTGAACGGTCCAGGTCACTATACTTGTGGTTCGAAGCTCTCCACTAGCACTGAGAATACTATTGACCTCTCGCGAGCTTGATCTTCCAGCAACATCGAAATCTTTTTCCAGTGAGGACAAGTCGAGTTCTTTGTCCAATCCAATCGCTACGATTTCCAGTGTTACAGACTCATCCCGCGTGATGGTGCTTGCGCTCAACCGGCTGTTGACTGTTCCCTCTTGTGCATAGCTTAAAGAACTGGCAAGCAACGTTAACAGCAGCGTCCAGGAAATCAATATGGCTTGTAAAAACGTCCAAACAACGTTCATCGTTTGTGTATTACCAAGGTTTTGCGGCATCACGGACCTCCGGGTATTCACTGAGATGACTTTGCTCAAGCTTTCGGCGTAATAGTCCTCTTGGGTCATCAGGAATACGTCTTAGCATTTGTTCGGTGGCTTGTTCAGATTCTGTTAAAGGTTCATCGTTCTCCACGAACTGCATGGGTTCATTCTCACCCTGCTCTTCAGTTTGTTCGACCGCTTGCTGTTCAGCCTCAGCGTTCAGAGCATCACTGGCTTCCTGTGCCTCTTGCCGTTGCTGCTCTTCACTTTGGCTTTCACTTTCATCCGTATCACTATCAGAAGATCCTTCAGATTGTTGCCCATCTTCAGATTCTGATTGTTGCGATGAGTCATCACTCTGCTCACCGCTACCCGATGAATCTTGAGACTGTGAATCGGAACTATCAGGGTCGCCAGACTCTCCACTATCGCCTTGTTCAGAGTCTTGTTGCTGCTCCTGTTGCTCAAGTTCGAGCAGCTTTTGCGCTATGTCTCTATTGTGTTTCGCATCGGGATAGTCAGGAGCGGTGTCTAGCAACTCGTCTAAACTACTGATGGCCTGCTGATACTGACCCGACATGATGTCACTGAGCGCCTGGTTGTATGCAGACATTCGAGCTTTAGCCTCTTCACCGTTTTCCGACAATTTTTGCTGTTGATTGCGGAATGTATGTGCAGCTGTTTCAAAGTTACCTGATTTAAATTGTGCTATTCCTTGCCAATTCTCGTCAGGTGCAACTTCCAACAAGGCATCCGCGTTACCTGATTCGTACAAATCCAATGCCTGTTGCTCTGGCGTTTTCCACCAATCTGCCCAACCGCCTATGGCATAGGCAGACTGAAAAAACAGTAGGAACGTCAGCGCCATGAAACGAATCATGTGACGATACCTTTGCGAAACGATACGAGCAATGCAATGACAAGTAACCAGATAGCCCAGGGTGCATACTCGATCCAGTAAATCTGGCTATCTAATGATTCATCAGCACCGGAGCTAATGGCAATTGCTTGGCGAACATCGTTCAGGCGATCAAGATCTGAAGCATCTGCCGTCATCTTTACAGCAACTCCGTCCCCGGCAGCTGCCAATGTTTCCAGAGCATTCATATCCAACTGCGGCACCACGATGGCCCCATTGCCTTCTTGTAGAAACTGACCGGACTCATCTCTCAGCGGGGACCCCGCAGCTGTGCCAATACCCAATACAGAGAGTTTATGACCCTGCGATGTAGCACTGGACGCAGCCGATCTGTCTGCATCGTTAACAGCATCATCAGTGATGAGAATAATGTGACCGCGGCTAACACCGGCTTGCAATAGTAAACTCACCGCCTTATCGATAGCCAGATCTAGACGACTGCCTTGTACCGGCATGATATCCGGGTCGAGAGACGGGACAAAAGCTGCGATAGTTTTAGCATCGTCTGTGAGTGGGCTAATGACATAAGGACGTTCGGCAAATGCAATAAGACCTGTGTTCCGCCCTTTGCTTTGGTCAAGTAAGTCCAGTAACTTAAAGCGAGCACGGGTCAGCCTATCGGGAGAGATATCATCGGCCCTCATTGAGCGCGATAAGTCGAACAGGATCACCTCAGATTGTTGCGCCTGAAACACCGGTACTTCCTGCTGCTGCCAAACCGGACCTGCCAACAACAATAAACACAAACCCCACGCTAAAAATAAAAGCCAGGGGCTAAACCTTTTCGTGGATTGCGACTCCTCAAGCACGTACGGTCGTAATTCTGCATCAACGATGCTTTCCCACTCACTCTGGGTTCTGCTTTGTCTGAACCAGAAAAACAACGCAGCCAATAGCGGAAGAAAACCCCACAACCAGATAGGCCTTAGCCAGGTTAAATCGGTGTCTATCATGCCGCTGTACCCGCATGAGATGAGCTACGCTTCATTCCAAGCAATACCCATACAATAGACAACAACAAAGCAGCACCGAGTGGCCAGGCAAATAGCTCACGCAACGGACGGTACTCTTCAGACTCTAACTCAGTCGGTTCAAGCAGATCGATCTCACGATAAATATTGGCAAGCTCCTGCTGATTCCTTGCGCGAAAATACTTCCCGCCTGTGGTGCTACTCACAGCACGCAAGGTCTCTTCATCCAAATCACTACGCTGTGCACCAAAGGCGTTACTAAAGACACTGTCGCGCCTATCAGACCCTACCCCGATGGCATGTATCCGGATGCCGTTTTCCTGCGCTAGCTTTGCGGCATCGATTGGCTCAATAACACCCGCAGAGTTAGCACCATCGGTTAACAGAATTAATACCCTGGCAGCCTCAGGTCGCTCTCGTAAACGCTTAACAGACAGCCCAATGGCATCGCCAATAGCCGTTGATCGACCTGCAAGACCAACGGCTGCTTCATCGAGAAAATGCTGCACGGTTTGATGATCATGCGTTAGGGGTGTCTGCATATAAGCCTGCGAGCCGAACATAACAATGCCGACACGATCACCGGTGCGACGAGACACAAAATCTTTGGCAACTTGTTTAACAACGGCCATTCGAGTGGCTCGTGTATTTCCGGCGTATAGATCGGCTTCGCGCATACTGCCGGAGATATCAATGCCGAGCATAAGATCACGGCCGGTGACCGGCACGCCGATAGCATCGCCAAAATGTTGTGGACGCGCAGCTGATAACAACAACGCTACCCATACCATAAACACCAACAGCAAACGCAACCACTGAGAGTCACCTGTGCCTTTACTACTTGCATTAAACGACTTGTAGCGCTCGACATCCGGCACCAGTAACGCTCTTTGCGATGCAGCTGCATAGGCGGGTGCAAATCGATAGACCAACAATGGCAAAGGCAGTAATAACAAAACCCAGGGGTGTAGCCATGTGATGTCGTTAATGCTCATTAGACGTACCTGGCAGCCGAGTGAATCAACTCATCCATCGAGTCCAGCAAGGCGTCTAAATCTGATGGGTTGACCTTGGGATCTTTTTGATACTGGTATGACACCAGAAGCTTACCGAAACCATCGGCAAACAGTGGACGATCACAGATTCCATCTAAGGCTTGCAACCATTCAACACCATGCAATGAAGCGACTTGTTCGCGCGGTTTCGTTAAAAGCAGTATTTTACGGGCTAAGCGCGAGGTATCGGCAAGCGTCGTCCCTACTGCTTGTTCGGTTAATACACTTCGTATTCGGGCCATTTCCTGTAAGGCTTCACGTTGCCAAAGTCTCGCGTGATAGCGACGAATACACAAAAGACCTGCAAACGCTGAGGCAACAATGACGGCAAGCAATATCCACCAGCCAATAGCCGGTACAGCACTTACCTCGGGTAAGTGCACTGATTTCAGCTGACTTAATAAAGCTTCTTTTTCGTCCACAATTATTGAGCTGCTTGCAACTGTCTGGATACGATCCTGGACGTTATATCCAACAATGAATCACTGGTTAAAGCACTGGTAAAGTAATGCCTATTGGCAGAAAACAAGGTTTTCAATTCAGACTGGCGCTGCAGGAAACGCTCTCGATATTGTCGTTGCTGACGAGGCGACCCAACCTGCATGAGCAGCCTCTCTCCTTCCCCTCCGTTAGCACGAAAGGCATAACGTCCAGGCTCTGGAAGCATAAATTCTAAGGGGTCACAGACTTGTACGGCAACAACATCGAGTGACTGCAAAACACCACCCAGAGCAGAACGGGATTCCTCATCAAAACCACTGAAGTCACTGAGCAATACAACAGTACTGCCGCCGTGAACACCTTTTCGTAACCGAGCAAGCGTATCGGCTAGAGGATCTCCAGCACTAACACTGTGTTGTTCTTGACTGTCCTGTATTGCGCGAAACAAGGCCATAAGACCGCGCCGCCCTGATTGAGGGCGGATCTCTCTGTGGGTGCTATCTGTGAAGACGAACCCACCGACACGATCCTGCCCGCTGATGGCACACCAGCCCAATAACGCTGCCAAGCGTGCAGCCATAACCGACTTGAACATTCCGCGCGTACCAAAGCGCATCGAATGCCGACCATCCACCACCAGTAGAACCGGCCTTTCGCGTTCCTCTATGAATAGCTTTGTGTGCGCACGGCCTGAACGAGCAGTGACTTTCCAATCGATCATACGAACATCGTCGCCGGGTTGATATTCGCGAACTTCGGCAAAGTCCAAACCTCGGCCAAGACGACGTGATACCGAACCACCACTCATAGGGGCCGCACTTCGTTTACGGACTTTGCGTTGTAGCGCCTGCGCCGCGCTACGCAATTTTACTAACTCATCTAACGAGGTTGACGCAGGTGAGTCAAAATTAAAAGATGTCACGGCACCGCAATGAGGCTTAATAATTTCTGAATGACATCGTCCGGGGTGACGCCATCCGCCTCAGCTTCGAATGACAGCAGCAATCGATGCCTGAGCACATCGTGGACTATGGCTTGAACGTCCCCGGGAGACACGTAATCGCGACCATCAAGCCAGGCATGAGCCCGTGCACAGGCATCAAGACACAAGGTGCCACGCGGGCTTGCACCGAACTTCAACCATCGTGCTAAATCTTCATCGTGTCGGCCAGGGTTTCGCGTGGCTGTTATTAGTCTGACAATGTAGTCCTCTACATCGTCCGCCATAAAGACTTCCAACACTTCGCGACGTGCACTGTGCAAGTCGTTGAGTGCGAAAAGCTTCGCCACAGGTGTGGAACCACTGCCCGACGTTTGCTCATTCAGAGCCTCATTCCGCACCAAGCGTAAAATTTGCGCCTCATGACTCGCATCCGGATAGTCAATTAAAACCTGCATTAAAAAGCGATCCAGCTGAGCTTCCGGTAATGGGTATGTCCCCTCCTGCTCAATCGGATTCTGAGTTGCCATCACCATGAACGGTGTTGGAAGCGCGTAGGTTTGATGACCCACAGAGATTTGCTGTTCGGCCATTGCCTCAAGCAGTGCAGACTGCACCTTTGCCGGCGCTCGATTGACTTCATCAGCCAGTATCAGATTGTTAAACAACGGACCGTTCTGGAAGACGAAAGTACCATCGGCCGGCCGATAGACTTCGGTTCCGGTTAAGTCTGCCGGTAGCAAATCGGGGGTGAACTGGATTCGCTGAAAATCCGATTCGATGTGATCGGCTAGCGCTTTAATGGCACGGGTCTTTGCCAGTCCGGGCGCCCCTTCGACAAGTAAATGACCGTCAACCAATAAGGCTATTAATAATCGATTTACCAACATCGGTTGCCCGACAACCGAGCCCTCCAACTGCTGTCTCAGCTGGTCTACCTTTTCCAACGTACTCAACACTTATTCTACCGTTATTGTTAATGATACCGTGGGTTCACCATCGGTGATCACGGTCGCTTCGATGGTCCCCGTCCCCTGTCCTGAAGCCAGAAGTTCGATCGATCTGTCCGCCCCAGACCCCAATATTCGAAATGGAGGATTATCTACAGCCGCGCCAATAAATCTAGTGACAAAGCTGATGTCTTCCGTGATGTCATCATCGATATCGTAACTACTGCCCGTGGATACTCTTAAGGGGATTACGGTTGACGTGGTAGTCCGGTTCAACGCCAACGTGTTGCCCACCGCCACATTGTTGACTTGAAACGAGAGCGTACCGGTGGTGCTATCGGTTCCAGCCTCGTCTACGTTAATGGTGGCTCGAGGATCAACATCTCCGCACGTAACCAGCACCTGTGCAGTACCGTCGTCTAAACCAGTCAACAGGCCTTTGGATCCGCGCACATTGCTGACAGATGCTTTTTCAGTACCGCTCGCAATCGACCACTGCACGTTAGCCGTTATCACCGTTTGACTGGTTGCCGTCGCATTATCGGCATTAGCTCGACTGTAAGTTCCTACAGCGGTCAGATTCAATTCGTCGTTTTCATCAATTTCGATAGGCAAAGTGCCAGGACCAATCGTGATCGTTTGCAGGTTGTTCTGAACCTCTATGGCCTTTGAAAAAGCGACAGCACCAGGAACAGTTGCGGTTAACTGAAGCGGATTTGAGGCATTTGGAATATTGAAAGCGTTAAGTTTGGTAGCAGAACCGGTAGTCTCGAACAATTCAGCCACGCCTGGGTTGTTTAGAGTCCAGCTGACGTTACTCAGGTTTCGTACCGTATTGTCACTGAATGTCCCCGTGGCGAAATAATCACCCGGTATGCAGCGTTCAAGGGATCCGCTGCCCGATATGTCACTGACGGAACTCAAGGTGGCATTCGCCACGGTCAAAGCATAGGTGCTTGAGCCGATACCACCGACCGAAACAGAGACATCCACAGTGCCGTTGGCTAAGGCCGTCAGAAAGCCGTTTTCATTTATGGTGGCAACGGCACCATCACTCACCGACCATGCGCGGTTCGATGCGGGGAGAACAACCGTTTGATCGACGCCGTTTAAGCCGCGAATTCCGAACTGAATCCCTTCACCGGGATTGAGAAAAATTTGCTCCTGGGAATTGATCGGAGGCGCTGGCTCCAGACTTTGCAGGTTCAGCGTGCGTACTTCGACCGCTTCGGTAAAAGGTCGAGCATCTCCGTCACACCCTATTAGAAAACCGGCAAAGGCGATGGCTATGAATTTCAGCTGACACATGTTCACGGGGTATTCACTCTCAAGCCGAGTAGAAGGGCATCAACATGTATTGGTTGGTCAGCGTTGTAATGTCGATATTCAAGCGATACCAGTACGTTGTTCCAACGTTCGAGTCTTTCCATTATGCCGAGACTAACCCGCATGCCGGTGAAGTCGCCGTTTATCAGTGATCCGCTCAGTGAGGCTGTGGCGTTAGCTTCTTGATTGACGGTAAAGTTAACAGCCCCCAGCACCATGTAGCCTTGGATACGCCTGACCGGCGCGGACTGTAAACGCAGCCCTATCCCATAGGCCTCAGTGACTTCTAAATCGAATCCGTTTTTTTTGTCTGACGTAATCCCACTATCTGCAAATACCTCTATGCCAATACCCTCACGCACAAAGAGACCCGCGCTGATACTGCCAAAGCTTGGGTAAAAATCCAGATTGGAATGATTGACACCAGCAGCTGCGAGCTGAACCTCAGCATAGAGGGGTCCATCGGCCTGAACCGTCGATGTAGACACTGCCAGTACACATGCTAATAGCCAGCGCACATATCACTCCCATGAAGTGGAAAGTTACTAAGTACGAAGAAGATAGCACTCAGACACGAACTTCGTCATGACAAGCAATTCAGGTAGGAGCTTCCTACTGCATCAGGGGCATTCAAGTGCTGCAAAAACGGGGGTCAATGCACCTTCCTGCACCAGCACGACGCAGCCCTCTCCTTGCCGTGGGGCCGCAATGCTGTAGACCATCTCAGCACCGGCATTAACTTGCCCCAGGCGAGTGACCTCAAAAACTATGTTGTGATTGAGAAGCTTCAGATTTCTGTTCTCACCACCGGTGATTTTGGTGACAGCAGAATCCATGTACCGCACCAGCGTGATATCGGTTCCCGATAACTGCTGCAGACGCTCCTGAGTACCTTCTACCGAAATTCGAAGTACTGACGGATCGCTGCCTAGAGGCTGTTGGGTAATGACGAATGCAGCCTCGCTCGGCATGGATAGCGCCTTGGTGATATGTCGTCGATTGGAACCCACAGCTGCGATTCTGCCATTAACTACCGCTTGAGGGGTATAGACACCGGGCCGCCCCGCCAACTTAGCAGCGCTGTATTCGCGTTGTCGCATTGAATATTTTGAGTTGGAAAACGGGTCTACAAAATTTCCATCTCTACCGTGCACCAAGTTATTCCAGTAATCGACATGAAATTCAAGCGCCAGTAGATCCGGATCGCTTTCCAGCAACTCACCCAATAACTTCTCCGCCGGCGGGCAGGAGGAGCATCCATGAGAGGTAAACAGTTCAATGATTTTAACGTTCGCAGAAGAGCGGCTTGCCTCTGAAGCATTTGCGGCCATGCTGGCAAAAAACACCACAAGTAAAACCAGGAATTTGACACTGGGGGATGTAATTAGTCGGGACCAGAACGTTAATTTTTTCATAGTGGTGTTGCGCGCAGCATGTTTGAAATACTGCTGTTTGGTTGCAAATCGGGGCTATTTGGTTCCCTTAATCGTTGAAAATGCATCCAAAGCTTGAAGGCGTGTCACTTTTAGATCAACCAGAGGCTCCGGGTACGCAAGCAATTGACGGCTTTGCTCGTCAAGTTCCCAGGGTTTATGTATGAATTTAGGATTCACGCCTGCCAATTCCGGAACCCACTCCGTGACATAGTCGCCGTTTTTGTCAAATTTTTCGCCCTGCAAAACCGGATTGAACACCCTGAAAAAAGGAGCCGCGTCGGCGCCACACCCTGACACCCACTGCCACCCCATCGAATTACTGGCTATATCTGCATCGACCAGGGTATCCCGAAACCATTGCTCACCCGCCTGCCAGGGAATAAGCAGATTTTTAACCAGATAGGAGCCAACGATCATGCGCACCCTATTGTGCATCCACCCAGTCGCGTACAGTTGACGCATACCGGCATCAACAATCGGCACCCCCGTTCGTCCTTGTTGCCAGGCTTTCAGGTGGGCATCTGTTTTTTTGCGCCAGGGAAACTCAGCGAAGCGTTTATCCAAGGGTTTATCTGGCATGTGAGGAAAATGGAATAGCAGGCTATACGCAAACTCTCTCCACACGATTTCTTTCGCAAAGGTAGTTTCATCGTCGGGTAGTGCCTGAATAGAATGCCCATTCGTCAACGTACTCAGTATTTGACGAGGGCTGATTTCACCAAAATGCAAATGTGGAGACATGAGTGATGTGCCCTCAATTGCCGGAAGGTTTCGCGCCTCACCATAGTCAGAAACTGCGTTTTTTAAAAACCGTTTTAGCTGCTTCATAGCCGCAGTCTCGCCCACTGACCAGTAGTCTATTAAGGCATTGTGCCAATCTTTGTCGGGCAACAAGCCAAGCGCACTCACTGAGCACATATCACTTAATTTTGCGCTCGTTTTCTTATCAAGCGCTGGAATGCTTCTGGGCGCTTTACTAGGCTTTAAAAGATCAGGGCTTTCATGAAATTTTGTAGCAGCGGCTCTCCAGTAAGGCGTATAAACGCGATACGGGGTTCCGTCGCCTTTCAAATTTTGCCAAGGTTCCTGCAACAACAAACCATTGAACGTCCGGGGTTGGCAATGGGACAAGGTTTGTTTTATTTCGGTGTCTCTTGCAATCGTCTTGGGGTCATAACAACGGTTCCAAAAAAGTCGATTCGCACCGGTTTTTTCTATGAGCGATTGAAGCACCGCTAAACTGTCACCGGCGGCCAGATAAAGCTCGCTATTCTTGGATTTTAACGACTCCTGCAAATCGCTCAGGCTATGGTGAAGCCATACTGAGCTAGCTTCTCCAAGCTCACTGACAGACTGCTCCATAGAGTCTGCGATAAACAGCGGAATAACGGCATCACATTCACGGCACGCCTCACTCAGCGCCGGGTTATCTGCCAGACGAAGGTCTTGCCGAAACCAGACGATCCCGATGTTTTTTTCAGAAGGTGCCATAGTGCTCATTGTCTCACTTTGGGAGGCCTCTTGAGCCTAAAGGGGTTCAATTGGATCGCCGATAAGTCCTGAAGCGACTGTGTAATCGCCTAATTCATCTTCCTCATACGGCGGCAACTTCGGAATGTCTCACAAACGGGCTGCAGCAAGCGATCGGGTTAGCGGGCTGTGAGTATTGTCATCCTCACAGGCGGTGCCAGCGCTCAAGGGAACCCGGAACACAGGTACCTCGTAGACGCCTTTCTGAAACGTTTTGGACAACAGGTCACACGGATCATTACTGCGGAACCCGTTACACGCTCACTAAACGATCGGCTGCTAAGAACGCTGAAACGGGGAAACTATAAAGAGCGGCTAGCCCGATACCGATACCCGGGAGGGTATGGACCTAGCATACAAGATTTGCAAAAGCGTCTAAGGCCTCATGAGACTGAACCGACGATGCCAGGCGATTCGCGTCGCAGCCATGTTCAATCGCATAACAATTCAGAGTGCAAAACGATACTTGAGCAGGAAAAGCCCAGTGTCATCGTGGTGTACGGAACACGCATCATTGAGCGGCATATTTTCGAGTGCGCATCATCCATAACGCTCAACATGCACACAGGCTTATCCCCTTACTATCGTGGCGATAGCACACTATTCTGGCCGATTTATTACAACGAGCCTGACAAACTTGGGGTCACCGTACACGAACTGGTTGAATCGGTAGACGGTGGAGCTATCGCCGCAACCGCGCCCGTGCATTACGACGTCCGCGACACCGAAGCCGATCTCTTTGCTAAAGGTGTCAAAGCGGGGACTGCAATTTATTTAGATTGTGTCGAGGCCGCATTAAAAAACTCTTTAAAACTGACGCCGCAGGATCTGTCCGCTGGTCGCGAGTTTAAATGGGTTGATCGCACTGTCGCTAGTGAGCAAATAGTGCTTAGCCGCTTGGACAACTGGGCAAAAAAATCCGCATGAGGACCTTAACTAAATGGATTGGCGGACTGCTGAGAGCAAACCTCAGATATTTCGGTGCCAGCCTTTATCATATGGGACTTGCTCATTTCGTTATTGGCCTTTCGCCCAATCGTGTACGAACGCTGTTGTACCACTCAACAGACTCAGCCCCCGATGCACACATAGCGGGTATGAACATCAACATCGCCCCCGAAACCCTGGCAATCCATCTGGATTATGTAAAAAAGTATTATTCCGTGGTTTCAATTGACGATGTCACACATGGGCTTTACGGCCCAAAACCTTTGGTTATTACTTTCGATGACGGGTACAAAAGTGTTGAGACACAAGCAGTGCCCCTCTTAGAAGCGCGAGATCTTCCCGCAACGATCTATTTAATCGGGACCGCAGTCACGGGCAATATGGTGTGGGTCAATGAGCTCAACTATGCCCTCATAACGCATACAGAGGAATTCGAACGAATTTTAACTGACTACCCTGAACTTTCAGGCCTGGACAGATCAGGGATTATTCAGAAAGTTCAAGACTCCTTCAGCCCCAGCGACATTGAGCTATTAATGTTCAGGATCGAAAACGAGCTACCCGAAAAAGCTCACTACCCGATGCTATTCTCAGATGCTGACGGCATCCGAAAGATGAGAGAGCGCGGTATATCGTTTGGCTTCCATACGCGCGACCACTACAACTTGCGCAACTGTGGCCCAGCAATGCTGGACAGGCAGCTGAATCCGCGATTCATCCAGTCGCTGCTGAATTCCAATACATTTGCCTACCCTTTCGGGTATTCCACGGACCTTGCAATTCATTCTTTAGAATCTTACGGGTATGAAGCGCTAATGACTGTCAGCGACAATTCTGCCTCTGCCAGCTTACTCCACCGGGACCGTTCCGAAGTCAGGGCGACTAGCGCAGCAATGATGTTCGCCCAATTGGAAATCGAGGAACCCGCGATGGCGCTTCTTCACTCTGTAAAACGTTGGGTGACCAGAAGAATTCAGCCGGCATTCCCAGCTTTGCTGTCCCCAGAAACGAGCAAGCCCCGCTAAAGCGGGGCTTGAGTGTAAAACCAAGTCTTAGAAGACTGATTTACATAGCGGACACATTAACTGCCGCTGGACCTTTTTGGCCCTGCTCGATGTCGAAGCTCACTTTTTGACCTTCGTCGAGTGTTTTGTAACCATCGCCAGTGATAGCGGTGTGGTGAACGAATACGTCCTTGCCGCCATCTTCAGGAGCGATAAAGCCGAAACCTTTCGCCGCGTCGAACCACTTAACTGTACCAGTACTCAAGATAATACCCTGTATAAAAAAACAACAAATGGACGAGGAACCGAAGCGTAGGTAGTCATGTGCTCCAAAACTCTTTGGTCTAACTCGTCTCTTACAATGACTTTTCACGGATAATGTGTGAGCACATCCGCTGCGAGTCGCTAACGTAGAAAACTATCGATTCGCACCGAACAGTCATCAACACCCGCAATATAGGTATTTTAGGCTTCGAATACAAGACTCGGGGGTGAGACTGTGCTTTTTATGTCGTACATTCGAGATACAATTGTGCCTTAGACGTCCTGAAACCCCGCTCCTACAACCATTTGAGCCAATCTATACAGAATCTGGCTCTACATGACCATTCCTTATAAAACAATAAATGAGCAACGTTTTTACCGCAGGCCAACGCTGGATTAGTGACACTGAGTCCGATCTTGGCCTTGGCACTATTCTCGAAGTGGAATTTCGTCAAATAACCGTCGTATTTCTAGCGTCAGGTGAAACCCGGATCTACGCAAAAGAAACCGCCCCTCTGACTCGCGTAGCTTTCATGCCAGGCGATGTTATTACCAGCCACGAGGGCTGGCAGATGCGCATTACCAGCGTCGACGAGGAAGATGGACTACTGACCTATTTCGGCAACCGTGAGGATTCCGGTACCCCCGCGGTATTGAATGAGGCCGGTCTCGATAACTTTCTGCAATTTCGTACACCGCGCGACCGGCTTTTTGCTGGTCTGATTGAAGGATTGAGATGGTACGGATTGCGCCGCAATGTTTTCGAGCACCGGAATATGCTCGCTCAGTCGCCCGTTAAAGGTTTGATGGGCGCCCGGGTCGCCGTTTTACCCCATCAGATTTACATCGCGGTTGAGGCCATGAAGCGTCATCACCCGCGCGTACTGCTGGCCGATGAGGTGGGTTTAGGGAAAACCATCGAAGCAGGCATGATTTTGCATGGCTCACTGGTCAACAATCAGGTGTCCAGAGTGCTCATTGTTGTTCCACCCGCACTGCTCCATCAATGGCTGGTGGAGATGCTGCGCAAATTCAATCTGAGCTTTCGCATCATGGATGCCGAACGCTTCGACGAGCTTAAAGATTCAGCCCCTGATGGCAATCCGTTTATGGCCGAGCAGCTGGTGCTGTGCTCGCTCGACACACTCCTTGATAACGACGAGATCGGCGATGCAGCCACCATGGCTGACTGGGACATGCTAATCGCCGATGAAGCTCACCATTTGCAGTGGGAGCCCGATGCGCCATCTGACGCCTATACCTTGATTGAAGAGCTGGCTATGGAAACCCCTTCCGTGTTGCTACTTACAGCAACACCTGAACAGCTGGGGCAGTCAGGTCACTTCGCACGCTTGCGTTTACTTGACCCCGAGAGGTTCGGCTCGCTCGAACAATATCTATCAGAAGAAGCCGAGTTCGGCTGGGTGGCATCGGTCGCGGACCAGTTATCCAACGAGCAAGCTCTTGAAGCCCCACAAATCCAACAACTGCAATCGCTCTTAGGTGAGTCATTTGATGACAATCAAATTAAGACGCTGAGTTCGAACGCTACCATGGCCATGAGCGATCTAGGTCAAGAAATTATTGACAAACTGGTCGATCGGCACGGTACCGGACGGTTGATGTTTCGCAATACCAGACAGGCTATTAGCGGCTTTCCCGAAAGACAATTAAGCACCTACACACTCGACGACGACTCACTGGACTCCAAAGCCCTGTGGTTGATGGAGTTTTTGGCAGATCAATATCCGGCCAAAATCTTGGTTATTTGTGCCCATCTCGAATCTGTGCAAGCCATTGGTGAAGTGTTAAGAGTCGCGGGTGTCCAGAGTGCGCAGTTCCATGAAAGCATGTCTATCGTTGAAAGAGATCGAGCCGCGGCATGGTTTGCGGACCCAGAAGAAGACTGCCGACTTCTCTTGTGCTCAGAAATTGGCAGTGAAGGTAGAAATTTTCAGTTCCTGCATAACATTGTGCTTTTCGAATTACCCCAAAGCCCGGACTTACTGGAACAACGCATTGGTCGAGTGGATAGAATTGGCCAAACACAAACCATTCAAATCCATGTGCCAGTCGCCTCCAATTCTGTAGACGATGTGCTATTTCAGTGGTATCACCAAGGGCTTAATGCCTTCGAACGCATATGCAAGTCAGGCACCGCAGTAAAGGCCGAGCTTCAGGACACATTAAGTGCCGTACTCGATCAAGCGCCTGATGTCGATAGCGCGGCCTTAAAAGCGTTAATTGAGAAAACAAGAGAGACAACAATCAGGCTCGATGCTGAAGTTGAAGCTGGAAGAGACCGTCTCTTAGAATTAAATTCAAACCGACCCGAGCAAGTCCAGGAACACTTGGATGAGTTAGCACGATTAGATCGAAACTATTCACTGCAAGACTTTATGGATGCTGTTTTTGATCGTTTTGGTGTGGATGTTACCGAGCAGCGCGATCACTGGATAATCCACCCTAGCGATCACATGCAAGTGGAGCATTTCCCGCACCTACCGGCAGGTGGCATGACCCTGACATTCGATAGAAACACCGCCTTAACCCGCGAAGATTTCACCTTTCTGACGTGGGACCACCCTATGGTTACGGCATCAATGGATCTCATTCTTGACGAGGGATTTGGCCAAGCCGATTGCCAAGTGATAAAAGCTGAGGAACTACCTAAGACACTCACGTTTGTGGAAGCTAGCTATGTACTGCAATGCACGGCAGAGCCTAAACTCAATATAGAACGTTACTTACCAGCTCGTGTTCAAACGTTTGCTGTAGGTATCGACGGCAACGACTACACAGAACTTGTCGCAACACTTGAACTTGACAGTCGTAAGCAACGGTACGATCGCAACGCACTGAGAAAAGTGGTTGTCAAAAACCGCGAAGCCATTGAAGCACTTATTGATAAATCTGCAGCGATGGCTGAAGACGCTTTGCCTGCAATGGTTGAAGAGGCTAAAGCTGCACTTGAACAAGAATACGCTGATGCACGTGATCGTCTGGTCTCCCTAGCCCGTGTTAACCTTTCCGTTAAAGAGGAAGAAATTGAGGCCTTAGATGCTCGAAAGAATGCTGCAATAGAGTCACTGTCCGGCACACATGCCAGGCCGGTATCCGTTAGAGTGATGTTCAACAGTTAAGCGAGGACGTCTTATGATTATCGTATCTTTTAACGTTAATAGTGTTCGCTTGCGCTTACATCAGCTTGCTGCACTTGTTGAAAAATATAATCCTGATGTCATCGGTTTGCAGGAAACCAAAGTGGTCGATGCGGACTTCCCTGTTGATGCTATGACAGAACTGGGCTATCACGCAGCGTATGCCGGACAAAAGACTCACTACGGTGTTGCCATGCTGTCTAAAAATCCAATGAGCGATATTCGTATCGGCTACTCCACCGATGATGACGATGCTCAAAAGAGACTGATAACTGCAACGGTTTCAAGCCCTAAAGGCGAAACTGTGACTGTTGTAAACGGCTATTTTCCGCAAGGCGAGAATCGCAAACACGAAACAAAATTTCCGGCAAAGGAACGCTTCTACTCAGACCTTTCAGCAAAGCTTGCCAATGAACATTCACCTGAAGATAACCTGGTGGTAATCGGTGATTACAACGTTGCTCCAGTTGATGAAGACCTAGGCATTGGCCCTGACAACGTAAAACGATGGCTGCGCTCGGGCAACACCAGCTTTCTTCCTGAAGAGAGAGAATGGATGCAACGATTAGTCGACTGGGGCCTGGACGATAGCTACCGTGTTAAATATCCAGACAAAGATGACAAGTTCAGCTGGTTTGACTATCGCAGTAAAGGCTTTGACAGAGATCCGAAACGAGGCCTGAGAATCGATCACCTACTCAGTACAAGGCCGATGACAGCTACACTCGTGGATAGCGGTATCGATTACGACATTCGTGCAATGGAGAAACCATCGGACCACTGCCCGGTTTGGTCGGAATTCGAAATTTAACTGTTAAGGGCGCTGCAACTGTAGCGTTGTTTGCGGTGCGTTTAAGTTAAGGCAATGGAACGTTTAGTCCAAATTGAAACAAGGCATAAAATCCGCCTACAACTATAAACCCAGACACGATGTAAACAAAGGCGTTTCGAGCGGTCCATTGATCGTGCATCGCTGCAAGTAATGCCCCAAGAAAAGCAACGGTGCTGCTCGTGACAAATCCCAACTTTGGCATCAATAAACACGCAACTAACATCGCACTAATTAGCAAAGCACGACGCCACCAAGCACCTGAACCAAACCCTTCATCAGCAACGGGCTTAAGCAATGTCAGTACGATTGAAACAACAGACGCCAATATCAGCAAAATGGCTGCAGCCCTGGGAAACACTTTCGAATCGACATCGCTGTAGGACAAGGTGTCAAAAAGTGTAACCGCCCCGACAAGTACAAACAGTAAAGAGACGCA
>JBGCGD010000053.1:0-31390 GCA_045110515.1 Granulosicoccus sp. | reverse complement strand
AGGTTGAAAGAACTTGAGACCCTTGAGAGAGTTACTGAGAACGTTGGTAGCTTGTCAGTGTACGGGGGCCTTGAGGGAGTTATGAACGGGCTGGTTCAATTGAAGCAGTGATGTTCTAGTAGTACGGGAGGGTGGCATGTGTTCACCCTCCTCTTTTAGATATAAGCGTAAAAATTCGCTACTCGAGCACATCTCGTAGCCTAAGCCTCAGAGCATCATATCGCACGCAAGATTAGAGTAAACCCAAGTACCGCGAGAACGATCAACACGGCCTTGCGAAACATCTCTGGCGAGAGATGACAGCTGATGCGTTGTCCTAAGGGCACCCCAATTCCGACAAGTACCAGGCCGCATAGGGATACAATTGCAGCTGGAAGCGTCAGGAGGCCCACTGTTCCCAACCCAACTAGCATTGCAGCGCTTGAAATCGTGAAGGACTGATTGCTGGCCTGTAAAAAACGGGAACGCTCCAAATTCAGCGAAAGCAGATAAGGAACTAACGGCATTACCTGCGACCCAGTCAAGCCGTTGATGAAACCAGTCATTGCACCCACTACTGGCTCGAAACGGCGAGATTTCGCTTCACAGAGGCGAAAGTTGGAATTCGCTAACGCGAAAGCAACATAGATAATCAGCACGACTCCCAATACGGCCGCAGCGTTCGCGCCGTTTATTAGGCTAAGCGTCCAGATACCGAGAAAAACGGCAGTAACGGCTGATATTAGTAGTGGCCAGAAGCGCACCGCAGTTACTTTAAACGACCCGACACCCACCATGACAGCTAAATTGGAGGTGACTGAAGGAATGATAACAAGAGGCAGGGCTTCCTTTAACCCAATAGCCAACGTCAGGATCGGTAAACAGGTCGTTGAATAGCCGACACCCGTGACACCCTTGACCACCGCAGCGATAAAATACGCGGCTGCTATCGTAGCAAGTTGCGTTGGTGTGAACGAATCGAGCAGCAACAAATAGATTTACTCCAAAACATTACCGACGCAACCTAACTGAAAACTGATTAACGCACAAACGCAATAGCCCGTGTCGATGCTCCAGCCAAGCCTTCGCGGATCCTCTAACAAGTCGCAAATTGCAGAGTAACGCGGAGTTCATTTATAGATACAGAGTCCGGTTCCGCATCATATACTTTTACAACTTATAAAGACGCCGCTAACCGGGTGCCTTGGTTTATTGCACGCTTAGCATCGAGTTCAGCAGCAACATCTGCCCCACCAATTAGGTGGACTGATTTACCTTGTTGCTCCAGCGGTTCAAAAAGCTCACGTAAAGGTTCCTGACCTGCGCAAATTATGACGTTGTCTACATCAAGCACTTGAGCATTGCCATTACGTGTTATGTGTAAACCTTCGTCATCTACTTTGACGTACTCGCATCCGTTAAGCATCTCGACACCGCGTAAGCTTAACGAGCGGCGGTGAATCCAACCAGTCGACTTGCCAAGGTTCTTTCCAACCTTCGAGCTCTTTCTTTGTAGCAACGTCACATTTCGCTGCGATTCGTGTTTCGGATTAAAGTTTGTTACACCACCGGCTGACTCGAAGGTGTCATCGACACCCCATTCAGCCATAAACGTTTTGGGATTCAAACTCGAATCGTTGCCATTGTGAGAAATATATTCAGCAACATCAAAACCGATACCACCTGCACCAATTATGGCGACGTTCGTGCCGACATTCGCTCTATCGCGAAGAACATCAATATACGATAGAACCTTAGAGTGCGTAATGCCTTCAATATGAGGGGTACGCGGAGTAACACCCGTTGCCAGCACGACCTCATCAAAGGCTTCTAACTCGGTAGCATCTTCAATTCGTTTGTTGAGCTTTACGGTAACGCCCGTAAGCTCAAGTTGCTTCTGAAAATAACGCAGTGTCTCGTTGAACTCTTCTTTGCCAGGCACCTGTTTCGCAATATTGAATTGGCCACCAATTTCACTGGCAGCATCAATCAGCGTGACAGCATGTCCCCTCTGCGCTGCAGTGGTTGCTGCAGCTAAGCCAGCTGGCCCAGCACCAATCACACAAACAGATTTACTCACTGTGGCAGGTTCAATTAGCAGTTCTGTTTCGTGGCAGGCACGAGGATTCACAAGACAGCTCGCAGTCTTTTTCGCAAACACATGGTCAAGACAGGCTTGGTTACAAGCGATGCATACATTGATTTCATCACTACGCCCTTGCATCGCTTTTAAAGGGAACTCTGCGTCGGCAAGAAAAGGCCTTGCCATGGACACCATGTCTGCCTCTCCACCTGCGACGATCTTATCTGCAACCTCAACGGTGTTAATCCTGTTAGTAGCCACCAAGGGGATAGACACCTCTGACTTCAACTTACCCGTGACAGATGCAAAAGCACCTCGAGGTACCATGGCAGCGATGGTGGGAATACGCGCCTCATGCCATCCAATTCCGGTTGTTATCAGTGTGGCTCCAGCGGCCTCAACCGCTTGCGCCTGAGCAACGATACTCTGCCAATCACTCCCCTGTTCAACCAGCTCAAGCATGGATAGACGATAGATCAGAATGAAGTCCGACCCAACTGCTTCACGCACTCGGCTAACTATTTCTTCCGCTAGTCTTAGACGGCGCTGAGCGTCTCCTCCCCAATTATCTTCGCGATCGTTTACCCGCGCCGAAAGAAACTGGTTGATCAGATAACCTTCTGAGCCCATAACCTCTACACCGTCATAGCCGGCTTCTCTGGCCAATACTGCACATCGGGCAAATGCTTTTATCTGTGACTCGATGCCCCGGCTAGTCAATGCTTTGGGTTTAAAGGGCGATATAGGCGACTGCTTATCAGAAGCTGACACCACCAGTGGGTGATAGCCGTAACGGCCAGCATGCAGAATCTGCATGCATATCTTGCCGCCTTCGTCATGCACGGCGCTGGTCACTTGTTGGTGCCGACCCACCTGCCAGCGCGAGTTCAACATACCGGAGAACGGTCCCAACCAACCACGGATATTTGGAGCAATGCCACCGGTTACCATCAGCCCTGCACCACCACGCGCTCTTTCGGCAAAATAGGCTGCTAACTTCGGGTAATCACGCGCACGATCTTCAAGGCCTGTGTGCATAGAACCCATTAAGATTCGATTGCTAAGGGTGGTAAACCCCAGATCCAGAGTTTGAAATAACGACGGATACGCGTTGTTCATGGTTGATTTTGACCAGTTAGGTGAGGCATGCCCTATCGAATTAATTGTAAGGCAAGGATCTGTCTACTTTCAGATAAATAGGTAGAAGTCTGCCAAATTCGTTCAGCTGCCAGAATCGTTCAACCTAAGCCCAGAGGCAACTCTGTGTTTTGTTTAAGCACTTCCATGGAAAGGCTAGAGGTGACGCTATATAAATCCACTGATGCCACAATTTTTTTGTATAAGAGATCGAAGTCTTTAGTCGATTCGACCTGCACCTTTATCAGGTAATCGGTATCGCCGGAAAGCCTGTGAGCCTCAGTTATTTCAGGGAATTGTTGTACGACCTCGTTGAAAGCAATCAACCACTGTTCATTGTGTTGATTGGTTTTGATTGCGATGAAAAAGGTTTCGTGCAAACCGATTTTCTCGGCATCCAGTAGCGCAACCTGTTGTTTTATGACGCCATCGTTCTGAAGCCGCTGCACTCTATTCCAGACCGCAGTTTTCGAGGCACCGACGGCCTTAGCCAGACGATCCATCGAAACAGTGGCATCGACCTGCAGTTGAGCCAGTATTGACCGGTCGATGTCATCGATTTTGATAGCCATAGTGTTCCTGGGCAACACCCTAGAAAAGAACATTATTCTTAATTAAAACTCAATTTGCAAATATAATACATTTTTTAAGTCATATTATTGCAATATTTAGATTAAAGTTCATCATTCCAGCTTAATCTCTCTCAGAATTAATGGATTTGAGGTATGTACGAGAATTTAGGCATTGATTGGCTTTCACCTCTGCAAGCGTCTGCTGTCTTTGGAATCGTCGTCGGATTGATATTCGGCGCGGCGGCTTTTTACACCAAATTCTGCCTTCGTCGTGCTCTTGTAGATAACGAGGCCTCAACCCGCTCCAATGCATTGGCTGTGTGGGCAACCGCCCTAGCCGTCGCTCTCGTTGGAACACAGCTATCGGTACTCGCTGGATGGATCGAGTTCTCCGATCACCGACTTCACTCCGAGAGTATTCCAATAGCGCTAATCGCTATTGGCGGCATCCTGTTCGGCGCGGGGATGGTGCTTACCAGAGGCTGTGCCTCAAGACTGACGGTTTTAAGCGGCAGTGGAAATCTTCGCGCTCTGTTTGTGATCATTATCTTCGCAATAACTGCGCACGCTACATTAAAAGGGGTACTGTCACCGCTTCGAACCACCTTGGCTGAGCTGACCGTCGAAACAGCAATAAACACACAGTTTCTTGAATCGCGAATGGTGGTCTGGACCATCGTACTGGCCTTCGTAGCCGTCGTGTTCTCCCTTGTACGACGCAGCGCTGCGCCCAGAATGCATATCACCGTTGCTGTGCTGATAGGACTATTGGTACCGGCAGCCTGGGTTGGAACAGGTTTCGTACTGCAGGACGACTTTGACCCTATTGTTTTCCAGTCACTGAGCTTTACCTCACCAAGCTCGGAATGGCTGTTTTGGAGCATCGCCTCAACCTCAACAGGTGCAGGCTTCGGAGTGGGCTTGCTCTCCGGTGTGGTGTTGGGAAGCGCCATCATCGCAATTGCTAAATCTGAATTCCAATGGCAGTCATTTACTTCACCGAGCGAGACAGGCCGCTACTCACTCGGCGCTGTTTTAATGGGAATTGGGGGTGTTTTTGCCGGTGGGTGTACCGTGGGAGCCGGGTTAAGCGGGGTAGCCAGCTTGAGCATAAGTGCCTTTTTATCGCTGACGTTTATTGTAATAGGGGCAAAAGTCACCCATGCTGCGCTAAACGCCAGCGCACTGGCACCAAAATCATTGAAGGTCGCCCGAATTTAGGCCCGCCTCACCGCCGGTTGATATCAATGCCCCTTGCCGACGGCGGCGCTGTGCTTACCTACAATCATCGAGGCCTCAAGCTTCTATCATGCGCTTCGTTCAATATAGATATCACTCGGGCACTCAGATTAACAAACGGGGGTACTTTCCGAATCTAAGCAGCTTATGCTACGGCGCCAACTCAGGCTTGCAACTTTCCTAGCGGGATCTAACACTCGTACTATCCCGCAGACTAAATGACACTTTCACGGGGAATTTTTTCGCAACACGCTTTGTAGATTCCTCCTCTGAAAGCAATCGAACGACGAGTTCCGCTGCAACACGCCCCACTTCGGCAGGATCAACTTTGACCGTACTGATAGAGGGTACGGAATAGCGTGATACTTCAAAGTTACCAAAGCCTGCAACACCAACATCCGATGGTACCTGTACCCCCCTTTCACGTAATGCAGTCAATACGCCGAACGCAGGTGAATCGGATACACAAAATATGCAATCTATGTCATCAAAGTAATTGTCCAGATTCATCCCGATGTCATACCCGTCCTTAATAGACATTGGTGGTGCACCGTAGCGAATCATTCTGTGAGGCGACAAGTTTGCATCCTGCATGGCCTTTGTGAAACCCAAACGACGGGCAGCGCCTCTTGTCCATTCATCATTCGTCTCACACAGAAAAGCAATGTTCGTATAACCAAGCCCAATGAGCTGTTCGGTCATATCGTATGAAGCTTGTTCGTTAGAGAAACCGACGGTGTATCCGATAGGCTTAGGAGGCACTTCCCACAGTTCGATGATGGGAATCTGAGCCTGCTTTAACAATTTTATGGTGCGTGACGTGTGGCCGTCATAAGGCAATGCAATTGCTTCAGGCCGGCGTTTTAGCATGCTCTCCACCAACTCTTCTTCGCGGCTCATGGAGTAGTCGGTGTGCCCTAAAAGTACTTGCAAGCCCGTCGCCTCAATTGATTCAGTGAGAGCCTGAAGCATTTTTGCATAGTGCACATTGTTTAATGAGGGCACTAATGTCGCAACAAAACCGGATTTCTTGGTCGATAAACTACCTGCCATTTGATCGGGCACGTAGTTCATCTTGCTGACAATTTTTAACACACGATGGCGAGTGCTTTCTGAGACCGCTCCATCTTTTCTTAGGGCGCGGGAAACCGTCATTCGTGACACGCCTGCGGCTTGCGCCACCTCTTCCATCGTAACCGGGCTAGTCTTATCTCGGCGTGTCATTGAACAGTTTCGTCGTCATTTCCTTGGTAGCATAAGCATAGTCGCCCTCAACCATCAAGGTAAAATTCTATAGAGCCACTAGAAGAATCGGATGTAGTTTGGCGCCGGTATATCGTACGTTTTCCCGGTTGCCTCAATCAGCCCAGTTTGTACATCTCTGGTAAATAAGTTGAGCGTAGAGGAATCCTGATTGGCAACAATCACCGCTTTTCCACAAGGCGTGATAGAAAAGTGCCTTGGGAATTTTCCGCCTGTTGGGACAATATCAATACGCTCCAACTGACCATCATCCAGTACCTTGAATATGGCAATAGAATTATCACCCCGGTTCGACACATATAGAAAACGCGCATCTGGTGATAACTTTATTTCAGACACATAAGATGTCTGTTCTCGATTGTCTAGCGTGGAAGTGTATTGAATAGGCACTAATCGCTGCTTGGATGCCTCAGGATCCGAATCATCGAGTTTTGCCACACACACAGTATTGAACAATTCATTAGATATATAGCAAATGTCCAAACTTGGATGCATGGCCATATGCCGTGGACCCGAGCCAGCTTCGAATTCAATGTGGGTGTCAGACGTTAGTTGTTTTGTTGCAGGATCATACCGGTACTGGAATACCGCATTTTCACCTAAGTCAGGAATGAAGACCCAATCCTTCCAAAAATGAGCGCAATGAGCATGAGGCCCCACTTGTCTGTTCGACCAATGATCTTCTCGGGTTGCCACCTGACGCCATTGATCTTCAGGACGGTAGAATTGCTTAAAAGACTGGATGACCGACCCTATTTTTCCTGATTCATCAACGTCTACTACATCAATTATGGCGTCCCAATAATTGATAACAATGGCAACGTCCTTCTGAGGTGACAAGGCCAGATAGCAAGTCGATTTTCCGGACGCCTTAAAAGAACCTTCAAAGCTCATAGATGAATCATCAGCGACGCTGTATTGATAAACTTCACCCTCATTCTGAATAGTCTCCAGAATGGCGTACATCATAGAACCGTTTGTATGAGGAATAAGCACCGCAGGATTCAGAGCATCGAGAACCTCTCGCTCAACTAATTCGCCGTTTTCAGTGAGCGTGAGTCCGTAAATCCCCTTACCCGAAGTAGGCGCGTAAGGTTGGTGTGCAAGTGCATCTAAATCTGTGTACGTTCCAACCAACAGATCGTAACTCGTTTCCAATGCTATGGATGCTGAACTCAAAATTCTCTCCGAATAATCTAATTGTTAAAACTAAAACCGTGTCGCTAAAGACGATCAGCCTTTAACAGCACCTGCTGTCATACCCGTGATGATTTGGCGTGAGGCAAACAGTGTAAAAATAATGGGGGGTATCGCTAACAACATACCCGTAGCCATGATTACGCCCCACTCCACATTAAACTCAGACATATTGTTAACGATAAGAATGGGGACAGTTTTCGTATCCCTGTCGGACAACGCAGAGGCTAAAAGGTATTCGTTCCAGGCAATCCGGAAAGTGAAAATTGCAGCAGCCGCCAGCCCCGGTTTAATTAATGGCAACACAACTTTAAAAAAGACTTGAAACGGACCAGCACCGTCCATTCTTGCCGCCTCTTCTAACTGACGAGGAACCTGCACAATAAAACTTTGTAGTATCCAGATAACAAACGGTAGGTTCATCGCAATATAGATAAGGATGATTCCTGAGTGCGTTCCGGCAAGGCATACATCACCTCTGCCGCCGAAGTTATCCCGGATTATCTCTCCGAGCCAACTCGCCTTGGAGATACAGAACTCATTGTTCCAAAGCCCGAATACAGGTACTAACAGTACTGCAGGAGGAACCATACGAACCATTAAAGTAGTGCCTGATGCTGTGTCTCGGCCCATGAAGCGAAATCGAACAAGCGCATAAGCCGCCATACATCCGATTACCAATGTGAAAAACGTAGATACCAAAGCGATAATTAGCGAGTTTATGAAAGCACCGCCAAACTTCAGCGCGCAGAAATCCAGATGATCCAGCTCATACGGTAGAACATCGCACAAGGCAGTTTCATAGTTTTGAATAGTGGGCAAAAACAACAGGCCACTTGTACCTGAGATGATGTCTACATCTAACTTAAAAGAGTTAACAAACATCAAGGCAATAGGACCGACGGCCATGATGATGAGCATGACAACTACGGCATAAAAAGCAGGATGTTGTGATTGAGATTTATCAGATACTGCAGCCATTACACCGCCTCCTCTATTGCACGTTTGGCTTTAGCTGCTCGGTACTCTTGCCATCTGTTGTAAAAAAGCATGAGCAAGGTGAGCAGCATCAGGAGTATGAGTAGGTAATTGGACATGGCAGCAGCCACACCTAACTCACGGAACTCAGTTGCGGTTCGAGATATACGAAGTGCCAATATTTCAGTAGATAGTCCAGGACCACCCTCGGTCATAACCAAGATAACTTCCAGGACCTTGAAGGCATCAATTAATCGTAATAAGCCTGTCACAATCAAAACAGGCATCATTAGCGGAAGCTTGATGTGGATGATCTGTTGCCAACCCGTTGCCCCATCAATACGAGCAGCTTCTAAAGCCGAACGCGGCAACGATTGCAAGGCGGCTAGAGAAAGAATGAATATGAACGGCGTCCATTGCCAAATGTCAGCAATGATGACGGAGAGCAGCGCATGCTGCCCCAACCAATCTACCGGTTCTAAACCAATAGACTTTAATGTGTTGTTAAATATGCCCACGGTGGGGTGATACATGTAGCGCCATACTAGCCCAACCACAACCGGCGCAATCATCATAGGTAGGATGAATAACGTCCGTAGCACTGACATGCCCCGTAAGTTCCTATCTAATAGCAGCGCCAGCCCGACGCCGATGAGCATTTCGATACTAACGACGGAAACTGCAAACTTTAAAGTGACAGCAACGCTTTCACGAAAGTTCGGATCATTCCAAAGAGTCACGTAGTTAGCTAAACCGGTAAATTCCGATTCGCCAAGCGCCTGGCTGGGGTCCCAGTCGCGAAAGCTGCCATACACCATGTACCCGAGGGGATACAAAAGTGCCAGCACCATAATGACTAACGCCGGTGCCAGGAACAGATAAGGCGTGAGACGATTGAAAGTCGTTGCACTCATGGCAAGTTTCAAATCTCTATTAAAGGTAGGAAAAAGGTTGCGCTACCGGTGTTGAAACCGGTAGCGCACCGTATCGTGCTTTACTGCCAGGTGTAATAACCTGCTTCTTCCATAACAACCTTGGCGCGGCTAGCAACACCATCTAACGCTTCTTGGATATCTAGATCTTCGGTCAGGACCTTAGATAAAGTCGTGCCTAAATCAGCGTTGATTTTTCCCCATACTGGGATGATTGGACGCCAGTCCGGATCAGCATGCTTAAGTGCTTCACCAAATGTTGCCATGTGTGGGAATTTTGCATTTACATCAGCATCAGCATGCGTTGAAAATCTGGAAGGGTTTCCACCTGCCATTGCAACAAGCTTGTCACCGGCCTTAGACGTTAACCATTGCATCAGCAAAAATGCAGCTTCTTTGTTTTCTGCGTTCTTTGGAATACCAATTCCAAAACCGCCTGTCTGGCTACCACGACGAACATCCATCGGATGCATCGCCCAACCGACTTTGCCGACAACTTTTGATTTTTTCGGATCGTTAATTTGCCCTGCAACAACCGTCGTGTCTAGGAACATCGCAGTGTCACCCGCTAGGAAAGAACCCAACGCTTCACCAAAACCAAAGCTTGCTGCACCTTCAGGGCCGCAATCGACGATAGTTTTAAGCGCATTCGCAGCTTTCACACCAGCTTCATTGTTGACGATTGGATTCCAGCTATCATCGAATACACGACCACCCATTGGTGCCAAGTGGAGTAAGAAAGCGTGACTGGCATGGTGTCCAGAGGCTGCTCGTGAACTTAAACCACCCATTCCAGGTTCCAATTCAGGAATCTTGCAGGCGATATCAAGCATTTGCTCGTAGGTTTCTGGAACCTCTAAACCATGCTTCTCAAAGATATCTTTACGGTAGCCCAGTACGGAAGTCTCAGACCCATAAGGTATACCGTATAGAGAACCTGTTTTGCCCTGAAGATACCCTTTGTTTCCGCCAGCAAAACCAATGTTGTAAACATAGCCGTCGATAAGATCGTCAGCATCGTAGCTGGGATCAGCCAGTTTCGGATTCATGAAATAGCGAGCCAGATTTTCTAGCTGGTCGGCATAAACGTAATCTGCTTTAGAGAAAACAACATAGGCGATTAAATCGTAGTCGCCTTCGTCCTGAGCGAGTTCCAGAGTCTGGCGCTCACGCATTTTCAAGTACGGAAGTTGATCTACCTCAACCTCGATTCCTGTCTCTTTAGTAAATTCAGGTAAGATTTTTCTAACAGCATCGTAGTGCGGATGTGCAGGAAAATTAACGACTAACGTCATACCAGCATAGTCGTCATACGGCCCTGCCATCGCTTGGCCGGCAAACAGTACTGATGCCGCAGCTGCAGTACGCAGCGTTTTGGTGATACTAAGCATGTGCTCCTCCTAATGAAAAAACAAAATAACGAGCAATTACTAACCGATGGCTAGTTCGCTACTCGTGTCAAACAAATGTAAATCCGAACATTCAACTCTAAATCGTAATTTCTCACCCAGAGCGATAGGCGTATCTGACTTGAGCTCTACCATCACTTTCTGCCCAGCGCAGTCCCCAATCAGCACTGACTGCGCACCGACGTACTCTGAAATAACAACATTTATGTCTATAGCGTTGTCGGCACTGGCTCCTGAGTCAAACGATAGGTCAGACGGACGGATACCCACGTCGACCTTTGAGCCACTGAGCGCTGCTAGACGACTGCTGAGCTTGCCATCAACCTTTAAGCGAAATCCCTGACCGGCAAGAAACACATCGTCTCCATCTTGCTCAACCGTTGACGCTAAAAAGTTCATCGGTGGAGATCCGAGAAAACCTGCGACAAATTTGTTAACAGGTTTTTTAAACAATTCTTCAGGGGTTCCCTGTTGCTGGATGCGGCCCGCGTGCATGACGACAATACGATCAGCCAAAGTCATGGCTTCTATTTGATCGTGCGTCACGTAAATCATGTTTTTATGAACACGCTGCCTCATGAGTGCGAGTTCTGCGCGCATTTGTGTTCTTAACTTCGCATCAAGGTTGGACAGTGGCTCATCAAACAAAAAAGTCGAACTGTCTCGCGTCAGTGCACGGCCCATTGCCACTCTCTGACGTTGACCACCGGAGAGTTCTGCAGGTTTTCTATGAAGAAAGTCAGTGAGCCCGAGAATCTCGGCAACCTCTTTTATTTTTTTATTGATTTCAGCCTTAGGACGTTTTTCAAGACGAAGCGCAAAGGACATGTTTTTCGCTACGTTCATGTGCGGATACAGGGCGTAATCCTGAAACACCATGGCTAAATCGCGATCCTTAGGTTCAAGTTGGCTAACGGGTCGGCCATCGATGAAGATCTCTCCGTCGGAAACCGTTTCCAACCCAGCGATCATGCGTAGCGTTGTGGATTTTCCGCACCCAGATGGCCCGACTAGCACCGTAAATTCAGCGTCTTCCATCTCAAGATCAACGCCGTGCAACACTTCAAAGTTGCCATAACGCTTAGTTAGATTTTCAAGCTTAATTTTCGGCATAACTTAGCAGCGAGTCAGTTGTGAATAGCCTTTCGCGAGCAGGCCACTCAATTCCCAGAACAAATGTTACCGGTAACATTTTCTAACGCCAATAATACATCTCGCTAGGATTTGTGCAAGCAGTATTTTTTATTTTTAATACGTCAATTCGACGGGATTACTGCAATTACGGGGGAAGGCAATATAAAACTACCGGCTCCCCCTATAAAAATTTGGTCGTTTTTACGGGTTCAATTGCAAGCTGATGATTTAGCGAGAGTTACTAATGGGCTTTGTTAAACCAAGAAAATCTCAGACAACTGGGACACTCATTGCGCCCAAGCCTGCTATCTCTATCCCCATAACATCGCCTTTATTGATAGGCCCTACCCCGGCTGGAGTTCCTGACAAGATGACATCACCCGCTTCAAGTTGAAAATATTCAGACAGGTACGCGATCATTTCAGGGACTTTCCAAATCATTTGATTTAAATCCCCTTCTTGCTTGATCTCACCATTAACCGTCAGTTGAATTTTCCCACCCTCCGGATGACCGACTTCCTGGACCGTTCTAATGGGCCCCACGGGCGCTGAATCTTCAAAAGCTTTACCTATTTCCCAAGGGCGCCCTTGTTTTTTCTGTTCAGCCTGTAAGTCCCGTCGGGTCATATCAAGGGACAACGCATAGCCATACACGTGATTAAGCGCATCTTGAATAGCGATATTTTTGCCACCCGATTTAAGCATCACTGCCATTTCAACTTCATAGTGCACATCGTTGGATTTCGCGGGATATTTGAATTCCCCGGACGGGTCCAAATTATTCGGATTTTTTTGAAAGAAAAACGGTGGCTCTCTGTCAGGGTCGTGCCCCATCTCGATGGCATGAGCCGCGTAGTTTCGACCGATGCAATACACCCTCCTGACCGGGAATACGGTTGACTGGCCCGCAATGGGTAATGCGACGATTTCAGGGGGTGAAATGCAGTAGTCCTTCATAGGAATATCCGTTGCAGGCCTTGTTTTTCAGTCGGATACAGGATTATGTCAGATCCACAAGACGACCGGCCATTTGCGGGAGACTAGTTAAATTATCTCAGGCAATGTAATACTGGAAGCCTTCTCATTTAACTACAACGCTAACCGGGAAATTACGCCGTTGGATTCATTAACCCAGTCTGCCGCCTCACACCACCTATTTACAGGCGACTATAAAAACGCACCCTATTGGCAGGACGACGCGGAAGATCTAAACATCCCCACCCATGAGTTGCCTGCAGATGCCGATGTCGTGATCATCGGCTCAGGATACACAGGACTTCACACCGCATTACAAACCATTGCGGCAGGACGCAGCACTGTGCTGATTGATAGCGGTGAAATAGGTCATGGTTGCAGCACCCGCAACGGAGGCCAGATAAGCCCTGGAATCGATCCCAGCGAGTCAACACTAGCGAAAACGTATGGGCTGGAAAAAGCCAGAAGTTTGCGTCAGGAGGGAGAAAACGCTTTGAGCTGGATTGAATCGTTCGTCGCGCAGGAATCTATCGAATGCAACTTCGAACGCAACGGCCTTTTTCACGCAGCGCACACACCTACTCACTACGATCAGATGTGCCGCGAAATCGAACACCTCAATAAAACAGAAAATATTGAAGCCTTTGCCGTGCCCAGAGAAGAACTACGCACGGAACTGGGTACAGACACTTACTATGGCGGCGTTGTATTTACAAAACACGCCGCCATTCATGCAACGAAGTACCATCAGGGGCTCGTGAAAAAAGCGTTGGCGGCGGGCGTCACGCTAATATCGCAATGCCAGGCCAAATCCGTAATCCGGCATACCGAAAAAAGTAGCAATCAGTTCTCCATCACCACCGCTAAAGGCATTATAAAATCACGCGACGTCATGATAGCCACTAATGGCTACACCAGTCAGTTAACACCCTGGTTTCACCGTCGCGTAATACCCATTGGTAGCTACGTCATTGCCACCGAATCATTACCCATCGAACTTATCGACGAACTATTTCCAAGTCGCCGGGTTGTCACCGATAGCTGCAAAGTGGTCTATTACTACCGCGCCTCTCCCGATAGAACACGCATTCTTTTCGGAGGCAGAGTATCCGCAAACGAAACCGATCCAACTGTAAGCGCACCGAGACTTCACGAACAAATGGTTCGGATTTTTCCACAGCTGATTGATTCAAAAATTTCGCATTCCTGGACTGGCACCGTCGGGTACACCTTTGACACCATGCCCCACACAGGAGTACGCAACGGCCTGCACTACGCCATGGGTTACTGCGGGTCAGGAATCGCCATGGCAAGCTACCTTGGCATGAGATCAGGTCAAAAGATAATCGGCGATGCTAAAGGTATCACCGCCTTTGACAATCTCGCCTTTCCCACACGACCGTTTTACAAAGGCAACCCATGGTTCTTGCCGGCCGCAGTCTCGTGGTATGCAGCCAAAGACAAATTAGAATCCAAGCTTGCCGCCTATTCAGCCAGCAGAGCTAATAACACTTAGCTTCGACTATTTATGAGTCTCTCTGCTATCCAGTGGAGCTTGATCTCGTTCATTCATGCCGTAGTCTCTTATGACTCCGGCAACTCGGAGCCGATAGTCTTTGAAAACAGATGTCCGACCAGACGTTTGTGCATCCCTGTGGTGCTCTTGGCTACGCCATTGTTGCACCGCATGTTCGTTTCGAAAAAACGATAACGACAACAACTTATCGCTATTTGTCAGACTTTGAAAACGCTCCACCGAGATAAACCCATCAATGCTTTCCAGTATGGGTTTTAGTTCGGATGCCAAATCAATATAAGTTTGGCGATTCTCTGGCTGTATGTGTACTTCAAATATCACCGCTATCATGGTTTGATTAAATCACTATGCGGAAAAGACACCTGCTTTAAAAAGGTACGATCCTCACGTAACAAAAATTTCTCTTTCTGAGCAAATTCGTAGTTCTCCTTACCCAGAGGATCATTGGATAGCCTCTTACGATACTGTTCGTAATCCGCAAGGCTATCAACGTTGTAGATTCCGTAAGCCAGAGTTGTCGAACCTTCACATGGCGCGTAGTAACCTATCAAGTCTGCCCCACAACGAGGTATTGCTTGACCCCAATTTTGAGCGTATTGGGCAAAGTGTTCTCGCTTAATCGGATCAATCTGGTACTGAATGATGCAAGTCAACATACGGTCTTCCCTCTAAGGACAGTGTTTGTTCTCGATGGAGACAAATTATGAAGTATTGACCTACGCAGATGCTTCGACTACGATCGAAGTATGGATAGCACTCCCAATATCGCGAAAATCGGTGCATTACTGGGCGACAACACACGTGCAAGAATGCTCTCAACGCTCATGCACGGTAAAGCACTAACCGCATCTGAGTTAGCTAGAGAAGCAGGAATTACTGCGCAAACAGCAACAAGCCACTTGGCCAAGCTGGAAGCCGGCGGCCTATTGTCGCTTCAGAAGCAAGGCAGGCATAAGTATTTTGCGCTGGCCAATGAAAAGGTAGCAAATCTATTAGAGACCCTAATGGGTTTAACCGCTAACGATGAACCACTTAAAGTTTTAACAGGTCCGCGAGATGCTGCTATGCGGAATGCTCGGGTTTGCTACAACCATCTCGCCGGAAATAAAGGTATACAGCTACACGATAGCTTGGTAAGCAAGCGCTTCCTGTCAGTAAAAGACGGTGAGTTAACGCTGACAAAAAAAGGCCGTGTATTTGTTCAAGACTTTGGTATCGATCTCGATGCACTACAGTCTTCTCGCGCACCATTGTGTAGATCTTGTCTCGATTGGAGCGAGCGCCGCTCCCATCTGGCAGGCAGTTTAGGCAGAGCCTTTATGACCCAATTTGAAGCACTACGCTGGGTTAAAAGAGACAAGAGCAGCCGGGTCGTAACATTTACCAAGCAAGGCGAACGTGCTTTCAACGAGGCTTTTACCCAATAAACAGCACACCCGCCGATACTCAGTTTATTGTTTTGCAGACAACCTTCTAGCTCGATGCGCTCGGTAGCTAGGCAATATAACAAGCCCAACCGCAACCAACAATAGACCCAAGGTCATTGGCCGCTCCCACATAAATGCAACACCATCGTATAGTTGCATGGAGCGTGAGAAATTATCCTCAAGCATTCCACCTAAAATAAAGCCTATTAAAAGTGGAGCAAGTGGGTAATTCGCAAACTTAAATGCTGTCGCACATATTCCAAAACCAACCAGCATGAGTAATTCAGTTGCATTGTTCTGGCCTATGTATGCCCCCATCAACGTAAAAAATAATATAAACGGAATCAGGTAATTTCTAGGTATCTGCAGGACCTTGGCAATATAAGGAATTAGCGGCAGGTTTAAGACAAGCAAAATTAAATTACCGATGTACATAGAAATGATAACCGCCCAAAATATCTGTGGGTCATCAATCATTAAACGCGGCCCCGGAGTGACATTCAACGCGATAAGCGCACCCAGTAAAATCGCAGTTGTACCTGAACCTGGAATACCCAGCGTTAGCAACGGTACAAATGAACCGGTACACGCCGCGTTATTCGCAGTTTCCGGTGCGGCCAATCCTTTGATAGAGCCGTTACCAAATTCGTCTTGTTCTTTTTTAGTCGCAATATTGCGTTCGACGGCATAGCCTAAAAAGCTAGCAATTGTTGCCCCCGCTCCGGGTAAGACACCAATAAAAAACCCTTGAATGGATTGCCTACCAATGACCGGGGCGATTGCTTTGGCCTCTTGCCGAGAGATTCGAAGATCTTTAATTTCACCGGCTTCTGCAGAATTGCTGCTGCGAGGTTTCAACACTAAGAAGAGTGCCTCAGGCAAAGCGAACATTGCCATAGCCAAGGTGATGAAACCAAAGCCAGACTGCAGATCCATTAGCCCCATCGTAAATCTGGGCATGTTGAACAATGCACCTTCACCGACCGTGGCTAGTATTAGCCCCAGAATCGTCATCATTAATGCTTTAGTCACTTGCCCGGCACCAGCAAACGCTGCAATGGCCGATAAACCCACGACCATGAGGGCAAAGTATTCTGAGGAATGAAACAACAAGGCAACTGATGACAATGCAGGTGCAAAGATCATGAGCAACAACGCACCTATTGAGCCTCCACAGAAACTGGCAATGGCAGCAACCGTTAACGCTTTCCCCGCCTGCCCCTTTTTCGCCATGGGGTAGCCATCGAAACTACTGGCTACTGTGCCTGCGACACCGGGTGCGTTCAGCAAAATTGACGAGGTGGAACCACCGAAGATAGCACCGTAGTAAACACCGGCTAACAGTATCAGGGCCGCTGACGGATCTCCCATTGAAATAGCAACGGGAATCATGATGGCGATGATGGACATGGGCCCAAGACCGGGCAGCATTCCGATGAATGTTCCAATTAAACATCCACCGACTACCATCAATAAATTCTGAATGGAAAACGCGGTTTGAATTCCGAGTAAAAGTCCCTCTAACATTTCAGCCTCCCAACATCGTGGGTAATGGCCTTAAGAAGATCCCTAACACTTCTTGAACAAGGTACCAAACAATAAACGTGGCAACGATCGCAATGGGAATCATGAGGTGCCACTTTCTCTCGCCCAGAATATACGAGCCAAGAATCAGAAAACCCGCTGTTGAAAAAAGGAAGCCTGCAGGTCTGAGAAATAATGCGTAGGCAACCATCAATGCTAGCAATAGTAGCGCTTGGCCTAAATGATAATCTCCTAACCGTCGGTAGTCAATTTCACCTGGCTTGTCGTCACTTTTTTCGAAACCTAACAGGATGATGGTAGATGCCACAATTCCTAAAACAGAAAGTACTTTAGGAAACGTACTGGGCCAAATGGGATTTCGCTTCATGAATGGCGCTAGCGATGAATCCATGGTGAACCATGCTGTGTATCCGTACACCAGGCAAATTCCCAGAAGAATCAAAGCTATCCAACGATCCAGTGCCATTCTCAACTCCCAAAAATGCGAGGCGGACAGTGTGATGTCCGCCTCGCTACATCAATTATAAGAAACCGAGCTTTTTCATCAGATCGCCAATGACCTTCTCTTGCTCTTCAAGAAACGCATTAAAGTCATCACCGGAATTATGAATATTTACCCAACCGTTGCGAGCACGAACTTCTTCCCACTCACTGGTTTCATACATTTTTGATATTGCAGCCTGATAGCTCTCTAACATGTCTGCAGGCAGACCTGGAGCTGCGAAGAACCCGCGCCAGTTTACAAAAGAGGTGTCTATTCCTTGCTCTTTCATCGTTTGAGCATCCGCAGCAGCGCTGACACGCTCATCGGATGTGACGCCGATTATCTTTACTTCACCCGCATTTGCAAGATCGACAGCCTCTGAGAAACCCGTAGATAGTGCTGCTATTTCACCCGACAGCAATGCCGCCATCGCCTTACCACCTGCATCGTAAGGAATATACTTGACACCTAAGGCATCTTTACCTGCGGCTTCCATAACCATGGCAGCAACAAGATGATCCATACCACCAGGCACTGAACCACCACCGATAGCTGTTGCACTCGGATCGGCTTCGTGGGCTGCTAACAGATCAGCCATTGAATTTACCGGGCTATCTTTACCGACAACAATGGCAGCGTAATCGCCGATAGTACCGGCAACGAGCGTTAAGTCTCGGAAATTATGGGGAAAAACTCCGGTTAGCGAGCGGATAACGATGGGTGTTGAGTTAACCATCAAAGTACCGTGGTTGCTGCTGGCGTTCTCGATAAGATACCCAATAGCCTTACCGCCACCGCCTCCGGACATGTTCTCGTAAGAGGCATTGCCGACGATACCCGCCTTGGTTAAGGCTTCACCGGTTCCTCGAGCAGTACCGTCCCAACCACCACCAGCACCGCCGGGGATAAGGAAGTGCACGCTGTCCAGCATTTTATGCCCATCAGCAACGACAGGGCTTGCAAAACCAAGCGTTGCGACGGCTGTCGCCAATAAAATGCGACGACTCATTGATAATTTCATTATTATTTCCTCCGTTGACATTTGCCCACCAGACGGGACATCCTCGCTATTCCAACATGGGAACCTGACATGAACCTGTCATGCCCGCTGAACACGTCTAAAGGCCTGGTGTGAAATTTCTTTTAATCGAAGATAACGAAGATTTGGCACACGCTATAGCTACGCGCATGAATCTGGATGGACATGTGGTCGACCATGCAATAAGTATCAGTGATGCAAAAGCATTCTCAGAAACGGTGGACTATGACCTACTACTGCTCGATATCATGTTGCCAGATGGCGACGGTAGAGATTTTCTAGAGCACTTCCGCGCTCTAAAAAAAGACACGCCGGTCATTGTTCTTACCGCGCGCTCTCAAGTATCCGATAGAGTGAGCATGCTGGATCTGGGCGCAGACGATTACGTAACCAAACCCTTCGATCACGAGGAGCTCCAAGCCAGATGCAGAGCAGTGCTTAGAAGAAAGTCGGGTTCGACACAGACGACTGTTCGCATAGCGGACATAGAATTTGACCCTGTAGCGGGTCAGTTGAGCATATCCGGCAGCGTTATTAAATTGCGTAATAGAGAACTCAGGCTGCTGGAAATACTGATTAACTCACCGGGCAAAGTATTTTCAAAACAAAAACTATTTGATCGACTTTTCTCCTATGACGAAGAAGTTTCAGAGAACGCGATTGAAGTTTATATAGGTAGATTACGAAAACACCTTGAACCTTCAACCTTAACAATCACGACTCTTAGAGGTCTGGGATATCGCCTGGATGAGCACTAGCACCGTTAACGTCTATGGTTCGTTACGGAACCGCTTAGTGATGACATTGATAGGCGGTGTTGCGATACTGACGTTACTGTCTTACTTCGTTATTCGCAATTATGCAGTTCATATCGCCGTACAAAGTCAAGATAGTATTCTCAGAGCCTCAGTAACCTCAATACTCGATGCCGCTGCATTGAGAGATGGTTCTGTTGAAATAGATATACCGTACGCTGCTTTTTCCATGCTAGGCACTACAACCGACGACAGAGTTTTTTACGTCATATATCAAGACGATTTAGTGTTGTCCGGTTATGAGGACCTAAGCCTTCCTGAAGACAGTAGTGTCACCGAAACGGCTTATCGCTCTACAATATATCGAGATGTTTCAGTGCGACAAGTGTCAGCATCGCGTACTTTGATTGGTGCTGATCAACGAACCATCATTACGGCGTCCATCGCACAAACTCAAGATAGTCTGGACGATGCTCTGGATGAGATATCAGAGAATATCGCTATCTACGGTATCGGGTTTTTCTGCTTGGCCGTTCTACTTTCCGTCTGGGTAAGCTCGGCAACCATCGCCCCTCTCAAAAGGTTGGCCGATTCAGTGGCTCGCAGAGGGCCGCAAGATCTCAGCCCCGTTGCCAAACCCGTGCCTACTGAAATGGTTCCTTTGGTTTCATCACTAAACCATTTCATGGAACGTCTAGAACGCTCACTTAAACAATCTGAAGACTTTATTGCCGAAGCAGCGCATCGTGTTCGCACTCCTATTGCCACCGTTCGTTCACACGCCGAAATGACTTTACAGCGAGTTGATAAGGAAGAAAACAGACAGGCACTACGATCTATGATTCGCGCCATCGACGAAACTTCTCGTGCCGCAGGTCAACTGCTGGATCACGCGATGATCTCATTCAGAGCAGATCAACACGACTATGTCAGTATTGACTTGGTGGAAATAACTGAGGATATCGTGATGCGTTTGCGGCCCGTCGCTGAAATGAAGGATGTGACCATTCAACTCAATACCGATGCCGAAGTGATTTTGTTAGGAGATTCAATACTCATACAAAATGCAGTTAGAAATTTAATCGATAACGCTCTCAAATACTCGCCCAGCGAAAGTGTAATTACCATTGAAGTGAGGAAACAACCCGTCACTTTCATCGCAGTGCAAGATCAAGGGCCGGGATTCCAAACCCACGAAATGGCAAGCCTCACCGACCGTTTCACCCGTGGTGAAAACGCCAGCGGTACGATTGGTTCGGGCCTTGGCTTGACTATAGTGCGTGATGTGGCCAAAGCTCACGATGGCACTGTAGAGCTTAGCAACAACCCCAGCGGAGGCGCATGCGTTACCTTATCGTTTTAATTATCAGCCTCTTCGCAACCCACGCAAATTCCATAGAGTGGGAAGACAAGCAATTATTCGAAGGCACAATAGGCAGCCAAACAATCAGCGTTATATCCAGCACAGACACAGCCATTTTCGCACCGATTATCACTAGCTTTCTGACGACCAACCCAGAGCTGAACATCAACTATTACGTTGCAAGCTCTGCAGATGTCTATGAAGAATTTCAGCGCAACCCACAAGACTATGACGTAGTAATTTCCAGCGCAATGGATTTGCAACTTAAACTGGTTAATGACGGATTTTCAGCTCGAATAGAAGGTATCTCCTATCCAGACTGGGCACAGTGGAGGGAAAGTTTGTTTGGATTTACGATGGAACCTGCCAGCATTGTCATCAACAAGAAGGCCTTTGAAGCGCTGAAAGTTCCACGCTCAAGACAAGAGATGATTCAAGTACTGCGTACCAACCCGGATCTATTCAGAGGCAAGATTGGTAGCTATGATGTTCGCCGGTCAGGATTGGGGTATTTGTTTGCCACACAGGATGCACGCGCATCCGAGACGTATTGGCGACTTATGGAAATTATGGGTAGTTTGGAAACTCGTCTTTACTGCTGCTCTGGAAGCATGATTGAGGATTTATCCAACAACACAATTTCGATTGCTTATAACGTTCTTGGCAGCTACGCGCAGGCGCGTACTGATATTGCAGACAAAATAGAAATCATCCTTCCATCCGACTTTCCGAACACGATGATGAGAACGGCAATGGTCTCAAAACATTCCTCGTCAATTAGATCATCGGCGAGCTTTTTGCGATTTCTGACTTCATCGGAATGGACAAAAGCGGAAGGAGATTCATATCATCTGCCTCCACTTCAAGCAGCCTCTCAGAATGAGCAACGTTCTGCGATAGCACTAGAGCCGGGTTTAATGATTTTTCTAGACAAGTTAAAACGCAAAACGTTTATCAAAGAATGGGAAAATGCCTTGATACAGTGACGCCCTGCCGAATTCGAACTCTACTCAATATCGCCCAGCTCAACAGTTTCATGGCTATTGCAACTCGTGTATCTTGTCGATAGCAGCTCGTCAAACAGATGTTCTTCCTTTAGAAGCAAACAGATTATCAGGTGCCCCGTTGGATATTAACTCTTTGAAAAAGAACACCGAATTCCTAATTGAGAGCGAAGAACAACTGAGAGGCTGCTATGGGGATACACATGAAATCGCCCTTAAAAAATCTCTAGGTACTTTAGATCGTTACTGCCGCGAATTTATTTTACGCTCCCCGTTTCTGTGCCTGTCAACGCAACATGAAAACGGCTCAGCCGATGTAAGCCCTCGCGGTGATCCATCAGGGTTTGTAAAAGTGATTGACGAGAAGACGATTGCCATTCCCGACAGACCTGGTAACAACCGCCTCGATAGTTTATAGCAATATCGTTTCAAACCCCTCAGTGGGACTGCTCTTTATCGTCCCAGGATTCGAAGACACGCTGCGCGTCAACGGGCGGGCGTTTTTAAGTCGCGACCCCGAATTACTCGCCAGCCTCGCAGTCAATAATCGCACCCCAACGCTTGCCATTGTTGTTGACGTGCATGAGGCCTTCCTTCATTGCGCTAAGGCATTCAGGCGTGCAAAGTTATGGCAATCAGATTCCCATCATGATCGCAAAGAACTACCGTCCCTGCCAGCAATGGTCACCGAACAAATTTCAGGCGAAGCGGTTGAAAAAAACCTGGCGGAAAAGATGGGTGATGATATAGAAAAGGAATATCAAGACACGATGTACTGAGCTGGATAGCCTTTATATTTCCATGTGCAAATGAACATGGTCATTCTTAAAATCAGCCGCTTCTTAGTATTTATAAAGCAACTGCTATAAATCAAACAATCGCCCGGCACCGCTGATATCTTGAGTTGAAACACCCAAACGTTTCAAGCAGGCGTAAATGAGTGCTTGATTACTGGTAATCACCGGTTTATCTAGCGCTTTTTCAATAGCCTCGATTGCCTCCAGCGCCCGATAGTCAGTGCAGGAAATAACTACGGCTTCCGCATCGTCGTGGTTCGCTTTTAACGCCATATCAAAGGCGTCTTGCGGCGTTAATGCATTCTGCTCAAGGCTTGAGAGTTCCTTGTCAAAGGCGACTTCTTTTAGCACGGAAATTCCGCTGGCCACCAGGTAGTCAGTGGCCTCGCGACTCAGCCGTTTTACATAGGGAGATGTAAATGATACTTGTCTTACACCCATACCCTTGATGGCTTCAACCAGTGCTCCAGCCGTCGTTATCGCAGGTATGCCAGTGTCCGCTGTAATTTTTTTGGAAAATTCATCGTCGAACACTGGGCCCTCGGACAATGTTGCGGAGGTACATCCGTAGGCAATCACATCGACGCGCGCATCCTTTAGATCTGATAAGTTTTGATCGAGAGACGTCCGAACAAATTTACGCATTTCATCCGAATCAGGAATTGCTTCGACGTCATAGCCACCACTTCGTGCACTATGGACGGTAATGCCAGCCGGACAGACTAAGTTAAAGTCCGGCTCAACGTTTGTATTCGACGACGGAACAATTAGTCCAATGCGATACTGACGGGGGGCGAAGTGAATGCTTACCGACATATAAATGCCTGAGAAGTTGTCTAAAAACTAGTAATTTCTAGCGCCACTGTCAGAAGATATTCGTGGCACTAAGGCTTTAAGCAATGCCGTCATATTAAGGGTGCCAACAGGCACGTTATCCTTAGCGACAACATAGCCGTGCGAGATATCACCACCTGACCGGGCAATAATGCTTTCGAGCGTATCATCGTGGTCTACCTGTCCCTGAACATCTGCAGGTGGCTCGCCGACTAACGGCTCCATAACTGATCGCGCTCGGAGTACCCTTGCACGATTAATGTCACCCACAAAATCTTCGATGTAAGGGTCGCTCGGATTCAACAGAATATCTTGAGGCTCACCCTGCTGGACGATATGACCGTCTTTCAAAATAACTAAATGGTCAGCTATTTTCAGCGCTTCATCTAAATCGTGAGTAATGAACACGATGGTTTTATGCAGATCTTTCTGCAGCTCTAACAACAAGTTTTGCATGTCTGTTCGGATAAGCGGATCGAGGGCCGAAAATGCTTCGTCCATTAACATAATGGGCGCATTCGAGGTCAACGCACGAGCAATACCAACACGTTGTTGCATACCGCCCGATAATTGATGCGGATATTGATTTCCTACCCCTTGCAACCCAACCCTGTCCAACCATTTCGCTGCCTCAGCATTAATGGCATCTTCTTGGTCACCGCGGATGCGCATGGCCATGCCGGCATTTTGTAGAACCGTTCTATGAGGCAGCAGCGCAAATTTTTGAAATACCATCGACATCTGAGATTGGCGTAGCTCTCTAAGCTGCGTTGCCGAGTAACTCATGACATCTACACCGTCTACCAGGATTTCACCGGCTGTGGGTTCAATCAATCGATTCAAATGACGAATGAGCGTGGATTTTCCCGAACCGGACAAACCCATGATGACGGTGATCTGGCCTTCGCCCATCTCGACATTGATGTCACGCAAACCAAGGACTTGCCCGTGCTGATCAAGTAGGTCGGTTTTATTGACGCCGTTTCTGACCTGCTGCAAGCCCATTTTGGGATCGCTACCGAATATCTTAAACAGATCGCGGATAACAACCTTTGCAGGCGCGGATGGAGCTGAGTTTATTGTGTTTTCTGTAGCCACGTTATCCATTCCCATCAGTGACTCTGTGCCGCGTTAATTCGCGCCAGAGAGGCTTTACTGACCCTGTCTAGAACCACTGCCAGAAGCACTATGGCAAAGCCTGAGACAAGCCCTACTCCCAGCTCAAGGTTCCTTATGCCACGCAACACAAGTGTGCCTAGTCCCGGTGCAGATACCAAAGAGGCGATGACCACCATTGCCAGTGCCATCATGATGGTTTGATTTACTCCGGCCATAATATTGGGCAAAGCTAAGGGGATCTCAACCCCAAACAGCTTCTGTCGTGAGGTCATGCCGAACGCATCAGCTGCTTCGATGACGTCTTTATCAACAAGACGAATGCCCAGATCGGTTAGGCGCACAACGGGAACTATCGCGTACATGATGATCGCGATGCCATACAGTTTGGACTCTGTCACGCTGAATAGAAAAATTAGCGGTATGAGATAGACGAACGACGGCAAGGTTTGCAACATATCCAGTATGGGAATAGTGAAACGCTGAAACGTGTTGCTTTTCGACATCGCTATACCCAGTGGAACTCCAAACAACACGCTTAATATGGTGCACACAAAAATAATGGAGAGCGTCTGCACCGCGTAGGTGTAGTGATCTATGAACGCCAACAGAAAAAACGAAAATGCCACAAATATGGTGACAAGCACATTGCGCGATGCATAGTAGGTGAGCATTAAAATAAGTGCGATCAATAACCACCATGGTGTACCGACAAACAACGCGAGTGCACCGTCGAGCATCCAGCTAAGTGGCTGCGTGATGGGATCTAAAACCACTTTAAGGTTATCTTTGACACCTAAAAACGCTTGCTCAATGGATGCCGTGAAGTCCCTGGTTCGCATCACCGAATCACAAGACTTGTTAAGGGTGTCTAGAGACGGGAACGGCACTTCCCACCAACTCGTCTCCGACGCTCCGCCTTTAGCTTTGGCCAGAAGATCAGCCATACTCATCGTACCTTCACTCTTCGACGCGTTACACCACTCGCGTAAACCAACTGTATCGAAGAACCAATCGTAAGCAGCCAATTAAACACCCTCAAAAGAAAAGGCGGTGCCAGCTCTCGCCATCCACCGCCTGTAGTACGATAAAAAACTTACAACAATGATTACTGAGTTAGTGCTGAAAGCTTCGCTTTAGCATCATCACCCAGCCATGCTGGCCATACATCCTTATAGTTGGTCAGGAACTGTACAGCTGCTTCATCAGCTGATGCATTGTTGTCTTCTTTCCATGCCAGCAATTCACCCATTTGAGTATTGGTGAACGCCAGATTTCGCATAAGATCGGTAACTTCAGGATTACCCGCAGCGAATGTATCGGATACAACCGTTGTAACGATACTCTTGGGGTACGCCGCAGCATTAGGTGTTGCGCAATCGGCCAAGCTGTTGCACTCATGAGTAGCAGCATCGTGTGGACCAATGTCAACCTGAGTCATTGGGTACTTACCTAAGATTGATGTCGGTGCCCAGTAGTAGCCAAACCAAGGCTCTTCGTTTTCGAATGCTGCACCAATACTGGCTGCCAGTGTCTCACCAGAACCGTGGATAAAGTCTTCCATACCGCTATCACCAAACGAGGCTTTCGCCATGTTTGTATTGATAATCTGGCAAGTCCAACCTACAGGACAATTGTGAAAACGACCGCCAACTAATTCTGGGTTTGCCAGAACACCTTCTAAGGTGGCGAGCTCAGGATGTTTCTCCACCAAGTAGGTTGGTACCCACCAAGCTTCAACACCACCGTCTGAAAGAACTTCAGTTAAGGGTTCGATCTTGCCTGATTCCACCAAACCGTTATAGGCAGGGGCGCCATTTGTCCAAACTTCAGTGAGGATGTCAGGCTTACCGGTTTCCGCTAGCGACGCCAAAGCTGGCGTGGACGCTGAAGGGACTGTCGTAACAGAACAGCCGTAACCCTGCTCCATGAGGAACTTAGCAACAGCCGTAACTACTCGCGCCGAATCCCAGTCCATTTCAGTAATAGAAACTTCACCGCATTCCGCCGCTTGAGAGTTCCCAGAAAACGCTGCAAGCAGCGCAAGGGCACCAATCGATTTTTTTAAGTGTTTGATTTGCAAAAGTATTTCTCCAAGTGTATTGACCTACCCCAACAATCATAACGCTATGGCGCTTCAATAACCAACTGAGAGACCCGAATCAAAAGAGCACGGGTGTTTTGATATCAGCGCCAGTGGCAAGCGCTTTGGGAAACATGTCCGGCCGAAGTCCCGGTGAAAATATAAAACTGCGTCTGGGTTGGGGTTTCATCTGAATTGTTGATTAGCTCTTGAAAGTTAATTGCCCGCAAGCTTGCCGGTAAACGGATTCACATACAGCTCACCGTGCGACTCCACACCTTCGTCAATGACGCAATCAGATTTAGGACGAGCAACACACAATAAAATGTATCCGGCCTGAGATTGGCGTTGGTTTAAAGCCGAAGCTCCCGGCTGTCGAACTTTGCCTTCAACCAATTTCGCAGCGCACGTGATACACCCACCGTAGTCGCATCCAATAGGTAGCTGCACCCCTGCTTTCAACGCCGCTTTATAGATGGGTTCATCCGGGGCAACCTGCAGTTCAACTCCGCTATTGCGAAGCAACACATTAAACGAGGACACGCCTATATTTCCTGGTTTAACTTTGGCTTCCAGAAAGGTCGAAACAATTCGATTTTCGGGCAACGATCCATAACCACGCGAATACCAGCGTCTTCAGCAAGTTTTGCGGCCTCCTCGTTGTACACACCGATTTGCCCCCATAAAACTGTCGCACCTATGTCGATGGCTTCTTGAGCTATACCCGGTAATGCTTCAGATGCTCGGAACACTTGCACCATATCCACGGGTTGATCAATATCGGCAAGCGATCCGAAAACTGTCAAACCACGGATATCATTACCCGCCTGTTTCGGGTTTACCGGAATCATGTTGTAGCCTTGCTCGTGTAAAACACGTAGAACACCATAACTGAATTTGGTTGGGTCCGGACTTGCGCCTACCATGGCTATGGTTTTCACATCGGACAATATACTGGCCAGGTATTCTTCTGGATATTCTTCTTGGTGATTCATCGTTTTATAACCATATGTCAGAGGTGCAATCGCCGCCGGGGTAGCGAGTTTCATGGCAACGCGATGGTCCGTTCGGCTCATTACCAAAATTTACGATGAAGTCTTTGTTGATTTCCATTCCACCATTCTCGCTATCGCAATCTACCATCAACATAACACCGCCCTTATGACGAATATCAGGATAAAACTGGTTGTCCCAGGTAGAGAATAATGAGGTAGTCACATACAAACGCTTCCCGTCCAAACTCATCTGAATCATTTGCGGCCCACCTGCGATTTCAACACCGTTCACCACCGGTGCTTTCTTCAACATGCCACCCATCCAGACTTGCCCGGTCATTACCGGGTTATGAGGATCGGTGATGTCATATTGACGAATGTCACCGTGTAACCAATTGCAGAAATAAAGGAATCGATCGTCCATGGAAATAAGGATAACCGTGATTAATCCGGGTAATGGTATTGGCCATTCAGGATGCTTTTCGTTCTCGACATCAATGATTTTTTCTACGATCCATTCCTGATCTTTTTTGTACCAATGAATAATGTTGGATGACATAGCAGCACCGACAAAACCGTGCGTAGAACTTGGCTCGTGGTGAAACCTGACTTCCAACGGCACTAGACCGTCTTCCCCAAGGTACACAGTGTTTTCAACCGTCTTTTTCTCAAAGTCCCAAAAATGAATTTCACGACCGTACTTTAATTTACCGACTTCCTCTAAGTCGAAACCGGGCATAAACGTATTGGGCGCAGCCCATTCGCTGGACACCATGACGTTGTGGCGAGGTTGGTACCAAAAATCATAATTGAATTTCATACCGCCCAGATCGTTCTCCCAGCGTCCGACGATTTCAAAGTCTTTATTCAAATGCAGGAAGCCCCCGGGTGCATTCCCCTTAGCATCACCCAGCATCGAAATGATGATATCGGAGCCTAGACAATGAACGGTGTGTGGCGCGGACAAGTCCGTTTTTTCCTTAATTTCATCCCCGGAAATCACTTTGTAAACCGTTGGGTTTCTTGGGTCAGTTCCACAATCGACAATGTGTAAGTTTGAACTTCTAACACCTGGGACGATGAGATACTTTCGCTCCATTTCACCATCATCGAAACACGACGAACACGCATTCCACCCCATATGGTGCAGCTCATCGCCAATACCGGGCATCTCACAACGACTGATTACTTGCGAATACGTTGGGCTATCAGGGTCTGCATCCACGGTGGCAAGGTAATCTGGTTTTTGAATACCGGTGCCGACATAAATTGCGATCGTGTACAGCAGCTTCTCCCGAGGTGCTTTCATGGCATCCGCTGGGGATGCGTACCCGGGCCCACAACAGGTCGACATTTCACTGGACGCCATAACTCAATCTCCGTAGGAAAAACTCTGCGCGGATCGTTCGTGTGCGATTGAACACCAGAAGTGTCATCGGATGGGGTCTGCAAGTAGTTCTACCCACTCATCCAAGGATAGCTGTCCAAACATTCCGCCCGCAAGCGCAATTGCGACGGCCGGGTGTCAATATAACCCGGCTCTAAAACCTAAGTTTTCGCCAGATGGGCGCTGTAATATACTGTGCTGTAGTGTCCGCAAGGTTGCCAGCCCAAGCTAGCATCATTCGCCCAACCCTTTCAGGCTGTCTCGAAGCCCTATTCAGCAGCCCTTAGACGTGGAAACAGATCTACCGTGACAGTCATTACCTGCATAGAAGACTTCAAGCCCATTTACAAACGTCGCGTACCACGCATGTTTTACGACTATGCGGAGTCTGGTAGCTGGACCGAACAAACGTTTCGCGAAAACACCAGCGACTTTGACCAGATCTATCTGCGTCAACGGGTGGCTGTCGATATGTCAGGTAGAAGCACAGCCTCAACCATGATTGGCCAAGAGGTCGCCATGCCAGTAGCGCTCGCGCCCGTGGGAATGACAGGCATGCAGTCTGCCGATGGAGAAATTAAAGCAGCCAGGGCTGCGGAAAAATTTAACGTGCCTTTTACATTGACCACGATGTCGGTCAACTCGATCGAAGACGTAGCAGCCGCAACAACCAAGCCTTTCTGGTTTCAGCTGTACACCATGAGAGATGAAGACTTTTTAAATCGCTTAATTCAACGGGCAAAGGATGCCAAGTGTTCTGCATTGGTCATCACGCTCGATTTACAAATTGTCGGGCAACGCCATAAGGATTTAAAAAATGGCTTATCCGCACCTCCGAAGCTTACTCCTTCATCGATTGCAAACCTTGCCACCAAATGGCGTTGGGGCATAGAAATGTTAGGTGCAAAACGTCGTCATCTAGGCAATATCGTTGGCCACGTTGACAGCGACCCCTCTGAGATGATGACCTGGATTGGTGAACAATTTGATCCCACGCTTGACTGGGGTAAAGTTGCACGAATAAAAGAGCTCTGGGGTGGCAAAGTAATACTTAAAGGTATTCTTGATGCTGAGGATGCTAAAAGAGCGTTAGAAGTGGGCGCCGATGCCATTGTGGTATCCAATCATGGCGGCAGACAACTCGATGGTTGTTTGAGCTCTATTCGTATGCTGCCCTCCATACTGGAGGCCGTCGGTGATCAAATCGAAGTACACCTCGACAGTGGTATTCGTTCTGGTCAGGATGTATTGAAGGCCCTGGCTATGGGCGCAAAAGGTGTCTTTATCGGGCGAGCCTACATCTATGGGCTGGGTGCCATGGGTGAAAAAGGTGTCACGCGTGCACTGGAAATCATTCATAAAGAGCTGGATGTATCAATGGCACTTTGCGGCCGACGAGAAGTGGATTCTTTAGACCGCGACATACTGATGATTCCAGAAGACTTCGAAGGTCGCTGGCAGAATACTCAACGTTAATACCGCTATGAGCATCACTGCAAACGATATTATCTTTCACAACTACCCGCAATCTCCCGTTGCCGAAAAAGTGCGAGTGGCATTCGGCATTAAAGGGCTGCATTGGTACGATGTTGAGATTCCTCGATTACCGCCTAAACCACTGCTTACAGCACTGACCGGCGGATATCGGCGCACGCCTGTTATGCAAATTGGTGCGGACATTTACTGCGATAGCCAATGCATCATTCGCGAGCTTGAAAAAAGATACCCTTCTCCCACGTTTATGCCCACCAGCGATGCAGGCCTAATGTGGTGTTTAAGCCGATGGACAGACGGCGCCCTGTTCGACTTATCAGTCAAGATCGTATTAGGTTCAGCTGGCGATAATTTACCCGCTGACTTTGCACAGGACCGAGGCCGCTTGTATTTAGGTGAAAACTGGGCTGAAGGTCTTGGTACAGCTAATACTCAATTACCGCATCTTGTTTCACAGTTGCGCGCTCCTCTAAAATGGCTTGATGAAGTCCTCCGTGATGGTCGCGCTTTCATATTAGGTGATGCACCTGCAGCACTCGACGCCCAGCTTTATCATGTCATTTGGTTTGTCAAAGGTCGTTGGAGTGACGGGCCTGCCATGCTGGCTGAATTTCCAAACTTGGTTAACTGGG
>JBGCGD010000052.1:0-46262 GCA_045110515.1 Granulosicoccus sp. | reverse complement strand
ACGTTGATACGCAACGCCACTTTATCTCGTGTCAGGATTTCCTGACCCTGAACTTCCAGTGTTTGCACACGAAGGTCCACAGTTTCTACTTTGAACTCCCTATCGAATCGCCAGAAGGCGTAAACACCTGCAGGCAACGTTTCTACAAACTTACCGTCGATGTACAGCAGACCCATGTGGCCAGCCTCAATCCTGCTGGTCATAACTGCACGGGTCAGTATCGTGTTGATTCGCGTGTTTCCACGTTCAAGCAACTGTCGGTTAGCTTGCCTGTCGATAGCCAGACCTTGTGTCAGGTCGAACCGTTTTACAACGGTTTCAACCAAACCCTTCCAGTACAGCGCACGCTGGTTTGGGCCTAGCACGTCTGTCAACCGTTCGTTGTGGTAAACCACAGCGACTTCTTCTGAGCCGGTTTGAACCACTTCAAACAGACGTTCGACAGCTTCACGTTCAGCTTCAAGGAAGTAATCGATAAGGCTGTGTGTGAAGGCTGGTTGCGATATTTCGAAACGCTCCACCGCATAGCGGTTTTGCCAGTCGAAGAATCGGTAAGTCGCCGGTGCAAGGAAGGATTGAAAATCCCCATCCTTGAACAGGAGACCGCGTTCGTGCTTTCGCACGATAAATTTTTGATAGAAAAGCATAATGCTATCTCCGTGTTGAAGTGGCTCTGTTTCCAGAGAGGGTCCGTCTTACGACGGGTCGAGAAATTAGGAGGCCACGCCGCCACAGGACGCTGGCGGACTATCGATCGGCGATACGTCGGACGAGGCAAGTGGTGTTGTACGAGCTAGCTGCGTTTGCACACAGAGTGTTCCGAAGAATGCTCTGTAAAAATTGAAACGCGACTACACGCACAACCGTCGTTGCCAGATCGGTACGTACCGTGTGATGCGATGGTCGGCCACAGTTCTGCTGCAGATATCCTAAGCGTTCAAAAAAGACACGAAAGGAACTGCCGGCGACGGTGCCGGGGTGGAGTGATACCCTCACACAGGGGTGGATTCGAACCACGGCCGTAAAGGCTTTTCCAGAGGTCTTAACAGGACCGTTTCTTTGGAAGCTGGAATCGAACCAGCGACTGTCAGGTTTATTGCCTGAGGCTCTACCAACTGAGCTATTCCAGTGTGGATGAGTCGTTCGTGTATTCGGTACACACTGTGCAATGGTTAGCGTTAGTGCGCCAGTCGGGACTGTAGCCCGAACCGCTGAATGTCGTTTCCAATACTCGCCCTTGTTAGCCTGACCCGGACGTATTTAGTGTTCCGTAGCCAGGCAATTTGTAGGCATATCGCACGATGCGTTATGCCAAAAGTTATTAATCTTCCGAATTGTAAAAGAGCGTTCCGGAAGGCATAAAAAAAGCCCCGGAAGGAACGAACCATCCGAGGCTTCAGGTTTGAAGCGCTTCAAGAAGGTTCATCGGCTGAACCCTCCTGAAACGCGTCAGGTTAAGTTCAGCTCACAGGCATACCTGGTAGGTTGTGCCCGATCCTGTTTAGTGAATCTATTTTCGTGTTTGTTTGAAACATTGAATTACGAGTTACTAGTGTGTTTGCAAAACAACTATGCATACGGCTTGAATACACCGATAAGCAAAGTTTGCTATTGCTAAGTTGTTTGGCTGAAAAAGTCATGGGGCGCGAGTATACGGTGGGTAAAACCTATGTCAACAGTTATTTTGAAAAAAAAGCACTTATGAGAGGAGTGCCGCAAAGCAGACGTTGTGCCAAAACAGCTGAAAAAAAAGTAAATAAAAGTGTTGCGGATAGCTGCATTTGTGCGGTAAAAATGTAGTCACACTCACAGCAGAGGACATCAATCTATCTCGACAAACACGTAGCTAGGTTAGTGACATAAAACTGCCATTCGCTACCACTGTTGTCGTTAATGCATAGTGTTTGACGTTTTGACAAATTCGATTTATAGGCTGTTTTAAAGCTGCAAAGGTGTCGGTCAACAGTGCATCACCTAATTGAAGGTATGCAAGGCCAACGGGCCAAAACTGATTCCACCTTGAGCAGGCTAGTGCGAAGCGGCATTGTAAATATAAGTTGTCATCGGCAAGCTGAATAGAAATCTATAAAGCTTACTGCATCCTTGTTGGTGGCCAGCCGGAGCTCTCTCCGGCTGGTTTGTAGTTTCCCATGTTTCATCAACCACGAGCGCGTGCCGATACCGCGTCAAATCTCAACTTTCTTAGCGGCTGTCGATTCATCTCCCGTATTCGGCGTGCCTTTAGGCTCGATAAGCAGCAAGTGGACTTCTTCCTCATCGAATATCGTACGGACTAGGGCATATTAATTGCTACCGTTCCTCAGTAAACAGTATGAAAACGATCATCCTGTAGTCAGTGTGCTTCAAATACTGCTATGTGATTTACCGTGTTCAATGTTGAGTAGCGAAGCCAATAGCTTACTGTTAGTTTCGTCAATATTATAGGTAAATGTCTGAATATTTTCATTCTGCTCATCTAATAAAACCCGTTGTAAATTGAGGTACATGAAATTGATATTCAATTGCCTGTTTTTAAAAACGCTACAGCATCGGCGCATAATCCTATCTAGCCTTCTATTGCCGTTTTTTCTAACGACGCAGTTAATGACGGTTGCGCATTCAGATGACACAGAAATATTTTTCTCGCAGGCGGCAGGCGATCCCAATAACCATCCTAATATTGTCTTTCATTTAGATAACTCTACATCAATGGAATATGCCTCTGATGGCACTCCTGTGTTGAAATTCGCGACCATGAAAGCTGCGATGAATGAAATCATCGACACAGCGGATAACATCAACTTGGGTTTAACTAGTTTTAAAGTGAACGACCTTGTGAATCATGGTACGGAGGTCATTTTCCCTGTAACGCCTATAGGTAGTCCCGGAGCCAGAGTTGGTTTGAGAAATGCGGTGCAAAATTTACAGGCGTATGCTGCTACCCCGCTTGTTGGTGCTTTGTATGAAGCGACTATGGTTATGCGAGGCGGTAATATTGACGAGACAGCAGCAACCTATACCAGTCCTATGGTTGGCGAATGCCAAAAAAACCACATTGTTTTGCTCTCCGACGGTGCTCCATGGGGAAATCCAGCAGAGGATAAAACAAAAGCACTCATTGGCGGAACTTGCCAGCCGGCAGGCTTTGGTAACTGTGGCGTTGAATTGGCTGAGTGGCTGAATAATACAGATCACGCCCCCCACCTTTCTAATAACCAGAACGTAACCGTTTCGACTATTGGCTTTCATCTCACCAGCGACTACCTGAAAGATGTAGCTGCGGCAGGCGGCGGGGAGTATTACGAAGCACAGCAAGCACATGAGTTAGTAGCGGCTTTTAAAGAAATTATATCTAACGTTAAAGAGGCCAACACAACCTTCATCGCACCGACAACATCGATCAACCAATTTAATCGTCTCGCTCAGAGTAATGATTTGTACTTTTCCATGTTCCAACCTAAGTCAAGTGCGACCTGGGTCGGAAACTTAAAACGTTATCAACTTGCCTATCAAGCAGGGGAAATCATCATTGCAGATGCAAATGGGAATGATGCCATTGATGATACAACCGGCTTCTTTAAGGATACGGCTAGAAGTTTCTGGAGCAGTATGCAAGATGGGTCGCAGGTTGAGCTGGGAGGTGCTGCAGGAGAAATGAATTCGGCATCGCGCAGGATATACACCCATATAGGAGCCATTCCGCCGGGTGGGGTCGAGTTGGTTAATGAGCTAACCCCCAGTAGTTCTGTTGTAAGCGCAGAGTTGGGTCATCTCCCACAAGCTCAGAGAGAGGACATTATTAACTGGGTGAGAGGAGAGGATGTTTTAGATGACGTACCGGGGCCTGAACGTCTTCATATGGGTGATGTTCTTCATTCGTCGCCGGTGACTGTCAATTATGGTGGCGGAGAGTCGATAGTTTACGTGGGCACGAATGAAGGGTTTCTTCATGGGATATCACGCAGTTCGGGGCGAGAGAAATTTTCATTCATTCCACAAGAACTAGTGGGCAACCTTGAAGATTTTTATACGAACACTGATGCTCTATCACGCCGATATGGTCTGGATGGCAGTGTTACGTTTGAGCACATTGATGTTGACAACGACTCGGTTGTCAATGGAGCAGACAAAGCTTATTTGTATGTGGGGATGCGACGTGGGGGGCGTAACTACTATGCATTAGATGTTACCAATCCCAACCAACCGCGATTGCTTTGGAAGATCGAAGGCGGGGCGGGTGATTTTGCCCGTTTAGGGCAAACATGGTCCAGGGCGACACCCTCTAGGATTCAATACAATGGTTCGCCAACGGATGTGCTCATATTCGGTGGCGGATACGATACAAATCAGGACCCCGAAAACAATCCCTCGAGTGGCGATAGCGTCGGAAACACGGTTTTCATCGTCAATGCACGCACCGGTCAACGTTTGTGGAGTGCCTATGACAATGTTCCCAATATCAGTACTGGCATGAGCCACAGCATACCTTCTGATCTTCGAATCGTCGATCTCAATGGAGATGCTTTCGCGGATAGGATTTATGTGGGAGATTTAGGCGGTGCGGTTTGGCGATTCGACCTTAAGCAATATCATCAAAGTGGCGATGGCCTCAGTAATCTTGTGGAAGGGTATCAGTTGGCAGACCTAGGGACCGGCGGTAACCGGACACGTTTTTTTAATGAGCCGGATGTTGCTTTAATCTCTGACAAAGGCAAACGATTTATGTCAGTTAGCATTGGTTCAGGTTGGCGTTCACACCCGTTATATGTAAATGATCAAGATCAGTTTTTTATGATACGGGATCCTAACCCACTGCATACACCGACAAGTTGGACGACGATCGTTCATGGAGATTTATTGGATGTGACAACCTCACTGAGTACGGACCCCAGTCGCTCTGGCGTTGCTGACCCTGAAGGGTGGAGGCTACGGCTGACAAGCAATGGGGAAAAGAACCTCAGTAAGAGTGTAACGATTAATGATCAAGTGGTATTTTCCACCTACGCACCGGCACCCTCCTCAGATGTGTGCGAACCCCCTTCCGGTCAAAGTTATGCATATGCGTTGGACGTAGTCCACGGAGACCCCGTGTTGGATCTGTCGGGTGGATCAAGTGGTAGTTCTCCCTCATCAACCTCAGATCGCAGGGCGATATTAAACACAGAAGGCATTCCACCTGGCCCAACTGCCGTGATTGCACAGGTTGGCGGTGAAATCAGGACCACTGTTATGGTGGGGCCCGAAACGCCTTTAAGCGATCTCCCATTCTCCGATCTTACGAAACGTACGTATTGGCAAGGTCGGGGGAGAGGTCAGAATACTCCGGCTAGTTGCCGCGCACTTGTTCCTGGCATGTGCTAGGGGTTGTAGTTTACGCGCGGGCTGATAGGGCTGAGGAGATAGCCCTACAGTCGGCTTGGTGTTTGAGGTGACTGGTTTGTATTAGCAGCCTTATGTATGTTCCTGGGAACTATGGGTGAGTGTCTGTTCATTGGTAACCGCCTTGTGCGCGTATGAAAAATCATTTGAAGTCCTTAGATAGACAGTTTTTCATGAAATAAACACAAACGATAGCATTTTTCAGGATGGATTCTCTTTCATGTAGTATGTCTGAGAATAGATGCGTTAATTCGCTTGTTTCTAGGGGGAGGGGAGTCCGATTTTCTTCCTATTCCCTTCATACTTACAAATTGGTGAGCAGTTGTAGTTATAATCTCGGTTATTCTCAGTTTTTGTCCCTCTAGCAGTGGATATCTGCGTTACTGACGAGAGGAAGAAACGCACACTTTTATAAACTCGAATGACTATACCGCGTAACCCAACTCTTGAAGATGTAGCCCGCGTTGCAGATGTATCCACTGCCACAATTTCTCGCTCAATAAACGAGCCGCATAAAGTAGCGCCTGCTACGCGACTGAAAATTGAAAAAGTCATCAAAGAATTAGGCTTTACGCCTAATTTTGGGGGGAAGGTACTTGCCACAAAGCGCAGCAATACTGTTGGGGCAATAATCCCTACAATGAACAATTCTATGTTCGCAAGCGGTTTGCAGGCCTTTCAGAATGCACTTGCAACAGCGGGTATGTTCACATTGATTTCTAGTTCTGGGTACGATTCAGATCATGAGTTAGACCAAATTCGTTCCCTGATTGCGCATGGGGCTGATGGCCTCTTGCTGATAGGTGCTAATAGACCAAAGGAAACCACAGATTTCCTAAATTTAAGAAACATCCCTTACGTAATTTCCTGGTTTTACAAAACTGACGAAACTCGCTTATATGCAGGCTTTGACAACCAAAAATCTGCCTTTGATATCACCATGAAGGTCTTAGAATTTGGCCATCGCCGTATTGATATGATTGTGGGCAGTACGACAGGTAATGACAGAGCTAGCGCACGAATACAGGGTGTGAAAGAGGCCATATCAAAATTTGGTCAAGGGGCAAAACTACGGAACGTTATTGAGACAGAATATTCCCTAGAGCAAGGCGGGAATGCAATGGAGTTCCTTATGAATACTCCAGACCCGCCAACCGCCGTCGTTTGCGGAAACGATGTATTGGCTGGAGGCGCTATATTACGTGCTAAGCGTATGGGGTTAAATGTTCCAAACAATGTTTCTGTAACAGGCTTCGACGACATAGATCTTGCCACGGCTATCAACCCCACACTCACCACTGTTCGTGTGCCACAAGATGAAATGGGGTATCAGGCTGCAATGCTTTTAATGAAGCTCATCTCTACTGGAGTCCGCCCAGCAAGTGTGGAATTTGAAACCAAAGTAATATTTAGAGAGTCTTTGTCGGAGCTTAAAAAAGAGCTCTAGTGCTACATACAGTACCCGATACCGTACCAAATGTTCTGACAACACCATCTATATCTGCGCATGACATGACAACGGGTTCGACTATTGTAGTTTCATCAAAACTACGACTTTCAGGTATTATCGCTCGCCTCGTGCTAGTTAAGGCCAAGCTTTTAGGCCTTGAATGGCGATGAAAAGAGTTCATTCGTTCAACAGCACTCGTCAAAAGCAGAGCCGAGCCGCAACTGCGGTACTCATTCCAATACCTTGAATCATTTTCTCGTTGTTTTTTGCTTCCACCTCGTATTCAAAATTTTGATGCGTGACAGTCAGAAAATTTGACTCGACATAAATAATGCAAGCGCTATCATAAGAGTCGTTACTTCTTGTAACAACACGAACGTACAGTGAAGGCAGTTTAGAGGTCAAAATATCACGACTTTCTCATTCTCTAAGCGTCGCATTTTGCGTTGTAATTAGTAATCACATGAAATCCGGAGAAATAATGAAAAACATCGAAAACGGTCTACAAGAACTTACCGCGGAAGAAATGGAAGTCGTCGGCGGCGGAATATGGGGACTAGTCGCTGGCCTCGTTAATCTCGGCATCAACGTCTCAAACAACGTATATGAAGAACAGGAGCCAATAGAAACCATCTTTGGGGCTCTGCCACCGAACTTAATGCTAAATATTTGGGGAACCATAAACCGAGGAAATCCGCGTTATCCCGGATACCCAATGTAGTCATCTCTCGGCTAACCTGAGTTGGGGGAGGGCTGACAGGTCGAGGCAATGACGAATCTGACAAATATGAAAAATATCAGCAAATACGGATAGCGGATCTAACTAGGAAATCGTTGTCACGTTAATTTTTGTTGGGTGGCTTGTTAGCCCTATTGCTAAAACACTCTGCGAGCGTCTGCTTGTATCAGGCGCTTGCAGTAGTTAATCCGGAATGGTAAGAATGGACCAGCTAGAACGTCGCCGTAAGCACTGATTTTTTGCTCTATGCTGAGTGCGTTTTAGGTTCAGCCAAAGTACTGATCCCTTGATTCGAGGCTTGTGATGGCCTCATGCTGTTCGATAACCATGAGCCTATTTTGCTAGTCTCAAGCATTCTTGCGGGAACTGCTCAACGCGCTGCCATCATGTTTCAGCGACGCCAAGCTGTACCTCATCGTCCCGTCTCTCTTCCGGCTTACCCGTAGGCTTTGATCGTCTGCGATCAACTCGTTCGAATTGCCTGAATCTCACGACACATCGTCGATTCGTCCGCATAGGCAATTTGTGAGATTTTGCGTCTGAGACGGTTCTTTCTTCTTTAACTGGCGTATCCGACAGCTTTGCTAGCTGTGGCTAGCTTTTCATTGCTATAACACGCTCTGCTAACAACATTTTCTTCATTGCTTTCGCAGGCGATCTCTTTAGATCACCTCTCCTAGGCGCCCTGAAAAAACGAACTTGATAAGTAATGTAAGGGCTTGCATTTCTAGTTTCGATGACTTACTGTTTGGCCAATGTCGATCACAACCCATCGCCCTGGGAAGTTGCTTGAACGTTCAAGCAGTCATCCAATTTTGAGTTTCCATTGCTCCTTTAGGCAGCCTAACTCGGTGAGGGTTAGTGGGTCTGGGCTTCAATACAAGGGCAACACCCAAGCTTTTCAAAAATATATTGTCAACAGGATGCGACTAGATGCTGTTTAGAAAAGAGGTATTGGAGCAAAGATCGTCACGCCTATATGGCTCTGTCTTCATTGCTGTGCCCATGCGTTTTTCGATAATTACTGGGTTTCTTTTCGGTATCATCGCCATTGCAGTTGTCTTTTTAAGCATCGCCTCATTTTCCCGAATTGAAGCGGTTGTTGGCGCTATCGTGCCTTCTAAAGGTATCGTTCACGTGTTAGCGCCGGCGTCAGGTGTACTGACTGACCTTGAGTTACTAGAGGGGCAGTCGGTATATAAAGGCCAAGTCATTGGAGTTATTACGTCGGCTACGGCGGTAGCAGGCCAAGGGACTCGAACAGAAGCTGAACTCAATAGTATTCAAGAACAGCTTCGGCGACTAGAAGATCAAACAACAGTGTCCGCGTCTATTTCGGAGCTAGAGATCGCAGCCTTAGAGAGGAGGCATCAGGAGCTAACGACTCGACACATTCAGGCGACGAACATGCTCAATTTAGAGCAGAATAAATTTTCGGAGGCTAAAAGTGCGTTTGCGCGCTTTAACAAAATGTACAAAAACGGCTTGTTAGATGCCGAATCGCTATCGCAAAAAAATATAAGCAGAATCACAGCTCGACAAGATGTTGAGAGACTAAAGTCGCAAATTACGGCAATTGAATTAGAAAGTAACAATATTGAGTTTGAAAAAGAAGAAATTAACGCTCGAACTAAACTGGAGCAATTAAGACTCGAGGCCGAGCAACTTTCGTTACAGGGACAGCTCGATATCCTAGTAGGGAAACAAATATTTGAAGTTGTGGCTCCCGCGTCAGGCAAGGTTGCTGTAATTTTGGTCTCCAGCGGTTACAACGTAAGCCATGGGCGGAAGCTATTGTCGATCCTGCCAGAGGAAAGTGAACTCCAGGCAGAGCTATATGTGCCCAGTCGGGCCATCGGGTTTGTCGAACCAGGCCAAGATGTCAGATTGCTTTTGGACGCATTTCCCTATCAACGTTTTGGGGCCCAGCTGGGTAGTATTTCTCAGGTGTCAAGTTCGGTCATATTACCCGGCGGCCCCGACTTGCTAGTTGATGTACAGGAGCCGTTTTATAGAGTAATCGTTAAACTCGATCGCGGCAGTATTTCGGCTTTTGATAAAGAGATACCCATTCAAGTGGGTATGCGATTGTCCGCCAATATTGTGTTAGAAGAACGAAGCATTTTTACTTGGCTACTCGAGCCTCTACTATCAGTAACTCGGAGAACGTAGATGTCTTCTGAAGCGCTTGAGAAGCTTTCCTACATTACCAACAAAGCGCTTCCTGTCATCCGACAAAGTGAAATTGCCGAGTGTGGTCACTCATGCCTTGCGATGATCGCGAGCTACTATGGGCATAAAACCAATATCGCCGCTTTGCGTCAACGCTTTCCAACGAGCTCTCAGGGACTGAAGCTCAAAACTATGGTGGAAATAGCGGAACGCATGGGTTTTGCGACTCGCGCATTAAAATGTGAGCTTGTTGGCCTGAAAAATCTCAAACTGCCCGCGGTTTTACATTGGGATCTAAATCATTATGTCGTGCTTAAATCATTCAGTCGGCGCAAGATTGAAATTCACGACCCCGCCAAAGGGTATTGCGTTCTAGAGCTTGAAGAATTTAGCAAACATTTCACCGGAATCGCTCTCGAACTGACACCAACTAACAAGTTTAAAAAGGGTAATGATCAAATCAAATTACCACTTTCGAACTTATGGTCGAAGTTGTCTGGTTTTGGTGGTTCAATTTTTCAAATACTATTGTTGTCTGTGGTGCTGCAGGTATATTTACTTGCCGCGCCCCAATACTTACAAATTGTTGTCGATTCCGTACTCCCGGCTTTTGATGAAAATTTGCTATTGGTTCTTGCCGTGGGCTTTGGTTTATTTTTGCTGATCAACCTCGTCGCTGACGTCTGCCGCAATCTGGTGATTCTATACGCCGGTACCTCCATGGCTTATCAAATTTCGGTCAATTTGTTTAACCAACTGATAAGACTGCCACTTCCTTTTTTCGAACGAAGACATGTCGGTGATATTGTGTCTAGGTTTGGTTCGATTGACGCAATCAGGTCATTCTTAACAGAGGGAGTGGTTTTAGGTGTTGTTGACGGCGTAATGGTAATCGCAACGCTTGGGCTCATGATCGCATATAGCCCTTTGCTAGCAACAATTTCGGTGTTGTCATTGCTACTCTATCTTATCCTCCGGCTTTCAATGTTCGGTGCGTTTCGCCGAGCATCAGAAGAACTCATCGTTACCAAAGCCGCCGAGAATAGCAACTTTATTGAAACTGTTCGCGGCATGCAACCTATCAAGGCGTTTGGTCAAGAGCACGAACGGATGCAACAATGGCAGGTCTTGCTTGCCGATAGTGTCAATCAATCAGTCAGGGTTCAGCACTTTTCCATTATCTTTAGCTCTTCGCAAGCATTAATACGTGGCTTGGAGCACGTGTTGATTATCTATGTGGCCGCTGGAATGGTGATGAAAGCGGAATTTACCATAGGAATGATATTCGCATTTGCCGCTTACCGTACTCAATTCGTTGACAAAACAAGTAGCCTTGTCGAACTTGCCATTTCCTACAGAATGCTCGGATTGCACTTAGAGAGAATAGCGGATATCGCTACGGCAGAACCGGAGCCGCGTGATGGCACTTCAGTTTCTGTCAAAAGTGGAGACATCGAAATTCGAGACTTGACGTTCAGTTATGAACCACATCTTCCTCCAATCATCTCAAATGGCGATCTGAAGATCAATGCAGGTGACTGCGTTGCATTAGTCGGCCCTTCTGGCGGAGGGAAGTCTACTCTCCTCAAGTTGATGTTGGGTTTGATGTCGCCAGACAGTGGAGGCGTTTTCGTGGATGGGAGCCCGCTTGCGAATGTTGATCCGAACAGCTATCGACAACAAATAGCTTCGGTAATGCAAAACGATACACTTTTTGCCGGCAGCATGGCCGAGAACATTTCCTTTTTCGATCAAGACCCCGATTTTGACTGGATACAGGCATGCGCAAAGTCGGTAAGCATTCATGAGGATATTCAAAGCATGGCTATGGGATACGAGACACCCGTAGGAGACATGGGCTCGAGCTTATCAGGCGGTCAATTGCAACGAATTCTGCTGGCTCGGGCACTCTACAAGAGACCAAAAATTTTGTTCATTGATGAAGCAACATCGAGCCTAGATGTACCCACCGAAAAATTAGTGCTTTCCGCCCTTGGTGAATTGAAAATTACACGCGTTATGGTCGCCCACAGACCCGACGCCATACGACTTGCAGATCGTCGAATATTTGTTGCCAATGGCATTGTTGCAGAGCTGGACAAACCCTGAGACAGATATTTTTTTAGCACAGAGCTGAAACTTTGATTGGAGTTTAAAGTGTTAAACATTAAGCTTGAGCAAATACATGCTTTCTTGCATACGGCAAGACGAGGAGACGGCCAGAAAGCAGCGAACGCATTGCATCTCTCTCAGCCGGCCATTACCGCTCGAATTAAAAATTTAGAACAAGTCTTGGGAACTTCTCTTTTTGACCGAGCAGGTGGAACCCGGCAGCTTAATCGCTCTGGTGAGGTTTTCTTGGAATACGCAGACCAATTACTATTCATAATGAATAATATCGAGCGCGACGTAGCTAATCCGTCCGCTATTACTTCAAGAATACGAATAGGTCTTGCAGAGACCGTCGCGCAATGCTGGATGCCAACGATTCTGGCTGAAATACAAAAGCACTTCCCAAAGCTGCAAATTGAGTTACATGTTGATGTTTCCCATCATTTACACGACAGTCTGGAAGCCCGGGAAATTGATCTTAGTATTGCACTTAGTGGTACCAATGGAAGCGCTATGAGCAGCCTATCTTTGCCACCCCTTCCACTACTTTGGTACACGTGCGCTAGTGATGCAGTTAACAACAAAGTTGAAGCAAAGAATTTTTTTCAAAAACCTGTAATTACATACCCTCGTAGTACACGCCCGTTTCGAGAAATGCGTGATGGACTTTGGAAACATTTTGGACTCGGCGTGAAGTTCATACCTTCATCATCAATGTCATCAGCACTGCGCCTTGTTGCTGCCGGCACAGCGGTTGCCGCATTACCAGCGACACTGGGCAAAGATGAGGAAAAGCGGGGGACTGTTGCTCAGTTTGATCCAGAATGGCATCCCAATCCGATGCAGTTTGAAGTTCAATATTCAAACAATCCAACTGATCCTCTGGTTGAAGAAATCGCCTACCTAATCGAGCAGGTTGTCGAATAACGCAACCTAATAGCTCAAGACTTCTGCAGGCGCATAACGACGTTTTGTACTGACAATGCACCTATGACCATAGCGGCACCCACAAGCTCTATGACCTCAAATCTATATCCTTGCCAGTAGCGGATGCTAAAAGTCACGATCGGAATGAGGTTGATGAACAATATGGCGTTCAAAGCCCCCACTTTTTTAGATCCTAAATTCCAAGTTAGCATAGCGCCGAGTACACCGACGATGGTCAGGAACAACAGTTCCCATTTGATGCTAAGCCAGGCGGTTAAATCAGGGTTTGAAATTAGCCCTAGAGCGACCAATATAAGAACAAGAAGCATATTAGCTAGCGCACCGCCACACATCGACCACGTCGTCAGTCTTAGATTTGATAAATGCTGAAATCGTGCAGTAGTGATGGTGTAGACAACGAAGCACAACGCGCCTAGAAGAATCATTACGTCGGCAAACAGTTCTGTACGGGAAACCTCTAACGACGTTTGCCATTTGGTGACAACTGTGACAACGCCGAAAAACGCAACCGCTATACAAAGCAATGAGACCAGGCTAGGCTTTGGGCCTCCCATCAATCGCTGAACTAATACGGTCATTAAGGGTTGGGTTGCCACAATGATGGCGGCCATTTCCGGACGCGTAAACATAAGACCACCGAAAATTAATGAGGGTGCACCGCACATCCCGATAACACCTAAGCCCAGGACCTTATATTTATCTACGCCAGTGTGTATCGAAGACCATCCCTCACGGATGCCAAGTGCAATCAATAAGATGATTGCGGGTAGTGAAAAGCGAAAGACAGCTGAGTGGAAGGCATTTACTGAATCGAAGGTGTGTTTTGCAAGAGGAAACTGAATTCCCCACACGATGACCGTAAAAAATACCAGTAAAGTACCCGTGGTGAATTCACTGGTGAGAGAGCGTGTTTCCATAAGTGGCTACATATCGATTGGTAGCCGATAATACACTGATTTTCTCAAACGACTGCGCAGCAACTATTCGTGCAGTAACACTTAGCGAATTTTATAAAGCCCGCCATTGGTGGCATCAGTAATGAAGTAGAGGTAGCCATCGGGTCCTTGGCGGATATCACGGATGCGGCCAAATTTACCCTCGAATAATCTCTCTTCATCTTTAACAATATTGTTCTCAAGGCTTAATCGCGATAGTAGTTGAAACTTAAGAGCTCCAATCAAAAGATTACCATTCCAATCAGGGTATTTATCACTAGTAACGAGCGCTAGCCCAGAAGGTGCGATAGATGGATCCCAGAAGGTAGCTGGCTGCTCATAACCTTCCTTGGCACTGCCGACGCCAATTTTGGTTCCAATCCCGTAATTGACCCCATAAGTGATGATAGGCCATCCGTAGTTCTTGCCAGCTTCTACTTTGTTGAGCTCGTCTCCTCCCTGTGGTCCATGTTCATGTGTCCATAAGGTATCCGTCTGTGGGTCGTATGCCATGCCTTGAATATTACGATGCCCCATACTGAATATTTCATTCAATACCTCATCGTTTCCCACAAATGGATTGGACGCTGGAACATCACCGTTCGCGTGTAACCTGATAACTGAACCGGCGTGTGTTTGCCCGTCCTGTGAGGTGTCACGATCACCCCGATCACCTAGTGATATGTAGAGATAGCCGTCATTGTCGAATGCTAAACGCGATCCGAAGTGCCTTCCGCCCCGCTGTTTAGGCTCGGCGACAAAGAGTTTTTGTTCATCAACCCAACGGTTGTTTTCGATTCTGCCTCGAACCACCTCTGTGCCGCTACGACTAAATAGTGTTTTGTCACTGGCTGCAAACGACAAATAAATCCAACCATTCTGCGCGTAATTGGGGTCGGGTTGTACATCAAGTAGACCTCCCTGTCCTTTGGCATCGACGTCGGGAGTGCCGATGATAGCTTGCGGCTGAAGCTCTCCGTTGACGATTCGTCGGAGTTGTCCACCACGTTCGGTGACCAACCATTCTTCGTCCGAGAGAAAGGCCAGGGACCACGGCTTGTTTAGGCCATCCGTGACACGCTCTATGGTGAGCGCGCGGTATTGGTTATCCAAGGATTGAGCTGATGCAACTGCTACAAATGTTAGACACAGCGTCAACGACAATAGCGGCTTAATCGTTGTAAATCTAGAGATTTGGATAGTTGACTTTGGATTAATCATTGCCAGTTCCTATGGGTCAAATTCATTGCCTTTAAGCTGCTCATTTCGCAGCCCTACTGCCACTTATACGTCGAATTAACTGGTTTATCTCATGTCAGTGTGTGCCCAGCCTGGAATGCGACACTTTCCAAGTTGAACCCTGGTGCAGTATTTCGGTCCACAGGTGTCGAATCTGGAAAATCTAGACTCACCTCGGTTCAAGTCTTGCAAAGTAACACCGCCATCTGCGCTAAGATTGACGCATAACATTGATATTTTCAAACAATAAGTCCGCAAAGGAGCACCACCCGATGCCGCAGCGCTACAACAGTTGTTTCATTCGGCAGTATCGTACAGCGCAGCCTCATTTGTCCGGTCTGTCGTTGGGCAACACAGCCACACAAAAACTGTGTTTTGGCATGACATCAGTGCGAGCGGTCTCAAGTGCCATGTTATTCACGCTGGGTCTTTTGCTCAGTAGCCCGGCGGCAGCCGAATACAAGGCCGTACCGTTGGACACATTAGCCCCAACCGACGAGCATCGCGACGCAACTGCTGGCATCTTACAGCTCATGACGCGATATCACTATAGCCGGGTGGATGTGAATGATGAACTATCTGAGCAGATTTTCGACCGCTATCTGGATTCCCTTGATCCACAGAAAAGTTTTTTCCTAGCCAGTGACATTGAAGAATTTGATGGACTGGAGCGACGATTTGATGATGCGCTTAGGACAGCTCGCCTTACGCCGGTCTTTGAAATTTTTAAACGCTTTCGCGTTAGGGTTGAGGACAGAGCTGCGTACGCCGCTAAACTTCTTAAGCGTGACTTTGATTTCACTATTGATGAGTCCTATACCTTCAATCGCGAAGATGAATCCTGGCCTAAGACGCAGGCAGCGGCCGACGAGCTGTGGCGCAAGCGGGTAAAAAACGATGTGCTGAATTTGCGTCTTGCAGACCAATCTAGTGAAGACTTAGTAGATACCTTAGAAGAGCGTTATGAGCGAATGGGGCGCCGTGTCAGCCAGCTTGCGCCCAATGAAGTTTTCCAGATCTTTATAAATTCGTACACCTTGTCGGTGGAACCTCACACATCTTACTTCTCTCCGCGAACGTCTGAGAATTTCAATATCAACATGAGCTTGTCATTGGAAGGCATTGGTGCGGCGCTTCGAACCGAAGATGAATACACGGTGGTGCAGCGAGTCATTCCAGGTGGTCCAGCATCCCTCAGTGAGCAGGTCAGCGCAGAAGATCGCATCGTCGGCGTGGGGCAAGGTCTTAAAGATGAAATCGTGGACGTTGTGAGTTGGCCGCTTAGCGATGTTGTTGATCTTATTCGTGGACCCAAAGGCTCAACAGTGCGCTTAATGATATTGCCAGCAGGTGAGGCTGAAGGAGCTCCACCAAAATTGATTCAGCTAGTACGCGATAAAATTAAGTTGGAAGAGCAGGCTGCTAAAAGCTCTGTGGTTGAAGTGCCTGGTGGGGAAGGCGCGCGTCGTTTTGGTGTTATTGACTTACCCACGTTTTACTTAGACGGCGCAGCAAGAGCTCAAGGCCAAAAAGATTTTCGCAGTACTACTCGAGACGTCAAGCGCCTACTGAATGAATTAACCAGCACTGATGGGGGCGTAGATGGGATCATCATTGATCTGCGTGGGAATGGTGGTGGTGCACTAGACGAGGCAACTCAGCTCACGGGCTTGTTCATTGAATCTGGCCCTGTCGTGCAAATTAAAAACTCTAGGGGGCAGTTGGGTGCGGAAGTCGATGAAGACCCTTCAGTGGTCTATGACGGTCCGTTAGCTGTTCTGGTCGATAGACGCAGCGCCTCTGCTTCAGAAATTTTTGCAGGCGCTATTCAAGACTACGGACGGGGTGTTGTTGTGGGCGAGCCTACCTTTGGCAAGGGCACAGTACAGTCAGTTGCCCCTCTGGATAGAGAAGGGAAATTGGGACAGTTGAAAATCACAGTTGCACAATTTTTCCGCGTAAACGGGGAGAGCACACAGCACCGTGGTGTAGTACCTGATGTATTGTTCCCAACAGCGTTAGAGTCTGATGCTCAGGGCGAACGTGGACTCGACAATGCTTTGCCGTGGGCTGCAGTGGCAGCCACCGAGTATGAAGCGCTTATAACCAGCACGGCAGATTATTCTGATGTGCAGCAACGCCATGAGTCTCGATATCGCAATAGCGAGTTGTTTGACGTGCTCATTGAAGAGTTGGAAGCACAGCGTGAGGCTCGAACACAGCGTTCAGTGTCACTACTAGAAGCGCTAAGACAAACAGAGATTGAAGAGCAACGTGCGGATCGAGAGCAGCGCGAAGACATTTATCGAGCAGCTTTTGGTATTTCCAGGACGGGCGATGATGCAGAGGGTGAAGGCACACCCGACATCATTCTTAACGAGGCTGCTCAAGTTCTCAACGATATCATTGACTATCCGCCGATTATTTAATTAGAACTGCAACTACCGTAGCTGGATCCTTCTGATGTCCAGCCTAATCGTTTGATGCTTTAAAGACTCACAAGTTACTCATCTGCTTTGAAAAGCTCTCGAAATTCCGCATGAGCTACTGATGCAAATACAAGTGAGTCTTCCATGATAAATAGAGAACTTAGAAGCAATGATTTGACTGATCGTAGAACTTCTATATCGGTCACGTCATTTGCCCCAGGCGCTGTTTGAGTTTCTTTACTATCTCTTTTAAAGTCTCTTCAGTGAGAATTTTAAAATACTGATGGCTAAGCGCTTACGATTTTATATATTTAACGGGTACCAATTTACCTTAAACGGTGTTTGGGTGCGATATAAAATTACCCGATGTGCCCCGAAATTCGGGCGAGCCTAACAGGCTTAAGTATTTTTTAAAGCGACGAGCTCTGATCTACAGCGCTCTACAATTATTGTTAAGCTCTCCGGGTTTTAGCGCACCGCACGGAAGGTTGCATAGCTATAGGCCGCATTATCGTGTTTAATGCGCTCAGCATCCGAATCGTTTTCGAATGAACGGTAGAGCCAGAGTCAGCATCAGTCGGGTGGCTGATTGATAACAATGAATATTCGTGACTAATGAAAAATCAACATTCGAACTTCCTGATATCCAATCCCTTTGTGGCTTTAGTGTTGTTTGCTCTGTTCGCACTTGGGACCAAGCACAGCCAGGCGGCAGAACTGCCGCCGGTAACCGGTGCGTCTTATGACGGGCGGCAAATATCTTGGGAGCCTCAATCTGGCGCTATTGGTTACAACTTATATCTCGGCTCACGCTATCACGATACTGTGGTTGGCGTGACCAGCTATATCCCCGAATTGCCGGGTCGCTACTCGATAGCGGCGTTTGATGATAACGATCAATACAGTCCGTGGTTGGTAAGAATTAATCCCGATAATGTTGTTCAGGTTGATGAGATGCCTTTGAGCGTCGATGCACCCGAAAATGTCAGGGGTACGGTCTATTCCATGACGGCCGGTGAAGTGTTTTGGGACAGACTGTATTCGCGCAGTCTTGAGTATCGTATTTTTCTGAACGGCGCACCCCTCGGCTCAACAACGGGAAGTAGCTTCTTCGTCAATGCTTTATTACCCGATGCTATTAATCGGGTAAGTGTTGTTGCCGAAACTGATACTGGAGCTCAGTCCGAACAAGTCGTACTTGAATTCAACACCTCCGCCGGGCCTTTTCCTGATCAGGCAAGCTTGTTGGACAATACCGTTCAAACATTGCGCCCTGACTCCCCGCAGAATGCCAGAATTACACTCTACTCAGCGGATACTGCTGAACTCTTTTGGGATAGACCACCGTTAAACACTAATATCGTTGCAACGGATATCTTCCGAGATGGCGAATTGCTCGGGACAAACAACGGCACTAGCTTTTACGATACGAGTGGTGACTTTAGTTATAACCAAAGGGTTGACTCGCGCCATAAATACGAACTTGTGGCCATCAATGCTGATGGCGAACGATCTCTTCCAGCCGTTATTAATCCGGGTGTTTTCGATGGGGCGCGCCCTGAAGTTGTACAACGTTTACTGACGGGAATAACCGATGTGACTACTAACAATGCCCATGTGCAATGGTTTTCTTTTCTACAGAACTTAGCCTTTGGCAATATCGATGGTTTTGCTGAACAATTAAGCGTTGAGAACATTGTTGAAGATGGATTTCTAGTTTCATCGCGCACGGAATACAACTGCCTGTACGGTGGTTCACTGTCAGTTGTAAGTGTCCCAACTGCGATCATCAACACCGACCTTACCTTCGATTTCTGCTCGAGTGATGTTGGCGAAATACACGGAAAATTTGCTCTTAATGGACTCGATGCAGGTGGTTACACTGCGACCTATGACAATCTCGGCATTGATAGTGTCGACACCATGTTCGGTATGGATGGCGTCGTAGAGTTATCCATTGGGCGTGGGTTTGGAAACAGGACTTTGAGCTATCAGGAATTTCGTTATTCCACCTACACAGAACACTATGACGATGACGGCTTGTTACCTACTAACGAAATTTTTACTAATGCAACTCTGGATCAGCAGGTGATAGATAGTGTTACCGGTGATCCGCGTACATCGTTCACAACAAGCTTCACCGCTAATGGATCATGGACCAATGAACGTGACATCACCGTTAGCACCGTGCGAGGCTTCGAAGACGCTGTGTTTGTTGGTGCTGGCGTAAGCGCTAACTATATGAGTGGCGAGCTGCTGCTCGAATCTGAAGATGAGGCAGATAGATTGATTTTAAGCGCTGATACCGGTGACGCCGGTAGCTGGTCTGTGACCATCACCGATAACACCATAGAAGGTGTCATTACGAAAACAATGACTGGAGCATGGGATGAGAACGTTCGGCTGCCCTGTATCTCGGCTTTTGGGGACGATGTGGATATGAACGGATGTGCGGCTCAATAAAAAAGCCCCGATCCTAAAATCGGGGCTTTTGCATTGGTGGAGCTGGGGGGAGTCGAACCCCCGTCCGAAAGTACTCTGCCGTTGGTACTACATGCTTAGTTCCGTCATTGGCTTTAGCCACTCAGCGCAGGACGGGCACCAAGAAGAGCAGCGAGCCCATTATTTGTTTAGCGATCCAGTGTAAGGGCGACCCTTCACGCGATCCTGTGTCTGTTGCCCCCGCCCAAACCCACAGGCAGATCCGGAACGGGGCAGTACGTACAACTAAACCCTAGGGTCTAATTATGCGGCCATTGCGTAGTTGTCATCGTTGGCAACTATAAGTTATCAGCTGGATTTACGAGGTAATCTGATCCTCGGCATGCACCTCAGGGTTCGCCACTCCCGTCGAAACCATGTCAGCCCCGTCGTGTGTAGTTCACCACGAGCGTAGTATGCGGCCGATTTTACGGAAACTCAATGGCCTACAGCGCAATAGTTGCCCATTATGTGCGGTTTGGCATCGCTGTTGTACTGTGGCTAAGTCGGGTAAGAGACGCCCACATCCAGTATCATAGGGCGGTCTGTGCCGCAGTCGACTCTGCCGGCTTCATTCCAGCATAATTTATCTAGAGATTTTCAATGCTCTGTCTATCCGGCGAGAATGCCCTGTCAGCGTTTCGGCAAGAAAATTTGCTCAAACAGCTTCAGGTGGTAGACCCTTCCATTTCCTCTGTGACGGCCCGATTTGCGTATTTCGTGGATCTCACCGAAGGTGAAAAAACGCTTGAAGGCGACACACTGAGCCGGCTCAGTTCCTTATTGAGTTCCCATCAAACGTATGAGGCGGTCACTGATGGCTGGCAGGTCAGCATCGTTCCTCGTCTAGGTACACGCTCAGCCTGGTCCACCAAGGCTACCGATATTATTAATCGCTGTGGCATGAGCCAAATCAAGAGGGTAGAGCGCGGGGTGCAGTATCACTTTGAATCTGTCGATTCCGACGCTATCGGCAGCCATACACGACGACAGCTCATCGCTTTGCTGCATGATCGTATGACTGAGGCTGTCATCGAGGTACCACAGCAGCAAGAACTCCTTTTTCAGGTATTTGAACCAGCACCTCTGGTGACAGTGAACTTGCTGGAAGAGGGCAAGGCAGCCCTTGAGCAGCATAACCAGCAGATGGGGCTGGCCTTGTCACCTGATGAGCTGGACTACCTTGAGGCCAGTTTCTCCACCTTGCAGCGAAACCCCAGTGATGCAGAGCTCATGATGTTTGCTCAGGCAAACTCGGAACATTGCAGGCACAAAATTTTTAATGCCGACTGGACGCTGGACGGTGACGCTCAAGCGGACTCGCTGTTCGGCATGATAAGACACACTCACAAATCCTCACCTGAGGGTGTGTTGTCTGCCTATCACGATAATGCTGCTGTTATCGAAGGCAGTACCGCTCACCGTTGGCTCCCTGGCCACGATGGTCATTATCGGTCCACAGAAGAGCCGGTGCATATCCAAATTAAGGTGGAGACGCACAATCATCCCACTGCTATCTCCCCGTTTCCTGGTGCGGCAACGGGCTCGGGCGGTGAAATTCGTGATGAAGGTGCGGTGGGTAACGGGTCCAAGCCCAAGGCGGGATTGTGCGGCTTCACCGTGTCCAATTTGTCTATCCCCGGTTGGGAGCAACCTTGGGAGAGCGTGACGGATAAACCTGATCGTATCGCCAGCGCCTTTGAGATCATGCGCGATGGACCCATAGGCGCTGCAGCGTTTAATAATGAATTTGGACGCCCCAACTTAGGTGGCTACTTCAGAACGTTCTGCCAATCGGTACCCGGACAAAACGGTGAGACTGAAGTCCGCGGATACCACAAGCCTATTATGATCGCCGGTGGCATGGGCAACATCCGTAAAGGCAACATCGATAAACAAGCGGTGCCGGTGGGTACGGCTATTGTTGTTTTAGGTGGTCCATCTATGTTGATCGGCTTAGGTGGTGGAGCCGCGTCGTCTGTTGCCAGCGGTGTAGGGGACAGTGAGCTGGACTTTGCGTCAGTTCAACGAGGCAACCCCGAAATGCAACGGCGTTGTCAGGAAGTGATTGATCGTTGCATTGCGCTAGGTGATCAAAGCCCGATTCTATCAATACACGATGTGGGTGCAGGCGGTTTGTCCAATGCATTGCCGGAACTCATCAACGATGCCGAACGTGGTGGTGCGTTTGAATTGCGCTCGGTACTGAACGATGAGCCTGGCATGTCACCCATGGCTATTTGGAGTAATGAATCGCAAGAGCGTTATGTCATGGCGATTGACAAAGATCGTCTTGAACAGTTCGAAGCGCTGTGTCAGCGTGAACGATGTTTATACGCCATTGTGGGTGAAGCCACACAAGAGCGTGTGCTCAAAGTGTCGGACAAAACGTTTGGTAATTATCCGGTTGATATGCCTCTGGATGTCTTATTGGGTAAACCACCCAAGGTATCGATTAGTGCCGTTCATTTAGAAAGACAAGGTGACGAACTCGATACTTCTTCAATCACTATTGAAGAGGCGGCTGATCGTGTTTTGAACTTACCCTCAGTGGCTTCTAAGAATTTTCTAATAACCATTGGTGACAGAAGTATCACCGGTCAAGTAGCGCGTGATCAGCTTGTCGGGCCGTGGCAAATGCCGGTCGCTGATGTCGCCGTCACGGTTTCTGACTACACCGGCTATACCGGTGAAGCTATGGCTATGGGAGAGCGATCACCGCTAGCGATTCTCGATGCGGCAGCTTCTGCTCGTATGTCGGTAGCTGAGGCGTTAACCAATATTGCAGCCGCAGACGTCGGCGATATCTCACGCGTGAAGTTATCAGCAAATTGGATGGCCGCGGCCGGCTACCCGGGCGAAGATGCTGCGCTTTACGATGCGGTTAAAGCGGTAGGAAAGGAGCTCGCTCCAGCGCTCGGTATTGCTATACCGGTGGGCAAAGATTCTCTGTCCATGAAAACAGTGTGGAACAGTGATGAAGGTGAGAAAAAAGTGACCTCGCCAGTGTCTCTGGTGGTGACTGCGTTTGCAGCTGTATGCGATGTTCGTCGTACGCTGACGCCCGAGCTTCAAACGGATAGCGGCGATACTGATCTACTGTTAATTGATTTAGGTGCCGGGAAAAACCGTTTAGGAGGCTCGGCTATCGCGCAGGTTCATGAACGTATTGGGCAACAAGTCCCCGACTTGGACGACCCACTTTTGTTGAAAGGATTGTTTAATGCCTTACAGACGCTCATCAATTCAGAGTTAGCGTTAGCCTGGCACGATCGGTCCGACGGTGGACTATTCACAACGCTTGCTGAAATGGCCTTCGCCGGTAATACTGGCATGAAGGTTGAGCTCAGTAGCCTACCTAGCGATTTGATCGCAACACTATTTAATGAAGAGCTTGGCGGTGTGTTGCAAATCCGATCCAGTCACTACGCCGAAGTCATGGCGGTATTTGAACAACATGGGTTGGGTGATGTTGTCCACGTGATCGGCGCTTTAACCGATGGCCCGAATTTAGAAATATGGCGTGGCGGCGCTTTGGAATATCAACAACCTGTAGCTAAGCTGCGTAAGCGTTGGTGGCAAACGAGCTACCAGATGCAAAAACTTCGAGATAACCCTGAAGCTGCCGAACAAGAGTTTGAGCACATAAGCTCTGATGATGATCCTGGTATTACGCCAAGATTAGCGTTCGACCCGTCCGATTCGCTCATTGAGGCGTCACCCTCTGTGCTTAGCCACCGACCAACCATAGCTATCCTTAGAGAGCAGGGTGTGAACGGTCATATGGAAATGGCAGCGGCGTTCGATCGAGCAGGCTTTGATGCAATCGATGTGCATATGAGTGACTTATTCGAAGGGCGGCGTAATCTGGCCGACTTTAAAGGCCTAGCTGCTTGCGGTGGTTTCTCTTTTGGTGATGTGCTTGGCGCAGGTGGTGGCTGGGCAAATTCTGTTTTATTCAGCGAACAACTGTCTGACATGTTCCAAACCTTTTTCCATAGAGATGATGCATTTGCATTGGGTGTTTGTAACGGTTGTCAGATGATGTCTCAGCTTAAATCCTTAATACCAGGAGCCGACTTGTGGCCGCGCTTCGAACGAAACGAATCTGAACAATTTGAAGCACGTGTAGCCACTGTTGAAATCTATGAGTCGCCATCATTGTTCTTTACTGACATGGCAGGGTCTCGGATACCGGTTGCGTTAGCGCACGGTGAAGGGCGTGCAGTATTTGAATCTGCCGATCTAGCCCAGAAGGCACCGGTATCGATGGGTTATGTCGACAATCATGGCAATCTTACCGAGTCTTATCCTTTAAACCCCAATGGCTCTGCTTTTGGTGTGACGGGCTTATGCAATGACGATGGACGCGTCACTATTATGATGCCGCACCCTGAACGTGTATTCCGGACGGTGACCAATTCCTGGGCACCGAAAGAGTGGGGTGAAAACGGGCCTTGGCTACGCATGTTTGAAAATGCCCGAATCTGGGTTGGATAGTTAATACAAGTCAGATACTCTAAAATTTATGAACTCATCAAAGCCCACAGCTGCCGATGCCGTAGCGCGCTATCAAGAGATCCGGCCTCGATTGCCGGAAGCTATTTTTCCTGAAACGTCAGTCCATCGGGAAAATCTAGCAGCTCTTTGTGATGACATCGATTGCTTTGTACTAGATGGTTTTGGCGTGCTGAACGTCGGTGACCATACGGTTCCGGGTGCCGTTGATCGAGTCAATCAGCTACGTGCCATGGGTAAGCAGGTGCGTGTCTTAACTAACGGCGCGACATTTCCGGCGACGACAACCCGTGCCAAGTATCAAAAGTGGGGAATGGAGTTCGACGCTGCTGAGGTGATATCCAGCCGCGATGCGCTTGCAGTTGCGTTAAAAGAACAACACTCCATGCGTTGGGGGTTTTCTGCCTTGCCATCATCCCAACTTGAAACTTTGGTACCTAATGCAGTTCTGCTGACTGAAGATGCTGCTGTCTATGACAGTTGCGATGGTTTTGTGTTGCTCGGGGTTGGTGCATGGACAGCTGAACGACAAGCATTGTTGGAAAACTCATTGGCTAGTAACCGCCGCCCTGTACTTGTGGGTAATCCTGATTTAGTCGCGCCTCACCCGGGCAGGTTATCGCAAGAGCCGGGTTGGTTTGCGCACAGACTGGAAGATGACAGCTTGGCGACTCCAGAGTTCTACGGCAAGCCTTTCGATAACGCGTTTGAATTGGTCAGAAACACACTCGATGGAATAAAGCCTGAACGCATTGCCATGGTTGGAGACACCTTACATACCGATATACTCGGCGGTGCCCAAGCCGGTTGGAAGACAGTACTCATCACTGATCACGGACTGCTCAAAGGCTTGGATGTGGAGAAGGCAATTACACAGAGTGGAATTCGGCCGAATTACATCCTTCCAACAACGTAGATAGCTTAAACCCGTTTACGTTTAGGCTATTTGCAGATGTTCCACGATAGCGTCGATATCCATTTCGTTTTCAGTCGCTTTTGTACTGGCATCCAGTAACCACTGCAAAGTATCCGATAGTTGCTCACGGCTGATTTCCCCGGACTCTAGCTGTTGATTAATGTGGCTGCGGGTGTCATCAACTTGCGCCTCAACGACGACATCGTCGCGGGACTTACCTGAAAAGCTGGATAAAACCATCGCCGGTGTTTTTTCAGCATGGCTTTCAACGTCACCGTAAGTGCCTCTCCAATCCGTTATTATTTTGCCTATTTGCACGGCATGCTCCAAGAGGGATTCAACCTTCTTGGTTTGCCATCGCGTACCTACCGTCGCGAGCAATCGACGGCAACTGTCGGCTGTATTTTGAAGAACATCCAATTCAACGCAATATTGCGATCGGAATTCTTGCCAATTACTGACGATGTGTGCGGCAATAGTTTCTGACTCTAATACTTCAGCCAACTCTTGCGCGTACTCGCTGGTTTGATTGAGTACTTCCCAGTCAGTACGCAGGCCTTTGTAGCCTGGGCCGAGCGCTGCACGATACTCAGTGTTGTTCACAAATAATTCTCGGAACCGCAATACCTTAACCAATTGCGAGAGCATGCGACGATGATTCGCTGTTAAGTTGCTGGGTTTTTGAATGCTGAATTCCATAAACTGGCGGCGTGCACTGAAATACTCTGCATCAACATAGTCGTGTTCCATATCGACAGTGCCGCCTAACTCGTTCATCAGGCTCAGCAGTTGTGATTTTGCCGGAACCTTGTCCAGTACGAAATGCTCCTGCAAGGCCGACAGTTCATCTTCAATCAGCTTTGATTGATGTTCTGCGCGTCTGAGCAACAATGCACTATTCGAGTAGCATAAATCTCCATGACCTAGTTGATCTAGTGATGACGGCGCTTTGTCTATTAGCTCGATAATACTGGATAGGCGAATAAGTTCACGCGCAGTCATTTGTGAGGCGTCAAGGTGCTGACTGATCGCATCTGTGTTTAAGCCTTCACGAACCGAGTTCACCCATTTAGTGATCATTGACGGTAGAGCAATCAACTGCCTGAATTCAATGTGGTCTAGTCTTTCGGCGGCGAGTTTCGCAGCATATTTTCGTAAGTTGGCAGTACTGTCAGTGTGTGTCAGCGTTTGTGCTTCAGCTGTCGCAGGGCTGTAGTTGGGTATCAGTTGCAATACCGCGTTCAGTTGCATCAAATTTTTGTTGTTGGCAATGCTCATAGCCAGGCCGATATCAAAATTTTCTGGCACATCGGGTAATTCAACTTTGATTGGGCGGCTGCTTTCTCGATGAAGCAGGGAGGCGCTGCCCAGTGCAATGTCAAACTCAAGTTCGAGGATTTTGGAGTGTCGAATAGATTGAGCAATATTTGCAAAATAATCACTGAGTGGCATTGCTGCTTCGTACTCAGGAATACTCACGTCATAATGTTGCTCGGCGTGTTCGGCAAACGCAAAATTAAATTCTGGAGTATCACCGGTAATTCTAAGTTCATACCGGCTTTGCTCAGGGACTCTTACGAGCAGAGCTGGGAAGAGCAGAATCGGTGCGTGACGGCGCTCGCCTTCGGCATCCGCACGGTCTTGCCAACTGATGAATCCAGCTGCGAAATATAGCTGTCTATCACCTTTGCTCTTTATCAGCGCGTTTTCAACCAGATTCTTTTTACACTGTTGCAAAAGATCTTCGCCGCTGTGACGCGTCAGAAGATTTGAACGTCTACGAACCGCGCGCTTCGACTCTGCGGTTTCATTGGCATCGTTTTTCCGACGATTTAACGATTCGTTGTTCTCAGCGGGCGCTTGCGGTTCGCTCGCAATTAAATCGAGTACACCACCGTCTGATGAAAAAACATCAGTAAATGCGAGAGGGGAATGTGGATAAAGCAGGATATCTGAATCCAGAGAACCCCAGTCTAATGCGCGACTAGCGCCTAGTGAGATTGCATCTGAACGACGCCTGGAGTGTTTGGGATCTGATTGATTTCCTTGAAGGACTTCCACTGGGTATCGAATGCCTTTAATGTAAAGAATCAGGCCAGTCTTGCGCCTTTTTGTACCGACAGATTCAGGAATCGGGCCAACCAAACTGCTTGAATGGCTATCTACTGTGATCAGCTTCATTAAATTGCTACTACAGTAAGTAGCTGGATTACTGGCAAATCCGTGCTCGATAATTGCTAGTGATAGCAGTACCTGTATCTGGATAGAGGTTTTCCGTTTGTCCTCCTGAAAATCGGAGAGTAATCACGGTCTACCTCAGACAATTGAACTATTTCTCCAGAACGCCTCAAACTTAATGTGCTAACAACTATTTACAGAGAGAATCAGTATGGAAGACTGGATGAAAATGGCTGGAATTCGCAGTAGCGAAATTACCGATAAGGCATTGTTTCAACGCCGGCGCCAGTTTCTACAAGCTTCTGCAGCAGCTGGCTTAACCGGGTTAATCGGTGCTCCTGGCACAGTTGCAGCCAAAGACGGTGTGCCTCTGCCAGAGCCAATTATAAAGAGCGAGCTCAGCACCACTGACGAGTTGAGCTCAAAAGAGACGATTACAACCTATAACAATTTCTACGAATTAGGCACCGATAAAGGTGATCCAGCTCGCTATGCTGACCGACTTAGGACTGAGCCCTGGAGCATTACAGTTGATGGTGAGTGTGATAACCCCGGTGTCTATACGCTGGAGGACATCATGAAGCCGCATGCTATTGAAGAGCGTATCTATAGGATGCGTTGTGTTGAAGCATGGTCCATGGTCATTCCGTGGAATGGATTTGCACTGGCTGACCTTATCAAGCGAATGAAGCCTAATTCAAAAGCCAAGTATGTCGCTTTCGAAACGGTTGTTCAGAATGATCTGCCCGGCGTTAGCAGAAACGTCCTTGATTGGCCCTACCGTGAAGGTTTACGCATGGATGAAGCAATGCATCCGCTCACTATGTTATCCGTTGGTATCTACGGTGAAGAGCTCTTAGGCCAAAATGGTGCGCCCATTCGGTTAGTGGTACCTTGGAAATACGGTTACAAGAGTATTAAGTCTGTTGTTCGTATTAGCTTTGTCGAAGAGCAACCCGAGACCAGCTGGAATTTATCTTCTCCACGCGAATACGGTTTTTACAGTAACGTAAACCCAGACAGAAGCCATCCTCGATGGAGTCAGGCGAAAGAGAGACGTCTGGCGGGTAATACCAGTGGGTTATCAGCGTTGTTTACGTCAAAAACAAAGACGCAATTCATGAACGGTTATGCAGAGCAGGTTGCCAGCCTGTATGACGGTATGGATTTGCAAACAAATCACTAAATACCATGTCTGTAAGCACGACAGATGTACACACGCGATTGCCACGATTTCGCTGGCAATCGTGGCAAAAACCTGTGGTTTTTATAGCAGCACTGCTTCCGTTTTTGTTTTTGCTGCAATCACTGTTAACGGGTCAATTGGGCCCCAATCCCATTGACACATTGACTGATCAAACCGGCACGTTGGCGATACGCATGCTACTAATCAGTTTGATGTTAACGCCGCTGCGGTGGATTCTGAAGAACACCTGGCCCATAAGATTTCGGCGAATGATAGGGCTCTTCGCGTTCTTCTACGCCACACTGCACGTAGCTACCTATTTTGTGCTCGATCAGCAGTTTGATATCGGTGCCGTTTGGAGTGATCTTTCAGAGAGACCCTATATCGTTGCCGGCACGATAGCGTTTCTGATAATGGTGCCTTTAGCCATCACCTCGAATAACTATATGGTGAGGCGCTTAGGCAGGCGTTGGATGAGTTTGCACCGCGCGGTTTATATCGCAGGCTTAGCCGTTGTTGTTCACTATGTATGGCTGGCCAAGGGCGATCTCATTGAGCCGATCGTGTACTTGGTACTGCTATTGTTTTTATTCAGCTATCGCTTGGTAAAGACGCTTCGCTGAAAAAATTAAGGGCGCACCCGCTAAGGCGCGCCCTTAAGTATTTTAATCAAGCAATAAAAACTAGGATGGCAGCAGATGCGCCACCGTGTTTTTCTCATCTTGTAATTCAGTCTGGCTGGCAATCATCTTTTCTTTAATGACATCGCTGACTTCCAGGTCAGTGATGATTGTGTAATCGCCGTCTTTGCAGGTCACAGGGAAGGAGTAAATCAACCCTTCTTCAATGCCATAACTGCCGTCACTAGGCACTGCCATGCTGACCCAGTCTCCCTCAGGTGTGCCTTGAATCCAGCTAGCCATATGATCGATAACACCGTTGGCTGCTGACGCTGCACTGGAGCTGCCGCGCGCATTGATAACGGCCGCACCACGCTTAGCAACAGTCGGAATAAACTCGTTTAACGCCCAGTCACTATCCACACAGTCGTTGGCAGCTTTGTCACCAATAGAGGCATATGAGATATCGGGTACTTGAGTTGTACTGTGGTTACCCCAGATAACCATGCGAGTGATATCCGAAACCAACGCATCTGTTTTGCCAGCCAGTTGCGAGATTGCTCGGTTATGATCGAGTCGCGTCAGTGCCGTGATGTTACGAGGGTTAATGTTAGGTGCATTCGCTTTGAGAATGAATGCGTTTGTATTTGCCGGGTTGCCGACAACACATACCTTACACTCCGGTGAGCCGACTTCGTTCAAAATAGCACCTAAGGCACTGAAAATTTTGCCGTTATCGGTAATCAGGTCGCTGCGTTCCATTCCCGGGCCACGGGGTTTGGCGCCGACAAAAAGGGCCGCATCAACACCGTTGAGCGCGACTTTCGGATCATCAGTCACGACAACATCGGCGAGTAGTGGGAAAGCACAATCATCAAGCTCCATCTTGACTGCTTCTAACAGTCCCAGAGCAGGTGTGATTTCCAGAAGGTGAAGAATAACCGGCTGGTTCGGACCGTAAATGTCTCCCGCGGCAATGCGGAACAACATTGAATAGCAAATTTGTCCGGCTGCGCCGGTAATTGCGACGCGCTTCGGCTGAGTCATGGTAAGAGATTCCTTAAGATGGGTTCACTAAACTTGCGCGCCGCATGTTACCACAGGCTCTTGTGGTACTCTCGAGCGCTTATACTTTTGAGATGAGATTAACCCCATGCGGTGCCCCTTTTGTGGCGCTCTAGATACCCGAGTAGTAGATTCCAGGCTGGTAGGTGACAGCGACCAGGTTAGACGTCGTCGTGAATGTACGGAATGCGAAGAACGCTTTACGACATACGAATCCGCTGAATTGAATCTGCCACGCATAGTGAAATCTCGTGGGAACCGTGAGCCGTTTTCAGATATCAAGCTGCAGGCCGGATTTCAAAAATCACTGGAAAAACGCCCGGTCAGTGTCGAGCTCATTGATGAGGCGGTGGCAAGGGTGAAACATCGCTGCCTAGTCGCTGGTGAGCGAGAAATAGATGCCCGCCGTGTGGGTGAATGGGTAATGGAAGAGCTGAAACAGCTTGATGAGGTGGCTTACATCCGTTTTGCATCGGTCTATCGGCAGTTTGAGGATGCCGCGGCATTTCGAGAAGCAATCGACACTTTGGAGAGTACGCCCACTGCGATTGAAGCGGCCAATCAACTTTCCTTGCTGCCGAATACCGACCCAATAGACGGTAGCTAAGCTGCCAAACTGCAACAATACTTGCTAGGAATTCAGTCCCTCTTTACCTCTAACCTGAGAGTAACGCTTTGTCTACGATCGTTGTTGCCCGAAAGGGCCGTACTGCCTGCATAGCTGCCGATACCCTTACTACGTTTGGGGATATTAGGCTGGAGCACACGCTCGATTGTCATCACTCCAAAATTCAGACGTTTGGTAAGACTCATATGGGCATCGTAGGCAGTGCTGCGCACACGCTGGTCGCAGAGCGGGCGTTTAACGATAAAGCGCTTAAAGCAGACTTTTCGACCAGAGACAGCACGTTTGACACGTTAATTCGTCTTCATCCGGTGCTTAAGGAGAATTACTTCTTAAATGCCAAAGACGCGGAGGAAGATCCGTACGAAACCAGTCAAATCGACTCGGTTTTTATTAACCCTAACGGCATTTTCGCGATGTTCTCGCTGCGTGAAGTATATGAGTACACCCGATTCTGGGCAGTCGGTTCGGGTGCCTGCTATGCCCTGGGTGCCATGAATGCGGTTTATGATCGTTACAAAAGTGCTAAAGACATCGCCAAGGCGGGGGCAGAGGCCGGCGCAATGTTCGATACGTCCTCTCAATTGCCTCTCACATTCAAAACTGTGAAGTTGCATCAATCTGAGGATCAGTAGGGCGTCGAAATCCGTTACAATGGTGGGTTGACCGAATTCCGTTTCAATCTTACCAGGAGTGCCCAATGGCCACCGAACGTACCCTATCTATTATCAAGCCCGATGCAGTTGCCAAAAACGTCATTGGAGAAATCTACAGCACCTTCGAAAAAGCCGGATTAAATATCGTTGCTGCTCGCATGATGCACCTCAGCGCTGAACAAGCGGGTGAGTTCTATGCTGTTCACAAAGAGCGTCCTTTCTACAATGATCTCGTTAAGTTCATGACATCTGGCCCGGTTATGGTTCAGGTTCTGGAAGGTGAAAATGCCGTGCTAGCTCACCGCGACGTCATGGGCGCGACTAACCCTTCAGAAGCTGCTGAAGGCACCATCCGTCAGCGTTTCGCATCTTCAATCGATGAAAATGCCGTTCACGGTTCAGATGCGACTGAAACGGCGGCTGTTGAAATCGCCTTCTTTTTCGGCGATGACGGCGTTTGCCCTCGCACTCGATAATTCTGCTTAAGTTTTAGCTCGTGTCCCAGACATCAGCCATCAACCTGTTCGACCTTGACAGAGACGCTCTAGTCGCTTTCTTGGTCGAGCAGGGTGAGAAACCGTTTCGTGCAAAACAAATCATGAAATGGTTGTATCAACGTAATGTGCGTGATCTAAACGCCATGACGGATGTCTCGAAAGCCACACGTAACAAATTGCTCGAATGCACCACCACCGTTTTACCCGGTGTGCAGGAATCTCAGCTCAGTCGTGACGGCACGGCAAAATGGTTGTTTGAGTTGCACGATGGAAACTGCATCGAGACGGTTTACATCCCAGAAAGCGATCGCGGCACGCTCTGCGTTTCCTCGCAAGTCGGGTGCGCGCTGGATTGCTCGTTTTGTTCCACGGGACGGCAAGGCTTTAACCGTAATCTATCCGTGTCAGAAATTATCGGACAGGTCTGGTTAGCCACCAATTTACTAGCGCAAGAGCCAGCCACAGCTAATCAACGCATAACCAATATCGTCATGATGGGAATGGGTGAGCCCTTGCTCAATTACCGGCAGTTAGTTCCGTCGCTTAATCTCATGATGGATGACTTGGCCTACGGTCTGAGTAAGCGACGCGTCACAGTCAGTACTTCGGGGGTTATACCGGCGATGGACAAGCTAACGTCCGATGTCGATATTTCACTGGCCGTATCGCTTCACGCGCCCAACAATGAGCTTCGTGATGAGTTAGTTCCTATCAATAAGAAGTATCCCATTAGCGAGCTTATGGGGGCTTGCTGGCGATACGTAGAAGGTGAAGACGCCGCATCACAACGCAAAAAACACGTCCTGTTCGAATACGTCATGCTCTCAGGCGTCAACGATCAGGCACAACATGCTCACGAATTGGCAGAGCTGTTGCGTGGTTTCCCAGGAAAGGTCAATTTGATCCCGTTTAATCCCTTTCCGCAATCCGGTTATCGCCGCTCTTCGCGTAACGCTGTCGAACGCTTTGCTAAGATCCTTAACGAGGCAGGAGTTCTTACACTAAAGCGCACAACGCGTGGCGATGATATCGATGCTGCCTGCGGACAGTTGGCAGGTGATATTGACGACCGGAGTAAGCGGCACGTTAAGTTTATTGAGCCGCGATTTGGAGAGCAGATTAGATGACGACACGCCAGTTTATTTGTAAACGCACTGACGGTCCGGCTTCGTGCTGGCGGTTGGTGATTTTTTTGTTTGTTGCGCTCTTACTTCAGGCATGTTCGGGCAACGATAATCGTGGTCCAAGAAACAGCGAAGATGCAGCGCAATACAATGCACAGCTGGGCGCTCAGTATTTGCAACGCGGCGATCTCGACCAAGCTCGTGAAAAGCTGACCAAAGCGCTAGAGCAAGACTATGACAACGCCTTAGCGCATGTCACTTACGCCAAGCTTCAGTATCGGGTCGAGCAAGTAGACAGTGCGAACAAACACTTCAAGCATGCTCTCGATTTAGAGCCCGATGAAGCAGAGCATCGCAATAGCTATGGCATCTATTTGTGTAATGTAAAACGATACGCGCTTGCCAGAAAGCAGTTCCGTCTGGCAGCTGACAACCCGTATTACAAAACCCCAGAATTCGCTTTGGACAATGCGGGTATTTGTATGTTGGATGCTGGTGATCTTGATGAAGCTGAACGCTACCTGCGTGAAGCGCTGAGGACAAATACAAAATTTGGCAACGCCTATTTACATATGGCCGAACTGATGCTCCGTCGTGAACGAATCACGGTCGCCGAAGCCTATTTCGACCGTTACAAAGTCTACGGGCAGGAAACATCGGAAAGCCTGTGGTTAGGCTATAAAATTAAACGTACCGACGGAGATTTACTCGCAGCGGAGAACTACGGCAGTCAACTGTTGGATAAATTTCCAGCGTCCGCAGAGGCTGGTAAATATTTAACTCGATCCCAATAGATTTAACGTACACCGACTCATGAAGACTCAATTCACGCGACTGCGAGGTATGGCAGATTTACTGCCCGCTACCATCGCCCCATGGCAACGGCTGGAAGCGGCTGTCGGTCATGCAATGCGTGCTTATGGTTATGGCGAAATGCGTACGCCGCTTATAGAGCGGACCAGCTTGTTTCAGCGCTCTATTGGTGAAGCCACCGATATCGTCGAAAAAGAGATGTACACCTTCAGCGATCGCAAAGGTGAGTCTATGTCGCTGCGACCTGAAAATACAGCGGGTTGTGTCAGGGCCGCTATCGAAAATGGCATGCTGCAGCCCGGTAGCGTAAATCGTGTTTGGTACACAGGCCCAATGTTTCGTTACGAGCGCCCGCAGCTGGGTCGGCAGCGTCAGTTCTTTCAGGTGGGGGCTGAAGTATACGGTTTAGCCGGTCCCGCAATAGAAGCAGAACTCATACTGCTGAGCGCGCGACTTTGGCGAGAGCTGGACATCATGGGTGCGCTGACGCTTGAAATAAATACGCTGGGCGATCCTGACGATCGCGCTCGATACCGCAAAAAATTAGTGGCTTACTTTAACGAACATAAATCTATCCTTGATGAAGACAGCTTGCGCCGCTTAGATCGCAACCCTCTACGAATTCTAGATAGTAAAAATCCTGCCATGCAGGACATGATCAACGCAGCACCAGCACTAAAAGACAGTCTGAGTGACGAGTCTCGAGAGCACTTTGCGTTGCTGTGCGAATTGCTGGAAGCCTCAGGAATCCAAGCGACCATTAATCCAAGACTTGTGCGTGGCTTAGATTATTACAGCCACACGGTGTTCGAGTGGACAACAACCGAGCTGGGTTCGCAGTCTGCCGTTTGTGCCGGTGGTCGATATGACGGCTTGCTTGAGCAGTTGGGCGCTAAAAATATGCCGGGCGTTGGCTGGGCATTTGGTATGGAGCGCGTCATTGCGCTTATGGACAAGTTGGGCAAAACTGCAACGCCGGCAGCTCCTGACGTATTCGTCATGGGAACCGATGAAGTGTCCGCGGCAGATTCTCTGGCGCTGGCTGAGTACATTCGGCAACATTTACCAAACGCCTCTGTGTTGCATAATACCGGTGGTGGCAGCATGAAAAGCCAATTTCGCAAGGCTGATAAGTGCGGCGCTGCGCTTGCGGCCATAATCGGTGGCGATGAGCTTGCCAAAGGTTTGGTTACGCTCAAGCCGCTTTTAGGAGGCGGGGAGCAACAATCGCTGCTACGCGGTGAATTGGCCGAAGCTATTCAAAACCGAATTAACGAATAAAGAATTACCGTACTGCGCGTCAGTTGTCTAAACTGGGGTCGGACATGCGCCTAGAGGCGTGGAGAATATTAAGTGGAATACGAAACAGAAGAACAACAAGTTGAAGCGCTTAAAGCGTGGTGGGCGGAAAACGGCCGCGCAGTTATTACAGGTGTTGTCTTGGGTGCTGCCGTGATCGGAGGTTGGACTTTCTGGCAGAGTCGTGAGGAAGCCGCGGCCATTGCAGCCAGCGATTCTTTTAGCCGCACGATGACAGCTATCAATTCCAGTGACCATGCTACAGCCGCTAGCTTGGCGGATGAGCTTCAGAGCGATCAGCCAGATAATTTGTATAGCAGTTACGCAAATTTTGCAGCGGCGCGAGCAGACGTTGAAAATAATGATTTGGAGAGCGCTGCAAAGCGTCTCAAGTGGGTGGTTGACAATGCACCACAAGCGGATGTGAAAATGATCGCACAGGTCAGACTTGCACGCGTTCAGGGTGCCTTAGGCGATGCTGCGGCAGGCCTGTCCAGTTTGCCTAGTAGTTTTCCAGAGTCTTTTACCGGAATGGTGGAAGAAGCCCGCGGTGATCTGCTAGTCATGCAAGGTGACACAGACGCAGCCCGTACCGCTTATGAAGCTGCACAGGAGAGTCAGTACGTGTCCAATCGAGACGGCTTGATGATGAAGCTGAACGAGTTAGCCACTCCGAGTGCAAGCTAAGGTGCCTCTCCTATCCTCCCATCTGCGGTGGAGTGCTGCACTAGTGTTGGCTGCCTCGATTGTTGGCTGCGCGAATGAACCTCCTCCAGTGCCGCCGGCTAGTTTAAAAGCCACCAGTGCAGAAATTAGCCCGCTACGTGTGTGGCGATCTAACGTCGGTGAAGCCGGGCGAGGGCGTTTTGAGCCTTTGGTCACGGGGGATCAAGTGATTGCTGCAAACCGACGCGGCAAAATCACCAGTTTTTCAGCTGACAACGGAATGCGTCGATGGACATCTGAGTTAAAAGTACGTTTGACCAGTGGCATTAGTGGTGACGACGGCCAAATATACGTTGGTGATATCGACGGCGTTTTGCATGCGCTTGATGATCAATCGGGCGAGCCTTTATGGACGGCTCCGGGTTCGTCAGAAATTCTAGTGCCAGCTTCTGCAGGTTTCGGCGCATTGATTGTTAGAAGCACCGACGGTCGTGTGGTAAGCCTCGATCCGGAATCTGGCGAGGTGCTTTGGACTGTTTCGAACACGCCGCCTGCATTGACGCTTAATGGCTACAGCCGACCCTTGGTGTTGGAAAGTGGTGTGTTGTTAGGGCTGGATGATGGGCGCTTATTAGCGCTGGATGTCAATAACGGCAAGCCGTTCTGGGAGTCTGTTATTAGCGTTCCATCCGGACGTTCAGAGATTGAACGGCTGGTAGATATCGACGCTGATATTGTCGTGGATGATGACGGTATCTACCTCGCTAATTATCAAGGCAAGGCTGCTCGTCTCGAACCCGCACAGGGGCAAATTGTCTGGTCGGTGCCAATGTCTGCAGGTTCTGGTATTGCTGTCAGAAACCAAGATCTTGTGGTGATTGATGATCAAGACGGTATCCACAAACTCGACAAAGGCAGTGGACAAATTATCTGGTCTAACGAAGACATGCCGGGACGTCGACTCAGTCCTCCGGCCTTTACCAGGGCAGGCGATATCGTTGTTGGTGATACTGAAGGCTATATCCATGTCATCAGTATCGATACCGGTGCCATCATCGGTCGGGCGCGTCTTAGCGACGAAGCCATTATCGCAAGGCCAGTATCGACCGAAGACGCCGTGTTCGTTCAAACCACCGACGGAGTTGTCGGCGCATATAGATTTGCCCGTTGAGCCAAAAATGAAACCCACCATCGCTCTGGTGGGGCGGCCGAATGTCGGCAAGTCCACCCTGTTTAATAAGCTAACGCGTACCCAAGACGCGCTCGTAGCAGACCTTCCCGGCCTCACCCGCGATCGCCAGTACGGCGATGGAAAAGTCGGTGGCTGGCCGTATTTATTGGTCGATACCGGCGGCTTAACCGGAGCACCCGATTCCCTTGATGCCGCCATGGCAGATCAAACCCTGAGTGCCGTTAGAGAAGCCGACTTGGTCGTATTTCTCGTTGATGGCAGGGCAGGACTGGTATCTGTTGATGAAGAGATTGCGGATGTTCTGCGTCGTCAGGCTCAACACGTGGTTTTGTGTGTCAATAAGATTGACGGAATCGGTGAAGATAAAGCGCAGCTTGAATTTCACCAGTTGGGTTTCGATGGCATGGTGCCTATTGCCGCATCGCACAACCGCGGCGTGCACCAGCTTGTTGATGAACTGGCCGACTATTTTGAAATCCCTGAAGAAGAGCGTGTAGAGGCGTCGCGTAAACGCCGTAATAAGCGCAAAAAAGTTGAAGGTGAAGAAGGTTTCGATCCGAATAAAAAAGCCTATGAAGCGCGCGAAGATGAAGAAATTCGTATTACGTTCGTGGGTCGACCAAACGTGGGTAAGTCCACCCTCATCAATCGCTTGATTGGCGAAGACCGTGTAATAGCTTACGATCAGCCGGGTACCACAAGAGACTCAGTGTCCATACCGTTTGAGAGAGCGGGTAAAGAGTACACGTTGATTGATACTGCCGGAGTCCGGCGCCGTGGCAAAGTCAGCGAAAAAGTAGAAATCTTTAGCATCATTAAGACGATGCAAGCCATCGACAAGAGTAACGTGTGTGTCATGTTGTTGGACGGTTCGGATGGTTTGACCGAGCAGGATCTCTCCTTGCTCAGCTACATCATCGACAAAGGCCGTGCGTTGGTTGTGGCCGTCAATAAATGGGATAGTCTGGACAGCGAGCAACGCGAAACGGTTCGTGAAGAGCTGGAGCGTCGTGTTGAATTTTTAAAATTTACGCGCATCCACTTTATCAGTGCGCTGCAAGGCTCAGGCGTTGGCGATTTGTTTAAGTCTATAAACCGCGCTTACTCGTCAGCCTTTACGGATCTTTCAACACCACAGCTAACGCGAATGCTTGAAGTTGTGGTGGCGCAGCATCAACCACCCATGGTAAACGGGCGTCGAATTAAACTTCGCTATGCGCATCAAGGTGGGCAGAACCCGCCCATTATTGTTATTCATGGCAAGCAGGCGTTAAAGGTGCCGAAGAGTTATCAGCGTTATCTGGTTAATCATTTCACCAAGGCATTGCGCCTCTTCGGAACTCCTCTGCGTATAGAATTTCGTCAAGACGACAACCCTTTTCAGGAAACCAAACGCGTGAAACCCGTGTTGGATAAAGCCGAGCATAAGAAGCGCAAACTAGAGCGACGTCGAAAAGAATAATGCGGTTGTTCAACAACCGTTGGCAGTCAACTCTGGCGAACGAGTTCCCCGGGGTGTAACAAAAATGTCGAATTACGACTGTTAATAGTCTGCGGGAGGGGGGAGATCGCTCGGTAATAGTAGCAGTGGATTTACCCAAGTGGCATTCAGGCCAACAGACCAATGCAAATGAGGCCCGGTGACGCGCCCTGTTGCACCAACAGCCCCCAGAATTTGACCGCGCGTGACTCTGTCGCCTTCGTTCACATCAATGCGGCTCATATGAGCATAGAACGTCTGTAAACCCAAGCCATGTTCAATGAACACGGAATTGCCGTTGAAGAAGTAGTCTCCGGTATCAACAACCAGGCCATCGGCCGGAGCCAGAATAGGCGTTCCTTCAGGGGCCGCTATGTCGATACCGCCATGCGGGCGGCGGGCTTGCCCGTTGTAGAAGCGTTTAAGGCCGAAGGGGCTAGACATAATGCCTTTTAGTGGCCAGTCAAACTGTTCTGCTATCAGGCGATCTGCGCGATAACTCTTCACTTCTTTGAGCCGTTTGTTTTCTCTATTGATGCGCTCCATATCCAGTGGCGCCGGGTTGACCTTACGTTTGTTCTTTATGACTAGATGCTGCTCTTCATACGTTTTCGCATTGACGATAAAGTTGACTGAGATGGCAGGCGAATTTTTTTGTCCAACACTAAGCGTGTGCTCGCCGGCTTTGGTGGATAAGGGAATTCCCACCAGGGCAAAGTAACTGTCAGCCTGCAAAAGCGTGGCTATAAATTTGCCGTTCCACGTCACATCCGGCGCAGGCTTGCTGATAGGGTATTTGCTTGTGTCGAGTTCTACTAGCGCTATACCGCCGGGTACGGGTGACGATTCAATAAAGGAAGCGCCGTAAGCCCCCAAAGCTGTCAAAAAGGTTGCTACAACCAAGAGGGTACGAAATGCCCTTAGCCACAGTGATACGTTTGCGTTGTCGTGTTTGCTCATGTCTTCTTTGACCTTTCGCGTGCTCGAGCGAAATCCGCGCCCCTGACGAACCTCCAGGTCTCGTGCCGACCTGCTTTACGCAGTCTAAACCGTTTTGCTCTCACTAGGCGAGTAGGACAAATCTTCCAAGTGCTCGTCGCGAATATGATCGACGTACAAGGCAGTGGCACCAGCAACGGCTATTGGCATGATGACTAAATTGACAATGGGGATGGTGCTGAGCAATGAGACGATGCAGCCAAATCCGTAGGCTGCGCGGCGATTGAGCCGCATGCGTTTTCTCACGTCTCGAAACAAAGCGCCATGGTTGCCCATCGGATAATCCATGTACTCGAGTGCGAACATCCATGCGCCAAATAAGAACAATAGTGCTGGCGCTACTATATTGATGATGGGAATGAATTGCAGAATCAGCAGAGGTAGAAGGCATAGGGCCAGATATAGCAATTTGGCTATTTCTGACATCATGAGCCGTGGGATGCTTTTTATAAGGTCGGCGGTTGATGGTGCGGGCTTGCTGATATCGCCGACCAGATGCGCCTCGACGCGCTCTGCCAGTAATCCGTTGAAGGGGGCGCCAATCAGGTTCGCCAGCAATGTGAATAAAAATGCGGTAGAAAAAAGCAAGGCAATGGTGACAATCCATTGAAGGATGGTTTTCAACGCATTGACGATCCACCAGTCACCCAGCGCGTTGAAGAAAGACCATGAGGCAATCCAGTCTAACGCCAAGCTGTTAACCCACCAACCCAGTAGTCCGAAGACCAGTAGATTGATCAGAATAGGCATCCAGACGAACCGCTTGAGGCCCGGTGTGCGCAAGAGCCGCCAGCCCACCGGCACATAATTCATGGACTGTGTAAAACCAACTTTTTTCATAAAGATAAGGATAGCTGTTCAACACCATTGGTGCGTTTGATAAAACGCAGTACAATATCCGACATCGAAGATGCATGACCTCATGTATCGCTTAGCTTAACAACGGCCCTTCTACAACTCTATGCGTCTGAGCCGTATCAAGATTGCCGGATTCAAGTCGTTTGTTGATCCGACAGATCTCAAATTGCCTAGCTCTTTGGTAGGAATCGTCGGTCCGAACGGATGCGGTAAATCCAACACCATCGATGCTGTTCGCTGGGTTATGGGCGAATCGTCTGCCAAACATTTGCGTGGCGAATCGATGGACGACGTTATCTTCGTCGGATCCAGCTCTAGAAAGCCCGTTGGACAGGCCTCGGTCGAACTCGTATTCGACAATGCCGATGGCTCCCTGGGCGGCGAATACGCGCAATACGCGGAAATCTCCATACGGCGCGAAGTTGCCCGCGACGGTCAATCCAAATATTTGCTCAACAACGTGCGCTGCCGACGGCGTGATATCCGCGATATTTTTCTCGGTACGGGTCTGGGGCCACGCAGCTACGCCATTATCGAGCAGGGCATGATCTCAAGGCTCATCGAAGCCAAGCCGGAAGACTTGCGGGTATATCTTGAAGAAGCCGCTGGCATATCCAAGTACAAAGAGCGCCGTAAAGAGACGGAAACACGTATCCGTCATACCCGTGAAAATCTGGATCGACTGGATGATCTGCGTGAGGAAGTAGACAAGCAGCTAGCTCATTTGAAGCGTCAAGCCAGCACGGCGGAACGCTACCAGCGCCTTAAGGGCGAGGAGCGACAGAAACGCGGTGAGTTATTAGTCCTCAGGCGTCGTGACTTTGAAACAGCACGTGATGAGCAGGGGCTTAAAACCAGCGAATTGGAAACCGAGTTGGAAGGCGTTATCGCTGAGCTGCGGGCTGCCGAAAATGCGATTGAGCTTGCGCGCGGGCAGCAGACCGAGGCTTCAGATAGCTTTGCCTCTGTTCAGGCTGAGTTCTACCGCATTGGTGGCGAAGTTGCGCGTATCGAGCAAACCATTGAGCACACAAAAGAGACGCGACACTCGCAAAGCCAGGAGCTTGCCGAGTTAGATAAATCTCTGGAGGAGTCACAGGCACACTTGCGTGATGACACAGCACGCATCGCCGATATTGCCATCTCACTGGAAACCGACCAGCCGGCATTCGATGTGCTCAAAGATAGTCAGAAACATTCGGCCGAACTACTGGTTCGGGCAGAATCCGAGCTTCAAGAATGGCAGGCCCGTAACGACTCTTTCAACAGGCGCTATTCTGAAGCAACCCAGACAGCGCAGGTTGAACGCACCCGAATCGAACAATTCGAGCGCAGCATGGCGAACGCAGATTCTCGTCGAACCCGCCTGTCAGAAGAAAAGTTGTCGCTCGATCTTGAGCCGCTTCGGGAAAAAATTGAAGAGACGATTGCCGAAGAATTAGCCGCGAAAGAAGACGAAGAGCGTTTGCAGCAGGCCTTGGAAGCCGCCAGCGAAAAGCAGCAGTTACAAAAAGAGGCCATCCGTCAGAGATCCGAAGAGTTGGATCAGACGCGTTCGCGTGTGCAATCAGGTTTGGGCCGTTTGGCATCGTTAGAGGCGTTGCAACAAGCTGCGCTTGAGCCCGATAGTAGTGCCGCTGACAGCTGGCTACATTTGAACGAGCTTGATGACAGTCCGCGTCTAGCACAATCCATCACAGCAGCGCCGGGTTGGGAAACCGCTGTTGAGTTGGTATTAGGCCCGCACCTTGAAGCTGTCTGCGTGAATTCCGATAGCGTCATCGAGCGCTGTTTAAGTGACATGCCGGCAGCGCAGCTCACCTTAGTGAAAGGCGATTCCAGCCGGCCTTCTGCAGCGCCGAATTCTTTAGCCAGCAAAGTCAGTGGAGAGCTACCACTGGTTGAAATGTTGTCGGGTATCTACATCGCTGACAATGTTCAGGAAGCTTTACGGCTGAAAGGGCAGCTCAAAGATGGTGAGTCTGTGGTAACTCGTGATGGCCTTTGGATGGGCAAATCCTGGTTAAGAGTAGCGCGTGCGGATTCTCAAGACAGCGTCTTAAAGCGTGAAGCGGAGATAACCGAACTCAAAGAGCAGATGGCGGCTCTCGATGCTCAATCGCAGAACCTAACAGAACAGCTCGAAGAGCTAAACCGGCAGCAAGAAGAGCTGGAAGCTCGCCGCGAAACTCAATTGCATGCCTACAACGATGCAGTGCGTAACTACACGCAGCTGAGTTCCTCGTTAGCCAGTGATCGACAATCGTTGGAGCAGGGTGAGCGGCGCCTACGAGCCCTTGAAGATCAACTCAGTGAGCTTGAGCAAGAACGAGAACAGGAATCGCATCAACGCGAAGACGCGCTGGAACGCAAACTTGAAGCTGTGGAGCAGCTAGAGGCATTCGAATCAGAACGCGCCAGAATGGAGTCTGAACACGAAACACTTCGAGCCAGTCTGCAGAGCGCGAAAGAGCAGCGGGACGCCGATCGTGATGCCGGCCAGGAGCTTGCCATCCGGGTGGAGTCCATGCGCAGTGCCAAGGTTGCGACCGAGCAAAACCTGATGCGAATGCAAGCCCGTATAGAGCAGCTTAGCGAACGCCGTACTCGACTCAACGCCATACTGGCAACAGAAGATGAAGACCCCTTGGTCGCTTTGGAGGCCGGGCTTCAGCAGCACCTTGAGGCAAAACTGAGTAGCGACAACGCGCTTCGCACCGCACGTGAGCAGCTTGACGCCATTGAAAACCGGTTACGAGAGCATGAGCAGGCACGTCAGCGCCATGATGTCCGTTCACAGTCGGTACGCGAGAAACTGCAGAATCAACGCATGGCGGCGCAGGAAGTCGTTGTTCGGCTCAAAACACTCGATGAACAATTGGCCGAGCATGAGTACGTGGTTGCCGAAGTACTCGAAGGTTTGGCCGAATTAGACGTGCAGCCCGATGTCGACACCTGGGCTGCCGAACTAGAAAAAATTGAGCGCTCAATTCAGCGACTGGGTCCGATAAACCTGGCTGCTATTGACGAACTGGCTGAACAGTCACAACGTAAAGAATATCTCGACGAACAACATAACGATGTCACTGAAGCGCTGGCAACACTTGAGCGAGCCATCGCTAAAATTGATCGCGAAACGCGCTCAAGATTTAAAGATACGTTCGAGAAAGTTAACGCAAAGGTAGAAGAATTCTTTCCGCGTTTGTTTGGTGGTGGCAGCGGTTCATTGCAAATGACCGGAGACGACTTGTTAAGCACCGGTGTTAGTGTGAACGCACAACCACCGGGTAAGCGCGTAAGTAATATTCAGCTACTCTCAGGTGGTGAGAAAGCGTTAACTGCGGTAGCGTTGGTGTTTGCATTTTTCGAACTGAATCCATCTCCGTTTTGTATGCTCGATGAGGTTGATGCGCCGTTAGATGATGCTAACGTTGGTCGTTTCTGCGCGCTGGTCAAAGAAATGTCAGAGCGTGTACAATTTATCTTTATTACGCACAATAAAGTCACCATGGAATTGGCGCAGCAACTCATGGGCGTCACAATGAACGAGCCGGGCGTATCGCGTTTGGTTGCAGTTGATGTTAAGGAAGCGGTAGAACTGACAGGTGTTTAACGCCTATGTCGTTTTATCGGCTGTTCACTGAATTGTTGGCAAACTAGAGTCTCGGAGGAATCGCACTTGGAAAATCTACGCTGGATCCTGATATTTGCAGGAGTTGCAATCCTTGTGCTGTTGTACTTTTCAGGTAGGCCGAGCCAGCTGCCCAAACGCGACTCTCGCTCTGGTAAGCGTAGCAACGATTCCCGTCAACGCGGTCAAGCACCCGTTGGCTCAGACGTTGATCCGCTCCTAGGTGATCAGCCTCTGAGCGACCAATTCAATTCCTTTGAAGACGTCGACCCTGACGACTTCGTTCGCCCAGCCTCCAGTCCGGCGCACCACGAACCGTCTGCCGATTACGCATTCGATGATTTAGACTCACCACCGAGAGGTTTTAATAGCCTGGCGCAAAAATTTGAAGCGTTTAGTGAACGTCTTAGCCCCAAAAGACGTCAACGAGTGGCGGAGTCTGAGCCCGACGACCTTGAAGAAAACATGCCGTCTGATTCTCAGCAGTCAACGAAAATCGTTACATTACACGTCGTCGCTGCACCGGGCAGTATTCTGCCGGGTGAGCACCTGCTCGATATTTTTGAGCGTCGTGGATATCACTACGGCGAAATGAATATTTTTCACTCAATGCACAATGGAGCAACCGTTTTCTCAATCGCCAAAATGGTTGAGCCGGGCTACTTTGATATCAACAGCGTGGAAAGTTTTGATACGCCGGGTATTACACTCATTCTTCAACTGCCCGGCCCTGTCCCTGCCGATGTCGCTTTTGAAGTGCTGGTCAGTGAAGCGTTTGAAATGGGCAATGAATTGGGTGCGACCGTACTCGATGCCCACAGAAGTACGCTAACTAAGCAGACTGTACAGCACATGCGCGAAGGCATATATGAGTACATGCATCGCCAAAAGTACTTTGGAAGCGTGCCATCCTGATGTGAGTAATCCGGCCGATAAAATTGCAAAGCTTAGTCAGGCTTTGCATGACCATTCGTATCGATACCATGTGCTTGATAAGCCAACAATTTCCGATGCCGAATACGATAATTTGTTTCGTGAGCTGCAGGAACTCGAAACAGCAAACCCCGATTTAGTCAGTGGTGATTCACCTACACGGCGAGTGGGGGCGCCTCCCTTAGACGGTTTTGAAACAGTCGAGCATGCTGTACCGATGCTCTCATTGGGCAATGCGTTCTCGCAAGAGGAGTTGCAGGACTTTGACAGACGAGTAAGAGAGCGACTCGAACGCGAAGATCGGCCGGTTGCTTACTTTGCTGAACCCAAACTGGATGGTCTAGCAATCAGCCTTCGATACGAGAATGGTGTATTTGTGCAGGGCGCCACGCGTGGCGATGGGCAGCGCGGTGAAAACGTCACTGATAATTTGCGCACCATCGACATGATTCCGCTGCGTTTGCGTTGCAAGAATCCACCGGCCGTCTTTGAAGCCAGAGGCGAAGTCTTTATGGCTCATGCCGCCTTCGATGCTTTGAATAAAACCATGATAGACGCCGGCAAATCGCCGTTTGTGAACCCGCGTAACGCAGCCGCTGGCAGTCTTCGTCAACTCGACTCGCGCAAAACCGCGGAACGTCAGCTGTCTATCAACTTATATGGGCTTGGGGAAGTAGTCGGGATGGACCTGCCGGAGTCGCAATCAGGCGCTTTGTCCTTACTGAAGGAGTGGGGCTTCCCGGTTAACGCAGAGATCGCCGCTTGCGAGGGAATTGATGCGTGTTTTGATTTTTACAAAGCCATTGGTGCGCAGCGCGATAAGTTAGGGTATGACATTGATGGTGTTGTGTTCAAAGTCGATGCAATCGCGGAACAGCGTGAACTAGGATTTGTGTCACGAGCACCAAGATGGGCCATTGCGCAAAAGTTTCCAGCCGAAGAGATGCTCACTGTGTTAGAAGACGTCGAATTTCAAGTGGGCCGCACGGGGGCTTTGACACCGGTTGCGCGTTTAAAGCCTGTGTTTGTGGGTGGTGTGACAGTGAGTAATGCCACCTTGCACAACATGGACGAGATAGCCCGCAAAGATGTTCGTATCGGGGACACAGTCGTTGTTCGCCG
>JBGCGD010000051.1:0-100190 GCA_045110515.1 Granulosicoccus sp. | reverse complement strand
CACAGGTTTGTACTTTCACCTGGCGCATGGTCGTCGCAGCGTCATTGGCATACTCATGAAGACGAGTTAATCTACATCTTGGAAGGCAGGCCAGTCTTGGTTGATGACAGTGGTGAGACTCAGCTTGAACCAGGAGATGTGACAACACATATCGCCGGCGTTCCGAACGGCCATCATATGATTAATCGTACAGAAGAAGATGTTTTATACCTGATTGTAGGCACACGTAATCCAAAGGAGGATACAGGCCATTATTCAGATGTAGATTTGCATATTGCTGCAAATGGAACAACACAACGTCAGTTTACGAATAAACGTGGAACGCCATACGCTAAGTGAAAACACGATATCTGCGGCGTTCAGGTAATATCTCAAGAGCTTACTAACTTAGTCCGGAAAGGAATACGTAGCAAGGCTTTTCACCTCTGTGTTTTCATCGTCAGAAAGAGGGGAAGAAGGAAAACATATCGGTAACCACGCAGAGGAGCTGCCCAACTTGTGTTCGGGAGTTCGACAACCCCGATTACGGGTAGGATACAGATTCATAATTTTTGGCAAATGAGTCATCGATAACATGTGGAAGGATCGTCAATATTTCGTATGCCCAAGTAACCTCACCAGAACACTACAATTTAACAAAACCAGAACACCGTTTGTAAACAGAGCGAAATATGGTGAAAAAAGAAGAACGGCCGAAATTTGAAAAAATCAGGAACGGTTCGGAATTCAAGCAATGGTACTGGTTAAAAGAAGAGATGGTTTCGATCTGTGAAGGGCATGAACTAGGAACCATTGGCCGTAAGCCTGAGCTAGAGGCTCGCATTGCATACTACCTAGATACGGGTAAGCGAAAAATCGTTCCTCGCAAAAAAATCACATCGTCTTTTGATTGGGGGAAGTCAGAATTGACACTGGAAACTGTAATCACAGACAGTTACCGAAACTCCCAGAATATGCGAAATTTTATGAAAAGAAACGCTGGGGAAAGGTTTGCTTTTTCGAATGAGTTTATGCAATGGATGAGAAGTAACACGGGTAAAAATCTTAAAAGCGCTGTTAAGTTCTGGATAGAACTAGACAACAAGAAAAGACATAAAGGGTATCGAGAGAAACCACTGCCACAGAATCAGTACAATCAATTCACTCGCGCAATCAGTAACGCTAAACCCGGCATATCGATGAAGGAAATTAGGCGCTTATGGGCAATAAAGCGTTCGAAACCTGGGCCGCATGTCTACAAATCGGGCGATGAAAATCTTTAGTCCAAGTGTAGCCTGTTGAAATTGTTAAAGGCAATTACCCGAGCGTTTACCTAGATGGCTTTTCCGACCAAGGGCCGCAGCGTGAAGTGATTGGTATCCATATCGAGAAAGGTATCGCCACACAAAAAGCAGATCTTCGCCAGCGATTGAACATAGAAAAATCATCAACGCAGCTTAAGAATTTTTTCAACGCATCAACAGATGCTTATGCAGGTTATGGCCAGAGCCTGCGGTCACGATGCTCTGCATAAATTCAACAAGCACGATTTAGCTACGTGGAATCGTGATATGGCGATGCTCTCTGGTGTTGAATATTCAGGTTGGGGAAACGCTAAGCCATAAATTACACATTAAAGGTTCCTTTAACTTGTTCCCACGCTTGTTCAAGGTGCCTTTCCAACAACAATTCCGCAGCGTCCGCATCACGGTCTAAAATGGCTTCGAAAATTGCCTTATGACTTTCATAATTTTTGGTATTTCTCTCTGGAGAACGCTCCATTTTGACCCAATGAGCCGCTAGCCATTGCGTGTAAGCTTGGTGCAAAGAGGTGAATATTGGATTCCCCGGTATGGCATAAAGCACGCGATGGAATTCGATATCAGTTTTGTAAAAATCTTCAGAGCTCTCTATAGCCTCTTTGTTTGCTTGAAGGGCTGCGCGCAACTGGCGAATATCAGAAGATTGCGCGCGTATCGCTGCTTCTCTAACTAAAGCGCGTTCGAGAAAGACTCTGCTTTGAAACAAAGTTTCTACACCCTCTTTGTCGTGAATCAGGTGTTGAACGATGCCACCCACCGTATCGAATGCCGCATCAAAACCCGGTTTTTTTACAACGGGTCGAAAACGCGGTCGGTTCTCCAACATGCCGCGATTAGTTAACGCGGTTATGACTTCTCGAATAACGGTTCGACTAGCCCCGTACTCTTGCCCGAGGTCTTTCTCGGCAGGCAAAGGGCTGTTGTCCGGAAGCTCGCCTGCGATTATGCGCCGTTCAATATCTCTGGCTATGACATCGGCTGCTCGCTCTTGGTCTACCATTGACTCTCCGGAATGATTGCGCCTGAATTCGCAATGACACGCAATGAGCAATGGTGTCCTGCCAGCATTGCATCTGTATCGCTAGAGCCCGATAGCAGGGCGCTCAGATATCCGGCGTTAAAGCTATCGCCTGCAGCTGTTGTATCCACAATATGCGTAGCTTCTGGAAAACTGATTGCTTCGCCGTCAGTGTTGTTTTGCACACCGAGTGCTTTGGGCCCTAATGCGCCCCGTTTAAGCGCTCCCTTTTCAATTCCATAGCTGTGCAGTCGATTCAAAACAGCGGCTTCGTTTGCATCATTAAACAAAGCCTGTTCGTCATCTATAGATGGCAATGCGATATCAGTGATTCGCCATGCGGCGGCCACGCATTCCTGAGCTACTTCTGTGCTTTCCCACAGAGCAGGGCGGTAGTTGCTGTCAAACACCACTCGCACATGACTTGTCGTTCGCAGTCGCTGAAGCTCAGCAATCAGTGCATGCCTGATATCGTTGGGCAATATGGCAAGCGTTATGGCCGAGAAACAAAGGACGTCGTAATTAGCTAGCACCGAAAAATCAGCGTGTCCGTTCTCTTCAAATAGTGTTCTTGCAGCTGACTGAGCGCGCCAATAGCTGAAACTGCGTTCGCCGTCTTTGTCTGTTTCTATGGCATACAGACCAATCGAGCGTTCCGGATGAATGGAGATCTGATCGGTCTTTATTTTTTCAGAGCGAATAAACTGCAGTGTGCGTGCAGAGAGCGAATCCCGGCCGAGTCGGGTGACGAAGCTGACATCAGCTGTGTCTCCCAAGAGGCGCCGAAGATAAATAGCTGTGTTGAGTGTGTCACCCGCAAACCCCAGCGCAGCTGAGGACGAAGCGTCGCTACCGAGCATCAGTTCGGCCATGGCCTCGCCGAAGCAAGCGATACGTCCTTCATAAGGTGTTGTTTTTAAAGAGTTGCCTGTTTTGGTCATGGGTATGCGCATGTGTTTTTATAGCTTGAATGTATCCGCGAGAGCATAAAGCGCTAGAACACTCGAACTTTATTGTCATACAATACAGGAATCTTGTATCCCTAAGGTGCCAAGGCGTCCTGGTTTTGGGCCCTTTCCAGTTAATGCGGTGAGCCTATGAGTGTCGTTAACCAGGTTGAAACTCGTCTGTTCAAAGTGCCTTTGAAAGAGGTTCTGACCGATGCGATGCATGGCGACCATACCCACTTTGAGTTGGTGACGGTCACAGTGACTTTGGAGTCGGGCGAGTCGGGCACTGGATACACCTATACCGGTGGAAAAGGCGGTCATTCTGTTGCCGCGATGATCCAACATGACCTGGCGCCTTGGCTGAAGGGACGCGATGTCACCGATGTGGAATCGTTAAACGATGGCATGCAATGGCATGTTCATTATGTCGCCAGGGGCGGTATTGCGAGCTTTGCAATATCAGCTGTTGACATTGCGTTGTGGGACATTCGTTGTAAGCGGTTTGACCAACCCTTGTGGCAGTTGGCTGGCGGGCACGCAAACTCTTGCCGGGCATACTGTGGTGGCATTGATTTAAATCTGTCAGAAACCAGGCTGCTCGAAAACATGGCGGGCTACCTTAAGCGAGGATTCAACGGCGTAAAAATAAAAATTGGTCAACCCGAGCTTTCGGATGATATCGAAAGGATTTCAGCGGTTCGCGACTTTATCGGACCAGATATCAACTTCATGGTGGATGCAAACTATTCCATGAGTGTTGATCAAGCCATTGATGCGGCTAAGGCTATGGCTGAGTTCAACATTATGTGGTTCGAGGAACCGACTGTGCCTGACGATTTAGCAGGTTACAGGGCCATATCAGAGCAATCAGATATTCCCATAGCGATGGGTGAAAACCTACATACCCATTTTGAATTTGAACACGCGCTGAAGTATGCAGGACTCACGTATCTGCAACCCGATGCATCCAACTGTTGTGGTATCACTGGCTGGCTTCAAGCCGCAAGACTCTCTGCGGATTACGGCGTCGAAGCCTGTAGTCACGGTATGCAAGAGTTACACGTCAGCTTGGTATCAGCACAGCCGAATGCTGGCTTGCTTGAAGTCCATTCTTTCCCAATTGACGAATACACGCAAAGACCCTTGGTGGTCGAGAATGGCTTAGCCGTTGCGCCTGATGAGCCGGGAATAGGTGTGCAGTTTGATTGGGCCAAACTTGCACCTACGTTAGTCAGTACTTGAAAATAGAACCCGCCGCTGTCACCTTTCATGATGTGCATCGCGAGCGTTTTCGAAAAGGAGTGGATGTTCTACTTATTGGCGCTGAGTCCATCTAAATGCTGATCGCTATGGTGGCAAGCAAGCCGTTGCAAATGTCGTGGCATCCGAAATCAACCCTCTGCATGGCGTAGTTGTTACGGTGGATGGAGGCTGAATGGAACGGTAATTCGGTTCCAACCTATTGAGGCTGACTACGTCCATTAGTGTGATGCAGTCGAAAACCTGACCACGCCTTAGCATTTGCCCGCTCCTCCAAGCCGGCTTTTTCCAATCAGCAATGAGAAATACGTTGCTCAGTTCAAGTGAATTTTGACAGCTTGCGCTACTCTAAGCACCGTTAAGATTCGCCTTTGAAAATATGTAGGTTCCTATCAGCTGGGGCCTCAGGAAGCGCAAGATGCTCATAACCCGATTTACTGACAAGCTGCCCGCAGTATCTAGCCTGTTGTTGCTTACACAAATTCTGGTGGCTTGCGGTGGCAGCTCGGGCGGTTCCGGGTCGCCAGCCCCCGGCAGTGATGATGAGCCCATCGCTGAAGAGGCAGCCTTCAATACGGCTGTCGGTTTTAACGTTGTACGAGAGCCTGGCGCGCGTCTGCCCGTGGCAGAAACTGATCCGGAAATTACTGAGGCTGAATTTGCACTGGGACGTCCAGAGCCGGTTATACAAGTGCCCGATGGCGTCGATACATCAACGAACACGGCGCCTTTTTTCGAAAACTTGCAAAACATAACCGTTAATGCCGGTGACATCGTAGAGGTTGTTTACTTGCCTCGTGATGGGGAAGGGCAGCTACCGGGTATGTTCCCGGAGAAATTACCTCAAGGGTCTACCTTCGATGATAATTTTGACGGCACAAAAACCTTCCGTTGGCAGCCGTTGCAGATGGATGTGGGGATATTGAAATTTACCGTAACGGCGCTTGACCCAGCGAACAGTCTTTACAGAACGTCTCAGTCGATTCTAATCAAAGTCGATTTACCGGCAGACCCGTCAACGATACCTAACGTGGCGCCCATGTTGGACGAAGTCATACCGCATACGGTGAAAGTAAATGACCCCGTTGTGTTTGAACTCAAGGGGATCGATTTAAACGGCACCGTTCCAACGCTTGAAATCCCCGAGTTACCAACAGGCGCTACATTTAACCAGCATCCGCGCTTCGAGGAAGTCTTTGTCCTCAAATTTACGCCCACAAGTGTTGGCGAGCTCTCTTTTGATGTCGTTGCTCGGGACTCTGTCGATAGCACTTTGAGCTCGGTTGAGAGTGTCAGCCTCACAGTGCTTGCTGAAGATGCCTTTGAGCGTCCAGGACTTGCATTAAAGTCGCTAGGGGCCAATCGCAATGTGAAAATGGGTTTTGCGGCTTTACAATCTTTTTACCATCGCCCTGATGGAGCAATTTACGCCTCAACGGCTGCGCGGGAGTACGACATAGTCACACCCGAGAATTCCATGAAGATGGATTATTTGAATCCTGAACCGGGCCGATATCAGTTCGCGGCGACAGACAATCTGGTGGCTTTCGCCAATGCAAACGACATGACGGTGCACGCTCACCCCCTCGTATGGTATCGCCAGTTGCCATCGTGGGTGACATCCTCGGCAGTCAGCACCAGAGAATCGCATATGCGTGAGTACATCGAACGGGTTATGGGTCGCTATGCAGATAATATCCCGGTCTGGGACGTGGTCAATGAACCCATTAACAGCAACGGCTCACTAAGGGAGTCGGTGTGGTTCGAGGCCATGGGGTCCAATTACATCGATATTGCGATGCAGCACGCCCGTGATCAATCAGCCACGGCGACGCTTCTCATCAATGAGTTCGATATCGGTTTTGCCGGTCCAAAATTTGATGGATTGTTGACTCTGATTGATGGGCTGCAAAGCCGGGGTGTGCCACTTGATGGCATTGGATTTCAGCTTCATTTGTTCACAAGCTACGATCAATTCGAAGAACTGCGAGCGAATTTTGCAGCCGTAGCATCCCGGAACCTTGATATCTACATAACCGAGCTGGATGTCTCATTGGCCGGTGGAGCAGGTACGACTGAGCAGGCAGAGGTCTATCGGCAGATAGTGGACATCTGTTTGCAGCAAGAGCGTTGTAGGGCTATCCAGACCTGGGGGCTGACCGATCAGTACTCATTTAGGTCTATTTTTGACCCGTTACTTTTTGATCGCTCCTATCAGGCGAAGCCAGCCTTCAGCTCCGTGCAAGAGGCGCTCGCTGCTCAGTAGTTCGACAGGCTGGAGCCTCCATAAGTCTTCTTCGCTTCCCGGCATGCAAACTGTGGGTTGGGCCTGTTCGGCTGTGCGAAATTCCAATAAATCTGTGGCCGGATCAATCGCCTGCGACCTTGCGGTAAATTTAGTTTGATTCCATCGTGGACTTGCTGACGTGCTTCAAGGCAAACTAATCGAACTGGCGCTGGTATAGTTTCGTCTGACAAAAATTTTTTAACCAATAATAATTGTCTTACCAGATGTTTTTCAGTGGTGTCGCCGTGGAAGACGCCGGGTGAAGTGCTAACAAACCACAGACATACGTGAGGAGTATCATGCAAAAGTACCTTAAGCCCGCTGCGAAGGTTGCAGCTCTTAGTGTTTCTGCTCTGGCCATTGCTGTTGCCACTGGCACAGCGAACGCTTCGGAAACTAAACTACGAATCCAAACTCATTTCTCTCCAGAGACCTTATCGGGTTAATTAGCTGCTGAGTTCATCGAAGACATCACCACTATGTCCAACGGTGAAATTCAGGTTTAAATGTTCTATTCATCGGCTGTTGTTAAGTTAGCTGAGACTTTCGACGCTGCTGCCACAGGTATTCTTGACTGTGACATGACAGGTGGTGCCTACCAGACCGGTAAAAACCCTGCCTTCCAATTCACCGGCGATCTCATGGGCGGCTACCAGAACCCTTACCAGCAAAATGGCCTGGCTGCTCCACGCTGACGGTTACGCTCAGCTGGATGCTCTATACAACGAGCACGACATGACATTTGTTGGCTGGTGGATTCCAGGACCAGAATCTCTGTCTTCAACTAAGCCCATCCGTAACACGGAAGATTTCAAAAACTGGAAGTTCCGTTCACCACCAGGGCTGGCCACTAAAGTTTTCGCCAACCTGGGTGCTTCGCCCATCGTAATGGATTTCAACGAAATCTTTACTGCTCTCGAATCAGGCATCATCGATGGTGCTGATGCGGCCAACCTGACTAACAACGTTGGTCTGGGTCTGTATGACATCGCCGAGCACACTAACTTTCCCGGCTTCCACTCTATGCCTGCGGATCACCTGGCTTGTCGCACAGACGTCTGGGAAGAAATGCCGGAAAGCCACAAAGCTATTATGAAAGTGGGTATGCAAGCTCTAGCACTAAAGAACGCTACAGCTAACGAAGTTAAGAACGCTCAAACAGCGAAAGATCTTCGCGCTAAAGGCGTAAACTTGTATGAGTGGACTCCTGAAGAACTGGGCAAGTACCGTTCGGCTGTTCAAGCCGGTTGGGTCGAATTTGCCACAACGCCTGAAGCGAAAGCACTGTTGGAAAGCCACATCTCTTTCCTGAAAGATCTTGGTGCGATGGAGTAATTAGAAAGCTCAACTGAAGTATCGGTGGGTAAGGCCGTCTTTTAGTGGCCTTACCCGCTTATTATCAAATGCTGTACGTTTAACATTCTCAGATATCACAACAAAAGCACGGAGTGCTTTGGTATCAAACGAAAACCATCAGGTTAAGAGATAGGCTTGGACAGCCTGTGTTTCAGTCGTTGAGTGAACCACGCTACGACGTTATGCACGGCCTATTCACCTGAGTCACAAACGTAAGAATGAAACGATGCGAGAGGAATCCGGTAGCCTGAAAGAGTGGTTGATACCACTTGCGTTCGTCATTTGTGCGGGTTGGGCAACGTGGCATACGCCGGCCTTCATATTAGATTTTATTCCCTCATCTAGCGAAAGTAAGGTCGCGCAGATGAGCGCGCTGCATGAGCGTAAAGACGTCACGCCCAATATGGAAGGCTTATTCGGTGGTTTTGCGGATCCCATCGATTGGGCTGCTCTAGTTCTTGTTCCCATATTGTTTCTAGCGGGCATTAGTACCGTTCGCTGCGCAAACATGGAATTCCCCAACTGGCGCCCCATTGACAGAGTTGCATTGTTCATTGGCCGCGTAACTATGATCCTCATTATTTTGATGACCTCGGTCATGTTGTATGAGGTCTTCTTACGCTATGTCTTCGAAGCACCGACCTTGTGGGCAAATGAATTGACTCTATGGATTGCAGGGTATGTCTTCTTGCTATCTGGTCTGTATGCCATGCAGCAGCGCTGTCATATTCGGATATTTTTGCTCTACGATGCGGTTCCAAGGTTCGTTCAACACCTCTTCGATATCATTTCGGTCACCTTTATTTGCTTGTTTGCTGGCGGCTTAATGTTCGGCAGCTATAAGCAAGTGTTCGTCACTAAATTCTACAAGTGGGAGATGTTCGGTACCGCCTTTGACCCTCCCATTCCAGCTACAGTGCAGCCCATGATTCTCGTCATGGTGGCGTTAATCGCAATTCAGTCAGTGATCAACCTTATTGCTGACTGGAATCTTGACCCCAAAGAAGTTTCTAAAGCCGACGAGCTCGACGAAGAAGAGCTTGAAGCCATTAAACGCAGTGTAGGTAAAGTCTGATGGATGTAGGAACAATTTCAATTGTCCTGGTTCTCGGACTGCTGTTTGTTTTAGCGATTGGCATGCCACTCGGGCTTGCATCTGCCTGCTTGGCATTGCTAGTTATGGTTATGAAGTTCGAACCTGCGCTTCTGACAGACCCTTCGACGTTCGGTGAGGGCTTACTGACAGGTAGGCCGGGCACGGGGCCACTGTACATTTTGACGCAAAAGATATTCGACCTGTTAACCGAATACGTATTGATATCTGTCCCGCTATTTATCTTTATGGCGGCTCTTCTGGAGCGTTCCGGTGTTGCAAAAGGTATGTACGACTCCTTAGATTTCTGGCTGAGTCGTATGCGTGGCGGTATCGCGGTTGTGACTTCACTCATGGCTGTCTTGCTTGCAGCCATGTCCGGCATCATCGGTGGTGAAATAGTCCTGTTAGGACTCATTGCTTTACCGCAGATGTTGCGCTTGGGTTATGACCAAAACCTAGCTATAGGAACCATTTGTGCGTCAGGCTCTTTGGGCACCATGATTCCACCGTCAATCGTACTGATTATTTACGGACTCATTACAGAGACATCCATCAAAGCGCTGTTTACCGGAGCATTCCTGCCAGGTTTCATGCTCGCTAGTTTCATCATCCTGTATATCATTATCCGCACGCGAATGAATCCGTCGCTAGCGCCTTTGCCGGAGGTGAAAGAAGGTGATCCTACCGCAACTGAGAAACGCAGGATGTTCTTCGGTTTTCTCGGTCTCGTTCTGGCGGGAGTGGCTGCCGTCTTGTTGTTGCGGGTAGTCGTATACACACTGACTGGCATTAATTCGGTAGTCGATGAAGACGAGGGTCCTATCTTCTTGGGCATGAGTTATCACATTCCGTATCTTGTCGGTGCCGTCGTTGTAGGCCTGGTCATCGCTTTCGGAATTTACGGTCGCGAAAGAACCATGAAGGGATGGCTGTACGGTAAAGGTCTGTTGCCGCCCATCATTATCATCGGCATCGTGCTTGGTTCGATTTACGGTGGTGTTACTGGCATCACTGAAGCTGCTGGCATGGGGGCCTTAGCCGTTTTTATCATCGCGCTCTTACGAGGGGAGGCCTCAGTCGCGTTGGTTTGGGACAGCTTGATGAGAACCTTACGCTCTACCGGTACCATTATTTGGGTCACTGTGGGTGCGGCAGCGTTATCCGGAGCTTACACGCTCGCGGGTGGTCCTTCTTATATCGCAGAGCTCATTGTTGGCGCAGAAATGCCGACGTTCCTGGTGCTATTAACCATGATGCTTATCCTGTTGTTTATGGGGGCTTTTATGGATTGGGTCGGAATCGTCTTGCTAATCATTCCGGTCTTCCTACCGATCGTTAGAAGAATGCCCATAGAAGAAATTGGTTTTATCGGCCAACTAGAACCGTCACAGGTATCTATCTGGTTTGGTGTGCTGTTCTGTATGAATATGCAGGTTAGTTTCTTATCACCACCGTTTGGAGGCGCCGCTTTCTATCTAAAGTCTGTAGCACCGCCTCATATATCACTCACGGATATCTTCCGTGGCTTCTTACCGTTCATAGGCTTGCAGCTACTCGCGCTTAGCGTGCTGCTCATATGGCCTTCGATAGTTACGATATTTCTCTAACGGCTGAGCGCTCATAAATCGGAGAGTATTTGTGAGCGTCTCTCAGGACTTATAACGGTTGATCTGTTGAGTATCAGTTTTGAATAGTGGGAGTGTCTAGCCTTTTTGAGTGATTATGAAACAACTTTCTTCTGTTCAAAATCAATTTTTGTCACCGGATGATTCCAGTGTTCCAGCGCTTTTATAAGGTCCGCCGTTCTTAAGCGCGTGCTATGCGTATTTCGACACGGGTGCATGTATATCCATTCATGGTCGAGAATGGTGTGCTCAAAATACAAACTCACCGAACAGCTGTGATCGTTAAATAAGGCTAGTGGTGATACGGAACCTGGCACAACTCCAAGAAATCGTCCCAGTCTGTCTGTGCTTGCAAAAGCGAATTGCCCGCCCGGGGTTTGCAGGATATCTCGCAAACCCTTTAAATCAACAACATGATCTTGTTCCACGACGAGCAAGAACATCCGGCCCTTCTTGTTGCGCAAGAAAAGGTTCTTAGTATGCGCACCAGGCTCGGAGTAGACGACTGTTTTTGCTTGCTCTACTGTGTAAAGCGCTTCGTGCACCATGGTCTGGTGCTCTATACCTAACGATTCCAACGCTGCAAGCAATTGCTCAGCCGTGGCGGCAAGCTCCCCATTTTCGAGTAGAACGGTTTCAGGGTCGGGTCTATCTGAGTGGCTCATAGCCGGCAAGCAGTTAAAGGTGAATTTTAATTTAGTTTACCTAAAAAAAAGCCCCCGATGCACTTCCATGCATCGGGGGCTTTTAGGATTTAAACGTCTGTTAAGTTGTTTATTTCCAATCGTACTTCAGTGCCGCACGAGCAGTAAGTTCATCTTCTGCACCGGGGGCCCCTGAGTTGGTTGACTGTAATTCAAACCAGGATGTAGTGGCTCTGCCAATGGGGTGGGTGTAGCCCAGTGTGAAGCCTGTGCGTGTATCACCTCTATCAACACTGCCAGCATCTAAGTATAAGTTGCCATAGCTTAAGAAGACATCAAAACCCGTAGCATCTTCAGCACCGTTGGTACCGTCTTGCATGGTAACGTTAGCAGCGTATCCGATGTCACCTACTGAGCCGTTTACGGCAACACCAATGACAGATTCAGAACCTTCGATGTCTTGGATGCCCACGCCGATATTTGTAATGCCGGCATCGTAAGTTAAGCCGACTTCAAATCCATCGAGTTCGTCCGAATTGTCAGCGCCGTCAGTAGGTAGCAAGTAGGCTGTCGCTCCGATGCCTATACCGCCCATGGAACCTGAATACGTGATGCCATCTGGACTGCGGCCCGTGTAGGAAATACACCCGTTACAGCTACCCCACCAAGGCTGGTCAACAGGTCCGATGATGGTGTTGTACCAAGTGTGGTAAGTGTGCCCAACGAGGACTGAACCGAATCCGCCTTTCAAACCGATATATGCGTGGCGCGTGCTCAGTGCACCGTTGTCGTTGTCAGCAGAGGATGTGTCTACGCCAAATTCCAGTTTGCCGAACGCTGTCATGCCGTTATCTAGATCTGTTTCACCGGCAAAGCCCAGGCGAGAGGCCCAGCTTCGAAGATTTAGTTGAGTATCAGCATCAGTACCATCATCGACATACTGAACACCGATACGAACACTTCCATAGAATCCACTGTCGGCTTGGACAGCAAAAGGACTCAATGACAGTGCAACAGCTACAGCGATTGGAGTACCGCGAACTTTAAACATAGTCTCTCCGAAAAATATCGTTAGCGAACCATGACAATAGTCAACATTTGATAAATGTCTACGTTTGTGGTGACCAAGATTCGTTGTCCTTAAAATTATTAACCCCGAAACTGGAATCGTTTTAGAGCAGGGTAATGAAGGAACTCTTGCTGTTGAAAGCCCAAATCCAGTGATGTTCTTGCGTTACTGGAATAATGCCAAGGCGACAACACAGAAGTATGTCCCTTCTGGAAAGACGCGCTGGTTGCTGACGGGCGACAGAGGTACGATGGATGCGAGTGGGTTAAACTAAAATTAGCTGCTCATGAGTATCCAAGGAAAATTCGTTTTCTCGATGACATGCCTATGACAACCACTGGCAAGATTATTAGAACTACCTTGCGACAATGGGTACAGACAGATCACCAGGAGAATTAACCGTGAAGTTCCCATCACCACAACCTTATACATCACAACGTTCTGCGGCCATGGCCGATAACCTGGTGGTAGCCTCGCAGCCTTTGGCGGGGCAGGCGGGCTTGACGATGCTGGCTGCAGGAGGCAATGCCGTCGATGCTGCTATCGCTACGGCCATCACTCTGACTCAGGTAGAACCCACTGGTAATGGATTAGGGTCAGATGCATTTGCAATTGTTTGGGACGGCAAGCAACTCCACGGCTTAAATGCATCTGGGTGTTCACCCTGCGCATGGGATGAAAATCGCTTTGCAAATACCGGTACAGTGCCTGATCGAGGTTGGGAAACCGTGACAGTGCCGGGCGCGGTCAATGGTTGGGTAGAGCTGCATAAGAAATTTGGCAAGTTGCCTTTTGAAAAGCTTTTTGAACCAGCCATCAAATACGCAGAAACCGGTTATATCGTATCGCCCATCATTGGCAAACTCTGGGGCCTCTCAACTAACGAATTGCAGCACCAACCTGGATTTTCTGATCACTTTATGCCCAACGGTCGCGCTGTTGTGGCCGGTGAGCGTTTCACCAGTTTAGATTCTGCAAGAACACTGCAGTCCATAGCTGAGACGCGAGGTGAGTCATTCTATAGAGGTCATTTAGCCGAACAGATAGTGGCTGACGCAGCGAAACACGGAAGTGCTTTGGCAATGGAAGATATGGCAAACAACCGCCCAGATTGGTGCGGAACCGTTTCTCAATCCTTTGATCATTTTTCTTTACATGAAATCCCACCTAACGGGCAGGGGATAGCGGCTTGTATGGCCCTAGGAATATTGGCACACACACCCGTAAGAGATTTTGGACCGGATGATCCTCGTGCCTTGCACCTAATGTTTGAGGCTATGAAGTTGGCCTTCCGTGATTCAGCTGCCTATGTGGCTGACCCTTCCTTCATGAAAGACGTGCAGTCAGAGCATCTTTTGGCGCCGGCCTATCTGGAGGAGCGTGCGGCGCTCATTGATATGAAACGGGCGCAAGATTTTAAAAATGGCTTGCCCGGAGGAAGCGGTACGGTTTGCCTATCCGCAGCCGATCAAAACGGCATGATGGTGTCATTTATCCAATCTAACTACGCTGGATTTGGTTCAGGCGTAGTGGTGCCCGGAACTGGCATTCATCTCCAGAACAGAGCCTGTGGCTTCACTGTCGAGAAAGGACATCCCAATCACGTCGGTGGCAACAAGCGTCCTTTCCACACCATCATTCCTGGTTTTATTATGGGCGAGCAAGACCCCTTAATGGCCTTCGGTGTCATGGGGGGCATGATGCAGGCACAAGGCCATGTGCAAATGGCCTTGCGCACTCAGCTTTGGGCTCAGGATGTGCAAACAGCGGTTGACGCACCTCGCTGGCGCATCATGGATGGCATGAATGTCATTTGTGAAGCTGCTATGGACGCTGGCACTATCCAAGCGCTGTCTGATATGGGTCATAGAATGAGCGTTGAAGCCGCCGATCTTTCTTTCGGTTTTGGCGGGGCACAGCTTATTCACAAACTTGATTCAGGCGGCTATGCTGGTGGTTCGGATCCTAGAAAAGATGGTGGTGCATACGGGTTTTAAAGCCCGCTCAGATGCCCGGATTTAATCCAGACATAAGCACCTTTGGGTCCCACGGTTGCTTCTATAACATGGCCAACTGGGCATCGAAGCCATGAGTGTTCAGTAAGCTCATCATCTTGTTCATTGAAGCTGCCTTTCAATACGAATATTTCCGCTCCACCGCTGGCGTCGACGTTGACAACGGCGCAGGCATCCCATTGTTCGAACCTAACGTCTTCGTATTCATCTTTATACAGTGGCGATACGCTAACTCCATTACGGTTGCGGTCTCCCACTAACCCAAGCTTATGCCTGTTTGCGTGAACAAAGGTTCTGTCTTCGGGGTGAAACTGCCAGAGTTTAACCAGGATGGTGCATCCGGGCGTGGAGCCGGGCGTATGCTTCGATTGTGGTGGATTGCGAATGTAGGAACCTTCGGGCCAAGCACCGTAATCATCTTCAAAGACACCGTCGAGCACGATAAATTCTTCCCCACCCGTATGAACATGAGATGAAAAGCGGCTCTCCGGCGCGTATCGCACAATGGTAGTAACGCGCTCATTGTCAGTATCTACTCGATCGAGTCTACGTCGGTCAACACCTGGCATGGGGCTGGGTTCCCAGGGTATGGAGCTGCCGTGCATAACAACACGTTTTGAAAAGTCTGCATTGACGTTCATTGTGTATCACTCTAAGCGAGTTTGCTGAGAAATTGATGATAAGCTAGATAGAATATCGCATGTATTAATGCTACGTTGGCGGAGCGTGTTGTGGGTGACAATCAACGACTGAAAGCCCAAAAAGACCTCTTCTTGGTCATGCTCAACTCGTTGTATTCGTTTTCACATTAAACTTATTAATTATTCCTATGATTGAAAGAATCGGCACTGGCGAAAGAGCCAGTAAAATCGTGAAGCACAATGGCGTTGTATACCTTAGCGGGCAGGTAGGCGACGGTGAGAGCATCACTGAGCAGACCATCGATTGCTTATCAAGGGTGGATACGTTGCTTAAAGAAGCTGGCTCCTCTCGTGAGCAAATTCTACAGGCAACTATCTGGTTGGCAGATATCGGTGATTTCGCTGCATTGAACGAAGTGTGGAATGCCTGGGTGCCCACGGGCCATGCCCCGGCGCGCGCTTGCGGCGAAGCTAAGTTGGCTAGACCCATTTTAAAAGTTGAAGTTATTGTGACGGCGGCCTACGACTAAATGGCGTCTCGATAGTGTTTATACGTCCCAATAGCTTAGAGTTTTATCCAGGCAGTCTTTAGGTCCATATACTTATTTAAGGCGTGTAGAGATTTATCGTAGCCGTTGCCTGATTGTTTTACGCCACCCATAGGAACACCAAGGTCAGCACCTCCATAGGTATTGACATGGACAACACCGGTTTTCATGGCGCGTGTGAAACGATGTGCACGGCTAAGGTCGCTCGTCCAGACACCACCTGCTAATCCAAGCTCCGTACAATTACTGAGCAAAACAGCTTCGTCTTCAGTATCAAATGCGGTAACGGCTAGCACAGGGCCAAACACTTCCTTTTGAGCCAATGTGTGGTCTGCTTCCACACCTGTAATAACGGTGGGTTCCATGTAGTACCCACCGGTTTCTTTCAATATTTGTTTTCCACCCTGGTACAGACTACCGCCTTCAGCTTGCGCGGTTTCAACGAAGTCCAAGTTTATTTTCAACTGTTGCTCGTTATTGATAGCACCGGATTGCGTATTGACGTCAAGCGGATCACCAACCTTCATAGCAGCCGCGCATTTTGCAAGCTCCTCTGTAAATTCGTCGTGTATGGATCTCTCAATGATAAGTCTTGAGCCGGCAACACAGACTTGTCCCGAGTTTCGAAAAATACCGGCAGCGCTAACCGCTGCGGCTTGTTTTAAGTTGTGTGTATCGGCGAACACGACGTTGGCAGACTTGCCACCAAGCTCCAGATAACAGCGTTTCATATTGGATGCGGCTGAAGCTTGTAAAAGTCGCCGTCCGGTGGCACCTGAGCCGGTAAACACGAGCACATCAACGTCCATTGAGTGTGACAAGGTTTCGCCAACGACGCTGCCTTCACCCGTGACGATATTTAAGACACCTTCGGGTATACCCGCTTCGTGCGCTAATTCACAAATACGTATGAGTGATAAAGACGCAGTTTCGGAAGGTTTAATGACCACAGAGTTTCCTGTGGCCAACGCCGGCCCTAACTTCCAAGCGCCAATCATTAGCGGGAAGTTCCATGGAATAATGGCGGCGACAACACCGATAGGCTCTTTATGAATTAACCCAAGTACGTCAGGAGAGGTCGGGGCTATTTCTCCATATATTTTGTCGATACTCTCTGCGTAGTACCGAAGTGTTGCTGCGGCCGAGCCGCATTCAGCCTTGATTGCCATACCGATCTCAGTGCCATTGTCACGCACACCCAGTACAGCAAGTTCTAATGCCTCAGCCTCTATCAGATCAGCCCATTTAAGCATGATCTTTTTACGTCCAGCGGCAGGCATGTTACGCCATCGACCATCATTGAACGCAGCCCTTGCACTACTAATCGCACGCTCCGTGTCTTCTTTGGTTCCCGCAGCAACCTGGGTGAGTATGCGACCATTCAAGGGAGACACTATGTCCAAAGTTCCACCATCGCTTGATGGCAAATGCTTCCCGTTGATTAGTAGGTTTTGAGTGGCAACCTTAGTGTGTCGAAACGCGTCGATATTTTTTTGATCTAACAAGTGATGTTACCTATCGTTTAGGCGATTCAACGTGGACGTGCCAGCAACGGGCATTTATGAAAGGCGAGTTCCCATACTATTTCTAGAGATCCGAAATAGTTAAATACCGCGACCTATCAAAAATGAGAAGACTGTATCGGCCAATTTACATTAGTGACGGAAGTACCAAGGCAATTGAAGGTACTAAGGCTAATAACAATAGCCTGAAAATATCTGCAATCCAGAACGGTGTGACCCCTTTGAAGATAGTTTTAACGGAGACATCTTTAAGTACGCCTTTGAGCACGAACACATTCAACCCAATAGGTGGTGTAATGAGGCTGATTTCCGTGGCCACGACCACCAAAATGCCAAACCAAATAAGGTCAAATCCCAAGGCTTCGACTACAGGTGCAAATATAGGCACTGTCAGAAGAATCATGGATAAAGATTCGAATACGCAGCCCAGTACTAAGTAGATAGCTAGAATAATGAAGATGACGCCTAGCGGCGAAACATCGAAGCTATTAACGATTTGTATTAGCCCGTCTGGTAAACCTGCTCGGTTAACAAAGTTTGAAAAAATCATGGCGCCAAAGAGCACCAAAAAGAGTTTCGCTGTCGTAAGTGTGGTTTCCCTGGAGACATCAAATAGTACTCTCCAACTCAAAGCACCGCGAGCCCAGGCAATCAATATGGCTCCGGCGGCGCCCATACCGGCGGCTTCAGTGGGAGTAAAGGCACCGATATAAATGCCGCCGATAACGAAAATAAAGAGCCCGAGCGTAGTCCATACATCACGTAGGGCGATTAAACGCTCTTTCCAGCTGCTCCGTTCACCGGCAGGCCCTGCGTCAGGATGCCGACTGACAACATATTTAACCGCAAAAAGATAAAACATGACGCCGATCAGGCCAGGTATGACACCGGCGATAAACAGCTTTCCCACCGATGCGTTTGTAATGAGCCCATAAATAACCAGAATGACGCTTGGTGGAATTAAGATACCGAGTGTTCCGCCTGCTGCAATAGAGGCTGTGGCTAGTGAATCGCTATATTTATAGCGCCGCATTTCAGGCATCGATACCTTTGACATGGTGGCGGCTGTTGCGAGCGAGGAGCCGCAGATGGCGGAGAACATGCCGCATGCACAGACAGTGGACATGGCAAGTCCACCTTTTTTGTGACCCAGAAAAACAAAGGCAGCTCGGTACAGCTCTTTTGCCATTCCGCCGCGTTCTACCATCAATCCCATCATGATGAACAAAGGAACCACGGACAGACCATAACTTTGCCCGGAATCAATAACCAGTCGTGCAGCGCTGGACATGGCTGCTTTAAGGTTGGCAAGTTCAGCGAAGCCCACTACGCCCACCAGTCCCAGTGCAACCCCTAAGGGCATACGTAAGAAGGCAAGTACAAGAACCGCTGCAAATCCAATGAGTGCTGCCGTCATCCTTGATCGTTTCCTTCTAAACCTTGGGTGGAGCCTGGTCGGGAAAGGGTAATAACAAATCGGAGCAGAGACATAAATGCTGCGACGAAAATCGAGAACGTGATAAGTCCCACCACGATGTATCGCGGGATGGATAAATACTCAGTGACGTCACCGTCTTCCAAGGCTCTTATCGCATAGTCACAGACTCTATCGCCTAATTTTAGAGCGATGTAGGAGGAGATAGCCAGAAGTATAAGACCGATAAACCAGCCCACATAGCCTTTTTTAAAAAAGCCGATGAGGTCAACGATAACGTGGTCATTGCGAAAGAACATCAATGGAAAAGAGAAAAAGATAATGCCGGCCATGCAAATACGCACCAGCTCAACGGCGCCTGTCACAGGCATCGTTAAAAAGTATCTGCCAATGACATCGGCACAGGTGAGAACAATAAGCCCCAGTAGAATACAGGCGGCTATATTGGCGGCAAAAAGGCCGGCAGAATCTGCCAGCCTTTCTGTTTTATCCAAGAAACGTTTCATTGAGAAACTGTATCCTTGCGATTACTGTTGCGCGCGAAGAAACTCAAGCGCTGCCTTAGCATCGACACCACGCTCTGCTACCTGTTCAAGAACTGATGCCTCTATGCTGCTGGTAATTTCAGTGAAGTAGGCACGCTCTTCATCACTTGCATCAACGATTTCCAAACCAAACTCAGCTTTGGCTTTTTCAGCGCCGAATGCGTCAGCTTCATCCCAGAATTTGCCGATTTGCCCAGCAAGCTCTACACCGCTGGTTTTATCAACACAAGCTTTGTGCTCGTCCGATAAATCATTGTAGGTATCGCTGTTTAGGATGATTGCGAACGATGTGGTGTACATACCATCTGGGTTGCGCAAAGAGTGTTTAAGTAGTTCTGATATCTTGAACGAGTACAGTGATTCTGCAGGAAAGAAAACACCGTCAGCAACGCCTGATGAGATCGTCTCATAAACGGCAGGGGCTGGAACGTTGACACCGGCTACTCCTAATGCTTTTCCAACAGCGTTAGCCACACCGCCACCAACGCGCAGTTTCATACCTTTAACGTCTTTATAGGAGGTGATCTTGTCAACGGTATTGAGCAGTCCAGGACCATGCACAAAATTTGCGAGAACTTCAACGCCTTTGGCTTCCTTTGCAGCAGCTAAGAATTTTTCGTGTGTGCGTTGGAAGGCAATAGACATTGATTCAGCGTTACCGCTATTGCCGGGAAGTTCAGCAAGTTTTGTTGCTGCAAATTTACCGGGCGTGTAGCCGTGAACTATCCAACCCATGTCCGCTACGCCGTCGCGAATAGTGTCGTATTGAGCTGGTGGGGGCGCAAGACCATTTTCAACTTTTAAGCTCAGTGAACCACCTGAACACGCTTGGTATTGTTCGTTCATCCAAGGGAAAACAGCTGTCGCCATGGCGTGTTTAGGACCCGCCCAATGAGAGACGGTTAATACTTTATCTGCAGCAAAGCCGGTGTTGGCGAGGGTCATAGTGACCGCTGCCATAGTAAGTTTCTTGGCAAATTTATGCATTGTAATTCTCTGAATCTCCGAGTGTGGCCTGAGTATCGCTGCTATGTTGATGTGTCGTCAATAATCAATTCCAGAAACGGCGTGGCCTAATCACTGCTCATTCGGTTTAGCTCACGCATTGCGATGGTCGCTTTGTTCCGCGGTACGAACAGGTGGTCGTGGAAAAAACCGGATACCGGGTTTACACCCATATCCAGAGCGGCCAGGGCAGTTGTGATGCGCGCAAGAAAGCCGACGGCATCCAATGATGAATGAATGTTTAGAGTAATCATACGACAAGGAAACTCAAAATCGATGCCGCATTCCACCGCTTTGGTGTGATTGAGAATCAGTGTTATGCCCTCGGATTCGTGGAATTGCATGATTGGATTGAGTGCCAACAACTTGAGTTGATCATTGCAGAAGCTTGCATTTGTGGTGTTGGAAAACGTCGAAAATACGAACTCATCAGGATGAAGCGTGGGCTCCATGGAGCGTATCAGATGGGCGAGATTGGTTTCACCGATAGCTGTCGGGCTCATAACTTTTTCGCGCTGGTTGTGAATGCCGGTTCATCATAATATCGCTGGCCTAAAAGCGTGACTGGTAGATGCTTGGTTGACTCAGGAAAATTCGCCTGCTTTGGTGTTTCATATAGTGAAACTATATTGCAAAAATAATTGATTTAGCCTTTCAGCTCTGGCACCGTGTCGGGCAATGCGATAAATCCGAAACTCACAGGCAACGTCTTCTCACGTGTCCACAGTCACTAAAGCAGTCGAGTTACTGAATTTCTTTTCAGCTGAAAGGGCAGAAATTCGGCTGGCCGATTTCCAGAGGCTAACGGGACGAGACAAGACAACAACCTATCGACATTTATCGGCGCTGGAGTCGACGGGGCTTCTGGAGCAGGATGACAAGACGCGCGCCTATCGAATGGGTCCAGCTGTTTTGAGGCTCTCTCATATCCGAGAGGTCACCGTTCCGCGGCGCGCTGGTGTACGTGTGGTATTGCCTAGATTGGCTGAGGTTACGGGTGAAACAGCGCATGCCTCCATTGTGCAGGGCAACACATTGGTGACGCTGGCAGATCACGAATCCGGTCGGCATAGCGCCAGAGTAGTCTTGGACAACGCGGTACTGCCGTTTCACGCTACGGCGTCCGGTTTGGCGGTTCTTGCCTATGCAGACGAAGCGTTAAAGCAGCATGCTTTCGAACAAGCAGAATCCTTTACTGATCAGACGATCGTAGATCCTACCCAACTTGAAGAGTTACTGCGAAAGGTACGCACAACCGGGTTTAGTGAAATTGAAAATAGTTTTGAGCAAGGCGTTGTTGGCATTGCTGTTCCACTCTTCGATTCATCTCATAAGGTGGCGGGCTCAGTCGCTGTGGCCTCTGTAGCTTCGCGCATTAATGACGACTTGGTACGACTAATAAAGACAGAGCTTATAACGGCTGCCAGAAGCATCTCGACAAGTTGGGGTGGAATGCTACCGGCCCAACTTGAATCAGCTTGGTCATCGCAATCGTTTTAGGTTTTTAAAGGATATTCTATTGGAAAGTACAGTGAGCTTAAAGACGTCGAATTTTCTTCATGAAAACAATGCTCAGCATATGTGGCATCCAATGGCGCACCCGGCGGATAGTCAAAACAATCCGCCTAAAATTATAACCGGTGCGCACGGTGTACGAATACGAGATGTTGATGGTAACGATCTCATAGATGCAGTTGGCGGTCTTTGGAACGTTAATCTGGGGTTCTCTTGCGAGCCTGTAAAAAAAGCTATTGCACAGCAACTCGAAGAGCTACCGTATTATTCTACGTTTCGCGGAACAAGTAACGACGCAGTCATAGAGCTGTCTTACGAATTAGCCGAGTTTTTTAAACCTGATGGACTTTGTAGGGCATTTTTCACCTCTGGCGGATCGGATAGCATAGAGACGGCGTTACGATTGGCCCGGCAATATCATAAAGTTCGCGGGGAATCCTCTCGCACCAAATTCTTAAGTTTAAAGAAGGGCTACCACGGTACTCATATGGGGGGGGCCAGTGTCAATGGCAACGCAAATTTCAGAGTGGCATATGAGCCTCTGCTGCCGGGGTGTTTTCATGTGCCATCGCCATACGGTTATCGCAATCAGTTTAACGAGAGTGACCCACAGAAATTAGCGCAGTTATGCGTTGCCGCATTGGAAGAGGAAATAGCATTTCAGGGCGCTAAAACTATTGCAGCCTTTATTATGGAACCCATACTCGGAGCAGGCGGCATCATCGTACCGCACGAAAGCTACGTGCCCAGGGTGCGGCAAATTTGCGAACAGAACGGCATCTTGTTTATTGCAGATGAAGTCATCACAGCTTTTGGTCGCACCGGTGCGTGGAGCGGCTCCCGACTATGGGGAATTCAGCCCGATATGATGTGTACGGCCAAAGCAATTACCAACGGTTATTTTCCGTTTGGTGCGGTCATGCTATCGGACAAAGTCGTCGATGTTTTTGAACATGACACGAGTGGTGCTGCTGCAATCGGTCACGGCTATACCTACTCAGGCCATCCGGTAGGGGCAGCTGCAGCAATTGCCTGTTTGGCCGAAACCAAGCGACTCAACGTCATCGACAATGCCGCTGCGCGTGGAACTCAATTATTTGATGGATTAAATAGATTAAAAGCGAAGTATGAGGTTGTCGGCGACGTGCGTGGAGGGCGAGGTTTAATGGCGGCAATAGAACTGGTTGCAGACAGAGAAACAAAAGCCACGATTGATAAAAGTACGCCACTTCGTATCCAAGAGGCTACGTATTCTGAGGGCGTAATGGTTCGGGTCTCTGGCCCCAACATGATTATCTCACCGCCATTGATTGTCACTGAGCAAGATGTCAGCGACATCCTCGCAGCCATAGATACCGGTTTAAGTGCTGCACATGGTTAATCAAAACGATTATGTGTGCTTACTAGGCACTAAAGGCGGCCCGGCAATCAGAACCGGATCGACAAACCCAACGTCCAATTTGTTGTGCATAGCCAATCGGCAGATCGTCGTGGATTGTGGTTTGGGTGTGACTCGGGCTTTAGTCAATCAAGGCATGCAGTTGCGTGATATTTCCACAATATTCATTACGCATTTGCATTCAGATCATTACCTCGAATTGGGGCCGATGCTGCACACCGCTTGGACAGCAGGCTTAAAAACTCCCGTTGTTGTGTATGGGCCAGAAGGGCTTGAGCGCTATTGGGATAAATTCATCGATTCAATGAACGACGATATTCAGTTGCGTATCGAAGATGAAGGGCGCCCGGATTTGCATTCGCTGGTAAGTTTTATATCGCTCGACGATGGCGACGTGTTGACCACTGATACCTTGAAGGTCACAGCATTGAGGAATATTCATCCTCCACTAGTCGATACATTTGCGCTGTCTTTTAAGTCTGCCAACACGCACGTTGTGTTCTCGGGAGACACAGCGCCTTTGCCTGCCTTGGAAGCTTTCTCGTCAGGAGCAGATTTGCTGATTCACGAGGCCATGCTCGAAGAAGCACTTCCGGCCTTGTTCGCGCGCATTGGAAATACCGATGATCGCTTACAAAAGCACTGGCTGCGCTCACATACTTTCGCCCATGACGCCGGTCGTATAGCAACGGCGGCCTCAGTCAGGGCGTTGGCCCTGAATCACCTCATTCCATCGGATGATCCAGAGTACACAGAAGATCACTGGCATGACGCGCTGAAATCAACCTACACCGGCAAGCTGTATGTTGGACAGGACGGCTTGAAGATTAATTTGTAGTCATGGCAAACGTATTTACGTTGATCGGCCCAACCATTCTTGTTGTCGGAACGTACGACACCAAAGATGATGAACTGAACTACATTCAATCACGCATAGCAGATCAGGGTGGTCGCACGCTTTCGATGGATGTTAGCGTCTTGGGCGATCCGTCTTCAGCTTGCGATATATCAAAGCATGACGTGGCAGCGGCAGCATCAAGCTCTATTCAGGCCGCTATCGATAGCGGCGATGAAAACCATGCAATGCAAATTATGGCTCGCGGGGCGTCCGAATTAACCGCAAAGCTCCACAGTGAAAACCGTATCAACGGTGTCATCATATTAGGTGGCACTATGGGAACCGACCTGGCGCTGGACGTGTGCCAGTCGTTACCGTTAGGTGTGCCGAAGTACGTGGTATCCACTGTCTCGTTTTCACCGCTGATTCCTGCAAACAGACTCTCAGCCGATATTCAGATGATACTTTGGGCAGGGGGATTGTACGGTTTAAATTCTGTGTGTAAGGCCTCTTTAAGCCAGGCTGCTGGTGCTGTGCTTGGCGCCGCCAGAGCCGTCGAGCCGCCTGCTATGGATAAGCCTGTCATCGGCATGACATCTCTAGGCTCCTCGTGCTTGTCGTACATGAAACTGCTGAAACCGGCATTAGAAGAGCGTGGGTATGAAGTGGCTATTTTCCACGCCACCGGCATGGGTGGCATGGCGTTTGAGAAAATTGCCAGCCAGGGAGGATTTGTCTGCGTCATGGATTTTGCGCTTCCTGAATTGGGGAATCTCTTGGCGGGGTCGGTGATAAACGCCGGAGAAGATCGCCTGCTAAATGCGGGTAGACAGGGCATACCGCAGCTAGTCGCTCCCGGTTGCCTTGATTTGATTGATTTTGCAGGCTGGCAGGACATTCCAGAGCAATATTCTGACAGATCATTTCACGCACACAATCGCCTGATCAAGTCTTCGGGTTTGAACGATGAGGAGCGGCGTGAAACCGCCAGAGAGATGGCAAAGCGGTTGTCCGGCAGTCAGGCTCCGGTGAATGTGTTTCTCCCGCTCAAAGGCGTTGAGGAATGGGACAAACCCGGTGAACCTGCTCACGACCCCGAGGCTTTGGCAGCTTTTATTGATGAATCGCGCAAGGTGTTTACAGCACCTATTCAGCTCACAGAGGTGAATGCCCATATCAATGATCAGGAATTTACTGATGCGGTGCTGGCCTGCTTTGATGAATGGGTTGCCAGTGGTATTGTTAAAACCGCATAAAAACACGTCCTAGCTGGTATTCAGGTAAGACCAACCCATCATGAATCAGGAAACTATTTCCCTTTGGGATGCATCCGTTGAGGAGCGCCCCATCGAGACGGAATTTAAACCCGGCCGGCACGTCGATGTTGCGATCGTTGGTGGCGGATTTACCGGGCTTTCAACCGCTTTGCACTGTTGCGAGAACGGTATCGAGGCACAGGTCATTGAAGCGCGGCGAATTGGATTCGGTGGTTCAGGACGTAACTGTGGTTTGGTCAATGCCGCGCTTTGGTTACCACCTCAGGACGTCAGAAAACAACTGGGCACCGTTTACGGCCCTCGTTTAAACACTGTTGCAAGTGCTCTTGTTTTTTAAAATACTGTACCAGAGTGCTTTCGTGGCTAATCAATTTACCAAGAGTGTTTAGTTTCGTTAAGTACACTCTTGTCCGTAACATCTGAGAAAAGCGAATAAATGAACATACTGTTTATCATGTATGACCAGCTTCGATTCGATTACCTATCTTGTGCGGGACACCCGCACCTGAAGACACCGAATTTCGACCGGGTAGCGGCTAAAGGGGTTCGTTTCACCAACACCTATGTTCAGTCACCCGTTTGCGGTGCGTCGCGCATGAGTTTTTATACCGGCCGCTATGCATCGTCGCACGGTGCTCAATGGAATGGCTTTCCATTGCGTGTCGGTGAGATGACGATGGGAGATCATCTGCGTCGGGAAGGGATGGACTGTTGGCTAATAGGTAAAACACACATGAAAGCCGATGCCGATGGTATGCAGCGCTTGGGGCTGTCAGCAGATTCAACCATTGGTGCTCGTCAGGCAGAGTGCGGTTTCGACACATGGATACGTGATGACGGACTTTGGGGACAAGGGCCCGATGGTTTCTATGATGAAAAGCGATCACCCTATAACGAATACCTTAAATCTAAAGGCTACCCGTCAGAGAATCCCTGGGCTGATTTTGCGAATGCCGGTGTCAGTGAAGACGGAAAATTAGCCTCCGGTTGGATGTTTGCTAATGCAGATAAGCCTGCCAACATTATGGAGCCGGACAGTGAAACGCCGTGGTTAACGCGTAAAACGATTGAATTCATGGAGCAAGCCGAAGACGGCTGGTGTGCACATGTCAGTTATATAAAGCCTCATTGGCCGTATATCGTTCCAGCGCCTTACCACAATATGTTTGGCGTTGAACACGTTCCTGAGGCTGTCCGTGCTGATATCGAAAGAGAGAATGCTCATCCGGTATTTGATGCTTATATGGGAAATAAAATTGCCCAGGCATTCCAGCAGGATGAAGTTCGTAAGAAAGTTATTCCCGCCTATATGGGGCTAATCAAGCAATGCGATGATCAGTTGGGTGTCATGCTGGATTATCTTGAGCAATCGGGCCGGATGGATAACACCATGATCGTTTTAACTTCCGATCATGGCGATTATCTCGGTGATCATTGGTTAGGAGAGAAAGATCTATTCCATGATCAAAGCGCCAAAATACCACTCATTGTCTACGACCCACGTGCTGAAGCAGATGGCACTCGCGGAACTTGCTGTGACGCTCTGGTAGAGTCCATAGATTTGGCTGCAACGTTTGTCGAAGTGGCTGGTGGTGAAGTACCCGGCCACATTATAGAGGGGCGATCGTTATTACCGTTTTTACGTGGAGAAAATCCAGACTGGCGAGAATATGCCATCAGTGAATTTGACTACTCAGTAACTCCACAGGCGGTAAAGCTAGGGCTTGAACCGCGTGATGCCAGATTATTTATGGTGTTCGATGGTCGTTATAAGTTAATGCATGCGGAAGGCGGCTTCCGCCCCATGCTGTTTGATTTACAAGAGGACCCGCAGGAGTTTAACGATCTTGCCAAAGAGGATAACCATGCAGAACATATCGATCGGCTTTATGGCTATCTAGCGCAATGGGGTCGGCGTCTAGCTCAACGAGTGACTAAGTCTGAAAACGATATCAAGGCAATGCGTGGGCGGTCTCTCCGCAGAGGCATTTTGCCCTTTCTAGTCGATGGCTCGGAGGTGCCGCCAGAGCTCACTGAATTTTATCGCGGTCCGGCGCCCGGTAACTTTGTAGAAGAATAATATGAGAGCTCTGATAGTAGGTGCAGCAACAGGCATCGGTGCGGCTGTTGTTGAAAAGTGGAAGGCGAAAGATTTTGAGGTCGTCGCACTCGATATTGCTAACCCCGCCAATGTGGATCAGTGGCTACCCGTCGATTTGTCAGAACCTTCCTCAATTGATGAAGCCGTTGGGCAGCTTGGCGGCACGTTTGACTGTCTCGTATCCAATGCGGGTCTACCTCCCCGAGACGGATTGGAGGAGAAAATCCTTGCGGTGAATTTTATGGGTCTTGTGCGTTGTACGACAGCGCTGTTACCCAGGCTGAACAAGGGTGCTGCCATCGTGAACACGGCCTCCCGCGCAGGTATGGCTTGGCGGGAAAATATCGATCAGGTGAAAGCTTTAATGCAGGTGTCCAATCATGACGCTTTGCGCGACTTTATTGCCAAAGAAGGTATTGATCCTGTTCGCGCTTATAACTTATCGAAAGAGGCGCTAATAGTTTGGAGCATGGCACAAACTGAACGCCTGCTTGAGTTGGATTTACGGATGAATACGGTTAGCCCGGCCGCTGTTAGCACCGGAATATTAAATGACTTCGCATCGGCATTCGGCGACAGAATGGTAAAGAACGTGGAGCGTGTTGGTCGCCCCGGTACGGCAGACGAAATTGCCGATGTCATCGTGTTTTTGAGCTCATCGGAAAGCCGATGGCTAAAAGGGGTAGACATTACAATTGATGGCGGTATGACAGCTGTTGTACAGACGGAAAATCTGGGCCTTTAACCACTAGTATGCCCGCCTGACGACTTTTTAAGTCGTACCCCAAACCGACAAGTTTTGGACTTTATGACGCAGCGTGTTTAATTCGAAGTTTGAGTTAGCTAAACTGCGATAAGTGCATTTTTCCGGCGGAGCCCACATTGATCCAAGCACAGCCCCTAGAAGCATCATGGCTTTCGGCGTTTGTCCAGGTATTGGATAGATGTGCCATTGCCGATACCGAGACTGTCATCGTGTTGTGCGAGCAACAGAGCCGTCCGGTGCTTGTACAGCTAGCAGAGCTTGCACTCGGGCAACTGAATCGTTCGTTTTATCGCCTGGTTCTTCCGACACCCAATCATATCAATGGACCCTTGGTGCACTCTACCGGCGCATCCCTTGCGTTGACTGGACAAGCCGGAGCGGTGGATGCGTTGTGTCGTGCCGATGTTGTCATCGATCTGACTATTGAAGGATTGATGCACGCCAGTGAGACGGCTCAGATATTGCGCTCAGGCACTCGCATACTCAACATATCAAACGAACATCCCGAAAGCCTGAGTCGTCTGGTGCCGCAGTCTTCCATGAAAGACATTGTCAGAGACTCGGTACGGCATCTAAAAGATGCCCAGCGTATGAGTGTAAAGTCAGCAGCCGGTACCGATCTAGAGGTCTCAATGGCTGGGGCTCAAACGGTGGGTGTTTGGGGTTGGACAGACAAGCCCGGAACGCTGGCACACTGGCCGGGTGGCTTAGTCGTTAGTTTTCCCAAAGCAAATTCAGTTAACGGGCAACTTGTGTTGGCAGCTGGCGATCTCAATTTGACGTTTAAGCGGTATATAGAATCCTCCGTGACACTAACGCTTGAGAACGACTATGTCGTGAAAATAGAAGGACAAGGTGCTGACTGTGCCCTGATGAAAAACTATTTAGCCGCCTTTAACGAAAAGGCTGCGTATGCCACCAGTCATGTTGGGTGGGGGTTAAACCCTGCCGCACGATATGAGGCAATGACGTTCTATGATCGTGAAGACACAAACGGTACGGAGTTAAGAGCTGTTGCTGGTAACTTTCTTTACTCTACCGGCGCAAATGAATTTGCAGGCAGATTTACTCGCGGGCATTTCGATTTACCGGTCATGAACTGCACCATTTCATTAGATGACAAAGTAGTCGTTGATGCGGGAGTTCCCGTTGCATGAGTGATGAAGGTAAGTTGAATAAACTGGCGGGCATCAGCTTTTCCGAATACCGGTCTGTAAATTCAGCGTCTGAGACCGAGACGCTCGTCTGTCTTCATGGTATCGGCGGCGATGATAAAAGTTTTCTTCCGCAATCAATTTCTTTGAGCGATGAATTTCGTGTCATCTCCTGGAACATGCCGGGTTATCAAAACTCGGATGCAATAACGCCTGTGACCTTTGAGTTGCTTGCAATAACTTTAAAGGAATGGCTTGAAACACTGAACGCAGGGCCCGTTCATCTGGTTGGGCAATCCATTGGAGGCATGATTGCCCAGGAATGTGTCCATCGATACCCTGAGCTCGTTAAGTCTTTGGTGCTTATTGCTACAACGCCAGCTTTTGGCGGTCGTGATGACAGTTTTAAAGATGCGTTTCTTAAAGCCCGTCTAAAGCCGTTGGATGAAGGCAAAAGTATGCAAACTCTGGCTGAAGAGACTGTGCCATTGATAACCGGTTCAAAGGTCTCCGATGAATCTATCGATCATGCAGTTCGTTCAATGGCAGCGGTGCCAGTTGAGACCTATAGAGAGATCTTAAAATGCCTTGTCACGTTTAATCGGCGGGAAAGCTTAGCTAACATTAAGCAACCCGTTTGCGTAATTTCGGGTAGTGAAGATAGCAATGCACCCGCGGTGACCATGAAAAAAATGGCGGAAAAACTCTCGCATAGTGAGTATCACGAGTTAGACGGGGCCGGTCATTTGGTTAACCTTGAACTGCCCGACGCTTGTAATGACATCATTCGTCATTTTATCAATAAGCAAATTAGCCATGACTGATATACAGACAGATCAACCCATTTTTGATGCTGAGCAGTGGGGGTTAACCGACCAACAAATTGCATTGGGAGAGCAGGCGCGTCAACTGGGAAAGGCAAACTTTGCTCCCCGCGCAGAGGGGTATGATCGCGCCGCAACATTCCCAACAGAAAACTTTACCGACTTGCACAATGCCGGGTTACTGGGAATATGCATCCCATCAGATCAAGGCGGTCATGGTGCAGACCTGAAAACCTACATGCTGACCGCGTCTGAAATTGGTCGTTATTGTGGGGCAACGGCGTTAACCTTCAATATGCACGTAAGCTCTTGTCTTTGGACGGGGCCGCTGGCTGATGGCTTATCCATAGAGCCTGATGTCCGAGAAAAACTACAAGCTGGTCGTCGTCTACATTACAAACGAATCATTGATGATGGGGCGATTTATGCACAGCCGTTTTCCGAAGGTGGAGCAGCGGCTGCTGGTAAAAAGGCCTTTGGAACTACGGCTCTGCGTCAAGAGGGTGGCTGGCTGGTTAACGGTAAAAAAATATTTGCATCTTTATCGGGTCACGCGAATTACTACGGAGCACTCTGTACCGAACTGGAAACTCCGGATTCACGACCATCACGCAGTAATACCATGTACGTTGCAATACCTGCAGATGCACCGGGTGTCAGCGTAGAAGGTGATTGGGATCCTTTGGGTATGAGGGGTACGGTGTCTCGGACGCTGATATTCAAAGATGTGTTTGTGAGTGAAGAGGCCTTGCTGATGCCTCGTGGAGTGTATTTCAGTGCAGCAAGCCAATGGCCCCATATGTTTATGACCTTAACGCCTGCATACATGGGGATTGCACAAGCTGCCTATGATTTCACTGTGAGCTATTTGCGCGGCGAATTACCCGGTACTCCGCCTATTAAGCGGCGTATGTATCCCACCAAACAGCTTGCAGTTGCTCAAATGCGAATCATGCTTGAGCAAACTAAATCGCTGTGGTTCCAAAGTATCAGCGAAGCTAAACCCGGCCCGGATAAAGAATCGCTGATTCGAGCCTGGTCTGCGCAATATACGGTTATGGAGAATGCGAATGAAATTGCGCAATTGGCCATTCGAACTTGTGGCGGGCAGGCCATGTTGCGTTCACTGCATCTAGAAAGGTTGTACAGAGACAGTCGCTGCGGTGCGCTGATGCTGCCGTGGACCGCTGAGCTGTGTATGGATATGATCGGTAAGGCGGCCCTTTACGAAGCGGGTGAGAGTGACGAAGAATGAGCTTGTACCGGCGCCTGAAAGGACACGCACAATTTCAACCGGAAAAAACAGCGATAGATTTTGAAGGGCGGGTTGTTAGCTACCTACAGCTTCTCCAAAGAGTCGATGAGTGCATAGCCTATTTTGATAGTGCGAATATTCAAGCGGGCGATAGAGTCGCTTTTCTCGCGCTTAATCACCCGGATATATTTGCATTCGTTTTCGCCGCATCTCGTGCAGGCATTGTTTTAGTACCGTTGAATTGGCGTTTGTCAGTTGATGAATTGGACTACGTCATTAAAGACTGTAGTCCCTCACTACTCATGCATGACGCAGACTTTGCGGATACCGCCGCTAAGCTCAAAGCCAACGCGTTAACTCAAAACGGTAGTAGTTTTATTATTCAGGCTATAGGTGAACCGCTTATAGAGAGCGCGGGTGTTAACCGCGATGTCGGTAAAAAGGGGAACATTTCAGTAGCTGAAGAAGACAATGAGCTGAGCCGGGATTTTCTAATTGTATATACCTCGGGGACGACAGGAAGACCAAAAGGCGCGGTGCTAAATCAACAGGCTATTTTGTGCGGTGCCGAGATGTCTCAGCATATGCTCGACTTGACCAGTCATGATCGTGTGCTCAATGTATTGCCTCTGTTTCATGTAGGCGGCCTCAATATTCAACCGCTTCCAACTTTGCTTTACGGCGGAACGCTGTTCTTACACACGCGTTTCGATCCGGCGATGGCCGCACGAGTCATGGAAGAGCAAAATATTACTTTAATTAATTCTGTGCCCACTGTACTGCAGGCTATTGTCGCTACCGAGGAATGGAAAAAAGGTTCCTATTCCAATTTGCGCGCTGTCAGTATTGGGTCAACCGATGTCCCCGTATCGCTTATCAATAAGGTACGCGAAAGAGACATTGCATTAATTCAAATATACGGCGCTACCGAAACCTCACCGGCGGCCATTTATCAGAAAATTGAACATACCGATAAGGTGGGTTCCATAGGTAAAGCCGGGTTGCTCTGCGACATACGGCTGGTTGATGAAAACGATCAGGTTGTGGAGACCGGCTTCTCCGGCGAAATTCAAGTCAAAGGCCTTAATATCTTGTCGTACTATTGGAACAACAATGAAGCCACCGAATCCAGCATTGATAACGGGTGGTTTAAAACCGGTGATGTCGCGCACGAAGATAACGATGGGTTTTATTGGTTTGATGATCGCGTAAAGCATGTGATTATTTCCGGAGGGGAGAACATCTATCCGGCTGAATTAGAACGCGTCATTGGTGAGCTACCCGGTATTGAAGCCGTGTCAGTTGTGGGGCAAGCTGATCAACGATGGGGTGAGGTACCTGTCGCTGTCATAATTGGTAATGCAACCGAAAAAAACATCAAAGACGCGTGCACTAAAGTCGCTCGATTTAAACAGCCAAAGCAGTTATATTTCGTCGACGAATTGCCCCGAAATGCCTTAGGGAAAATACAGGTACAACGAGTAAAGGAGCTAGTGACAACACTGGCCAACGAAAGTAAACAGTAAGATAAGAAAAAAATACCATGCCGAAAGTACTGACACAAAGCCAAATACAGGAATATCAGGAAACTGGATTTTTATCTCCCATTGATGTGATGTCTGAGCACGAGGCGCTACAGTACAAAGCGCGGCTTGAAGAGGCGGAAGCCAAACATCCAGAACATATTCATGCTGAAAACCGGAACAACGCGCATTTGAGCTTTGTGTTTCTAGATGAACTCGCCCATCATCCCGTCGTACTCGATGTTGTTGAAGACCTGCTGGGTGTAGACTTTACTTTATGGGCGAGCGTACTGTTTATTAAAGAACCGAGTTCCTCATCCTATGTAAGTTGGCACCAGGATGCGACCTACATGGGGATGAACAAGAACACTTTCTTAACACCTTGGATAGCACTAAGCCCGAGTAATCTGGAAACCGGATGTATGAGCATGATTCCGGGTAGTCATCACAACCATATTGTTGATCACGAAGATACCTTTGCTGAAGACAATATCCTCACTCGTGGTCAACGCGTGAATAATGTCGATGAATCGCAAGCGGTTCATCTCATTCTAAAACCTGGACAAATGTCCGTACACCATTGCGAAGCAGTTCACGGCTCCCAACCGAATAAAAGCTCTCAACGGCGAATTGGTTTTGCCCTGCAGTCTTATATGCAGCACGATGTCAGGCAAACTATCGGGCTGAATCAATGGATGCATTGCCGAGGTGAGAAACGTCGGGATGATGATCTGGTTGAATTACGTCGCCCGCGCTACGATCTGGACCCGCTCAGTATGGCGGACCGGGAAGCTGCTAGTAAAAACTACGCCGATATTCTCTACAACGGTGCGAAGCAGCGCCGACTTTATTAAACAAACCAGGGTATGACTAAGTAAAACAGCTTACGTTGACTGCCGGCTACGTTGCAGAGTGTATAGCCCTGCGGCAACGATAATGGCGGAGCCAAGCAGGGTCCAAAAATCAGGCAGTTGATGAAACACAAAGTAGCCGTATATGGTTCCCCAAATGATCAACGTATAGTGTATCGGCGCGACAACGGCAGCTTCAGCACATTCTAAGGCCTTGATGACCATGACTTCGGCAACGGCTGCTGTCGCTGCCATTGCGAACAGAAATATCCACTGTGTCCCGGTGGATGGAAGTTCCCAGAAAAACGGTAAGGCCAGTGAAATTAAAAGGCTGGATGTAATAGCCGTATACGCGATAGTTGTGGCGGTATTGTCAGTATCTGCGAGAACTCGTCCGATGACCTGCCTTGTCGCGTAAAACGCAGCAGCACCGACAACCAGCATGGCAGCGGGGTGAATGATCCCCATACCCGGTCGTATAACAATCAGCGCACCAATAAAACCGATAACGACCGCACTCCAGCGTCGAACACCCACTTTCTCCTTTAGAATAAGCGCCCCCGCAATGGTGAGAAAAAACGGTGCGACAAAGCTTGCTGCAACAGCATCGACCAAAGCGACATATTTAACGGCATACACAAACAGTAAACTTGAACAAACGACCAGTACACCGCGTGTAATTTGTAACTTTGGCTGTTGGGTTCTTAGAATGCTGGGGCCCCTTAAGAACAGTAAGAGGATAAGCCCCGAAAACAGTCCCAGTTGTCTGAACCAGATGATTTGTACAGGATGGAATGAATCGGTAAGAAATTTTGCCAGCGTATCGCCAGCGGAAAACAGAAACATTGCGCACACCATCAACAGTATTCCGCGCTGGCTATTGGATTGCCGTGCGGGCGGAACAGAGCTAATCGGGCTTGAGGGTGAAATAGGGATGGCGATTCCATCGCTTTGCTGGCGGGTTGAGAACAGAACTTAGCACAGCCGATGGTTTTCCGAGCCAACTATTTTGCTATATGCGTCAGCGGTGACGCTGTTAGCGCAAACCCCGGACAAAGACGGGTAAGCTTAGAGTCATTGTGTTTGTTCAAAGTATCCTCATGAAACCCGATATCTCCCGTTTATCAGACGAACTCGTCGCCATGGTTGGCATTCCCAGTGTCAATACGTTTGGTCAAGCGGACCGTGAAGTGCCTGCCGAAGAGAATATGGCCTGCTATTTTGAGACGAGGCTGCTTGAGCTCGGGCTGACTGTCGAGAGTCATGTGGTTGAAGATGGCCGTCGAAACGTCTGGGGTCGTCTTAAAGGCACGGGGGAAGGTCCTACTATCTTGCTAGCCGGGCATCTGGATACGGTCGGTGTGGTCGGTTATGAAAATCCGTTTGATGGCCATGTGAAAGACGGGCGCGTTTATGGTCGTGGCTCCTGTGATATGAAGGCTGGTCTAGCCTGCTATCTGGAAGTTGTGCGACTGCTAAAGGAATCATCGCAGCCGCTTTCCGGTGATCTTATCGTTGCTGGCATTGTTGACGAAGAACACGCCATGATAGGTTCTGCCTACTTCGGCAGGCACGGCCCCTCAGTTGACTATGCCATCGTGGCAGAACCATCCAGCCTTAAAATTAGTCCTGCCCATAAGGGACAAGTGTGCCTGACGATAAGCACAACAGGATTGTCAGTCCACTCCAGTATGCCGGAGCTGGGTATCAACGCGATTTACCATATGAATGCGCTGCTATCAGCATTGCAGATCTATGCGCACGAGTTATCGATACGCCCGGCAGATCCCATGTGTGGCAGCCCCACGTTCAGTGTCGGTACTATCAAAGGTGGTTTAAACGTCAGCTCAGTTCCTGACTCATGTGAAATTGAAATAGATCGGCGCACCATTCCGGGCGAGAGTTGCGAATCGGTGATGGGTGAGTTAACACACATATTAAATACACTTGCGGCCGACATACCTGACTTTACCTATGCCTTATCAGAACCGTCGCTGAATGTTCCTCCGCTCAGTACCGCTTTGACATCACCCCTAGTAACATCCATGGAAGCTGCTGTCAGGGAAACCTTAGGAAAAGACGCTGAACTCGTTCCGTTTCCCGGCTCTACCGATGCACCTAATTTAGGCGTGCCGGCGGTCATTTGTGGCCCTGGAGCGCTTGCTCAGTGTCATTCTCTAAACGAGTATGTGCCACTTGATGAAATGGTTGCAGCGGTAGAAATCTATATTGCAACTATCCGCAAGCTTCAATCGCAGTAATACAACTTAACTTGTCAGCATAGCTTTTAACTGGACACTCGATTTATGGATTGGCGAACACGACTACTCGATGCAACCCCACAATCCCGGCGCGATTACCGATCGTTGGCTACACCGGTGTTCAGAGGCTCAACCGTTGTTTTCGATTCACAAAGTAAGGTGAGTGATGATTGGGAGCAAGACAAAAGTGGTTACTCGTATGGTTTATACGGAACCCCTACATCGCTAGAGCTCGCTTCCCGAATTGCAAAGCTCGAACAAGCAGAGCATACCTTTATTGTTCCCGGTGGCCAGGCTGCCATTGCGCTCGTATATTTTGCGTTTTGTAAAGCGGGGAGCCATGCCTTAGTACCGCATTCTGCTTACGGTCCGAACAAGGAAATGGCAGTGGGTTTATTGCGCGGTTTGAATATCGACGTTGAGCCCTATGATCCACTGATTGGCAGTGGCATCGCAGACCTCATCAGAGAGAATACGTCGCTGATTTGGTGTGAGAGCCCGGGTTCCGTCACCATGGAAGTTCAAGATGTACCGGCCATCGTGACAGAGGCTCATAAACGAGGAGTGAAAGTGGCTCTGGACAATACCTACTCAGCGGGTGTTTTCTTTGACGCGTTCGCCCACGGTATCGATGTCAGCATGCAAGCCCTTACCAAGTATATTGGCGGGCACAGCGATTTATTACTGGGTTCTGTCTCCGTCAATGACGAAGAATCATACTCAGCCATGGGCGATGTTTATCGTCAACTTGGGCTAGCTGTCTCCCCCGATGACTGCAGTCTTGCCTTGCGAGGTTTACAAACACTAGCTGTCAGACTGGACCAGCTAGAACGCTCAACGTTGATAGTGGCACAATGGCTACAAGCTCAAGAAGCAGTTGAGAGCGTTTTTCATCCGGCGTTGCCTTCCTGCCCGGGACATGAATTCTGGAAGCGAGATTTTAGCGGCTCCACCAGCGTGTTCTCATTCCTGTTTTCTGAAAATATTTCACAAGAAAGTGTGGTGACTTTTATCGAGTCTCTCTCCCTTTTTCATATTGGCTTGAGTTGGGGAGGCATCAACAGCCTGGCTGTGGTCTATCCGGATGTAGAAAGACCCGGTAAGGACTATAAGGGCCGGCTGGTAAGACTCAATATAGGACTGGAAACAACCGAAGATTTAATTAACGATTTGCAGCAGGCATTTTCTCGAATCTAGGATTTCCCATGCTAGGGTTTACTACATGCTAAGTGACATCATTAATACCGGACGCTATGTGATTTCAGACCACAGCTTTCAAGCCGAATGCAAAGCACAGCTGGACAATCACGGGGTGTTGGTTGTACCCGATTTTCTCACCCAACAGGCGGTTGAGTCTCTGGTTCATGAAGGGGAGGCTCATCATGACAAAGCTTTTTTTACGAGCAGTGATCATAACGCCTACTTAAAGCCCAGCGATTCAACCTTTGATGACAATCATCCACGTAATCGTACGGTCACATCGTCAAAGGGATGCATTACCACCGATCAAATCCCGGACCCGTCCGTGCTTCATACCCTATACGGCGACGAACAATTCAAAGGTTTTTTGTGCAACGTCCTCGATGAACAGGCGCTGCATGAATACGCGGACCCATTGTCGTCCATCAATTTGCACTATGCCTCTGAAGGTCAGGAGTTAGGTTGGCACTTCGACAACTCTTCATTCGCCATCACACTACTCGTGCAAAAACCCGCCGGCGGTGGAGTATTTGAATTTGTAAAAAATGTACGAGACGCTGATAAAGGCGATATGAACTACGACGAGGTTGGGCGCATTTTAGACGGTGCGCAAACGGTAGAAACCCTCAGTATGGATTCCGGGTGTCTGGTGTTGTTCCGCGGGCGAAATTCTCTACATCGCGTAACGCCCACCATCGGTAATGTGTGCCGTATGCTGGTGGTACTAGCCTACAATAGTGAGCCTGGCGTTTCTTTGTCAGAATCTGCACGTATGACGTTCTACGGCCGCTTGCACTAAGCCCTTGTATATTCCAAGGTATGGGAAACTATCATGATAAGCCTGACTATCAATGGAGAAGCATACGAGGTTGATGTGCAACCGGAAATGCCCTTGCTTTGGGTATTGCGCGATGAACTGGGGCTTACCGGCACGAAATACGGTTGTGGCATTGCACAGTGTGGCGCTTGTACGGTGCATCTTGACGGTATTGCCGTCCGGTCGTGCCAGCTGCGTGTGGGTAGTCTGCAAGGAGCTTCCATCACAACTATAGAAGGTCTGGGAACACCCAATGCCATGCACGCCGTGCAAGAAGCCTGGTCTGAGAAGCAAGTGGCTCAGTGTGGTTACTGTCAGTCAGGTCAGATGATGCAGGCCGCGTCTCTATTAACCACCACCCCTAAACCGACTGATGCGCAAATCGATGCCGTCATGTCCGGCAACCTGTGTCGCTGTGGTACCTATCCAAGAATACGAGCTGCCATTCATGCGGCGTCTGATAAGTTGCAAGAGGGCTGAGTCGTGGGGAAACTAGCGACGATTACGCGACGTACTTTTCTGATTGGCAGTGCGGCTATTGCCGGTGGTATTGCTTTTGGAGTTTATAAAGTAAAGCAGACGCCCGATAACCCGTTAAACGATGAACTTGCAGACGGTGCCGCCACTTTCAATCCCTGGGTACTGATTGACTCCGACAAAATTACGTTGGTAGTGCCTCATGCAGATAAAGGCCAGGGCGTTGCTTCTGCTCAAGCAGCTCTTATAGCGGAAGAGTTGGATGTTGGCTGGGGAGATTTTGACATAAGCTTTGGCAAGCCCAGTCCGGCTTACTGGAACACAGCTATGGCCGAAGAGGGTGTTCCGTTCATGAGTACCGATGAAAGCACCATTGCCGAAGGTTTGCGAGGTGTTGTCGGTGGTGTGTTGAAGCTTATCGGTATGCAAGGCACCGGCGGTTCGACCTCTATGCCTGACAGCTTTGACAAGCTGCGTGAGGCCGGAGCTGTCGCGCGTGAAACGCTCAAGCTTGCGGCGTCTAAAAAAACGGGCCTTGCCGTGTCTGAGCTTAAAACAGAGGGTGGTGCGGTTATTCTTCCTGATGGCAGTGCAATCGCGTATACACAACTAGCGGAGCTCGCGGCCACAATTGAACCTGCGGAAGATGTCGCTCTGCGCGATCCAGCCAGTTGGCGATTAATCGGAAAGCCTATGCCGCGTCTTGATACGCTGGCCAAATCGACAGGCACCCAGCGCTACGGTATCGATTTGTCTGTCCCGGACATGGTGTATGCCACGGTAAAAATTAACCCGCGACAAGGCGGTGTTATGAATGGATTCGATGCGACCATAGCCAATGATATGCCCGGTGTTCTAAAGGTTATAGAAATTACCAACGGTGTGGCCGTCATTGCAACCAACACCTGGTATGCCATTAATGCTGCCAATGCCATTGAATTTAATTGGGGTGATGCACCTTATCCGGCTGAGCAAGAAGACCACTGGCAAGCGGTTAGCGATTCCTTCATTGAGGACAGGCTCGATAAGACCTGGCGCGATGATGGTGATATCAATATCTCTCTAGCGGACAGCGCTGTGTTCTCTGCTGAATATCGTTCGCCGTATGTTGCCCATCAGCCGCTGGAACCTTTAAACGCAATCGTAAAGGTGAGTGAGCAGCAAGTTGAAGTGTGGACTGGGCATCAACTACCCCGCATGTTGCAACAGCAGGTAGCGTCTGTAACCGGCCATGATTCTGAACAGGTCGTTTTCCATAACCAGTATATGGGCGGCAGTTTCGGGCATCGTTTGGAGCTGGAATACGTCAAAGTAGCGGCTGAAATCGCCAACCAAATGCGTGGTACGCCTGTAAAAATGACCTTCTCGCGAGAAGAAGATTTTGCACATGATTTTCCACGCCACATTGCAATGGCAAGGGGTCAGGGTTCTGTCAAAGACGGGAAAGTGCATGGCATTGATCTCAGCATATCTTCGGTATCACCGGTGAGTTCGCAAATGGGGCGGGTGGGTATCAGTGTGCCGGGTCCCGATGCTCAAATACCTGCTGGCGCATGGAACAACCCGTACAACATACCGGCTTATCGAATGCGTGCGTACCGTACGCCTGAACTGGCTCCGGTATCTTCCTGGCGGGCGGTGGGTGCCAATGGTGCCGGATTCTTTTTTGACAGTTTCCTCGATGAGCTTATTCATGAGGCAGGAGCCGACCCCATGCAGGAACGTATTCGGCTAATGCAACACGATGTCTCTAGAAAGGTCTTGGAGGCGGTGGCAGACATGTCGTCATGGGGTGGTGAATTACCCGCGAATCATGCGCGTGGTGTTGCCTTTGTGGAAAGCTTTGGTGTGCCTACAGCTGCTGTTATTCAAGTGTCCAGTGAAGAGGCCGGTGTACGGCTGCAAAATGTCTGGATCGCAGCTGATGTTGGAACGGTCGTCGATCCAGATAATTTTGAAAACCTGGTGCAGGGTGGTGTTGTTTGGGGTTTGGGACACGCCATGAATTGCGAAATCACGTACAGCGACGGAAAGGCGCAGCAATCAAATTATCATACTCACCAAGCTATGCGGTTGTATCAGTGTCCGAGCATCATGGTTAAGGGCTTGGAAAACGGGAGCAAAATTCGCGGTGTCGGTGAGCCACCCGTGCCTGTCACAGCCCCCGCTTTAGCCAACGCAATATTTGCCGCGACCGGTCAACGTATACGCGAACTACCGCTCAACAAGCATATCGATTTCGTTTAAGGCTGCGTCGTTAAAAGTTTGCAGCCTTAGATTCCAGTTTCTGGCTGGCCAGGTATTCGTCATAGGTACCCGCAAAGTTAATCAGTTGCTGGTCTTTTATTTCAACAATCTGAGTGGCAAGAGAGGATACAAATTCTCTGTCGTGACTGACGAACACAATAGTGCCTTCATAGTGTTCCAACGCCATATTCAAGGCCTCTATCGCTTCCATATCCATATGGTTCGTTGGTTCATCAAGCACCATTACGTTTGGCGCACTTAAAATCAATTTGCCGAATATCAAGCGATTTTTCTCACCACCGGAACACACCTGTACTCGTTTTTCAAAGTCATCGGATGAGAATAGAAGCTGACCCAGAATGGCTCTGACCACTTGATCGTTGTGAGAGGGTTTTCGCCATTGAGTCATCCAGTCGAACAACGTAAAGTTGTTGGCAAATTCGTTGGTGTTGTCCTGAGGGCAGTATCCGATAGAGGCATTCTCAGCCCATTGGATATCACCGTTCATCGGTTGTAACTCATTTAGTAGGCCTCTTAGTAGCGTTGTCTTGCCGACACCGTTCTCTCCGATAATAGCCAAGCGGGACCCTGCTTCAAGCATCAGGTTGCCTTTTTCAAACAGCAGCTCGTTATCAAAACCCATAGCCAGGCTTTCCACAGTGACCGCTTGTCTGAATAGTTTTTTCTCTTGAGTGAACCGAATGTAGGGACTAACACGGCTTGAACGCTTAATGTCAGCTAGTTCGATTTTCTGAATCTGCTTGGCACGAGATGTCGCCTGTTTTGCTTTAGAGGCGTTTGCCGAGAATCGGCTAACGAACTGTTGTAAGTCAGCTATTTGTGCTTTCTTCTTGGAGTTCTGAGACTGTAGAAGTTCTCGTGCCGCTGTAGAGGCAATCATAAAATCATCATAGTTGCCTGGGTAAACGCGAAGCTCGCCATAGTCTATGTCGGCCATATGCGTGCACACGGAGTTAAGAAAATGCCGGTCGTGCGAGATAATCACGATGGTGCTTTTCTGTTGGCTTAAGACACCTTCTAACCAGCGAATAGCATTAATGTCCAAGTTGTTGGTTGGCTCGTCCAGCAGCAGTATGTCCGGCGATGAAAACAAGGCTTGGGCAAGCAACACTCTTAGTTTCCAGCCAGGTGCAACTTCACTCATAGGGCCGAAATGCAAAGACTCTTCAATGCCCGCACCGCTTAAAAATTCACCCGCACGGCTTTCGGCGGTATAACCATCCATTTCCGCAAACTCGACTTCCAGCTCGGCAACTCGCATGCCGTCAGCTTCCGTCATTTCAGGTAGGGCATACAGGCGTTCGCGTTCTTGTTTTACCGTCCAGAGTTCCTGATGACCCATAATGACGGTATCAATAACGCTGAATTCTTCAAACGCAAATTGGTCCTGGTGGAGCTTTCCTATGCGCTCATTGGGCGTCAGTGAGACATTACCGGCGGTGGGTTCTAGCGAGCCGCCCAGAATATTCATGAACGTCGACTTGCCACAACCGTTTGCACCTATCAGTCCATACCGATTGCCGTCGCCGAATTTGACAGAAATATTTTCGAAAAGCGGCTTGGAGCCGAACTGGATAGTAACGTTCGATGCAGAGATCAAGAGGGAAGCTCAACAGTGGGCATCGAAACGGATGCCTTTCAAGGGGGAGGCGTTCATATTAACACTGCAGGCAGGGTATTTGATTTCCCGATGGACAAGAGTGCTGTGCTTGTCACAGCCGGAAATTCGCAAGCTACAAGCCACGGAGCGGTTGGCAAAGAATACGAGTAAAGGTTCTGTTGAGTTATATAGGACGTTTCAATCAGATTAAGAGTGCTTAGGCGTTATGTTCAAGAGTGCCTGAATAAGCTCTGCCCGAATGTTCTTGGGTATGGACATAGAGGCTATTTCGTCCAGTACGAGATTGTTTGCATCGCGTAAAAGCTCTTCGCCGGCGGGTGTCAGGGTTGCTAGGCTTTGCCGGGCATCTCGTTCACCTTTTTGAGTTGTGACATAGCCTATTTTTTCTAAAGGTTTCAACGCCCTTGTCACGGCCGAAGGCGTTAAATTGACAGCCCTTGCCAGATCGACACGGGTAGCAGCCCCATTGTGTAAATCTTTCAATTGCTCGAGCAAATAGTATTCGGTAAAGCTGACCCCTTTAACGTTTGACAGGACGCGATTGAGCCGTCCCTCGATGCCGTTTGCTGCTGAAAGCAGCGCGAAAACAAACTGGGTGTTCTTGATGTTCATGCGTGCATAATACGTGAATAGTCACGTATTATGCAATTTATTTTCGTTGGAAATTATTAGTCAACTATTTTTGCGAGTGGAACCGGCTCAACGCGTCCCTAATTGGAAGTTGTCCAAGCCGGTTATGAAAAGAAGATGCAATAGCTTGCGTAGCTCAAAGCGCTACATGTCTTATATGATTATTTCGGGTCCTAACAGCAGGGTTGGCAAAAAGGTCGATATTGCGGGTATGTATGTCACGAGAATAAGGAATACGAACAAGACTAGTAGCCACGGAGCTGCTGCTTTTACAATATTCAAGATGGGCATTTCGGCTATGCCAGAGGTGACGAACAGGTTTAATCCCACTGGCGGTGTAACCATACCAATTTCCATATTGACCACCATGATGATGCCTAGGTGGATAGGGTCGATACCCAGTTCTATTGCAATTGGAAACAACAGCGGTGCCACGATGACGATCAACCCGGAAGGCTCCATAAACTGCCCGCCAATAAGCAAGATGACATTGACCAGAATAAGAAAAACGATAGGTCCGACACCTGCGTCGACAATCATCAACGCAATTTTTTGAGGAATTTGTTCATCCGTCAGTACATGCTTAAGTATTAATGCGTTTGCAATGATAAAGAGCAGTACGACCGTGAGCTTACCTCCGGCATACAACGCATCTATTGTGTCTTTGTGAACAAGAGAGCGCGGGATCGCTAAAATATATTCTATGAAGTTGGGTTTGGTTTTACTTTCACGATGTGCAAGTGGCCCCATATCTTTGTAGATAAACGTGGCCACTAAGAATGAATAGACTGCCGCCACAGCCGCAGCTTCGGTGGGTGTAAAAATACCGCCGTATATTCCGCCCAGGATTACGACAATAAGAAACAAGCCCCAGCCCGCATCTTTGCCTGATTCAATAACTTCTGACCAGCCAACCCACTCTCCTTTGGGCAAGCCTTTAAATCGTGCAACGCAGTAAATAGCAGCCATCAGCATGAACGATACCAGTAGCCCAGGGATTATCCCTGCCATAAACATACGCCCGACAGAGACATCAACGGATGCTGCATAAACAACCATAACAATAGAGGGCGGTATCAGAATGCCGAGCGTCCCTGCGTTACAGATGACACCTGCTGCGAATTCTTTGGTATACCCCACCTGTGTCATTCCCGCGATGACGATGGAGCCGATAGCGACTACCGTTGCTGGAGATGATCCTGAGAGGGCTGCAAACAACATACAAGCGAAAACACCTGCAATGGCTAATCCGCCTTGCAAATGTCCAACACAGGCAATCGAAAAACGGATGATTCGTCGAGCGACGCCTCCAGTTGACATGAACGATGAAGCCAAGATGAAGAACGGAATGGCTAATAGCGTGTAATGACCTTCAAAGGCTGAAAACAGTGTTTGCGCGATTGAGGCTAATGATCCATCAGAGAACCATAGTAAGAATAATATTGACGATAATCCGATCGAAACAGCTATTGGGACGCCGATTAGCAGCAAGCCGATAATTAGCGCAAAAAGTAATGCAATATCCATTAGCGCGTCTCCCCTTGAACTTCGGAAGAGGTTTCTTTGCTTCCCTCATGCGATGCAATGATGCAATCTTTACGACCTGATTCTATGTCCCTCAGTGCATAAACGTATCGTACAAGCATGAGTAGGGCGAATAGGGGAAGAACCGCATATGGAATAAAGCGCGGTATTTTTTCATACGGGTCGCCATCGTTAAATATGCCCTCAAGAAATCGCATAAAGTCGGGCATTGGAATGCTGTAGACCTCATACCAGCCCTGATCCCTGAAATTCCAGTTAAAGCCTGTGGGAAACCATCTACCGGATGTCGTAGGCAGGTTGGCATAGTTGGCTCAGTAATCCCAAGAGCCTTTGAAGATAAATACGCAGTAAATAATACAAATAACGGAGGCCAGGCGATTTATGCGCTTACGCGTCAGGTTTCCAACCATGGTTATCACTAGGTCTACACCGATATGCGCATTCGTAGAGACTGCGTGAACAGCACCGAGTAAGACCAGCCAAGCAAAAATAAAAACGGTAAGCTCAAGAGACCACAAAATGTTGCTCTCAAAAACATAGCGGGCGATAACATTGGCAAACGTCAGAGCTGTCATAGTGCCAATGAGAAAAGCAATAATTCGTTTTTCGATATCAAAAAAACGGGAGCTAGACTCTTTCATCGTGCAAGATTTTATTCGTAGGTTTTAAAGATGTACGGCGCATCCTTGCGCCGAAAAGGAGAGTGCACAACTAGTGCTTTTGGTTTATCTCTTGTGCAATGGCGATATTTTCTTCACCAACATCATCTTTAAAACGTTCCCAGACTGGCTTCATTGCAGCGACCCATTCAGCACGCTGCTCAGCGGTTAGGGCTCGGACTTCGCCTCCGGCATTTAGGATGGCCGTTTTGGCTTCTTCGTTAACCTGGGTAGACTCCGTATTTCGAAGGGCTGTAACATCGGCAACGATGCTTAAGAATTGATCTCGTATTTCAGCATCTAGACTGTCAAGCCAATCCACAGATGTCACAACCAGGTAGTCGATGATTCCGTGGTTGGTTTCGGTAATACCATCTTGTACTTCAAAAAACTTACGCCCATAAATATTAGACCAAGTGTTCTCCTGTCCATCGACGACACCGGTTTGCAACGCACCGTACACTTCCGCAAATGCCATCTTTTGCGGATTACCTCCAATAGCTTCCATCTGGGCCACGAGAACATCACTGGGTTGGACGCGAAACCGTAAACCTTCTGCGTCTGTGGGTGAAATCAGAGGTTTGTTCGCCGACATTTGTTTCATGCCGTTGTGCCAGAAAGCCAAACCTTGCAGCCCCCGCTTATTCATTGAGCTACGGAGTGCTTCACCGTGTTCTGAGTTTTGAAATTCATCCACTGCATCGATGTTTTTAAACATGAACGGTAGGTCAAACAAACGAAACTGTTTAGTAAATTTTTCGAAAAGTGAAAGAGACGGTGCAGCTAGTTGTATATCTCCTCTAAGCAGTGCTTCAACGACTTTTTCATCGGTGTATAGAGAGGAGTTCGGGAAAACCTCCATACACGCTTTACCGTCCATGTCGGAATTCACACGCTCTGCCAGAAGCGTTGCAGCAATACCTTTGGGGTGTTTGTCAGTATTAGTAACGTGGCTAAATTTGATGACAATTTCGCCTTCTTCACAACTGGCGTTAGCGGCCTGTGGTGCGAGTAACGCTGATGCGATTGCAATAGGCAAGAACAACTTTTTCATTATATCCTCCGGTTTCGGTTCAGGTGATCAAAGTGCGGATAGAATGTTAAGAGTCGCTTATTTTATTTACAACGCGATCATTGTGTTTGTTTATTTTTCAATAAAAACAGCGTTTTACGTAAAAAGTGTGAGTTGCGGCGCCTTAGGAAATATGGAAATCCATAATTATTTAGGTGCAGTTTATAAAGATCCACAATTATCCAGCAGATGAGCTTTATTAAGTGAGAAAATTCGCTGTAGTTTGTTGCGCGTTGTTGCTGATGACTGTCATTGCATTACTCGTCTGGCATAAAACGTAAAATGCTGTCATCGCAGATCTAAGAAACAACGGTTACAACAATCTGGATAGAATTATCGGTCAGTTTGAAGGTAATCTCTCGCAATTCAGAACGCTTGCGACCTTGGTTGCTCGTCAACCGGACGTGGTGAAGCTTGCGTTAAACCCAACCAGTAGTTACTTGCCGGATGGGTATTTAGGGCTCACTGCAGCGACGTCAGGTGCATCCCGCATTGTTCTTTATAATTCAGAAGGTCAACCTATTTCTGCGCATGCGCAAGAGATTGACTCTGACAACGACGACACTATCAACCCCAATGTATCTTCTAAGTATTATTTTAAAAGAGCGATGAACGGTGCGCTCGGTTTTGAATATGTAATCGATGAAGACGCCAATACTCGAAAATTTATATTTGCACGTTCGGTGTTAGGAAAACAAAACTTGCAATGGGCAGTCGTTGCGGTAGAAGTATCGTTAGGGCGCTTTGAAGATGAATGGAGCAGTTTAAAAGAGACGGTTATATTTGTTGACGATAACAATGCGGTGGCCCTGAGTAATAGAGCCAACCTGTTGCACCGGCCGTTGTCACAAACTCGAAACGGGTCCATCGAAAATGATGCCGTGTATGTGGGTGAAGTCGGTTATGAACCCAAGGCGCGTTTACTGCCGCTAGGGAAAATTGCCTACGGTGCTGGAATCATTCAACGGGACGTTCCTATATACGAGCTGCGGGCTTTCCTATTTGTTGATGATTCTGTGGCACGTAATTCTGCGTATTTGTCGATGGGGCTTGTGTTTGCGCTGGTGGGTTTTTTAATTAGTGTTATTTACGCTATCTGGAGTCATCAGAAGCATCTCTTAAGTCAGTTGGAATCAGAGCAAACACTGGCAATAGAGTTGGAAAAGCGGGTTGAGGAAAAATCTAAGCAGTTGCAGGCTACGCAACATGATTTAGTACAAGCGGCCAAACTCACTGCGTTAGGGAAAATGTCAGCAGGAATTGGGCATGAGCTCAATCAGCCTATTGGTGCTATTAAAAACTTTGCGATAAACGGTAAGCGTCTTCTTGAGAGAAGGCAATTAGAGTTTGTTGACGAAAATCTCTTTGATATTGCTGCACAGGCCGACCGTATGGCGCGCATCATCAGTCATCTGCGGGCTTTTGCTCGTCATGAGCCCGTTGAGATATCGACGATAAATCTGGTGAGTGCGGTTAATTCAGCGCTAAAGCTTATTGAAGCAGAGTTGGATAGCGCTGGTGTTAGTGTGAATTTTCAACCGCTTGAAAAAGAGTATTTAGTACGGGGTGGAAAAGTCAGTCTTGAACAAGTGATTGTCAATATCATGAACAACGCTGTTGATGCCATGAAAAACTCAGCGCAAAAGGAGATATGGCTTGATATTGTTCGATCGCAAAATTCTACGCTATTGACAATAAGAGATACCGGGCATGGCATCGATGATACCGATAATGTCTTTGAGCCGTTTTACACCACCAAAACCGTTGACCAAGGAGACGGTTTAGGGCTAGGGCTTTCCATATCTCACGGTATCGTTGCAAGTTTAAAGGGTCACTTGAGTTGTGAAAACCATGCACGAGGCGCAACGTTTACGATTGAGCTTATGAACGCGAACGGAGAGACTGACAGTGTCTAATACTGTATTGCTTGTAGAAGATGATTCTGCAATGAGAAAATCCATCACGCAATCACTCCGCATGGATGGTCTGGAAGTTCTTGAAACCGGTAGTTTTGAAGAGGCGGTGTTGCATTTAAATCGTCGATTTGAGGGGGTGGTACTGACCGACATCCGTCTACCGGGAAAAGACGGCTTTGAAGTGTTAAACCATTGTCAGTCCCTTGATGAAAAGCTACCCGTGCTTTTGCTAACCGGAGAGGGCGATATTCCCATGGCATTAGAAGCCGTTCGCCAGGGAGCGTGTGAGTTCTTAGAAAAGCCAATACATCCTGATCAACTCACACAGGCTATTAAAAAATGGCTGATGGCTCGAGAGCTGACGCTTAAAAACCGGCTTTTAGAAGAACGACTTAATCAAACAGATTCGGTCGCAAATGCGTTCCCGGGACGTTGTGAGGCCATCAAGACATTCAGAAAACGGTTAAGAGAAGTATCCACAATGCCCTTAAATGTTCATATTCAAGGGCAGGATGGAACCGGTAAATCACTGGCCGCTCAGGCCATTCACGACTTGTCAAAAACCTACGGTGATATCGTATTGGTCGATGCGGTATCAGTGCAGGCCTCAAGCTTTGAGGCAGAAATAAAGCAGGCACGAGGGGGGACACTGCTCCTTAGAAACATAGAATTAGCCAGTATTGAGCAGCAGACTCTTATTCAAGGTGAGATAGAAGGCGCGTCTAAAGTGCGGATAGTAACGACCTCCTCAGATTCGCTGGATGACTGCTTGACTAAAGGCATGCTCAAGAGCCTGTATTACACGCTCAATGTCGTCACGCTTGACACGCTGACTCTTAAGGAACGTCAAGAAGACATTCTTGAAATTTTCCAGACATACTTACTGCACTATTCAAAAACATTTAACGCAAGCCCTCCGGCAGTCACCTCAGAGGTCAGGGCCGCGTTAATGGCAAGGTCTTGGGATGGAAATTTAAAAGAGCTGCAGGCATTCGCGCAGCGATTCACACTGGGGTTTACCTTAAGCGATGAAGAAGACGCGAAGCTCAGTCTGTCTCAGCAGGTTCGATCTTACGAGCGATTGTTATTGGTCGAGGCATTGCAAATAAACAACGGCTCTACGCAACTGGCCGCCGACGAGCTTCGTATTCCAGTCGCAACGTTGTATGACAAATTGAGAAAGCACGATCTGAAACCAAAGCAATATCGATCGTCATAGCTCAGCGCCAGGCAAAGCGTTCTCCGGATAGCCAAATAGCGACAGGTTCATCGTCCTCTATCTCCAGCCATTGTGCCTGCGCGCCTGGAGAGATTCTTCCCAGTGTTTCGTGCTGAATCCATTGAGCGGGTATCGCGCTCAGCATGGCACCTATCGTGTGCCAGTCAACGTCCCATTCGCGCAACACGGAGATAACGCGACGTTGCGTCAAGCAGCTACCGGCAGTTGTGCCATCGGGTAGCAGTACGTGGTCTCCTGATTTAGTAACACTCAGTGAGCCCAGTGTGTATTTTCCATCGGGCATCCCGGACGCTGCTGTCCCATCTGTGACGCTATAAAGATTAGGTATGGCACGCTTTGCAACATCAAATGCTGCTCTGTCCACGTGCAGTCCATCGATAATAATTTCTGCGAAATCAGCATAGGCCAATGCTGCGGTGGCGGCGCCACCTCCACGGTGAGCGATTCCGCTCATGGCGTTAAAGAGATGCGTTACACCGCAACCTGCGGCAAGGGCTTCGCTTGCCTGATGCCAGGAACATAAGGTGTGACCAATTTGTGCACGTACATTGTATTTATTACATAGCGCTATGAGATCGTTGCGGGGATCGAGCTCCGGTGCAAACGTCACAACCTTCACAATACCTACACGCAACCAGGCGTCTAATTGCTGTAAATCTATTTCCGTGGCGTGTGGCGGTTGTGCTCCCAGTTTGTCTGGATTAATAAAGGGACCTTCCAGATGAACACCGAGCAACGTAGCGGAATCTTCGTCGGGTGTTTGCATAACACGCGCCGCGTTGTTAATAAATTGGCTTGTTTCCTGGAACGGTGCGGTTACCGAGGTTGCCAGCAGTGCACCTGCACCGTGTAGGGCATGTGCCTTTAGCGTACCGCGAATGGCGGCTTCGCTATTCATGCAGTCGTGCCCGCCACCTCCGTGAACATGCAAATCAACCGGCGCTGGCAGGAATAGGGTGGACGAATGACTTTTCGAGCTGGGTACTAAGGAATGAACCGTATGGTCATGATGGCATACGGCATCAATAAAGCCTTCGGGAGTCCACCAAAGCCCTGTGGTTTGTTTGTTCGCAACAATGCTCATGGCAAGTTAGCGTTGGATCTCATGGGAGAATGTCCATCGGTCAGGGCGGAACCAGCAGTGAGAGTATTCTACCGGGGTATTGTTAGCTGCATAGCCTGCCCGAATTACCAGCATCAGTGGTGTGTTTTTGTCGACATCCAATCTATCCGATTGTGATTTATCAGCCAGAACGGGAAAGTACTGCTGCCGAACGCGCTGCGGCAAGGTGTTGTTCTTTTGCATAGCTCGGTAGAGGCTCCCATCCGGCCACGGCCAAGTCGGGGCTCTGGTGGCAAGCAAGGTTGCATGTTCGAGTAGAAGGGGTTCGCCTTCCCCCGTACGGACTCTCCGGATGCGCAGAACATCACTGCCTTTAGGCACACAGAAATGCGCGCTTTCCTCACGATTGCTTTTGCCCAGCTTGCGGCTAACGAGTATGGATCCCGGGGTCAGGCCTCTGGACATGCAGTCCTCGGAAAAGCTGGTAATGCTGTTAAGTGGTTGTTTGAGGTGCGATAGGGATTGAACGATGTAGCCTGAGCCTTGGCGTGCTTGCAACAGTTGCTCGTCCACTAACTCTTTTAACGCACGGCGTATCGTTACCCGGGAGACCGAAAACTGTTCCATGAGGAGTCTTTCAGCGGGCAATGCCTGACCGGGACGATAGTCTCCGTCTGCAAAGCTTGCGCGCAAATTCTCCGCAATTTTCAAGTACATCGGGCCTGTCATTATCAAATTCCTTTAATCCTAGGGGGGAGCGTATAGGAAAATCTGATCGCCTACTTAAGAATTCAAAAAATACGATTTGAAATTTGTATCTAATTGGTATTGTATCTCGTTTGTACATCATATAGCATCCAAGATTCAATACAGGCAAATGTGAAGGAGAGGTTCGGATGACGACACGTGTATTCAAAGCCGGTTTACTGGCAACCACGCTCTGTGTGAGTGGTATTGCGGCAGCAGATAAAGTGGTTATTTCCATTGAAAGTTGGCGGGCAGAAGATCAGGCCTTATGGGACGAACTTATACTCCCGGTCTTTGAAGCTCAAAACCCCAACATAGATGTTCAGTTCAAACCAACTACGGCCACTGAGTACAACGCTGCATTGAATGCAAGGCTCGCTGGCGGTACAGCAGGTGACATTATTACCTGTCGTCCGTTCGACAACGCATTGGCTATGTACGATGCGGGCAATCTCGCGAACATTGCAGAGCTTGAAGGCTTATCAAATTTTTCAGACGTTGCAAAAGCGGCATGGTCTACTGATAACGGCGATGCAAAATTTTGTGTACCGATGGCGTCGGTTATTCACGGCTTCATGTACAACAAGGATGCGTTTGCAGAATTAAACCTGGAAGTACCCAAAACAGAAGCCGAGTTTTACGCGGTTCTCGACGCCATTAAAGACGACGGTACTTACATCCCCATGGCGATGGGTACCAAAGACCAATGGGAAGCGGCAACCATGGGATACACCAACGTCGGTCCTGCTTATTGGGGCGGCGAGGACGGTCGTTTGGGACTGATCTCCGGCGATGCCAAGATGACCGACGATGGCTTTGTCGAAGGTTTCCGGCAAATGGCCAAATGGACTCCGTATCTAGGCAACGGTTTTCAGGCGCAAGGTTACACCGACAGCCAGAATCTTTTTACATTGGGTAGAGCTGCTATTTATCCAACAGGATCATGGGAGATAACAGGCTTTCAACAGAATGCAGACTTCGAACTCGGTGCGTTTGCTCCTCCAAGCAAAGACGCTGATAGCAGCTGCTACATTAGCGATCACACGGATATCGGCATTGGCATGAATGCGAGCACTGAGAACAAGGAAGAAGTGATGACTTTCCTTGCGTGGACAACCTCGGCTGAATTTGCAGAGCTACTCACCAACGCTGCACCGGGTTTCTTCTCTTTGTCATCACATGATATTAACGTTGAAAACGCCTTGGCTAATGAGTTTGTTGCCATGCGTGGACAATGTGAAGCGACCATCCGAGTTGCTCACCAAATTCTGTCTCGTGGTGAGCTGCCATTAGGTAATCAACTTTGGACCTTAGCGGCCAATGTTATCAATGGCACTCAGACTCCAGAGGATGCGGCAGCTGAGGCTCAGGCGAACCTGGATGGCTGGTATAAGCCTTAAGGTCTTTTCACTTTTGAAAACATACCGCGACGCAGTGGCGTCGCGGTATGGCTAGCGTTAATAACAGCTAAATTCGAGACACTCTCATAGTGGCAAACACAGGTAGTGTAAGTAGCGAGCAAACACATCGTAGACCTGTGCGATGGTACATATTGGTATTCCTCGCACCGGCAACGTTAATTTATACGATATTTGCCATTTACCCCATCATTGAATCCCTGCGGTTATCTCTCTATGAGGCCGGTGACGGGGGTGGCATCTTCGTCGGACTCGCCAACTATGCTCGCTTGTTCGGTGAGCCTCTGTGGGCCGATCAATTCTGGAATGCATTCAAAAACAATATCGTGTTGTTTTTGATGCACATGCTTATTCAAAACCCTATTGCGCTGGCGCTGGCTGCATTATTGAGTGTTCCAACACTCAAAGGGGCTGCAACCTACAGAACCATCTTCTTTTTACCTACTTTATTGTCGGTTGTTGTTGTCGGCTTCATCTGGCAATTGATTTTATCGCCGCTCTGGGGGGTATCTCCGGCGTTTATGAACTGGCTGGGAATTGGCAGTTTCTTTAAACCGTGGTTAGGTCTGGAAAGCTCAGCACTTGTCACGGTCACTCTAATATCCATTTGGCAGTATGTGGGTATTCCGCTGATGCTTTTTTATGCGGCCTTACTGAACGTTCCCGAGGAAACCATAGAGGCGGCCCGTATAGATGGCCTAAATGGGTGGTGGATCTTTTGGAAGGTAAAGTTGCCACTCATTCTCCCGACCTTAGGGTTGGTCGGAATACTTACCTATATCGGTAACTTCACAGCAAGCTTCGACTTGATCTACACATTGCAAGGCGGTCTTGCAGGCCCTGATTATTCCACCGATGTCATGGGGACGTTTCTGTTTAGAACATTTTTCGGGTTTCAGGCTCAGCTGGGTGATGTCTATATGGGAGCCACCGTTGCCTCAGCATTGTTCTTCATCATCCTGATAGGCGTTGGCTTATATCTTTTTGGTGTTCAACGACGATTACAGAGGTATGACAACTAATGCTTGTTAAGCAGCGTATTTCAAGCCTTGGTATTCATGCGGTACTTATCGCCTATTCAGTTTTAGCGTTGTTTCCGTTAGTGCTGATTGTGCTCAATAGCTTTAAGACGCGTAAAGCGATATTTCGTGACCCAACGGGTCTGCCGCTGGGCGAGAGTTTTTCAGCCAAGGGGTATGAAAGCGTACTCAGTAATAGTGATTTCCCGCTGTATTTTGGTAACAGTCTGACGGTCACGGTGGTGTCGCTGGTGCTCATACTGCTGTTAGGCGCAATGGCCGCTCATGCGTTGTCTGAGTATCGCTTTCCCGGTGATACGTTCTTAGGGTTGTACCTGGTGCTGGGAATCATGGTGCCCATCCGCTTGGGCACAGTTGCATTACTAGAGCTAATCGTGAGCCTGGGCTTGGCGAATACGCTCACCGCACTAATATTGGTGTACACCGCTCAAGGCTTGCCCATAGCCATCTTTATCTTTACGGAGTTTTTACGGTCCGTATCTAAAGAGATAAAAGACAGTGCAAGAATCGATGGACTGTCCGAATACCGCATTTTCTTCGAGGTGGTTATTCCCTTAGTTCGTCCGGTAATCGCAACGGTTGCCGTGTTCTCCATGATTCCCATTTGGAACGACCTATGGTTTCCGCTCATACTTTCACCCGGCGAGGAATCGAGAACAGTCACCTTAGGGGTTCAGCAGTTTATTGGTCAGTACACTGTCAATTGGGGGGCGGTGCTTGCGTCTCTATCAGTCGCTATCCTGCCGGTATTGGTTATGTACGTCATTTTTTCAAAACAACTCATACGCGGCATTACAGCCGGTGCCGTTAAGGGGTAGTCATGGCAACGCTTGAACTGAAAGGGATCAAAAAGTCGTTCGGCAGCACCGATGTCATACATGACATGAACCTTGATGTTAACGATGGCGAGCTCATCGTTTTTGTTGGTCCTAGTGGCTGCGGAAAATCCACGATGTTGCGCATGATCGCGGGTTTGGAAACACTGACTGCCGGTCAAATATCTATAGGGGGTAAACGTGTCGACCATTTGCCACCTACCGATCGCGGTATTGCCATGGTGTTCCAATCCTACGCTTTATACCCTCACAAAGATGTTCGCGGTAACTTAGGCTTTGCTCTTAAGCATGCGAAAGTTCCACAAAAAGAGATCGATGAAAGAGTTAATAAGGCATCAGAAATTCTGGGGCTTTCTGATTTAATGAAACGCAAACCGCGCGAACTTTCAGGGGGGCAGCGCCAGCGTGTGGCTATTGGCCGTGCAATCGTCAGAGAGCCCGATGTGTTTTTATTTGATGAGCCCTTGTCAAACCTTGATGCTGCTTTGCGTGTCCACATGCGTGTTGAGTTGCTAAAGCTGCATCAACGATTGCGCAATACCATGGTCTACGTTACTCATGATCAGGTTGAGGCAATGACATTGGCAGATCGCATTGTCGTTTTCCGGGAGGGCCGTGTTGAGCAGGTAGGAACTCCACTGGAGCTATACCGGCAGCCCATGAACACGTTTGTAGCAGGCTTTATCGGATCTCCTGCCATGAATTTCCTGAAGGCTCGTGTTGAAGACGGGGCCGTTAAGCTAGCCGATACGCCAGTGTGCAAAACATCGGCAAAAAACGGATCGGTTAAGCTCGGTATTCGCCCGGAACACTTAGCGCTAAGCGACGACGGGCCATTTGACGGCAAGGTTAGCGTATTCGAACATTTGGGGGGAGAGTCTTTTCTCCATCTAACGCTTAACGATAATCAAACGATGGTGGCGAAGCTGGACGGTGAAAGAAGCTTTGCCCCTGGCGACCAGTGTCGCCTGGGTGTTCGACAAGAATACTGTCATGTGTTTGATGAAAGTGAAAACCGTGTAGTCGAGTGATCCTTGTCGTTGTCTTTACAAGCTTATGGAAGTTATAACTCAAGCAACTGCTGAACAAGCGGTAAAGCTCGTCTCCAGTTTAATAGAGGATCGTGTCAACGAAAAGCCCGGCGCTGTACTGGGTTTGGCGACGGGTCGGACAATGGAAAAGGTGTACGCTCAACTGGCAATGAGTGCTGTGTCGTTTAAGGAATGCACCACCTTTAACCTTGACGAGTACATTGGGCTACCCAGCGATGATACACAGTCGTATCGTCATTATATGTGGCAGCATTTTTTCTCAAAGGTTGATATCGATATTCAGAACACTTTCGTACCTGACGGCCAGGCAGCGGACTTACGGCAAGCAGCGACTGATTTTGAAAATGCCATAGAGACGGCAGGGGGCATAGATACCCAACTGCTGGGGATTGGTGTGGCGGGGCATATTGGGTTCAACGAGCCTCTATCGTCAATCATGTCGCGCACCCGAGACAAGTGTCTAACCCCCAAGACTCGCGAACAGAATGCTGCGATGTTTGGTGGAGATGCGAACAAAGTGCCCAAGCGAGCGCTGACAATGGGCGTGGGTACTATACTTCAAGCGCGAGAGTTAATACTGCTAGCGACTGGGAGCGCTAAAGCCGATATCGTTGCACGAGCAGTGGAGGGGCCAATTACTTCAATGGTCAGTGCGTCGTCCATTCAGCTACACCCCAACTGTAAAGTCATTGTTGATGAGGAAGCTGCCGGCTGTTTACAGGGGCGCGAATACTATGATTTCGTATTTGAAAACGAACCGGAATGGGAGCGTTACCGGCAAAACTGATGCTACTTGTCCGTTGCCACCGCACAGCCACGCGGACTATGAGCCCGGTCGCCGCTTCTATTTCAAAGATTCAGACGGGTTGGAATTTGAGGCTATCAACCATTCTTAATTTGATTCACAATGACGGAAAGCAATAAATTTTTAATGTACGGTTTCTGAGTGTTTATATCCAGGTTTTCAGGCATTATGTTGTTACGTAATAAAGTGGAAGTAGATTGCTTTTTATAGATCGTAAATATCGTATTAAAGAACAAATAAATACGACTTTATCGAGCATAGCTCAGGTCGATAAACTGATGATCAACAACTAGGAGATCGTTGACTACCGTGCCCATAAATGCTCTACAGCGTTTTATAAAACTTGAAGCTGCTGCCGGAATTTTACTCTTTCTCGCGGCAGCGGCTTCGATGATAGTCGCCAATTCTCCGCTGGCGGACTACATGTCGACAGCTCTAAACGCGCGTGCTGCGGTTATTGTGGGTGCTTTGTCAATCGATAAATCTGTGCTGCTGTGGATCAACGACGGTCTTATGGCAGTGTTCTTTCTGCTGGTCGGGCTGGAGCTTAAGCGTGAAGTGCTAGAGGGCCAACTATCAAACCGTAGTCAATTGGCACTACCGGTGGTCGGAGCCATTGGTGGGTTCGCAATTCCAGCTCTTATTTTTACACTCTTGAACTCCGGTGATGCCACTGTACTTAAAGGCTGGGCCATACCGTCTGCAACCGATATCGCGTTTGCATTGGGCGTTCTGTCCTTGTTCGGCTCGCGTATTCCTTTGTCTGTAAAGGTGTTTTTGGCTTCTCTCGCTATCATCGATGATCTCGCAGCCATCGTCGTCATCGCACTTTTTTATACCAGTGATTTGTCGGTCAACGCACTAGCGTTCGCGGCGGTTGGCATCGTGGCGTTGGTCACGCTTAATATTCTCAACGTAACTCGGATAGCGGCTTACATACTGGTCGGCGTGGTAATTTGGATAGCCGTTCTGAAAAGCGGCGTACATGCCACGCTTGCTGGTGTCATTGTTGCGCTGGCCATACCGTTGACGTCTAAACATTCTGTCTCTGGTACAAGGCCCGAACGTGAGGAATCTCCATTACGTTCTCTAGAGCATTCATTGCATCCCTGGGTAGGCTATGCAATCTTGCCAATCTTTGCGTTCGCCAATGCAGGAGTATCCCTACAAGGCTTAACCATGGAAATGCTGCTCAACCCGCTCACGCTAGGTATCGCGCTAGGCCTGTTCCTGGGTAAGCAGGTCGGTGTGTTTATCCCTATATGGTTGGGTATCAAGGCCAATCTATTGAAGATGCCGGAAGGCGCTAACCTGCTGATGATGTACGGTACTGCGTTAACGACAGGTATTGGATTCACCATGAGCTTTTTCATCGGTTCCTTAGCTTACGAAAACCTGGATCAGTCTTACGCCGATTCAATGAAGCTGGGTGTATTAGGCGGATCTATGTTGTCTCTTGTGTTTGCAATTCTGGTCCTCTGGGTCAGTACAAGGCGTCGTCCGACGTAAACTTCGGACGCCTTAATTTTAGGTATTACATACAGGATTCTTGTTATAGAAATTTACGTCCAGCAGCTGCACGCGATAAGTGCGGCTCGCGTGTACCTTTCTCCCGTCGTTGAGTTTGAGTTTCATCGATTGGCCCAGTATGTCGGGCTCCACTGGCGGTATGTCTGACGGTGCTGCGTTTTTCCCAGTGAGGGACGTTAGACAGAACCTGCAATATCTGGGCAAGTACCGGGAAAGATAGAGCATCGGTGGGCTATCACGATAGTCACGGCAGTGGCAACATTTCCCGGAATGCAGCGCACAGCTCACGAAGCAGTTCCCAAGAAGATCTGACGAAAACCGGCGGTGCTGTCGTGTGCATGTGTTTTTGTTTTATGTGAATAGCATTGTCCATGAAAGATCTAACATCATAGAGTTTCGTGCGGGGAGCCGTCCGATTGTAGGCTGTTTCTCCCATCGAGCAAACTCACATCAAAAATCTGCAGGTATTTAGTCATCATAAGAACGATGGAATAGACGTGTTAGTGAACCCTGTCTCTGATATCGAAAAGCTGTTTCACTTGCATGTATCGTGATAAACATATAGTGCATAGTGCATAGTGCATAGTGCATAGTGCATAGTGCATAGTGCATAGTGCAATGCCGCTATAAGTTTTTGCACGTTACTTTGCCCTCATTTTGTGCGCCTCAATTGGCAATTTGCGACATTGACTGATTGGCTCTTTGTTTCCGGAACACTCATTGCTATGAGGCTGGCTCGGGTTTGAAGGCCGTGTGCGCTAATTAGTCGCAGATCAGTTCTCAATTGATGTCCCGACAGTTAACTATTTTGAGAAATTAACCTGTGGGCAGAGACGCATGCTAAGTCGTTCTTTCTTGGTTGCTATTTTTAGTTGTTCGTTCGCTTATATCAAGCCTAAGCTGAATCGCGCTCCGAAGAAACGCATTCAACCTTGTGGTGGGTGGGCTCGAAAAAAGTCTGTCAGAATCGCTGCAGCGCTGACACTTTTTTTTAGTGCACATTGGGTTTATGCAAACGGTGAATTAACGTTGGGTGAGTACGGTCAAGGCGTTTTCTCTGGAACGGCACCCTTTAATACTACAGGTACATGTACAGCGGCTGGAGATGACTGTAGCGACACTGATCTGCGTGTCAGAACTGCAGATGAAATGCAGTTTTCTTGGTCGATTGTTTCTCAAAACATACCCGTCGGTGCTCCCGATATGTATGCGGTTATCCTCGAACAGACGATCTACCCGTCGACAGACGCAGATATCCAATTCTCTAAAATACCAGTTGCCTGTTTGGCGCCCCCGGCAGGTGCGGGCGGCACGGATCCGCTGTCGGAAATAATCGAGAATTCAGATGGCTCTATTACACTCATGTGTAACCTAGGCAGTATGAGTAACGGTGATCAGAAATCGTTCTCTGTCGATGTAAAGCCACTAGCAACGTCGGCTAATAACTCGTCGTTTACAACAACGCAAAAAGTTTACGCTCTGGATGCAAACGGAGTGCAGATCGTTAGCGATGTTCCCTACATTAATCCTAACACTTACAGTATTTCTGCCGCGCCTGCATGGGATGTCTCAACGAAGCTACGAACCTTACATCAAAACGGTGTATCAACCCAAGATGTAGGTACTGGTAGAGGACCCGAACCGGGGTTTTTTATGTACACAGCTATCGGAATAAGTGCTGTAAAGCAAACAGCCGGTAAGGGAATCAGTGCACTGACAGACTCCGTAAATTTTGACTTCGACCTTAGCGCAGTTAAAAGCGACGGCGTTACAGCATTTCCTATTGAATATAAAATTGTGCATTGCTTTCCGAATACAAACAGTTATTCCCATGCAGTTCGCGGTGCAGAAGTCGCTCAGTCTCATAGCTTCTATGATCGATCAGTGGTGGATTCAGGCAGTTGTACTCTGGCCGGAGATGGCGTTGGTGGGTACAACATCACGATAAATAACATGGACAGCTCAGGCACGCGCTGGCCCACAAGAACCTACAACGGGACCGACCTAACAAATGGTCCTTACTATGCAGCGGCCTATCGACTGGCCATCTTTGTGCCGTTCTCTGAAGTCGAGCGTGAGGATACAGCTCCATTATCTGGTCAAGTGTTTGTCGGTAATTGTTTGAGTAATTTTGATCCAATAGATACAAACGGTACTTCGAATTTTGGAGCTGGCTTTGAACCGGGATATAACAGCTCAACGATGCCAGACGGGTCGGCCTCCAATAATTGCAATTCTGGTGTTGAGCTGAAGCTTACAGCCAAAAACTTTTTTTACATGCACCAATACTCAACAGCCACGAATACTGGGGGGTATAGTTGGGGACCTTTTATTGACTACCACAACAAAAATAATGCGTCGATAGAACCCAATTTGTCATATGTAGCGCGTACCTATTTGAAGAACACCGGAAGCGTCTCGCTGACTAACGCGGAAATTTGTGTGAAGTTTGATAACACGGTTAGTAAAATAACTGATAGAGGCAACACGGGTGGGAGCCCAGGTACCTATGCATACAAAACCGGCGGAGGTGGGGTTACGGCTTCTGAGTGGAAAATCGAATATGCGAGTGCCACCCTATCCAATGATAATCCGCTTGATGGTGACGGCGATGGTAACTTAGATTTCAATGAGGCTACTGGTAGGTATGAAGGAAATTGGAATGAGCTGAAGGCTTTCAATTGTAGTGCGCCAGGCCTAGCCTGGGATACTGATCCAACCGTGGTAGGTATAGACAACGTTAACTTGGTCAGGATCAGCCCTGTTTTAAATACAACCGTCGTAGAATCTACAGGTGTGATTAGTTTATTCACACCTTTTCAGGCGCGAGATACGTTTAACGGTGGCCCCTACGATTCGCAGGAAATACCACTAGGAACAATCTTGCCCGCATTCTTTAACATAAAGACTGACGAAACGACTTCAGGCGCGTGGCTACAAAGCAATTTCAATCCACTCACCGCTGGTGGGCGAGGCTACCATGGCGATCGAATGACACTGGTTCGAGTCCGAACTGCCATTGTAAATTCAACTGAAGAGCCACTCGCGGCCGCAGGTACAACCGAATCCACACTTGCGGGAAGTACAGTTGTTTGGCGTTTGCAGCCGTCTGTGCAAACGGAAGCAGTAGGTGGTAGTGCTGGTGTCAACGTTGAAGTGGTAGATGTGCTCCCGGTGGAGCTTTCATATGACCATGCCTGCACGATAAATCTAGAAGGAGGTGTTGCGCCAACCTCCGTACAGTTCAATACGCCAAGCACCGGAGAAACAACTATAAAATGGTCATTGGGTAATCCTCAGAGTGGAACTACTCTTGATCCTATTTTGTTCTGTACCAACTCGGAAGCGACTTCTCTTGATGGCACTCAAGCGACAACGAAAGCCTACGTAACTTCTGATAATGGCCTGGATTCACGAACAAAGTCGCAGTCTGTTGAGTTGGCGCAAGTCGGAAATATACAAGCGACAGCGAATGTAGATGTTACCAGTGACTTAACTGATGATAGCCAATTTCATTCACTCAGGTGGTATAACTTTTCAAGGGGTGTAGTTGTTGAGACTCCTACTATGATTAACGTTTTACCTCATCTCAACGACGATAGCAGTCTATCAAGTAGAAATCCTGCATCGAATTATAGCGGTACATTGGAATTAGTTGCTGCGCCTACCGTGACGTTTTCCGATGGCTCTGTACCCACAGGTAGTGATCCATTTGCTGAAATTGGTACTGTTTTTTATACCAATGAGACGCATGCATCCATCAACGATAACCCGAAAAGCAATTCGAGTAATTGGTGCGAATATAATGGAAGTACTTTTGTCAATCCTTCAATCGCAGGGCAATCATGTCCAAGTGGATTCTCAGAAGTTACGGCAATAAAACATGAGTCTAATTATGATCTGGAAGTAGATGGAGACCCACGGCAAGGGATTCTCATGACGTATACCCTGCAAGCGTCAGGCAACGTGGAAGCAGATCAATACACAAATATGTTTGGCGTGAGCTCCGTTACCTTGCCGCAAGAGCAGTATGTCAAATCTCAGCGTAGCATTGTCTACATATCATCACATTCAATTGGTGACTGGGTTTTTGTAGATCTGAATAACAACGGTATCTACGATCCCGGGTTAGATTTGCCGGCGCCAGATGGAATTACAATTGAACTTAGAGATTTTGATACAGGAAATTTAGTTGACACAACGGTAACAGCAGATGGCGCGTATTTGTTTGACCAGCGAGCTCCGGGTGATTACTTCATTATAATACCTACGTCCCTGTTTGGTAACGGTGTTCTTGGCTCCTGGACAGTTTCAATTAACGGCCAAGCTGCTAATGATGACGTTAACCATCTAGAAGACCACAATGCCATAGTCACCGGAAGTACAGCAACAACCGGCGTCGAAACTGACAGAATTACCATTTCTGCGTCAGTGGGTGCTCCGGGTCAGGCTCCTTTGGGTGATGAACCCACGGGTGATAACATCATCCCAATCACAGATAACTCAACCAATGATGATTTTTCAAATTTAACGATTGATTTGGGTCTGGTAAGTGGTGATGCCGATAATGACGGATTGTTAGATGTATATGAGTATGGAGATGGTGGTATAAATTCACTACGGGATACTGATGGCGATTCCATTCCAGATTATCTCGATAAAGATTCAGATGGCGACGGTGTCCCAGATTTTATCGAATTTGGTGGAAATCCGAATGTGCTAGCCGACAGTGACGGCGATTTAATTCCAAACATCTACGATAAGGATTCTGATAACGACGGGTTGTCCGATGGCGATGAATCAGGATTGTCGGGCCTTGATAGTGATAGTGATGGTATCCCTAATGAGTACGATATTGACTTCACAGGGGGAAGTGATGCCAATGATAATGGTCTTGACGACATCATTGAAACTCTGGAATTGCTCGATAGTGACAACGATGGAATTACTAATCGTTTCGATCTAGATAGCGACAATGACGGATTAACCGATCTCCAGGAGAATTTTGCGTCTGATGTTAATGGCGATGGCCGGGCTAATAATTTCACTGATTCTAATCAGGATGGTATGGATGACACTCTCTCTGCCAGTTCAGAATTAGTAGATACAGACGGCGACGGTACTCCCAATTTTATGGATGCCGACTCAGATAACGATGGGGTTTACGATATTGTTGAAGCCGGTGGTACCGATGCCAATCTAGATGGGATAGTAGACGGCTTAACTGATACGAATCGAGATGGATATGACGACAGGTTGTTTGCCACATCGTTAGTTGACACCGATAGCGACAATGATTCGATCCCAGACAGAATAGACTTTGACTCTGATAACGACTCAATACCAGATGCAATAGAAGTTTCCTTCTCTGGGTATGGGGACACGGATAAAGATGGCATTAAAGACCATTTGGATACCGATTCAGACGGTGACGGAATTGATGATGCTATAGAAAGTGGGATAACAAATTCTGATGCCGATTCAGATGGGATAGTGAATTACTTTGACATCGATATTGCAGCTACGGGGGCACAAGATACCAACAGCGATGGAATCACTGATGGTGCGAAACTAGTAGACACAGATTTTGACGGTATTCCTAACTATATGGATGGGGATTCCGATGGTGATGGATTATCAGATTTATATGAAGGGACGGGCAATGTTGACAATGATGCTGATGCGAATTATCTAGACAACAGTGACTTCGGTTCCTGGGATTTGGATGGTGATGGTATCAGTAACGGTGCTGAGAGTTGTACCGTCTCTGGGTATGATGTTATGGAGGTTACTACTGCCGGAGATGAACCTTCTGCTTCATTGGTTGACGGAGTTCTTCAAGCCACACTAGATTTCCGGTTTGAAGGTAGGGAATTATCTCGCTCATCTGCCACGGGGAGCGATCGTTTCATTATGTCCGAGCAATCGGCGTATGTCGGTACTTATTCGATAGTATCTTCACAGCCCATGTTTAGTGTTGACATACTGTTTGATAATTTTGTTTCTAGTACTGAGTTCGGGAATTTCATACTCACTTTGGCCGATGGATCGGTAGTGAACAATGCAGACTTTACTATATACCCTGACGTAATAAGTGCTGGCGCTCAGCTTGGCGAATTCTCTGCTTTAGCTACTTCTACGACATCCTCAATGGTGAAGGACAGTTCTAGCGGGGTGCATCGTTTCACCGGTAATTCACCTCCGAATCAATTCGGTGGACGAATTAAACTGTTGAACAGTCACGATTCATTTGATGGTGTTGGAATTAAGTCGATTACTTTTGAAAAATATTCTGGTAGTACAGGTAACCTTGTTGGATTGGTCAGCGTAGCGTCAAGGTTTTTCCATGGAGGTGATACTGATTCTGACGGTCTCAACGATTGCATGGATGTTGATTCTGATGCTGATTTAATACCAGATTCGGTAGAAGGGGCCGTAGACACAGACAACGATTCCACGCCTGACTTCCGCGATTCTGACTCGGATGGCGACAACATACCCGATTCCATTGAAGGGAGCATAGACACAGATAACGACGGATTAAGAAACTCTATCGATCTTGATTCGGATGGGGATACATTATCTGATTTAGTTGAGTCTGCTAACGATTCTGACAATGACGGTACACCGAACTACAAGGATCTTGATTCTGATGGCGATGGCATTAACGATGTCCTTGAAGGATCTATTGATTCAGATAACGACGGAATACTGAATTCCTACGATATTGATTCAGACGGCGATGGAAACTCTGATTTTATTGAAGGAACAACTGACACCGACAATGATTCAATTCCAAACTACCTCGACACTGATAGTGACAATGATGGTATTTCGGATAGTGTTGAAGGATCAGGTGATAGCGACGGAGATGGTATTGCCGACGCGATTGATGAAGACTCAAACGGAGACGGTATCCCTGATGCGGCGTTGGGTAATGATGACTTAGATGGCGACGGGATTCCAGACTATCTGGATGGTGACATTGATGGTGACGGTATTGCCAATGGGACTGAAGGTACGGTTGTACCGGCTCAGGATGACGACGGTGATGGTATCCCAAACTATGCTGACACCGATAGTGACAATGACGGACTCCTAGATAGCATTGAGGGTATAGCAGATGCTGACGGCGATGGTATCGCTGATGCTCACGATACTGACAGCGACGGTGATGGTATTTCAGATGAGTTTGAGACATCGGTGGATACTGATGCTGACGGAATATCTGACTATCGTGATTTGGATTCTGATAACGATGGAATCTTAGACTCGCTCGAGGGCGCAATTGATACTGACGATGATGGTACGGCAGATTATCGCGATCTTGACAGTGATGGTGATGGACACGGTGACGCAGCGGAAGGGCTCGTAGACACTGATGGTGATGGAACAACGGACCGCTTAGATAGTGATAGCGACAATGATGGCATTCCTGATCTGCTTGAGACTGCAGGTGATACCGATGGTGATGGGCTGAAAGATTATCTCGATACAGATAGTGATGATGATGGAATTCCCGATAGCGTAGAGGGTCTGCTCGATACTGACGGTGACGGAGCTGCAGACTATCTCGATCGAGACAGTGATGGTGATGGGATCCAGGATTTGGCAGAACAAGATATCGATTCAGATGGAGATCAAATTCCGGACTATCTGGACACTGACAGTGACAACGATGGTATCCCTGATGATGAGGAGGGTGCTGGGGACTCAGATGGTGACGGATTGCCTGATGCCATAGATACAGATTCTAATGGTGACGGTATTCCTGATGCCGCTTTAGGCACTGATGATCTCGATGGTGACGGCATTCCAAACTATCTTGATGCTGATATTGATGGCGATGGACTGGCCAATGGTGCTGAGGGTTCAGTTGTCCCTGCAGAAGATAGTGATGGTGACGGTATACCTAACTACGCCGACACTGACTCTGATAATGATGGAATTTCTGACGAGTTAGAATGGAACGGTGATGCTGATGGGGATGGTATCCCCGATTCGCAAGACACCGATAGCGATGGTGATGGAATGGCGGACGCATTGGAAGGTGTGGTTGATTCAGATAATGACGGTATTCCGGATTACTTGGATAGTGACAGTGATAACGACGGCATAAGTGATGGCGTTGAGTCATCTGCTGACACAGACGGTGATGATATTCCCAACTACATCGATTTAGACTCTGATAACGATGGAATTTCAGACAGTTTTGAGGGGACCACAGATACAGACGGTGATGGAGCAGTAGATTTTCAAGACATCGATAGTGATGGTGATGGTGTTTCAGACGCTGAGGAAGGCGCAAGCGATACGGATGCTGACGGAATTCCAGACTTTCTTGATTCAGATAATGACGGTGATGGTATACCTGACATCATAGAAGGCTCAGTTGACAGCGATGGAGATGGCATTGCTGATGCGAATGATCCTGATGCAAATGGGGACGGTATTCCAGATAGCGTCCTGAACAGTGGGGATGCAGATGGCGATGGGGTTCCCGATTATTTGGATGGGGACATCGATGGCGATGGTATTCCAAACGGCAGTGAAGGTTTGCTGGATCTTGCTGCCGATACCGATAATGACGGAATTCCTAATTATGCAGATACCGATAGCGATAACGATGGCATCTTAGATTCTATCGAAGGTATAGGCGATGCCGATGGTGATGGATTACTAGACGCCTATGATTCAGATGCTGATAACGATGGTTTGGTCGATGGGTTGGAAGGTGCTAACGATACCGATGGCGATGGAATCCCTGATTACCTAGATGCCGATAGCGACAATGACGGAATTCCTGATAGCGTGGAAGGTGCTGTGGATTCGGATCAGGATGGCATAGTGGATTCCAAGGATATCGATGTTAATAACGATGGTATTCCTGATGCCGAACTATCGTCGGGTGATCTTGATGGTGATGGTGTGCTCGACTATCTAGACAACGACATCGACGGCGATGGCGTGTCTAATGGTATTGAAGCCCAACCAGATAGAACCACTGATAGTGATTTAGACGGCTTGCCCGATTTCTTGGATTCAGATAGTGATAACGATGGTATTCCTGATTCAGAGGAATCTCGCAATGATACCGATGGCGATGGAATCCCCGATTTTGCCGACACAGATGCGGACGGTGATGGGGTCTTTGACATCTATGAAGGATTTGGTGATACCGATTCTGATGGAGTGCCAGACTTCCTAGATATCGATGCGGATGACGACGGAATACCGGATCAAACCGAAGGGTTTGAAGATACTGATGAAGACGGTGTCTTTGATATTAAGGATCTGGACTCTGATAACGATGGTATTCCAGACATTGTAGAGGCCGGTGGTGATGACGTAGATGGTAATGGTCGAGTAGACAACTACTCGGATACTAACAACGATGGTTACGATGACACCATGGCAGCGTTTCCGTTAATCATAATTGATACCGATAGAGACGGTTGGGCAGACTACAAAGACTTGGATTCAGACAATGACGGGATCCCTGATACTCGTGAATCAAAACTTGCGCCGCTAGATGGCAATGGTGACGGTAAAGTCGATAGCGTGGTTAATGATACGTTGTCAGATGCCACTATTGACCAAGTGCTCGCGGGTACTCTAGGTTCGCTGTTACTGAACGATTTCATTGATGTTAACGGTGACGGCTGGGCAGATAACATTCCAGCAAATATGACTATTGATACTGACGGGGACGGTATACCTAACCATCAAGATCTCGACAGTGACGGTGATGGAATCAATGACATTACTGAAGCTGGTGGACAGGATGAAAATGGTGATGGCCAAGTGGATGGCTGGTTAGATAGCGATCAAGATGGCGTTCCAGATGACATAGATGCTGATCAACTTGGGGTAGCGGATAGCGATGGCGATGGTATAGCAGACTTTGCTGATGCAGACTTCCTGGGTGAGTCTGATACCGATGGTGATGGTATTCTCGACCGTTTTGACGTTGACCCGTATGCTGAAGGTTTTGCGCGATCGTCTTCTGGTGAGCCACTCTTGAGCAGTGCGTTGCCTGATACTGATGGTGATGGTATTTCAGATGTGCAGCAACCAATCAATGAGCAAGGTTTAATTCGTACAGGTCTTGGAGGTGGCGGATCATTCGGGCCTCTGAGTTTGATACTTCTAGTGCTGCTAGGACTACGCCGGCGATGTTGTAAACTCATCCAACACTGGTTTCATATCAAAGCGTCTAAGTTTTTGGTTGTTGGGTTTGGAGTGTTCCTAAGTTCTGGATGTGCAAGTTTGTACCATACGCCTGACACCGATGAGCTTCGGAATCATGCAGTCTCATCAGAATTACAGGTGGGCCGTCACGCTTATGTCGCCGCGGGAGTGGGCACCAGCTATTTAGCGCCGGATACCAGTGAGGTCAGGACGTTTTCATTAAATGACCGGGCAAATGCAGGCCAACAGATAGCTGTTGGTATGGATCTGAATCGTCAGATTTCTCTGGAGCTGCATTCCGCTGATTTAGGGAGCGCCGGTTTTTCTCCGACAGGCAGGATAAATTACAGTATGCACGGAGCCAGTGCTCTGTTTTATGCAGGGCGAAACCGCGATAATTTTAAGAGGCGAGGGTTTACAGGCTTCGGTAGAATCGGTTATGGAGTGATGGAAAATTCGGCTGAAGGCAGCTTGCCTTATGCTCGCGAGAATAACAATAATCTGTTAATCGGCGGGGGGCTGGAATATATGACACAGGTGGGTGTCGGTTTCAGAGTGGAAGTTATATCGTTTCAAGATGATGCACAATTCGGACAACTCGCGTTAGTCTATCGTTTGGGTACGGCCAAAAAACAAAGAGGAGCTATTGCGGTAGTTGAGTCTACTAACTCCGTGCAAACGACACATGACGAACCAAACCTATTTGCGGCGATGACGGTGCCCGAGAACACAAGACGTGTGTGCGAATTAGAAATGAATTTTGAAGATGTGTTGTTTGAATACAATTCTGCTGAAATTAAATTTGAATACCTGAGGCTACTCTCCGAAGTAGCGCAAACAATGAATGAATGTAGCGATCTAAACCTTACACTGCAGGGGCACACAGATTCCATCGGATCTGTTACTTTTAATTCGATGCTGTCACAAAAAAGATCTGATGCGGTACTACAGAGCTTACTGTTGCAGGGCATTGATGCAACCAGGGTGTCTTCGCAGGTTTTTGGAGAATTGTCGCCGGTGGCTGAAAACTCGTCGGTAAACGGGCGGCAACTAAACCGACGTGTCCAATTACTGGTGAAATAGCGACCTATTACATCGGCTGAAGATCCGGAGAAAACCTCATACCGTATTAACGGTATGAGCCAAGAAGCGCAAAGAATTACAGCGTCCTTACACAACCTCTTCGCTGGTGACGCTTTGTCGATGCCGGTTCATTGGTTTTACAGAACATCGGATATTCTCAAATACTTTCCTCCCTACGGGATCGAGAGAATGGAGCCTGCCCCCGAGGATCACCCGAGTTCCATCATGTCGTTGCACTCGACTGAGTCAGGTGGGCGACGTTCAGCAAGCAAGTCGGTTAAACATCATATTCCATTTCCTAATCGGCAGAATGACGCGCTACGTGGAGAGGTTGTTGGCGACATAATTTTGAAGGGGCGACGAGAGCTGTGGGGAGGAAACCGTACCCATTACCATCACAACATGCTGGCGGGAGACAATACGCTAAATGCGTATTGTGCGCGTTTAATGATTCGTCATCTCAATGAAAACGGTGGTTACGATTCGTCTATTTGGCTGAAGCAATATGTAGAGTTCATGATGTCAGATCCTCCGCAGCATCCTGACACCTATGCTGAGTCTTATCATAGAGGGTTCTTCTCGAATCTTAAAAATGGCATGCCAATAACCCGTTGTGGGGCTGTTACCCACGACACAGCCTCCATGGGGGCTCTCGTGACCATTGCGCCGCTAGCGTTTGCGTTGTTTAAAGAGCATACGCTCGAACAGGCGCAAGATATTTGTTGTGCTCATGTTGAACTGACTCACCCCGATGATTTTTTGCAATGTGTGGTTCGCTCTTACGTCGAATTGCTCTACTCCCTTTTGAACATATGCCCGAGCTCGGAAGATAGTTCAGCTCAGAATTTCGTGATGGCGATATTGAGCGCGACAGATGTAATTCCAGGGACAAAACTAACTGAATTACTTCAAAGAGATCGTGGCGATGCAACGGTTGTGGGTGGTTTGTACTCTACTGCTTGCTACATAACCGATTCATGGCCTTCGGTTTGTTATTTGGCTGCAAAGTATCATCAAGATGTAAACAAGGCCTTGTTGATAAATACCAACTTGGGTGGCGAAAACGCACATAGAGGTTCTGTACTGGGGTCTATCGTAGGGCTAACGACGGGCCGTCAAGGTGGTGACATGTTGTATGAGCAACTGCTACACAAAGAGTCTATCAGTGCGGAAATCGATCAGTTTGTGCAAACCTTTAGTAATTAACAGTACACCTAAATCACATGATGAACGCCAAAGAAACAAGCTCCGAAAAAGTAATTATGTTTTTTGATGGTGGCTGCCCTCTATGTTCGCGTGAAGTGGCTCACTACAAAAGAATGGACAAGAGCAACAACGTACGTTGGGAGGATATTAATTTACAACCTTCCGTGTTAGCTGAATTCGGGCTAAGTTACTCAGCTGCGATGAAACATTTACATGTCAGAGATACCAGCGGCAATATTGTTAAAGGTGCGTATGCCTTCTACACACTCTGGAAAGCACTGCCAGGATACCGAATATTGGCAAGATTGATCGGTTTTCCCGTTTTCTTAAAACTGATGGACAAATTTTACGAATTATTTGCCCAAAGACGTTATGAAAAAAGAATGGCTTGTGTAAAATCTCAAACACACTAACTCTATTTATCTCGTTTGGCGGGAGTCTCATGATTTTAGCCAATGTTGGTATTCGATGAAGGAACGCTTATTTGTCTACGGTACACTCGCACCGGGTGAAGCGAACCATCATTGGATGGAGCCTTTGGTCGGCAGATGGGAGGTTGCAACAGCGCCGGGCAGAGTAGAGCGGCAAACGACCGGAGTACACGTAGGACTTCCCTGTTTCATTCCATCAGACGTAGATACCGTCAGCGGCATGATATTCACCTCAGAAGAGCTGTGGAAAATCTGGGATAAGCTCGATGAGTTCGAAGGGGTTGATTACGGACGACAACTAATACCCGTTGTCACGGCTAGCGGCGCTAAAGTCGATGCTTATGTTTACGTCGATTTGAAGTCATTAACGCCATAGCATGAACAGATTTGATCGAGTGACTTCTCTGTTGCTCCTGCTGCAAACACGTTCAGTCCTAACGGCAGGTTTTCTTTCAGAACATTATGGTGTCACCGAGCGCACCATTTACCGTGACATCCGTACTTTAGAGAATGCCGGTGTCCCCATCGGTTCAGAACCTGGCGTAGGATACTATCTAGAGAAAGGCTATCGCTTACCGCCCATCAGTTTTACACAAGACGAAGCTGCGTCGTTGTTGTTGGGTGAAAAGCTACTCAGTAAAAGTCTCGATGAGGCGTCACTGACTGATTTCAATCAAGCACTCAATAAAGTTCGGGCAGTGATGGACAGCGCAGATAGTGATTACTTAAGCTCGCTTGATGCAGATCTGGCCGTGTATCCAACCGGCAGTCATTTTCCACTAGACAATACCGAGTCGCAAAGCCCGCACCCTGACGTCCCTGCCAATGATCAGCTTGCCGGAAATAGCGATGTAAAGGGTGACCGCTGGTTGCGCGATTGTCGGGATGTGTTGGTTCGCAGGCAAGTGGTTGAACTTGAATATAGAGCGCTAAGCAGTGATGATTTGTCTACTCGGGAAGTAGAACCTATCGGCTTGTTTTATTACAGTTGGCATTGGCATCTCATCGCCTGGTGCCGCCTGCGGGAAGCCTACAGAGACTTCAGGCTCGATCGTATTAAGCGCTTCTCCCCAAAGTCTGAACAAGTTGCTCGTCGGAGCAGGCTGACGCTGCAGCAATACCTGGATGAGCGACCGGGTAAGCTTGAGTTGCAGGAGGTAGTGCTGGTGTTTGGTGCCGATGCCGCCCGTTTCGTCGCCGAGCAACGCTATATGTTTGGCTTTATTGACGAAGAAGCCGTGGAAGATGGTGTAAAAATGCGCTTCCTCACACCCGTGCCGGATTATATGGCTCGCTGGCTTTTACAGTACGTTGACGATGTGGAAATCGTCGTTGGTGACTCAATAAAGGAGTCAATGGCGCGATTCTCCCAAAAACTATTTACCCATTGGACAAAAGGCTCCTGACATAGGGTTGTCAGTCACCTCTGTCACAGTTCATCCATCGGTTTAGCACCGAACTGATTCCGGCCACAACAACGCCGGATTAACACACTGGAGAATTGTGATGAATCGTACGCCTATAAATCCTTGGACTTGGTCTCTTAATGTGGGTTACAACCAGGCAGAGCTGGTAGAGGGGCCGTCCCGTCAACTTAGCTGTGCCGGTCAAACGTCAGTCGATGCGGACGGCAATCCGCAACATGTAGATGATATGCGGGGTCAGATTGCTAAGGCCATTGATAATCTGGAGGCTGTATTAAACGGAGCGGATATGGGGCTTGCCAATATCCATAAGTTAACCATCTATACGACCGATGTTGATGAAGCGCTAAAGCACTTTGACATTCTCGGCCAACGATTCGGGCAGGCAAATGCTGCTCCGCCTATGACATTGTTGGGCGTCACGCGTCTTGCTATGCCCCAATTGCTGTTTGAGATAGAAGCTATGGCGCTTGCGTAAACGACAAGCGCTTAACTGAATACGGTTCCATCGAACAGTTTGCGCGCGGTTCTAACAATGGCTGTGGGGCCTAATGTGCCATCGTCTTCGAGCCGCGCCTGTATCAACGTGCTACCAATAGGATGTTCAACGGACAATTGTTTGCTTGAGCCTTCGGGTATTAAGGCCAATGCTGCCGCCGGCGAATCAGGGAGGAGGCAGGCGGTAGCAACACTGACAGCGCCAAGCACACCGATGCTCGCATGACAACGATGCGGTATAAACGTGCGCGTTGAGATGGCCCCGCTGTGTTTCGCTGCGCTCACCAAGGTCATCTTAGGTACGGTTTTCTCCGTCACGTCACCCAGGTTCATCAACGGACCGCAGCGCAGTCGAATTTTTTCAAGTTGAGCTTTGAGTTCACTGTTGGCATCCAGCGCTTCGCGACTCTCTTCACCCGTGATTCCCAGGTCGGCGGCCCGTAGCACAACTACCGGCATACCGTTGTCTATCATGGTCACATCGATGCCTTCGATGTTGTCAACTGCTTGACCGGTAGGCAGTAAGGCGCCGCAGGTAGAGCCTGCCGTATCTTTAAACTCCAGTGGGATTGCCGCGGCTGTGCCAGGCACGCCGTCAATTGCAGCGCCACCGTTGTAGTTTGGCAGGCCATCGACAGTGGGTACTGTTGCAATGGCAACTTGTTGTGTGTTTTCCATAAAGATGGAAACGCTGGTACTGTCACCCGTGGCGTTTACAAGGCCGCGTTCTATGGCAAACGGGCCAACGCCTGCCAGAATGTTTCCGCAGTTCTGACCATCCGATACAACGCTTTGATCGACAGCGACTTGTAAAAATAGGTAGTCAACGTCGATGCCTTCACGATCCGATTTCTTAATCACCGCAACCTTGGACGTTAAGGGATCGGCTCCGCCCATGCCGTCAATCTGACGTTCATCCGGCGAACCCATAATGCGAAGAAGAAACGCGTCGCGATCAGCAGGGAGTTCATTGGCCAGAAAATACCCGCCTTTGGAGGTGCCTCCACGCATCCACATGCAGCGAACGGCGTCAGACATATTTCAGTCCTTTTTCGGCCAGCCGCTCACGCATCTTATACATATCAAGGCCGAGCTCGCCCCCTGCAAGCCGCTGACGTTTCTCTTCTTCCAAAGCGACTCGGGCCTCTGATTTGTCAGCTACTTCGGCAGCCTCTTCGCGGGCGACAACGCAAACGCCATCATCGTCAGCAACAATGATATCCCCGGCGTTCAAAGCTGCACCTGCACAGACAACGGGGACATTGACCGAGCCCAATGTCTCCTTAACCGTACCTTGAGCACCGATGGCTTTTGACCAAACGGGGAACTGCATCTGTGTCAGGTCTTTTATATCGCGTACGCCGGCATCAATAATCAGCCCTAAGCATCCGCGTGCCTGAGCAGACGTTGCTAGCAAATCACCAAAGTAGCCGGCATCCGATGGCGATGTCGTCGCAAGTACTAACACATCACCGGGCTTAATTTGCTCGATGGCTACGTGCACCATCCAGTTGTCGCACGGTGGTGCAAGGATGGTCACAGCAGAACCTGCAATACAGGCACCTGAATAAATGGGGCGCATGTAGCTGGCTAATAGACCTTTACGTCCCTGCGCTTCATGCACGGTAGCGACGCCACAGTTAGCCAAACGATCGATGACTGATTGATCAGCACGCTCAATGTTTTGAACGACAACGTTCATCACAGTTCGTCCACGCAGCGAGGATAAACCGACTGAAAACCTTCTGCATACTTAGCCGGGCGGCCTCCGGATTGCCCACCGGAATTTCGACGGAAATGATTGCCACGGTTTTCAGCAACGTTTGTATAGAAGTCCCATAAATGATGTTGTCCTTCCATACACTCTATAGCTGCGCGCTTTTGATCCCATACTTCGCTGATGTCTAGAAAGGTATCGGGCTTCCAGCCCATTTGCTCTGTCTGATGTGGCTCAAACAAATACAACTGCGGTGCGCCCAATACTTTTTCGCCAGGGTTATGACCCCAGGCCTGAGCAATCATTCTCACTTCCATCGCCACCTGAGTGGTGTACATGTGATCGGTATTGTACGGATCATAATGCGAGTGACTGAGCATGAAAGACGGCTGCACGGCTCTCACCAAATCGACCAGTTTAAATTTATCTTCTTTTTCTAAAACCAGCGGGTAGTCGCCGATATCAAAGAACTGAATATCGTGAACGTTCAATGCTTTTGCCGCATTTTCAGCTTCTTTTTTGCGAATGGATTTAACCTCGTCCAGGCTTTTACCTTCTTTCCAAAGCCGGGCACTTTCACCACGCTCCCCATAAGAGAGGCATGCCACCGTCACGTCAAATCCACGTTTCTGATGCAGGGCAATAGCGCCGCCACAACGCCAAACAAAGTCTGCCGCATGTGCAGATATGACGAGGGCCGTTTTTTTATCAGACATCGTTAGTCTCCGGTGAGGTTGTTGGCGTTATACCTTAAGTACGCCCATCTGATCTTCCAATTCCTGCATGACTTTCATAACGGCTAAGCCTTGTGCAAAACTGGAGTTGGGTTCGCGTCCTTCTTTAATGGCAGAAACAAATTCGCGATCAATTAATTCTATGCCGTTGTTTGACACCGCGACCTGACTGAGATCCATCGCGTTTTCTCGTCCGTCAAAGAGGTCGTCGTATCGGGCAATGTACGTTCCGCTATCGCCGATGTATCGAAAGAAAGAACCTAGCGGGCCGTCATTATTGAATGATAAAGACAGGGTGCACAATTTGCCGCTAGGCGTTTTCAACCCGATGGTCATGTCCATAGCGATACCAAGCTCCGGGTGGGCAGGGCCTTGCAGTCCCATAACCTGGCTGGGAATCTCACCGGTCTGATACATAAAAAGATCGAGAGTGTGGCAGGCGTGATGCCACAGCAAATGATCCGTCCAGCTGCGTGGTTCACCTTTGGCATTGGTATTGGTGCGGCGGAAAAAATACGTTTGCGCATCCATTTGCTGGATATTGAATTCACCCGCATTTATTTTTTGTTTAATCCATTGGTGTGACGGGTTGAAGCGTCTGACGTGACCCACCATGCCGATAACGCCAGTCTCTATTTGCACGGCATTCATCTGCTCGGCATCGGCCAGGCTATCTGCCATTGGGATTTCAGAAAACGTATGCTTACCGGCCCTCATAGCTTGTACAGATTGAGCGCAGTGTAGTTGCGTGGGTGTGGAGAGTATGACCGCGTCAATATCTTGATCTAGAAATGCATCGTAGTCAGAACACGCATTGGCAATTTTTCGCTCCGATGCCAGTGCTTCAATTTTGTCTTTGTTGGGTCCGAATATTGACGTGACTTGAACATCATCAATATTGGCAAGTGCATCGAGATGTTTTAAGCCAAAAGCACCGTAAGCACCGGCAACGCCTATCTTAATCATATTATCGGTTCTCCAGAATCAAATGCCCGACGGCAGTGTTAGAAGCAGGCACGTGATAGAAACGATGAACTTCCTCAACGTTTTCGTTAAGGGCTCCACGCATGACGTACCACATAACCAGTTCAATACCTTCTGAACCTGCTTCTCTTAAGTATTCGATGTGTTCGATATTACAACCGGTCTCAGGATCATTGACTAACAGATCCATAAATCGAGCGTCCCATTCTGCATTGATAAGTCCGGCGCGTTCGTGTTGTAGCTGGTGACTCATACCGCCAGTGCCAAAGACACACACTTTTAAATCTTCGGGGTAGGACTCAATGGCTTTTCGAATAGACTTACCCAGGGCGTAGCAGCGGCTTCCCAAAGGGGCCGGGTATTGCACCACGTTCACGGCTAATGGCACCACCGGGCAAGGCCATTCATCGGGTTGGCCGAACATCATAGTCAGCGGCACGGTGAGTCCATGATCCACTTCCATTTCATTGATAATGGTCATATCAAACGAATCGAGTATTAAGGATTGCGCGATATGCGATGACATAGCCTGATGTCCTTTAACAACCGGTACCGGGCGCGGCCCCCAGCCTTCATCAGCCGGTGGATATTCAGTGGCACAGCCAATGGCAAAGGTAGGAATCAAACGGGCGTCGAACACGGTGCAGTGATCGTTGTAAACCAAAAAGATGACATCCGGTTTTTCTTTCTCAATCCACTCGCGAGAGTACTCAAAGCCTTTAAATATCGGGCTGTAGTAGTCGTCCCCGTGGAGTCCCTGGTCTGACGCAACGCCTAAAGCCGGTACGTGCGAACACGCGACACCTGATGTAATTCGTGCCATTACTTGTCTTCCCACTCAGTTTTGTATCGGTTGTTTTCAACGGATCGACCACCGTTGATCATCATGGCCCGGTAGTCCGTTGACCCCATGCCTGTCATCAGTCCGGCTAATTCCTGAAAGTTGATGCCGTGATAGGCCGCCAATTTGGAGGTGTAATAAATATTGCCGCCCAACTCCAATAGGAGATTCCATTCTTGGTTGAGTGCGGCTTCACGCTGCTCAGCTGTCATCGGAAATTTATCGATGTACGCTTCGCGGTCAGCTTTGTACGCCTCGCGATTGGGTGCCAAGCGCAAGCTGATACAAAATTGGTTCAGGTGATAGCCTCTTGCCGCTTGATCGCTGTCAAAGACTATCGTCCCTGGAATATCGTTGTAGATTTTCTCTTCGCTCATCGAATCAGACCTTTGAGAGGTGGCGACTTTGTATGAAAAATGTGTTTTGCATGCAAAAGTGCTAAAATATGCTCTGCATCTGTTTAAATTACCTTATTTACATGCAAAAGTGTCAATATGACTGAACTTCATTGGAAATCAGCGTTATATCAACTGCGCAGCCGGCTTGTGTCCGGCGAGCTTGTCGGTGGCACTAAACTCCGGGCTTCCCACCTGGCTAACGACATGGGAATCTCCCGCACACCGATTGGTGAAGCGCTTATCCAACTTGAGGGTGAAGGATTACTCATTCGCGATAAGTCAGGCTTTACAGTGCGAAGTTTTGAGTTGGAAGAGGTATTCGATGCCATCGACCTTCGCGGCACGCTTGAAGGGGCAGCCTTGCAACGAGCTGCCGAACGTGGTGTCAGCAAAGCGGAGCTCGATGCCTTGTACACGTTGCTCGCAGAGCTCGATCGAGTGATAGAAAACGGGCAGGTCGATGAGTACGATCAGTTGAATTTAGATTTCCACCGGCAACTGACAGCGCTATCAAAAAGCACCATTCTCATCGCTGAGGTAGAGCGTTCCTATCGCTTGCCGTTTGCCGGACCTTCGGCGTTCCCAACGGCCAAAGGCGATGCGAAGCGATTTCGGGCTTCACTCATGATTGGACAGGAACATCATCATCAGATTGTCTCGGCGCTGGAACGTCGAGAGGGTGCTCGAGTATTTGCGCTTATGGCCGAGCATGCACGTTTAGCCCATGGAAACGTGCACGCTGCTGTTCGTGCTAGAGGAAAAACTCCTCAGCTGGCTCTGGTCAATCGGTAAGCACTACGACCAATAAAGCGTCATAGGATTATGGACAAGCAACTTCAGCCGTTTGTCTTCCGTGTCAGCGATGAGCGGCAGTAACTCCACCAGCTGTCCGTCGTCAGGTACATGAGACTTCATATTCGGGTGAGGCCAGTCTGTTCCCCATAAAACGCGATCAGGGTAGGCATCTACAAGGCGTTTCATAAAGGGAATCACGTCTGAATAGTTTTCGTGGCTGCCTCCTTGTTTAGTCAGCCTCTCCGGGCAGGACACTTTTGTCCAGAATTTTTCATCTTCCATCAGTGAAACGAACGCTTCAAAGTCCGGATGATCAACACCCTTACTCACATCCGGTCGAGCCATGTGATCGAACACAACGGTAACCGGCAGGTTCTGTAGAAACGGCACTTGCTCAGCAAAGTCTGCGGCCTCGATATACACAATGATGTGCCAGCCCAGCGGTGCAATTTTTTCAATGATTTGTTCGTAATGCTCGCGCGGCTTTGGATCAACCAAGCGGCGTACAAAGTTGAAACGCACACCGCGAACACCGGCCTCGTGCATCAGCTGCAGCTCTTCTTCGCTGATGGTGTTGTCCACCACGGCAATGCCACGGGCCAAATCCCCGGCAGCTTTTAAGCCGTCTATCAGGGCCTCGTTATATCTTCCGTGGCAAGATGCCTGAACAATGACGTTGCGAGAAAACCCGAGGTGATCTCTCAACGCAAATAAATCATCTTTGGAGCCCGTACACGGTGTGTACTTGCGCTCGGGCGCGTAAGGAAATTGTTCTTCCGGGCCGAAAATATGGCAATGCGCATCGACAGCACCTTCCGGTGGCTGATAGCTCGGTTTGCGCGGATTTCTGTGCCAAACCATCCAGTCAGGATCCATGGGCATAGTGATCTCCTATAGGAATTGCTTAGTCTTGTGACGGTAAAGGCTCGGCAGTCACGATGACGCCGTCGGTATCTGTGTAGACATAGTCACCAGGCCGAAACTCAACACCGCCAAACGAGAGCGTTTGATCGCGTGTGCCGGATGTCACTGGAATGTACTTTCTGGAGCAAGTACCCAGCGCGTAGAGCGCCACTGGAATATCCTTTATCTGAAAAGTATCGCGGATGTAGCCGTTGACGATAATGCCGGTGTAGCCGTTTTTCTGGGCGAACTTCATGAGATTTTCGCCGACGATCGCGTAGTAGCTTGCATCAGAATCCACCACGACCACCTTGCCTTGACCGTCCTCGTCCCGTAAGAGTGTGATCAAGTCTGAGTTGTTGCGATCCAGCTTAATCGTGACCACTTCGCCCTGGCACATCGGCGCGCCACCGTAGTTTGAATATCCAGGGCCCAAAACAGCCACTTTCTCGGGATAGGTGTCGCAAAAATCTGCCGTAAAGTCGGCCATGCTTTGTTCTCCGCTAAGGGCTCAAGGCCCCGATGAATAGGGTTTAAAGCAAAAGATACTATCATCTCGACGCCTGTGCGCAGGGTGCTTTTGGTAGAATGTCCGGCTGGATACAGAGCACGTGAAACATGAAAGTCGTAACGGGTGTAATTGGCAACGATATCCACGTTGTTGCCAACCGATTAATGGACCTCTCGCTAACAGCGCGGGGCTACGAGGTATTCAATCTGGGGGTGAATACCTACCTGGAAGAATTCTTCGATGCGGCGGTAGAAACAGGTGCTGAAATCTTGCTGATTTCTTCATTGAACGGCGAGGCCGAAGGCTGGGGTCGGGAAGTGAAGCTGTTAAAGGCGAAGTACAAAAGTCTGGATGGATTGACCATGATGATTGGTGGCAACTTAACCGTCGGGAGCGGTAATGCCGAAGACATCGTCACGCGATTTAAAAACTACGGCTTCGATTTGGTGTGCCATCAGGTCGATCTCAATACGGGATTGGACATGCTCGAGGAATACATGCAGGAACAAAAGCACTCATGAGCCAGTTACAGGAAGAGCGCGAGATCATCCTCGGCAACGAAAACGTAGATTCATTCGACTTCGATGAAGTGCGTGAATTTGTAAAGGGTGCAGACGAGAAGCTATTCATATCGCATCACTTTGCTAACAAAAGCAAAATGCTGGTGCAGCCTCGTGGAGGTTTTCCAACGTATGAAAAGCAATTTGCCCTGTACGAATTCTTCGTCGATGCCAATGTAGACGTATTACCGCTGACCATTGACTCAAACACGCGGCTAAACGATTACACCACCGCTAAAAAAATGCTGCGCTTAAGTGAAGCCAACGAAGTGGACATGCTCAACGGCTACCCCTTGGTCAATCACGGTTATCGCAGTACGCGCAAAATGATGACGCACTTTAATCACCCGGTAAGCTTGCGGCACGGAACCCCCGATGCGCGATTACTGATCGAGATAGCCATTGCCTCTGGCATCTTTGAAATTGAAGGCGGCCCCATTACGTATTTGTTGCCGTACTCAAAAAACTTCCCGCTCGATAAAGCATTTTTGTACTGGAAGTATGTCGAGCGTGTGTGTGCTGATTACTCGACACTTAACAAACCGATTAATCGCGAATCATTTGGTCCTTTGACAGCCACGCTTGTGCCGCCATCTATCACCATCGTTATCCAGCTGCTGGAAATGCTGTTGTCGTTGGAAGAGGGCGTCAAGTCATTCTCAGTGTCGTTCTCTCAGCAAGGGTCCATGATTCAGGACATTGTGACGGGTAAGGTGACACGCCAGCTGGCTGACTACTATGCGGCGCAAATCGGTTGTGAAGATGCCAGCATTCATTTGGTGTATCACCAGTGGATGGGAGCGTTCCCCATGAACCGTGACTCTGCCGACCAGTTAATCAATATGTCCACGGTCATCGCCTCCATGGTGGGTGCTGACAAAATCATCACCAAAACTCGCGAAGAAGCGGTGGGTATTCCAACTAAAGAAGCTAATGCTCAAACCGTTGCAAATACACAGTACACATTGAATATCTTAGGTGGCTTGCCCGCTATAACCGATGAGCAGGAAGAAGAAATTCTAACGGCTGAAGTACATGCGATTATGGAAGCTGTGTTCAATGACCCGGCTGATACTCTATGGCGAAAAGTGTTTAACTCGATAAAGAACGGCATCATCGATGTACCTTTTTCGCCGCATATCATCAATCACAATAAGATGATTACTATCCGTGATGCACAGAAAAACATTCGTATTATTGAACGTGGAAGTGTGCCCATCCCAGACCGCTGCTATGAATACGAACGGTCTTGTTGTGATTTAAACAAAGACACCACCAGTATTGTTAACGACATCATCCACGACATAGGAATAATGCAGTGAGTACCAATAACAATAAACTGCTGGTTGATATTGGTAGCACCTATTTCAAGGTTAGCACAGCTGATTCTATCGAGCAGCATTTTCGGGATTTCAACAAACGAATCCTTGATGATCTGATGCACAAATGTGGTGACATCGTTCAAAACTACGAGCCTGAGAACGTTCATATTTGCTCGTCAGCCAACGGCGGCCTCAGCACACTTATTATCGGCTTAACGCATTCTTACTCACTAAAATACGCCACCAACATTGCGTATAACTCTGGCATTAACGTTATTGACTCTATCGTCTTTCAGGACATAGAGGAATACTCCATTCCCAGCGACCTTATCGATGTGGTTATTATCGTGGGTGGAATAGATTCAAACGGCGGTGTTTTTGATGAACGCTTAACCAGCTATCTGGACAAGCTGAACTATTCTAATGTCGTTTATGTGGGTAACAAAAACGATGCGGCAGAGATAGCTAAAACAGTTGAGCGTTTAGAGATACTGCCCAACATTATCGATGACCGTCTGCACATCGTCGAAAGGCACCTCAAAGACTACCTGACGAATTTGTATCAGCAAGATATCGAGGGTAAGGAAGATATCAAAGATCTGTATGAAGTGACGGGCAACCAGATTTATTCAACACCGTTCGTCGTCAATAAATCACTGCCACTGATACACACGTCTTTTTCGGTGACCGACCCTTTCATATTGCTCGATATCGGAGGGGCAACTACCGATGTCCATTACTCTAAGGATCTGGTCAGCGATAACATCGTGACCGAGCAAGGCCATGATCGACTCGTGTTTAAAAAGCTGGGCGTTTATAAATCCAGGCAGTCACTGATTTTTACGGCCGAGAATAATGAGTATGCCTACGAGCTACTCATGCATCTCAAGGTGACAGAAAATATCTACAACGAACACAGTGAAAAAGCCACGAAGATACTCATGCAACTGGCGATCTTTTTGGTGTTATGCAAAATGTCTCACTATCGCCCGGCTTATGTCACGCTCAAGCTACTGGCAATGAATAGCATCGTATTTACTGGCGGTATTACAAAGGTTCTCAATACTGAAGACATCGAAGATGTTGTCGCTTTTTTCTACAGAAAAATTCTTAATTCTGATCACAAGCCTGTAACTGTACTAGATAGCGACTACGATATCTGGACACTCGGCGCGACGGAGCATGCAGCATGTCAATAAACTGTATTAGAAACCTGCTCGAAAACGCTGCGCAGTCGCATCCCGATAAAATTGCGTTAGTCCATGACGATCGTAAGCTGACTTATTCGGAGCTTCTGTCGCGTGTCAATCAGGTTGCGTTGTATCTACAAGAGCTCGATTTGCCTAAGGGCGCTCGCGTAGGGCTCTACGCCAAAAAGGATGTGTCACAGGTCATCGCCATATTAGCGATACTGTCAACTGACTACATCCTGGTGCCGCTAACGCGCCTGTTAAAGCCTGAGCAAGTGCAGTACATCATCGATGATTGTGGCATTCAGTGTGTTATTACCGACAAGCTTAAGTTAGAGAGCATTGAGGAAGTCCAGTTTTCCGGCCATATTGTGTCTATCGAAACGGCCGGTAAAGATATCCCTTCATTCGAAGAGATTTTTAAGTACTACAACAAGCCTTATGAGTGCGATATCAACGGCCATGACAACGCTGTAATTACGTATTCATTCGGGCTGACTGGCACGCCTAAGGGTATTGTTATTTCGCATCGAAATCTTATTGATTCGGCGCGTGTGGTTTCTCAATACCTAGACCTGAATGAGAGTGATGTTATTTCCGGCTTGCTTATTTTCAATCTCGATTATGGCCTCAATCAAATCTTCTGCTCACTGTTGAATAAAGCAACCTTGGCATTGCATCGTTTTATCCTGCCGGGCGATTTCTTCAATCACCTCATGGACGACAAGGTCACGGTTTTACCTCTCATGCCCGTCAACATTTCTCAGATGTTTGATGAAGACCTTTTTGCACTGCCCAGTGTCGATCTATTCGATAGCGTCAGAATCATTACCTCATCCGGTGGCAATGTTACCGAGCAGATGATCAACAAATGTGCTCAAACGTTCACCAATGCCCGATTCTTCTCTATGCATGGATTAACAGAGGCGTTCCGGTCCACGTATCTTGATCCGTCACAAATCATGATTCGCCCGGACTCCATTGGTAAAGCTATCCCTGATGTAGAGCTGTACGTCATTAATGAGGGTGGAAAAGAATGTAAGCCGCGGGAAGTCGGTGAGCTTATTCATCGAGGAGGCTACATTTACAGAGGTTTTTGGAATGCACCAGAAGATACAGCGGAACGTTTTAAGTCAGTTCAGATATTGAAAGATGTCGTCGATTTAGAAGGTCAGCTTGCTGATGAAATTGTCGTGGCAACAGGTGACTATGTCTACAAAGATGAAGAGGGGTATTTCTATTTCGTCTATCGCCGCGACGACATGATTAAAACCAGTGGTTTTCGCGTGTCACCGTTTGAAGTTGAATCGGTTGTCGAGAAAAACCTACCGCAGATTCAGCAATGCGCTGTTTTCGGTATGAATAACCCTCAGATAGAGGAAGAGATTGTCATGGTGTACTCAGCGCCAAGCGAAATCTCAGAAAAAGAAATTGCCTTTGAGTTAAAAAAGCATTTGGCGTCCTACATGGTGCCTAGTCGTATCGTTTACCGTAAGTCTTTGCCGCTAGTACAAAGCGATCGTAATCGTATCAATAAAGAAGAGTTGAAGCGGGAATTGTCTGGCTCTTAATGCAGCCAAGTTCATAATCAAGCACGATGTTCCCTGTATCTGGAACATCGTGCTTATTCAGAGAAGTGCTTGTAATGAACTTATCTCGGAGGCAGTGGCATCCAGTCTGTCATTGCGACATCAGCGTGCTTGAACTGAGGCATCTTCTCACCTAGATCTTCCATGTTTTTTATATCCATCTCGTTGAGAAAATCCTGAGTTATCAACGTTGGTGGAACAACTACATTCGCGCCTGGATTCTCACCGGTGAGTAGTAGAGCTAAAGAACGTACAGATACTTCACCCACGACAGCAGGGTTTGTCGCTACCGTTGCAACCCAGGCAGAGCCCGGCTCGCGCATGGCGGAGATATCCGCAGTTGAAACGTCGGCTGAATAAATATCAATATCGTCGGTTAGACCTGCCTCGTCTACAGCTATCTTTACACCTTTAGCGAATTCATCATAAGGGGCGAAAACAACGTTGATGGTCGGGTTCGCTTGCAACACCGATCGTGCCTGATTGGCGACAGAGTTGGCTATCGGGTTATCTAAAGTGCCAAACATCGCCGCTTCTTTTATTCCAGGGTTGGCGGTCTTTGTTTCTTGCCAAGCCACATCGCGTCTATCTAATGGTGCGATGCCGGGAACATAGACATAACCTGCCGTGAAGCTATCGCCGTTGTCTGCTACGGCTTGGTCAAGTGCCATTTTGCCTAATAGATAATCGGACTGTTCAATCTGTGGAATAGCGTCGTTTTCAACATTAACATCAAATGCAACAACTTTAATGCCAGCATCGACGGCCCGCTGCGCGGCTTCTTTCATTGACTCGGTTAAGCCATGTTGAATGATTATGCCGTCGACCCCAAGCGCAATCGCCTGATCCACCATATCCGCCTGCAAGGCCGCATCCTGACGACTATCAAAGATACGTAAATCGAGTCCGATGGCGGCGGCTTGAGTTTCTACTCCGGATAGATAGGATTGAAAGAAATCACCGGTGGACAGATATCTAACTAAAGCAATTTTTACATCACCGGCATTGTCTAGAGGTGCAGGCATATCGGCAGCAGATGCAGCTCCGCTTAGCCCGACGAAAAGTCCTGCCGTCATCGCCGAATACTTTATAAATGTGCGTCGAAACATACTTAATATCCTCTTCAAGTTTTGGTCTGAGATTTTCCACCAGCGCTTTGGCGAGCACTGAGATAGAACGTAAAAACAAGGGCGGCAACCAGAATCGCTCCTTTGACAAAATCCTGTGTGTAATAGGGCGCATTCATCATGGTGAGCCCTTGCAATAAGATGCCTACGAATAGGGCACCAATGGCAGTACCGAAGGCATTGGGTCTCGCAGCGCCTAAAACAGCAAACCCAATCAGTGCGGCAGCTACGCTATCGAGTAATAGATTGTTGCCACTGGCGATATCTCCACGGCCTAGTCGGGCTGCCAGTAATATTCCGCCAATGGAGGCGGTAACGCCGGAAATCATGTAGGCCACAATTTTGTAGCGGTTGACGTTTGCACCAACCAATGAGGCCGCTCGCTCATTTGAACCTATGGCATACATCAGCCTACCGTGCCGTGTAAAACCAAGAAACACCCAAATGGCAATGGCGATTAACAAAAAGATAACAACCGGTACTGGGACTAATTTTTCTAAAAAGAGATCGAAACGATGTCGTCCTAACCATAGGAAGGCTGCTGAAAAAGTTCCTTCTGCGTTGCTGCCGTCCGGGAGTCGCATACCTGCTGATATAGAATTGCCTTGAGTGGGTATGCGTTGCAAACCAATGAGCAAAAACATCATACCTAACGTGGCTAATAAGTCTGGCACACGAAACTTCACAATAAGAAGCCCGTTTATTAACCCCACTAAGGCACCCATGCCAATACATAAAACAACGGCAGTAAACGCTGATAATTCCAATATCACCATGGCATAAGCGGAAAGCATTAATGCGGAAGTTGCCACCGAGCCGATAGACAAATCGAAACCATCAACCACCAAGGTGCATGTCACGCCTAATGCCAGGATACCGGTGATAGCCACGGACTGGAGAATAAAGGCTGCCGATCTTGGCGATGCGAAGCCCGACGCGGCAACGCTGAAATATAAAATCAAAACGACTAAGAGTAAGAGGAAGCCATATCGAATGGCGAAATCGAGGAATCGATCGCTTTTCATAGTGCTGTTGAAGTAGTTTCAGTATTCACTGCACCAGATACCTGGGCAATTAATACGTTAAGATCAATATTGGTGTTGCGGTGCTCACCGACTATTTGACTTTCATGAAGCACGACAATTCTGTCGGCTATCTCTAAAGCCTCATCAATTTCAGCAACAAACACGATGGTCGCACGCCCCTTTGCCGATGTTCTAATGTGTTTGCCGATGTCACGACGAGCTCCAATATCTACGCCTTGAAAGGGTTCATCGAGCAGTAGCAGTCGACATGGCTTCAACAGCCACCGTCCAATCATGACTTTTTGCTGATTACCACCGGAAAGGGTATTGATTCCGTCTTTAGCAGACTGACAAACCACACCCATCTGATTAATCATGTTGTCAGCCGAGTGTTTTTGTCTGTTTCCGCTCAATAAACCTAATCGAGTAAATGAGCGGAGAAAGGGCAGCGATATGTTATCGGTGATGTTGAACGTAGGAATAACTGCATTCGTTCCTCGGTCCTTGGGCGATAGATGTACACCCCATTCAACAGCATCACCCGCAGATTCAGGGACATAAGGTGCTCCATCAATGAGTAGGCTGCCGCCGTATGGTTTGCGTTGTCCGAACAATATTTCTGCGAGCCTGCTTTTACCGCTGCCCAGTAAGCCTGATATGGCAATTACTTCCCCATCGCAGGCAGTGAGGTTTATAAGAGGGCTATCAGCTTCAAGTTGAAGGTTGCGAATTTCTAGTACGGGACTCTCGGATTCGATGGGTGTGATATCAACGTCGGTCATAGCGTGGCCAAGCATGGCGGTCACCGCGTTGTCGTATTCCAAGGGCTTATCGTTAAAGACTCCGGATATTGCACCATCACGCATGCTGACGATGCGATCAGCCACTCGGCGTATATCTGACATTCGGTGTGAGATATAGAGAATGGCAACTCCTTTGTCGCGTAAGGTGTCGAGTAAGGCGAACAAGCGCTCTGCCTCTGTCGCTGACAGCGATGATGTTGGTTCATCCAGTATTAACACTTTTGGAGAACGAGCCATTGCACGCGCTATTGCAATCATTTGACGATCAGCCACACCTAGGTCCGCGACTTTCGTTCGCACGTCTGTTGTTATGCCCATGCTTTGCGCGATGGTCGTTGCTTCTTTTCGTAATTTTCGATCATGTACCCACAGACCGGCATTAGGGCGGGTAAGGTGATCCAGCATCAAATTCGTTGCAATGTCTAAGTCTGGGATGACTCCGTCGTCAATTGACTGGTGAACTGTCACAACACCTGCTGAGATTGCACCTGCGGGGTCAACGGGTAAGTAAGGGTTTCCATCTAATTCCATGTCGCCCGAATCGAGGCTGTGATAGCCACAGATGAGCTTTACCAGGGTAGATTTACCAGCGCCGTTAGCGCCCATGAGAACAACAATTTCGCCGGCGAATAGATCGAGATCAATGCCGCGCAGCACATCGTTGGTCCCGAAGGATTTACCGATACCTCTCAATTTGCAGACTTTCTTGCGCATGTTTACGGCTTCTGTCTCGCATGATTCTTCAGTTACTATTCTCCGAAAATGTACATTTGTCAAATCATTTGGCTATTGACTAAATGCTCTGCAATCTGGATAGTCATGGGGAGTAGAAAGAGGCGATGTGTCTATGACTGATGTGTACGAACCACTAACACCTGAATCTTTGCCTGCGCGCCTGAGTACGCTTGAATCGGTGTCAAGCCGCTTGGGCACCGACCACACGCAATGGTCAGTGAGTGAAATCGGAGACGGGAATCTAAACCTTGTCTTTATCGTGTCCGGTGGCAACGATAGTGTGATCGTTAAACAAGCTTTGCCTTACGTCAGACTTGTTGGGGACAGTTGGCCCTTGCCTCTATATCGTGCGTTTTATGAAAATTGTGCATTGACCCGACAAGCGTCTCGTACATCCAACGCTGTGCCAGACGTTTTCCATTTTGATGAACAGCAGGCCTTGATCGTTATGGAGCATTTAAGGCCGCACGTTATTTTGCGCAACAAGTTAATCAATGGAGAACATGTGTCAGGGCTTGGGCAATTTGTTGGCAAGTTTTGCGCGCAAACTGCATTTCGTGGCTCAGAGCTATCCATGAGTAGTGCCGATAAAAAAGCCGATGTAGGTGTTTTTTCCGGAAACGTGGAAATACCCGCTATTACAGAGGCTCTTGTATTTACCGATCCATACTTTGATGCCGAGATGAATAACCACAATCCTCTGCTGGATTCAGTTGTGTCATCACTACGATCGAACGTTGAACTCAAAAGCGTGGTCCAACGCATGTTAATGAAGTTCGCCTCGAACACCGAGACCATGCTGCACGGCGACTTGCATTCAGGCTCCATTATGTCAACTGACACCGAGTCTAAAGTCATTGATCCCGAGTTTGCTCAGTATGGCCCAATGGGGTTCGACCTGGGCATGGTGACAGCCAATTTTCTCATGGCTTATTTCAGCCAACCTGCTCACCGCAACTCAGACCTAGATGACTACCAACAGTGGATCCTTGATGTTATTGGAGAAACCTTTAGCGCGTTTAGTACAGAATTCCAACGCCTTTGGAAAAGCGAACGCACGGGGATGTTGTACCCGACAGCGCTCTTTGAAGAACAAGGACATGACTCATCTGGTGCATGCGATAGTTTGTTGGCAAGTATTCATACAGATGCCATGGCATTCTGCGGTATTGAAATGCATCGGCGTTGTTTATCACTTGCCCATAACGCAGATTTTGAAAACATCGAAGACCCAGGCGCAAGAGCGCCACTCGAGGCGCGGAATTTAAACATGGGCGCGCAGCTAATTCTTCAGGCTTCTGCGATATCAGATGCCTCGTTGCTGATTGGCATGGCAGAAGATTTCAACAAGAGGGATGTGTTGTGAAAATAGGGGACAAGCATTATCGATCTCTTTGGTGGGATCATTCTCAGCAGGTTCTTCAAATTATCGATCAGCGGCGCCTGCCTTACGAGTTTCAGATTCAAAATGTAGAATCGTCACAAGACTATTTGGACGCCATCTTCCAAATGCGTGTACGTGGTGCACCCTTAATAGGTGCGACGGCAGCCTACGGTATCGCTCATGCGATGTCACAGGACCCTTCGGACAACAATCTACAACGTGCATGGGATGCCTTGTACGCAACTAGGCCAACAGCTGTCAATCTGCGCTGGGCCCTGGATCGTTGTCGACAAGTCATGGCAAACACACCGGAAGCGGAGAGGGCGGATGTGTCTTTAAATCTTGCCCATGACATTGCCGATGAGGACGTCGGCATAAACAAAAGCATTGGTGAGCACGGACTGACATTAATACGCGACATTGCATCGCGAAAAAATAACGGCGAGCCCGTAAACGTTTTAACGCATTGCAACGCGGGTTGGTTAGCCACGGTTGACTGGGGTACAGCCACAAGCCCCATGTACCATGCACACGATGCGAATATTCCTGTGCACATCTGGGTTGATGAAACCCGGCCTCGTAATCAGGGAGCGCTCACCGCATGGGAGCTAGGCAATCATGGTGTTCCGCATACCTATATCACGGATAATGCCGGAGGCCATTTAATGCAACATGGTCAAGTCGATCTTGTGATTACCGGTACAGATCGAACGACAAGCCGAGGAGACGTGTGCAATAAGATTGGCACCTATCTGAAGGCACTTGCGGCATTCGATAACAACGTACCTTTTTATGTTGCCTTGCCGTCACCCACTATCGATTGGACGCTCAGCGATGGCGTTGCGGAAATCCCTATTGAAGAACGAGCTGAAAAGGAGACTACGCATATTCAAGGTACAACTAGCACTGGATCTGTGGATACCGTGCGCGTGACACCGGAAAACACGCCAGGTGGCAATCCGGCATTTGATGTGACTCCCAATCGATTAGTGACCGGACTAATCACCGAGCGTGGAATTTGCGAAGCGTCTGCGATAGGTCTTGCTAAAATGTTCCCAGAGTTCGCCAAAGCAATATAACGATTGATGAGTCCGACAACATTAACCAACGCAAAACCCGGAACCGATGTTGACGGACGATTATCCAGGCAAGATGATGCGATAGTGGAAGCCGCCTGGTGCTATTACCACGAAGGCTTAAATCAAAGTGAGATTGCAACCAAGCTGGGGGTAAGCCGCGCCTCGGTTGTAAATTACCTGGCTGAGTCCCGTAAGCGTGATTACGTACGCGTGACGCTAGACACCAATGTCTTTCTGCATAATCAGCTAGCTGCAGAATTACGTGATGCGTATCAGCTCACTCAAGTGCTCGTTACACCCAATGACGAAACGTCAGAGCAAAGATCGTTCGATAGAGTGGTAAGAGCGGCTTCCGATTGGTTACCTCAGTTACTTGTCCCTGGAGATATGCTGGGAGTGGCCTGGGGTGAAACCATCTGCAGGCTTGCTGAGATAGCGCCGAAACTTTCACTCGATCAATTGGTGGTTGTGCAATTAGTGGGTTCTAGACCTTCGGCGCTTGGCTTTGCTGCAGAGAGTTGTTCGGCTACTTTGGCGCAACGCTTTGGTGCGCAATGTATCAACCTCCATGTGCCTCTGTTGCTTTCAAACCCTGAGCTTTGCAAACAGCTTATTGCAGAACCCGTCGTAGCCGAGCAATTAAAATATGTCGCGGATTGCTCCAAGGTGATCTTCGCACCGGGTACCTGCTTTGACGATAGCCATATTGTTCATACCGGCATCATCACCCGTAAAGAAATTGCAAAGTTTCGGCGTAAAGGTGCTGCTGGAGTGATTTGTGGCAGGCTCATTGATACTGATGGAAATGCAATGCTGGTCTCTAACGAAGACAGGATGATTGGTGTGACACTTGAACAAATGCGCAAGAAGGAATTAGGCATGCTTGTCTGTGCCGAGCCACAGAGGGTTGACGCCGCTAGAGCCGCCATCATGGGTGGTTACGTTACGCACTTTGCAACGTGTACGAAAACGGCTCGGTTGCTGTTAGAGAATGCGCCAAACTAGCGTAAAAACTGCCGACTAGTCATTTGGGTCCGGCGGTACCAGCACAAAATTCCCAAAGTGCTTTTTCTCCATAAACTCTTGTTGTGCTTCAGCGATGTTCTCCAAAGGAAACGTTTTAGCAAGGAGCGGACGAATTTCACTGTTCTCAATATAGGACACCACATTGGGAAACACCGGTTCGTCCCAGGCGGTGCTGCCGTACATCGTGATGTCTTTCAGGTACATATCCCGCAAATCAAGTGACACGACAGGCCCTGCAATCGCCCCCGATGATGCGTACCTGCCGCCGCGTTTTAGTAGCTTAAGCATTGAGGGGAAATCAGGGCCGGCCACGTTGTCAACAACCACGTCTATGGAGTTCTCGCCAATAGTGTCTAGTAGCTGGGTCTCCCGGCTTGTGACTGCATCAGCACCCAAGGTTCTGACCAGCTCCATTTTGGACTCGCTGCAAACGGCAGTCACACTAGCGCCTCTGCGCTTAGCAAGCTGTACGGTTGCAGAACCCACACCGCCGGACGCTCCTGTGACTAACACATGATCTTTAGACTGAACGTTTGCCCTGTGAAGCATATTTTCAGCGGTGGCGTAGGCACACGGAATCGTGGCCAGCTCTTCGTCCGTCCAATCGCAATCAACGGGAAACACTTCACTGGCGGGTACCTTTACATACTGGGCAAATGCACCGTCAAAATCTGATGCCATCCAGATGTTGTTAAAAGTGTCATAGCCGTTTGGTCGCATGCAGGCTCGCACCAAAACACGCAAGTTCAATAGCTCGTCTGAAACCTGTGAACCTAGGCCGACAACCCGTCCACAGCAATCGGTGCCTTGAATAAAGGGAAAAGGGGTTGCCTCGCTCCAACCGCCATCCGCCTTTTGCTCAGAATTTGTCGACTGTTCGCTGGCGGTGGAATCGGTACTGTCAGTGACACTCGACGAATACCATCCTAAGCGGGTATTGATTTCGGTGTTGTTAACACCCGCTGCCAAGACTTGCAGCAGTACTTCATCCGGGCCGGGTTCCGGGATGGGTACAGCCTTGTATTCCAATTTGTCGTATCCACCGTTGCCGGTGGTCACGACAGCCAACATGGTGGCCGTGTTGTCTGTAATATCAAATCGATTTGATGCGGGTTTCATTCAATGCCTGCTGCATAGCGTAAACCACCCAACAAATGAGCCCGGAAGTCTGGCTCTGAGTAGCTTTCTTCGGTATGGCCGCCGCCTGTGTACCAGGATCGTCCGCCATTGTAGTCGTGATACCAAGCACTTGGGTGATCGTTGCCCATAGTGCCGCCGGAGTAGGTGTTTTCATCCAACGTAAGCAATACGTTCACTTCAGAGCGCGGGTTAGTTAAGTAATCGTACCATTCATCTGTACGTGTCCACATCGTGCCCAAATGAGCGGTGGAGATATGCTCGCCATCTTCCACTATTTGCGTGGCTATTTGTATCTCAGGATGGGTATCGAAATAAGCGCCTACAAGGCGTCCGTACCAGGGCCATTCGTATTCAGTAAAGCTGGCAGCATGAATACCGGCATAGCCACCACCGAGTTGTATATAGTTTTCGAATGCTGCCTGCTCGCTGGCATTAAGTACATCACCGGACGTCATCACCCAGACTACCGCATCATAGTCAGCAAGGTTTTCACGGGTAAAGATGTCGGTAGAATCGTTTGCACGCTCGCTGCGTATGTTGGCCGCCGCTGCAATTTCCTCTAATGCGAGCAGAGCGGTTTCGGTGGAGTCATGACGAAACACTTCAGTTTCACTAAACAGCAGCACCTTGGGTGAATCTAAAGGGTTAGTGCCCGCAAGTAGTTCATCAAGATTGCTGTCACCATCGTTGTCGCTATCCCAACGCGCTGAGTCAAACTGATTATCAAGTACGGTAACGACAACGGAATCGTTGCTGCCCGTACTCAATGTTTGTTCGTAGCTTGCCAATGGAATTTCACCATTATTATCTGAGAAAGTAACCAGCAATTGATGGCTGGTGTTGGCGCGTAACTGGGTGGAAGCTGACCATTGTTCATCGCCGACCCATGACGCATTTAAGTCCACATCACCCCAAAGGATTCTAATTTGAAGGGCATTTGAGGAATATGCAGGGACGGTGATGTTGAAGTTAACTGACGTAATGGATTGATCCACCTCTATGGTCGTATCGGTCGGATTAGTCGTTGTGCCATCGTCGACTGTTGCAGGAGGCCCATCGGAGCTTTGGTCTTGTGGAGCGGTAGCTGTTGGTGCGGTACTGGAGCCTGATGAGCAACCGGCGAGTAGTAACAGGGTGAACATCATCACGAGTGCAAGCTGCACTGGTTTATTGACGGGCGAGAGCATACAGAATCCTTTTTGACGGCTATTGGTTGTCGTTTAAGCGCATAGTATATGGGGTATTTCTGCTTGAAATTGGCGAGCGATTAAACGATTTTTTCGGTACTAATACCTCGTCATGGGGTGGCCCACAAAGCCATGAATGATTTCAATTCTAGCCGCTTAACGGGGCTTGTTAACTAACATAGCAAACCGGCCTTTGGGTGGCCAAGAGTGCAATGATTGACCGTTTTTTATGTGGCTGAAAGCGGGGCCGGGATCTTGTCGCGATGACTCTGGATTTTGGCAATTTATAAGTGCGATAATGCGGGCATTGCCCAGATCTCATACGTGTCGTACGCGAGAAAGACGCGTTTTGGTCCATCTGGTTAAACTACCGTCGTTTGTCTACGCATTGAGTCAATCCCATGAGTAAAACTGTTGTCAATTCCTGGAATGAATTTGACCCGTTGAAGCACGTCATTGTCGGTCGTGCTGATCATACCTGCATACCTCCCAGCGAGCCGGCTACAGAGGCCAAAGTTCCTGAAGACAGCGATATGCGTGGCATGTGGGGCCCGCGCCCTCTGGAGACCGTAGAAAAAGCCAATGCGCAGCTAGACCATCTCGCGGCCACGCTGGAAGAGCGAGGGGTCAAAGTCGATCGACCCACGCCAATTCAGTGGAACCAGGCCGTCAATACTCCCGATTTTTCAACAGCCAGTCAGTTTGGCTGTATGCCACCACGCGATGTCCTGTTGACTATCGGAAGTGAGATTCTTTCAGCGCCCATGTCATTTCGGTGCCGATACTTCGAATATCTTGCCTACCACGACCTCATGCAGCGCTATTTCGATGAAGACCCGAACTTCCGCTGGGAACAAGCGCCGCGTCCACGCCTTGATGAACGCTCTTTCCAGGCTGGCTATTTCGACGAAATCACCATCGAAGAGCGCTTAAGCCGTACTGCTGCACTGGACTTTGTTACTACAGAGCATGAGCCATTGTTTGACGCAGCTGACGTCTGCCGTTTAGGCAAAGACCTGTTTGTTCAGCATGGTCTAACAACCAACCGCCGAGGCATGGAATGGCTGCAACGTCATTTTCCGGATCATCGTGTTCACGCTGTCAACTTCCCTGGCGACCCGTACCCGATTCATATTGATGCGACCTTCGTCCCGTTACGTCCAGGTTTAATTATTAACAACCCGAATCGTCGGTTGCCAGAAGCGCAGCGTAAGATTTTTGAAGCGAATGATTGGGAAATTGTTGACGCGGCGCCTCCTTCTCACAATCAGCCGCCACCGCTGTGCTATTCCAGCACTTGGTTATCTATGAACTGCCTCATACTCGATCATAAGACGGTTGTTGTAGAAGCGAGTGAGGTCTATCAACAAGATCAAATGGACAAACTGGGCATGAATGTCATCCCTGTACCTTTCCGTGATGCGTATCCGTTTGGCGGTGGTCTGCACTGCGCAACCGGTGATGTCAATCGCGAAGGTAGCTGCGAAGACTACTTCCCAAATCAAGTGGGCGGCACGTTACTTAGAGGCTAAGCTTTTTAGGGAAGCTTGTAGAGAAACTGATGTGGCCGGGGTGAGCTAAGCCTCGGCCATTGTTCATCGATGTGGTTGAGATCCAACCAGCAATCGAGTGTACAGACTATTCCTTGATGGCTACGGCACTCAGTAATAGCCATCATGAGCCACTATTCATCGTCTGCGTGTAGCTACCTTTCAGAGCTATTTTGGTTGCTAGTGGTGATGATGGCCTAGCACGTGTGTTCTCTTGCTACTATCACCGAGTAGAACTCACGAGCGTAGGCTTTTCCATGAAACGTAGGCAGGTATTAGCAGGCGGGGCAGCGTTGTGTGCTTCAACAGTTTTTGGTAGAAATTTACAGCCTATGCGCGACAGCAAACTGTATGTGCCGCCTGAGGAAAGTCCTCACAAAAGAACCTTCATGCAATGGCCTGTTAGCCGACGTGTTTATCGCGACCGGATATTTCAAGAAATAATTCAGCAAACGATCGCTGATATAGCCAATACAATTTCCGAATTTGAACCCGTCGTACTGTTGGCTGCTGAGGAACATCATCGTCAGGTACGCAGTGTGGTGTCCAACGGGGTTGAGCTATGGGACATACCTACAGACGATTTATGGTGCCGCGATTCAGGTCCGTTGTTTGCCAAGGATAGCGACGGCAAATTGGTTATTAGTCATTTGCAATTTAATGGTTGGGGGGATAAGCAGACCCACTCGAATGACGCTCAGATAGCAGCACACATCTCTAAGCGGCTAGATATTCCGTTAGTGTCTAGTGGATTGGTGGGCGAGGCTGGAGGTGTAGATCATGATGGTCATGGTCTACTAATGGCGCATGAAAGTTCGTGGGTGAATGACAACCGTAACCCGGGGCTTTCCCGTGCTGAGATAGAAAAGCGATTGTTGTCTGCTTATGGTGCCCAAACTATGATTTGGTCGCCAGGGGTTTGGGATGAAGACATCACCGACTATCATATTGATAGCTTGGCGCGATTTACCTCGGCTGGGCGTGTGCTTATTAATTTACCTCAAACACCAGATAGGCAGGATCCTTTTCATCGTGCAGCCCTTGAGACCTATGACGCGCTTTTAGCGGCGGATCTAGACGTTGACGTTATATCGGAGCCTGAATACCGCCGGGTGGATGATATAGAATTTGTTGCCTCATACGCCAACTACTATGCGTGTAATGGTGGAATCGTGGCTGCCCAGTTTGGTGACGCTGAAGCCGACGAGAGAGCTTTAGAAGCGCTCCAACAACATTACCCAAATCGAGAGGTTGTCAGCCTCAACGTCGATGCGCTTGGTGAGGTGGGCGGCGGTATTCATTGCGCTACCCAGCAAATGCCTGCTTAGTGTGCTGGACATCGTTATGTCACTATTAATCGGGACTAAGCTGCTACTAGCTCCATCTGACTAAACCCATGATGGCAGACGCTGCATAAAAGAATTGCAGTGCAAAAAATGCCCAACGCTTGTCAATGAAACCCCAGGCGCCAAATAGCACTGCGGATAGCAGTAGTAACGAAAATCCGAGGATTTCATTACCAGTGTTCGACGCGATGAGTAGCGCGTATGCCATTGCTAAAATGGAACCTGACCATTCAAAAAAGGTCACTGCTTTTTGCTTGTTCATTAAATATTCAATTAACTAAAAATAGCTAAATGTTTAACCTCGGATTATCCGTCTAGTGCTCACTGTCTTATTTTTCAATAGTTCGCTCAACGGTGTTCTTACAAATTTATCACTACCAAACTAGTACGGCTCAGCCATTGATACGAAAATGCCTTTAAGCTCTGGTCGTTCATTATTCAGCTTATTTGCATACCTACTAAACCATCGCCGATAGCTAAGATTGACAGGTCAGCCCGGGTGAATCATACGGTCTCTGTAACTACATAACACCTAAGGTACTAAGAGCTGAATCAATAGTATTTTTTGTCGTTTCAGATATCGGCACCATCGGAAGTCGTACATGATCCTCACATAACCCGATTTTTGAGCATGCGTACTTGATACCGGCCGGGCTAGGCTCTGCGAAGAGGGCTGCATGGAGTGGCATCAGTTTACGTTGAATAGCCATCGCCGTAGGAAAATCACCTGATAAACAAGCATTCTGCATTTTTGAGCAATATGCAGGCATTACGTTTGCGGTAGCTGAAATACAACCCTTGCCACCTGCTGCATTGTAAGCCACGGCCGTTGCATCCTCTCCAGACAGAAAACTAAACGGCTTGCTTATATGCATGGCTTCTAGTGCAGGACGTGCGAGATCCGTTGTCGCATCTTTCACACCGACCACCGTGGGCAGTTGAGAAATCCGCGCCATCGTCTCCACTGTGATATCAACGACTGCTCTTGGGGGAATGTTGTAGACGATGATGGGAAGATCGTTTTTTTCACTCAGAGCTTCGAAATGCCGGTATATCCCTTCCTGACTAGGCCTGTTGTAGTAGCCGGTTACGTGAAGCGCGCCGTTCGCTCCTGATTGGAATGCATGCTCATGAAGTTGCAACGCCTCTGCTGTGTTGTTAGATCCGCAACCGGCAATGACTGGAATTCTACCAGCAACTTGATCGGTGACCAGCTCAATTACTCGCAAGTGCTCTTCATGCGTTAATACTGGGGATTCGCCAGTCGTTCCAACTGGAACCAGACCGCTAGTACCTTCGCTAATGTGCCATTCGACCAAACGATGCAAAGCGGCTTCGTCAACTGCACCGTTTGTCATCATTGGCGTAATCAGCGCCACATATGAACCTTCAAACATGAGTAATCCTCAGTAAAGGCGATCAAATGTGACTTTCAAGCTAGGATATTCCAGGGGTCACAAAGGACCGCCGGAGTATGGAAAGGAGAGTGCCGGATCCTATGCGTGCGCAGGTTTAAGCGCCGGTTTAAGTGAAACCGGTTTAAGGGCTAAAACTATGTTGCGAATAGTATCCATGCGTGACTGAAAATAATACAGAGGCCGAATGTTGTCAAGATTCCTGACTGACGGGTTTCAGCCAGCGTCTTGAGCTAATGTGTACCGTAGGTTAATCTCGCCGAATGGAGAAACGTTGGCTGAAAGAAGCAGTTGTTAATAACGCAAACTTGTGCACTGCAATGGCTACTGCTCACGGAGTCGCAACCAATTACAACGAGTCGGTATGGAGCACTGGGTACTCCATGCCACGTTTTTACCCAAACGTTATCACCATGCAGAAGGGCATTCAGATTGATGACGTCATTGAGTCTATCGCGCCTAATTTGCCTGCTGGTTCGGGCGTTAAAAATAGCTTTGACGAACTTAAATTAGAAGATCTTGGGTTCAGGTCCGCTTTTCAGGCCCATTGGTATTGTCGTCCGCCAGGCAAGAATGTAACGAAACACAAAGAGTCAAAACTCGAGTTAAGAACCGTGAATAGTCAGGCCGATTTGCGGTACTGGGTCTCGGGCTGGGGGCAAGGAGACGGAATATTCAATTCCTCGATAGCCGCTGATGAGTGCGTCGAGCTCATTTACGCTACACAAGGGGGTGATGTCTTATCTGGGCTAGTGATAAACCACAGCGAGGGGAGCGTGGGTATCTCAAATATTTTTGGTACGGGGGATGCGTTGTTAACCTGCCTGGCTGCCGTGGTCGAGACGCATTCATCGAAAGGGATTGTTGGGTATGGCGATGAGAACGAAATAGCTACATTGTCTGTATTTGGTTTTGAAAAAATTGGAGATCTGAGAGTTTGGATAAAAGAGAAAATGCAGAATAGTTAGAGAACCAAGGCAGCATTGTTTGTCACGAGTTGAACATTCATGGCATTGTCAACAAGCCCAAAAATAAAACTTCCAGTCAGCTAAATTTATCCCATCGCACATGAACATTCAAATACGACAAGCCACTGAATCGGATGCGGACCAAATACTGGATATATATAGGCCAATTGTTGAACATACAGCTATTTCATTTGAAATTGAAACTCCAAGTACCGACGATATTTCAAATCGAATTAATGCAGTTTTAGATACTCACGACTGGTTGGTCGCCGTCGACACTGACGAAGTAGTTGGCTATGCCCCTGTGTCGATCAATCGAGGCACTCAGGGAAATCGTCTCCTACGCGCAGTCGCTCGGTGTACTTTGCGTGACGGAGTCGTTAAAGCCCCAGGAAACGAACCTTGTTCTAACGGCTCCAGATGTAAGAAGAATCCTGGACGAGGTTGATTCATCTAACTTGAAGACTACCTTGGACACTGGTGCGATGGCGATTGCGGGGGAAGAACCTGAAGACCATTTTGACCTTTATGGCGATACGATAATCCATTGCCACTTCGTCGATGCAGTTCCTCGCTCTGTCTCTCATTTGGCATGGGGCGATGGAGAGCTTCCGATGGAGAAATATCTTCACTACATGGATGGCCAAGGCTTCAACGGATTACTCACACTAGAGATGACAGCCGGTCGATACGGGCTCAATCCTAAACTCGCGTTGGAACAATCAGTGTCTCTGCTCAAAGCGGTCTTGGAGTAATGGGCACAACTACTCGCAGCATCAGCTGAATTGACGGTTGTGCTTCCTCGATCAATTGTGGGCGGGGAGGAGCCTTAGTAGTCTCCAGCGCTCCGGTTGAATGCTAATTGTACTTAGTGTGGTAACGCTTGGTTGGTGCCTTAGCCGTCGCTTGCCAGTCTCCAAAACAATACACAACTAACGACGAACTTCCGAGCTAGTAATCTTATTGGTACTAGCGGAACGGATGTTCCAATACGGAATACGTTCGAACAA